>NZ_JBSWXO010000004.1:0-410753 GCF_056160645.1 Alteromonas sp. ABH4_456
AAAGGAGAGTCAATGAGAAAAACACTGGCGACCGTTGACGCCACTTGAACACTTAAGGTAAAAATCAGCTAGCCAACGATGCGTTGATCTGGGGTGTTCAAATAAAACCGGAATGGCTGTTCAAGTAAAACGGAATACGCAGCTCTCCTCGCGCCTGAGCATCCTCAGCCTCTTCACGAGTCATGTGCTCACCATCAGCGATAACTTTTCCCATACCATCATCCAGCTTATCCAATTGTTCATTTCCTTTGCTGTCTGTTCCATCACTGCCAAAAAAGGCACTTACGACGAATAAAGCGACAACCGCTAAAATCCCTAAAAAACCTTCGAATCCCATTTTTACCTCCAGGCTCAATTTGGCATGCCAAATTGATGGCTAAGTATTCCTTAGTATCTAGGTGCTATTAAAGCTAAGAAAATCTTAGTTTTCAATAGCAGATGTCGTACACTAATTGAAAGCAAATGATGGTTCGCCGTTCCCAATACGGTTAAACCAGGCAAGAACAAGGGTAGGTCTATCCCAAAAGCAATTAGGGATACAGGCAGGGATGGACAACTTTGTAGCCTCTGCGCGCATGAATCAGTACGAGCGCGGTGTTCATACACCAGACTTTAAAACGGTACTGTCCTTAAGTGCAGTGCTTAACGTGCCCACTGCATTTCTGTTTTGTGTGGAAGATGATTTAGCTGAAGCGATATTGGAGTTTCATCAAAACAGACAATAGCGAAGTATCGTGAACCCAATAATAAGCCTTTTCATGTTTTACTATATTTCCATCTTATTTGCCTGATTGCCTGGTAAATTTCGCTAAGAACCCACCCGTAAAACAGAGGCATCATGAGCAATATCCCTCTCTTTTATTCGGGCGCTCCGCCGCCCGCTATGTCGAAGTCGAAAAATCGCCTTCAACATAGCGGGCGTCTGGGTTCTGGCGCTTACACGCAGAAATTTATTTGCAGATTGCATCCTGATTTATATGCAGGTAATCTTTAAATCACTAGCCCGTTCGGGCAACGAAAAAAGTCGGCGCTCTCCAGCTGCCGTTTCCACGTAGTGAGGCACCCTCACGTCTTTCTATATATGTCATGCCGCGCCGCATTTTCGGCGCTCAAGTTCGGCGCTCAAGTTCGGCGCTTAATTGCTGCCGTTTCTATCTATTTTGATTTTTAAATCCCAGGCGAGATCGGTCCGAGCCTTGCGCTATGCGCTAAACAGGGGCGAATAGGCTTAAGTGTCGCTGAGCTGTTTACAGCCAGTTAATCTTACAACCTAAGGAATGACATAATGTTTAATGAAGTACATGAAGTGTCTCAGCTCAAAGCCGAGACCCGACTAATCGCCAGAAAGCGGCATAAACCGTCGAAGCTAGACAAGTACAGTGTTCACTTGCGTAAACTCTATGAAGAGGGAGCAAGTAAAGCGGAGCTTCAGCGCTGGCTTGTTCGTAGAGGTGTTGTAGTAAACTGGACCACGGTGAAACGTTGGCTGGACAGAAATGCCTAAGTTTGCCAAAGCGGAAACGCAGGCGGAAAATGTCGTTAAAGGGCTGACAAAAGCAAGAATTATCAAGTCATATGGTACAGCCCGTAATTACGAACAAGCTCTTAAAACTGTAGCCAAGTGGACAAAGGAAAACAAAGTAAACGGGCTTCAGTCACTGACACCAGACGTTGCCAGGTATTACCTTGAATACCGGGCGGAAGCTGTAGGGCAGAAAGCGCTTGATATGGAGCGTCAGGCCATTCAGGCAATGATGCAACTGAATGGCAAACTCACTCCTAAAGCAACCTTGTACCGCGTAAAGTCAGAGCTGGACGAAATTAAAGGTCCAGAGCCTACACGTCAGAACAGGCACAAGGGGGTTGTTGAACGCTGGAGCATCTAAAACGATTACTGAAAACGGGAAAAATCTTGCACGAGCGTTAGAACATCAGCAAATCAATGATATAAAAAGGTATTGGCATCAGGCAATAAGCACCAGTGAATCAATATCCCAATTAGTAACAACAGTTAGAATAAAAGGTGGACAATCTACTGAAGAGCTATCAACTCACATTTTATATGTTTCTGGTCAGCCTTCTACCGGTAAAAACAAAACTGGCTCAAGAACGGTCGTTGAAGTTTTGCTTGCAGGTGGCCTTTTAATAAACCACGAGGGTATATTGAAAGTCGCTACACCAGAGAGCTCGGAGCAAAACCTCCAACAAACCTCTGACTCAGATGCAAAAGGTAATGTTAGTAGCATAGAACCTGCAAAAGTATCTGATGTAAAGCCTCAAAACGAAAACACTACTCCATCGAAGACTGTTGACTTTTCATCACTTACTAAATCTCCTCAAATTGCAATCAATATTCAGCTTCATCTGCCGGAAACAGATAATGCTGAAGTATATGAAAAACTTTTTAAGGCTTTAAAGGACAATCTACTAGCAGATTAATCTAAAGATGGAACTAAAAAAATTAGTAGTAAAGGCTAACGCCGCGTCTAAAGCGGCACATAAAGTTCTTGCAACTCACGAGCTTTCCCAGTCGAGAGTTATTCATCTAGAAGACCTTTTGAAAAAGCTGTCAGGTTCGCCTGCAGATGTTCAAGACTACTTTAAGGAAGCAATTGTTTGCTTAGAACAAGGATTATATAGAGCTGCTATTGTAATGTCGTGGGCTGGCTTTTTTAACGTTTTAGCTGAAAAACTTTATTTAAATTATGAAACTGAAATAAGAGTCGAGCGGAAAAAGTGGGAATTTAAAGATTTAAATGAGTTCAAGGAAGGATTTCCCGAGGGACAGATTTTAGAAGTTGCTAAACTGTTAAAACTTATCAGCAAACCCGAGCTTAGAATTTATGATGGGCATCTATCTACTAGAAATCAATGCGCACATCCAACTCTGTATAGACCCTCATTAAACACTGCAATTGGATATGTCGAGGAAATGATCTCCTCGACCCTCAAACATATTTAGTGCTACGAATTCCTTTGTAGTCAGTAATAACAAATCGTAAGCAAAAAAAAGCCCCCGAAGACAACGCCATCGGGGGCTTTTGTTTTGGTGGCCCCACCCTGACTCGAACAGGGGACCTAGCGATTATGAGTCGCGTGCTCTAACCAACTGAGCTATAGGGCCGTAATCTTGTAACTTACTTACACAGGACTTACATCAAAAACTTCGTTGCCGTAGTGTAGTTGTAACTCATTGTAGTATATACACTAATTTACCAATCTTCCATCAGCCCCAACTTATTATGAGTCGTGTGCTCTAACCAACTGAGCTATAGGGCCATTCTAACTTTAAGAAGCTTGTATGGAGAGCCAGTGTTTGCTGCAGAACTGCGCACTGGTTTTTACAAGCGGGGCGAAGTATAAGCAGTTTTTTGTGGCTTGTCACCCTATACAGCCTGTGAATTCAATTGCCTGGCGAAAAGTTGTTCAGCCTGCAGTTGTAACACCCGGCGGTTAAAGTTGTTAGTAAAAAGCGTATGGCTTCCGCGCACCTCATTCTTTGCCCCGTTAGTCTTTTGTCTGGTTGACGAAATGGTGGCTGCCCGCTCACTATGGTGGCGGTGTAAGTTTTAAATTAAGCGTAATTATGAACATGAAATGGATTTTCCTGATCCCGGCTTTTCTGATGCTGACAGGCTGCGGCGATCTGTTCGGGAGCAGCAGAGCCCCCGGAGATATCCCCGTGGAATTTACCGACCTCTCATTAGGTGAAGACTGTGCCTGGGAAGTCACGGTGGATAAAGATCTGTGGAAAATAAACTATCTGGCTTTTTATCTGAGCCAACCGGAAGTGAAAGTGGAGGGCAGATGGGTACCACTGAACTTCGTCAATAACGACTGGCAGTCAGATAAAGTCGCCTTTTTGCAGTTTCATCATGCCTGCGATAAAAAGCTGAATAACAATCATATTCTGTTGGATGCCAATGAAGCTTTGCTAAGCAGAGCTACAGAACTGCGCCTGACGATGGGGCTTAATTTTGATGAGAACCATTCATTGCCGGCGGAACAAACACCGCCGCTGGACAAACCAACGATGTACCAGTCGGTGAATGCCGGACATAACTTCTTCCGTGTGGAATTACAAAATACCCGCGAGCCGGGCGCCATCTGGTCGTTTTTACTGGCCAGCGGAGGATGCAATGGAGTGAATGCTGAAACGAAGCCGTCAGATTGTGCGTTTCCCAATCGTGTAACGGTGAAGTTACCTATGGCCCAGAACGTGTCGGACCTCAGCTTGCTGGCGAAGCTGCAACAAATTCTGTTCCGCGTTGATTTAAAAGCGGTTACGGAATGTAATATGGCCGGTTCTCACGATAAAAGCTGTGAAAAAGTCATGAAAAATCTCACCGGCAGGGAATGGTTGCGTTGGGACGCGCCTGAAAAGGTATACCTGAAATCCTGAGGGTATGAACGTAAGTCGGTGGTTTAAGGCGAAATTTGCCTGTGGCGTAGTGCAAGGTTTCAGATTCTTTGCTATCTTTCCTTTACACTAATTTTAGCCAGCCAGCATGGAGATAAGAATGACTGAGAAGCCCTTCCTGGTGAGTGGCCGCAATACAATCATCCACAAAGTTCGCAAGTTTGATTTGTTGATTGTTAACGGTGACGAAAATCCGCCGGTAATCGTGACTTATAAAGGTATTAAGCGCTACGAGGGAAAAATCCCTGATAATAAGCGTGAAGCCAAAATGATGGACATGGAGCTGGTTGATATTACAACCGGCGATGTCTTCGGTGACGAAAAAACACTGGTGTTCATTCAGACACTGAATGGTAAAGAATACAAGGTAGATTACAGCAAAGCTGAAACGCCTATGTTCATTAAAGTGCATCAGGACAGCGCTTTCTGATCTGCCATTGAACTACACCTTCCGGAGCCCGGCAAATATCCCGGGCCGCTTTCAAACAGAACCTGAACTGACCTGCTTAATTCTTTTCCTCCCTCGTTTTTTACTCATCTTCGTACTAAATATGAATGTGACAAAATGTGTTTTTAGCACGATGTATTCCTTCTGTTGCCGATAAGTGAACGGCAAAAAAATGTTGTTCATCGCAAGATCTCAAAACTTTGCGATTCATCGATTCTTCACAGTCCTTTTAACAACACTTCTCTACGTTATCAATATCCTGACCATCGACCTGATGGAAGGTGATTTTAACAAGGAGACGACCATGAAATCTAAACTTCCCAAACCCAACACCGCGTTAATTGTCGCTGTTATCACCAGCGCGTCATTCATTATTCCTGTGACAAGCTCAAATGCAATTGCCGCAACCTATCCCAGATGGCTTGAGAGCAGCCTTGTATCTGTATGTCATGCTATCCGTAAGGATGATACCCGTGCTTTAAAAAACGCAGTAAGAGATTCGAGGGTGTCACTGAAAGTTCTTCATGAAGGATTAGTCTGTAATGGTGAAGATATGATGTCCTTTGCAGAGCGCCACCGTGCAATGGACACCAGTGAATTGATCGCGAGACGACTGAAGCTTCAGGATGAAACATTAACAGCCCGGCGTTAACCCCGGCAGGTACGAACATGGAAAGTCAAAACGGTACCGGCAGCCACACAGAAGTTGTAGCCGGTCCGCTACCCCTGCTTAGTGTACTGGTGATGATTGAGAATGAGCAGTATCATTCGTCACTCAGGCTGATATTAGAAGATATCCCGCAGGTTGGATGTGTGACAATATGCCGTACCCCCGAAGAACTTTACTGGTTTAATGGTTCCCGCAACTCAATATTAATAAGTTGTCTCAACTCTTTTGCTGTTACCGGCCCTCACCTATGTCCACTTGTTATTGCCGGCAGTACAAATGAGGAAGCTTTAAAGGCCTTCGCTATCAATGCTGGAGGATTTATCTCTATGCCTCCTTCAAAGGAAAATGTCCGGTCTTGTCTGCAACATCAGCACGCACTGTTCAGTGCCCGTACGGAACGCGCCGGTTATGAATCCGCTTGTAAAACTATTTCGCTCCAGGCTGGTATTTCCGTAAGCGCATTGAAAGCGAGGTTGAACCGTCAACTTAACCACCCGGGTTTTGAACGTCGTCTGAGTTTACGTTGTGCGGGTGAGTGGACATATCTTGAATATGGCGACATCATTTGGATAGAAGCTGCAGGGGACTATCTAGTTGTGCACTGTCTGTCTGAAAATCATGTTGTCCGTTGCTCGCTCTGTGATATGCAGCGCAAATTGCCGGATCAATTTACGCGTATCAGCCGCTCAGCCATAATTAATTGTACTGCTATTGTCAGAATCGATGAATGTTGCAAGCGCCCCCGGTTTATTCACTTGTCTGGCAACATAAAACTTAAGATAAGTCAGCATTATGCGATGAGAACATCACGTATCAATACTTCGAACTAAGACCATTGTCGGTTGTGAGACCCGGACTCTGTCAGATACACTGCCTTATCTCCATTAACACGGACGCCTATGAATAACCTGCTGCACATGCTTGCCGGTCTGGCTGCGATCTTTCTTTTTTATTTCGGCGGGGAGATGCTGGTAAGAGTATTAGCACTGCCGTTCCCCGGCACACTCGCCGGACTCTTAATGTTGCTCGCTTTTCAGTTTCTCCGCAGGAAAACCCCTGTCGTGCTGATATCGGGCGGGGCCCCGCTGTTAAGGCATATGGCGATGCTTTTTGTTCCTGCTGTGCTGGGCGTTGGCGTCTACTGGCAGCAAATCAATGAAAGCCTTACCGGCATCGGGTTAGCCATCATTGTTTCAACCACTGTCAGCCTGGGCCTCAGCGGGTGGATAGCGCAACGTTTATTGCAATCTGTTGCTGTGGATTCAGAAGAAGATCCTGGCTTATGACTGTTGTACAGGCATTTAATGACTGGTTTGCAAGTGTCTCTGCGCTCGTTGTGCCTTCTTTTTCGGCAACGGGATTAGTCTGGATAAGTATAACCATTGTGGCCTATTTACTCGCATTATCCGTTGCTCGCAGAACCCGGGGACATCCGCTGGCGAACCCTGTTCTGGTCACTGCGGTGATCACCGGCATGGTTATTTTGATAAGCGGGCAGGGAACGGGTAATTATCAGCATGAGGCGGGCTTTATTCACTGGTTACTGGGGCCGGCCACGGTAGCGCTGGCGATCCCTATGTATGCCCAGTGGCAAAAAATTCGTGAACTGGGCTGGCGTCTGGTTCTGGCGGTATTTCTTGCCGGCGTTATCGCACCGTTAACAGCATGGCTGACAGTGTGGTTTTATGATGCACCGCTGGCTATTCAGATGACCATGTTGGCGAAGTCCATTACTACGCCGCTGGCAATGGAGGCGACTGCGCAAATCAATGGTATTCCTGCGCTGGCTGCTGTATTCGTTATTACTACAGGCATCGTGGGGGCGGTAATTGCGCCGGGAGTCTATCACTTGTTAAATGTCACTCTGCCGCAAGCCCGTGGTGTCGCGCTGGGGGCTGTGTGTCATGCAGTGGGGACCGCCAAAGCATTGCAAATGAGTGAGCGCACCGGCGCGCTGGCAACACTAGGTTTGTGTCTGAACGGCATCATGACGGCCATTATCCTGCCTTTATTGTTCGCGTAACAGAGTCATCAGCAGTAAGCTGCGTTAAAAAATAACCGCCGTGTTACACCAATGACGAATGGAAATTACTCAGAATCCTGCTATCAATGTATAAGGGATTCAGTTGACTGAAAACTGTTGTATGCACGGTGTACAATGTTCAGGGTCAGACAATTTCTGCAAAAGATTTCGCAATTCTGCGAAGGCTAAAGGAAGGTATTCTTTTTACATGATTTCGGTATTGGTTTGTGACGACTCGCTGGTAGCACGCAAACAGGTAGCAAAGTGCTTGCCGCCTGACTGGGGTGTCGCTGTTCATTTCGCCAAAAATGGTCAGGAAGCGGTCGCCGCTATAGAGCAGGGTAAAGGACAACTGTTATTACTGGATTTGAATATGCCGGTGATGGACGGATACGCCACCTTGCAGGCCATTCAGGATAAGGGGCTGAAAACCAAAGTTGTTGTGATCTCCGGGGATATACAGCCCGAGGCTCATGAACGGGTAACCCGGCTGGGAGCACTGGAGTTTATTCGCAAGCCCGTGGACCCTGCAACGCTGGAAAGCGTGCTGGTTAAACATAATTTGCTGGAAAACGAGCCGGAAGTTGAAGAGTCCGTTGAACTGGATCCGGATATCCGCGACTGTTATCAGGAAATCACTAATATTGCCATGGGACGGGCGGGTGACCACCTTGCGCGGACGATGAATGTGTTTGTTCACCTGCCTATTCCCAATGTGAATCTTATTGAAGCATCTGAAATGCGCATGATGCTGTCGGATATAGACAGCCATGAGCAGGTAACGGCAGTGTGTCAGGGCTTTATCGGCTCAGGGATCCGCGGCGAAGTCATGTGTATTCTCAGTGACTCAAGCTTTGAAGATGTGGCAAAAATTCTCGATGTGCAGGAGGATGTGGACGATCAGTTGCAGCTTGAGTTGCTAATGGATGCGGCCAGTATTCTTATCGGCACCTGCCTTACTGGCCTGGCGCAACAAATGGACGTGACTTTTGCACAGGGGCAGCCCATTGTTCTGGGGCAGCACCGTGCGATTACTGATATTATTCAGACTAATCAGGTGAAGTGGAAACGTACTCTGGCAATTGAACTGAGTTACGGGCTGGAAGGCTACAATGTGAATTGTGACCTGTTAATTCTTTTCACCGAAGACTCTATGCAAACCATGAACGCCAAACTTGCTCATTTACTGGAGGATATGTAATGCAGGACAGTGAATTAGAGCAAATGCAGTCTTTCCACTGGATGATGGATATGCTGCAAAGTGTTGATGTTGGTATCATCGTTCTGGACAGAGCATTTCAGGTAAAGGTATGGAATGGCTTCATGGAAAGCCACAGCGGGCTCTTACCCAGCGAAGTGCGTGACAAAACCTTATTCAGCATTTTCCCTCACATCAATGAAAGCTGGTTTGCGAAAAAATGCAAACCTGTATTCGAGTTGAAAACCCGGGCATTCATGACCTGGGAACAGCGGCCTCATTTGTTCAAGTTTCACAATTACCGGCCGATTACAGGTAATGAGCCGTACATGTATCAGAATATCACACTGGCACCTTTAACATCGGCGAACGGGAAAACCGACCATATCAGCGTAATGATTTACGATATGACGGATATCGCGTCCGGTAAAAAGCAACTTGAAGCGTTGCAGGTGAGCAGTGAAGAACGCAGGGAAAGACGTTCACCACAATAAACTGAATACACCGGCGTTTTCTTTTTCAGAGGGTAAGACGACGTGATGTTTCGAATTTCTCCACACCTTCCGTGCCGGCACGGGTTCACCGTTTTCTTGATGAGTCTCATGCTGAGTGCATGCGGCGGAGACGGCGGTGGTGACTCCGGTGGCACGCCCGCTAATCCCAATGCGATTTACGTGAATGCCGGTGCCGACATTGAAGTTCTGGAGGCCACAGACGCCAGTTTGAGTGGCAGTGCTACAGGCAATACCGACGGCGCAACCTGGCGCTGGTCTGTGACGCCTTCTGCCACTATCACGCAGGATGACAATACAGTAGCAGACGCGGTTTTTACTGCACCTGTCGTTACCACAGACACGTCGTTTGTTGTTACCCTGACTGTCACCAATAGCAGCGGTAACAGCGATTCTGACACCTTAAATATTCTGGTCAGGCCGGTAAATGTGTCACCGACAGCTGTGATTACGCCGCAGCAGGAAGCCGGTCAGCCGCAGAATACATACTCTGCCGGCAGTAGCGTGGAGCTGAGCGGGTCGGCCAGTACAGACGAGGATGCTCCGGATTCAGCAAACCCCATTGCAGCCTGGGAATGGCAACAAACTTCAGGTAACAGTGTTTTAAATGGTATCGCCACTGATCAGCCTTCGATAACCATTACTATGCCGGTGGAAACCAGTGCGCAGGCGCTGACACTGACGCTGACTGTTACTGATGCAGAAGGTGCCACAGATACCGCCACTGTTACCCTGAATACATTGTCAGAAAGCCAGACCTTACCAAAGGTCAGTGCCGGCAACGACCAGGCGGTATTCAGCGGTGAGCGGATTGTCCTCAATGGCGTTGCAAGCACAACGGTATCCGCCGGTTTACCGCTACTCAGCGAATGGGATGCGTCAGGCAGTGCCGGTATGGTCCGCGATGCAGATGCTCTTTCAACGTATGCGATTGCGCCGCAGGTCGATGTAGAAACGCAAATGAGTTATACCCTTGCCGTGAGTGATGCCTTCGGTCATATCGTCTATGACGAAATTTTCGTTACCGTCCGTCCCATGCCCGTTCCTTTGTTAAACGACACCGGCGTTACAGTGCAGGCGAACAATACAGCCTACGCCAATACCCAGCAGAACGATTTTCCCGGTCAGGACGGACAGCGGGGCGGTGATGTGATCAGTGCTGCCGGTTTCCTCGAAAAGGCAGGCCGTGGTAAAGCGGGTTTTGATTTCACCAAACTTAATAGCAACGGTGATGAAGAAGACGATACGTCGCAGGCCTGGTCTTGTGTACGCGATAACATCACCGGTCTAATCTGGGAGAAGAAAACCGACGATGCCGGACTTCGTGATGCAGATAACACCTATTCCTGGTTCTTCTCTGCGCAAAACGGAGGTTATCAGGGCCCGCAAACTACGACTACCGCCAGCTGTACAATGACTAACTGTAACACCCAGGCGTATGTCAGTGCGGTAAACGCTCAGGGCCTGTGCGGGTTCTACGACTGGCGTATGCCGACACATCAGGAGCTGATGTCGATTATACATTTTGGCCAGCCCAGCGGCGTGATGCTTGATGATGACTACTTTCCTTTCGCCGGCACACTGGCAGCCGGTGAAGACAAGTTATGGTACTGGACCCGCATGCCAAGTGCTGACGGCGTGTCCGGTGATGCGGCACAAAATGCCTGGGCACTGGATTTTGCTTCCGGCCTGGATAACTTCTTAATCAAATCGAGCCCGGCGCGGGTGCGTCTGGTACGGGCAGGGAGATAAGCATGAAACCTGTATTTGTATTGTTATGCTGGCTGTTTTCGGCGTCTTTAATGGCTCAGACCTGTCTGGGTGATGGTATTGAAACCGCCGGCGAGGACGATTTTGAAGATTTGGGTGACGGCGAAGTTCTGCATATTGAAACTCAGCTAATCTGGCAGCGTTGCTCACTGGGTCAGACCTGGAACGGGACAACCTGCACAGGCACCGCCACTAAATATAACTGGCAGGAAGCACTCATTGCTGCGCAGGAAGCCGATGCCGTTGATCTTGCAGGATTGCGTTTACCTAACATCAAAGAGCTGTCTACTATTACTGAACGCTTGTGTGTACGCCCTGCGATCAACGAAGCTATTTTCCCTAATACACCGCCGGATGATTTCTGGACATCAACGCCTTCACTGGAAGATCCGGTACGTTCCTGGGTAGTCGCATTTTTTAACGCCAGTCACTCAATCAAAGAAAAGGACAGATTTGTTTACGTGCGTTTAGTGCGTACACAGCTTGATTAGCCGTTAACAGCCCTTATAATGCCGCGATTTATTCAACCTGAATTTTAGCAGGTTGGACTTGTCGCGGCTTTTTATTTAGGGGCAAGGCGTACACAATGCTACGCATGAGAATGCGAAAATTACTATCTGCTTTGCGAGTTCCGCTGGTGTTTTTCACCACGGTGCCTTTTTGTGCGTCAGCAGATATATCCTGTGACATTGACTTTGCCTATGGTCTGGTGGTTAACGAACATCAGTTACGGATCCTTGATAAGAGCCGTACTGTCGTTCAAATCAACGACCAGGATCAGCTGTTCGTAAAAGGTCGCTGGCAAAACCTGAGTGTACCCGAGCGCCGCTGGCTCCGTGATTATGCGCGGGGACTGCATTACGTTGTTCCCAAGATGATTATTCTGGCGACAGAAGGTGTAGATCTGGCAGCCGATACCGTGGATAACGTATATCAGGGGCTGGTGGGAACCGATCACGAAAGTTACGAAAAGCTGCAGCACGCAATGAAGCGCGTGCGTAACCGTGTTAAAGACAAGTTCCGTCATGCCAGCAACCATTACTTTATCGGCCCGGGATCACTGGAAAGTGTCGATCACTTTGTCGACAGTGAAATTGAAGCTGAACTGGAGCAGGCTATCTCTATGTCTATCGGCGGTATTCTTTCAGCCATTGGCGGCATGGATGAAAACCGGGTAGATTTAAGCACCGAAAGGGTGGAAGAAATCACCCGTCAGCTTGAGGCTGTAGGTGAGCAACTGGATTTTGAAGCCGGGCCGGCATCATTGAACAATAAAGCGCAGTGGTTCTGCGACAAACTACACCGCCTGAATAACCTGGAAGAAAAGCTGCGCAAGCATATTCCTGCGCTGAAGCCTTACGACATTATTATTTCGGAATAAATCGTTAAACAAATGCTGAGAGCAGACTGTTAAGGTATCGTCTGCCTTTTGCCGTCACCTGCCAGTGCAACTCCGATTCTTCAATCAATCCCTGCTCACGGGCTTTAGAAAGCTCTGCTAATTCTTGAGAAGATAATGTCTGACCGGTAAAATCAGTAAAATCCTGCTTGGGGCAGGGTTCGACAAGGCGGAACCGGTTCATGAAAAATTCAAAGGCTAAATCTTCTTTCTCTACCGTTGAGGAAGTATCGAGGTAGGGGCGGGCAATATCCATGTAGCCTCTGGGATGCTTCACTTTTACTGTACGGACTATTTCACCGCTGTTGATATCTGTGATTTTACCGTGAGCACCACAGCCGATCCCCAGGTAATCACCGAAGCGCCAGTAATTCAGATTGTGCTGACACTGGAAGCCGGGTTGGCTGTAACCGGAAATTTCATACTGTTCGAAGCCTGCAGCTTTAAGCCTCTTATGCCCCTGTGACTGGATTTCCCATAAAATATCATCATCGGGCAGCTCAGGAGGTTTTGAGTAAAACGGTGTATTGGGCTCAATGGTGAGCTGATACCAGGAAAGATGGCGTGGAGACATGGCAATGGCACGGTCTAAATCGTCCAGCGCATTGGAAATACTTTGATCCGGTAAGCCGTGCATCAAATCAACATTAAAACTGTTCAGCGGTGCAGCCTTCGCCAGAGTGATGGCCCGGCTTGCCTGGTCAGTATCGTGAATGCGGCCAAGGGCTTTAAGGTGATGGTTCTGAAAGCTCTGGATCCCCATGGAAATCCTGTTTACTCCGGCCTGAGCATAGCCGTCAAAGCGTCCCGCTTCCACAGTACCGGGATTAGCCTCAAGAGTGATTTCAGCATGCTCAGACAACGCTACCCGTTGTTTAACGCCGTCCAGAAGGGTCGCTATGGATTCTGTGGAAAACAAGCTTGGCGTACCGCCGCCGATAAAAATACTGGTGATCTCGCGTCCTTTTACGCGGGCTGCGTCAATAGTCAGATCGTCCAGCAAATGGGCGACATATTCATTTTCAGGAAGTGATGACTTCAACCCGTGTGAGTTGAAGTCGCAGTAAGGGCATTTCTGAACACACCAGGGAATGTGGATATACAGGCCCAGTGAGGGATTACGCAAAAGTTTGTCTCATTTGTTCGAGCAGAAATGCCATGGCCTGACCACGATGGCTGATTTGATTCTTAACCTGACGGTCCAGTTCAGCGGCGGTACATTCATGGGAAGGTACATAAAACACCGGATCATATCCGAAACCGCCGTGACCGGCCTGAGAATCCGTAATCGTGCCATGCCAGTAACCCTGACTGATAAGCGGAACCGGATCGTCTGCATGACGCATGAACACCAGCATACAAAAGAAATGTGCTCGGCGGTTTGCTTTACCATCCAGCGCTGCCAGCAACTTATCAATGTTATCACTGTCGCTGGCCTGTGCGCCGGCGTAGCGGGCGGAATAGATACCAGGCGCACCGCCAAGTGCATTCACTACCAACCCCGAGTCGTCCGCAATCGCCGGCAAGCCGGTGACTTTAGCTGCATGACGGGCTTTGATAATGGCGTTCTCCACGAATGTGGTGCCTGTTTCCGGAACGTCTTCCACGCCGAGTTCTTTCTGCGGAACCACGGTCACGTTCAGCGCTGAAAACAGGCGGGTGAATTCCTTCACTTTGCCGGCGTTACCGGATGCCAGTACAATTTTTTCAGGAAATGACATATCAAACCGTCCTTACTGATTACTTACTTTTCTTTTTCGCTGTGGCGGCTTTTTTCTTTTTGGCCTTTTTCTTCGCGGTGTTTTTCGGAGCTTTGTGCTTAGGCCGCAAATCTTTTACGAAACGGGATTTAAGCGGTTCACCGGTGTAACGCTCAACTTTGCCTACCATGTCGAAGTCGTGTGCTTCAATCAGTGATATGGCGGTACCTTTTGCGCCTGCACGACCGGTGCGGCCAATACGGTGAACGTAGATATCGGCCTTGCGGGGCATATCGAAGTTGATGACATGACTGACGTTAGGTACGTCGATACCACGGGCAGCAACATCGGTTGCCAGCAGTACGGGTACTTTTCCGGATTTAAACCGTAGCAGGGCGTCATTGCGTTTATCCTGCGGCATTTCTCCCTGCAGCCAGCACACTTCAATTTTCTCTGACATCAGAAAATCTTTCAGTGCCTGCAGGCGCTCGCGGGTTTTTATAAACACCACCGCATTGGTAATGTCGTTTTTAAGAATATGCACCAGCATGGCCTGTTTGTGGGCCATGTCATCCGCCAGGTGATACCACTGATGAGTTTTCGCTTTTTCCTTCCGTGAAGGATTCGCTTCTACCTCAACCGGATCATTAAGAATATCGCGGGAGAAAAACTTCACCCCCGGCCCTTCCAGTGTGGCGGAGAACAGCATGTTCTGTTTACGCCAGCGGGCTTCCGAGGCAATCTGACCCACAATGGCACCAAACCCCATGTCGAGCATACGATCTGCCTCATCAAGGATAAGGCATTCAATATTGCGACAATCCGCAGACTCTTTCTCGATATGCTCAAATAAGCGCCCCGGCGTGGCCACCAGGATATCCAGATTCTGGCTCAGTGTTTCTCTGTCAGTACCATAATTAATACCGCCGGTAATTACGCCGCATACCAGTTCGGTATAACGGGTAATTGCCCGTGCCTGCTCATACACCTGTAAGGCAAGTTCACGGGTTGGCGTGAGAATAAGGATGCGTGTCGAACCGGGTTCCCGACGTGGGAAATCCAGTAAAAACTGGCATGCAGGCAGTAAAAAGGCCGCCGTTTTTCCGGTTCCGGTAGGGGCCGATGCGAGGATATCTTTGCCGTCCATCGCCGGCGGGATCACGAGAGACTGAATGGAAGTCGGGTTTTTAAATCCCATCTCCGTAACAGCCTGACAGAGGCTGTCATCAAGCTCTAATTCTTCAAAGGTCATTCGGTGTTTTTGCGTCGCGAAAATAAAGGCGTATTGTAGCACCTCACCGCTGTGTTTTGATAACTATTATCCCGAAACTGCGCCTTCAGATTCATTCACAACAGAATTGGCATAGCTGAGCAGTACGTGATAAGCCTTCTCTTCGTATTTTCCGAACTGCGGCTGCTGCTTTGCCTTGATTTTGGTGAAAACGGGTTGAGTAAGTCCGGCCATGAAGCGACTCAGCAAGACAGGTGTCAGCATCTGTGCCGGAAGCTTTTCAGAAAGCCAGTTGCGGGCCAGTTGCATGTCAGTGGCGATATTGCCGGACTGAGCTTCTGAGTTATCACGGCTAAGACTCAGTGATTGTCCCCTGCATACTGAGCAGTGCCCGCAGTGTTCAGGTGCATGCTGATCGCCGAAGTACAATGCCAGATTGTGATTCAGACAGCGGTCGAGATTGAAAAAGCGCAGCATGGTAGCAATACGGGCAATTTCTGATCCTTCATTCTTGCAGGCATACTGATAAAGGTTGCCTGCAAGATCGGAGGTGATTAACTCGGAGTTCACCCGGTACACATCGGTGAGTTGTTTGGTTTCCAGTTCAGCCTGGCCGTTGTCAGCCAGTTGCTCCAGCAGACTCAGCACCATTCCCCTCAGGAATCCTTGGTGCTGAAGGGCGTCGAAATCCGGAACGCCCCAAATTTTCCTGAAGCGGGTGTGGCTGACGATGGCGTCGAACAGTCCCTGATGTTCCTGCGGTAAGTGCTGTGTAATTTGCTCAGGAGTCGTCAGCCATTTTACCTTTACGTCTTCGTAGTAGCTGTATTCAGGTTCAACCGCGCCGGCGAGTTCGAGCTGCACCAGCAGCGTCTTCAGTGGTAAAGGGCGAATATTGGTGGTTTGCGACAGCGACCAGGCCCTGGTTTCCCACTGACCATTTTGTGTGTTGGCCGTGATTTCATTAAGCAGCGCGTCAATGGCGTGCTTTTCAGGTGTGTCGCCATAGACAAAGTTTTCCAGCACGTTAATGCCGTCCAGACTGGCCAGCAGTACGCACCGGCTTTTCTGTCCGTCACGTCCGGCACGACCGATTTCCTGACTGTAATTTTCTATGGATTTCGGGAGATCGTAATGCACCACGAAACGGATATCTGCTTTATCGATACCCATGCCAAAGGCGATGGTTGCCACAATGATGCGTGTTTCACCCGCCATAAAGCGATTTTGAATAGCAGCACGGTTGTCGTTACCAAGGCCTGCATGATAAGAAACCGCAGAATAGCCTGCTGCTTGTAACTGTCCGGCAAGTTCATCCGCCGTTTTTTGCTGGGTGACATACACAATCCCGGCACCGGCAGTTTCATCAAGTACTTGCGTGAGCAACGGGAATTTACCGGTGTTATGTGCCGGAATCAGGTCTATGTCCAGGTTAGCCCTGTAGAATCCCGTTTGTACGATGTGCTGCAGGCCGATATCGAATTTCTGCGCCATGTCTTTTTGTACCCGGCGCATCGCCGTAGCGGTGAGCAACAGCACCAGTGGAATATTAAGCGACTGGCGGTAGCGTGGCAGTTTCAGATAGTCGGGACGAAAATTGTGCCCCCATTCAGAGATACAGTGGGCTTCATCCACTACCAGCATGGATACAGGAATGCTGTCGATGAAGCGGCGGAAGCGCTCGTTTTTAAATCGCTCTACCGAAATCATCAGGATCTTAAGCTCGCCATCACGGGCCTGCTGCATCACCTGCTGGCTGTCTTGTTTGCTCAGAGTGGAATCCAGGCTGGCAGCCGCAATACCCTTATTCCGCAGAAATGCCAGCTGATCATGCATGAGCGCGATGAGCGGCGAAATCACCAGGGTGAGATGGGGCAATTGTGTCGCGGTGAACTGATAACACAAAGACTTACCTGAACCTGTAGGAAACACCGCCAGAGAAGAATGACCGGCCAGAAGCTGCTCAATAGTCTGTTGCTGACCTTCGCGGAAACCGTCGAAGCCAAAACGTTGCTGAAGCTGTTGTATCAGGGTGTGCATATTGTTATTCAATAAGTGATTTAGACTGATATTAATCGTTAACCAGATATCTTATGACTGGCTATGAGGACTGATTTGCCGGCAGGTACTCCGCAATAATTTCCATACGGGCCTGATCCATGGCTTCGCCAATTTGTGGTCCCCGCAGGCCCTGTTCAACAAAGGCTTTGGCGCTCAGCTTGCCAGCCTTGCTGACCGCTTCATTCAGTGCCGTTGCTAAATCATTGACCATATCTGAGGGTTCTGTTATCAGTGAGCATGCTGCAATAAAGTCAGTGAAGCGTTCCGGTTTACGCCAGGCGTCGCACTGATTACACAGGGCAAGCCAGTCTTCTGTCTGGTTTGATGCGGTAAAGTTTTTGCTGAAACGGCTGATCAGGAGCGCCAGTCCGGTGTATTTGTTGGGTGCTTTTATCCGCTTACATAACTTCTCTGTTTGTTCCGGTGAAACGTCTGCAAACAGCAGTGCCCAGCGGATTTCGTCACAGCTTTGTACGGCAGCTGCCCGCTGAAGTCGTAAGTCACAGTTTGCCCGGGACGGGATGAGCTCCAAAAACCAGAAACCTAGTGCATCAGCGTTTTCAAGCACCTGAAAATAGACTTCAGGATTCATTTCTCCCAACGCACGGATAGTCTCCTTCCATACACGCTCTGCCGTGAGATGGGCAAGTTCGCCACTGTCAGCCATAGAGCGCATGAGTGACGCTGTTTCATCTGCAACGGTAAACCCGAGATAAGCATACCTTGCTGCAAAACGGGCAACGCGGAATACCCGCAGAGGATCCTCACTGAAGGCTTCAGACACGTGCCGCAATGTACGACTTTCGATATCTTCAACGCCGTGGTAAGGGTCAATCAGGTTGCCATCTTTGTCTCTGGTGATAGCGTTTACCGTGAGATCCCGGCGGATTAAGTCCTGCTCAAGTGTCACGTCAGGTGCAGCGTAACAAACAAATCCGGTGTAACCGCTGCCGGATTTTCTCTCCGTGCGGGCGAGGGCGTACTCTTCTTTGGTTTTCGGATGCAGGAACACCGGGAAATCTTTCCCGACCTGTTCATAGCCTTTGCTGAGCATCTCCTGTGGTGTGGCACCTGTTACTACCCAGTCCCGCTCTGTTACCGGGCGTCCGAGTAATTCATCCCGCACTGCGCCACCCACTAAATAAACATCCATAAACCCATCACGCTGTTTGTTTTGTTTCATTATGCCTGAACTAAGAGGCTTTTTGTTTATCGAAAGGCTTTGATTTTGACTTATTCACCCGGGCCGGTTAGTTTAGTCGCGGTGAATTGCTAACTCTCTCAAACACATGTATCTGAATTATTTTGGACTGACGGACAACCCGTTTTCCATAGCGCCAAACCCCGATTATTTATATATGAGCCCGCGCCACAAAGAGGCACTGGCACATTTAACCTTTGGCCTGCGCGAAAGCGGCGGTTTTGTGATGCTGACCGGCGAGGTTGGCACCGGAAAGACCACGGTATCCCGGAAATTGTTGCAGCATTTACCTGACAATACACAGGTAGCAATGATTTTAAATCCCACGTTGTCTGCTCTTGAACTGCTGGCCACCGTCTGCGACGAGCTGGGCATTCCCTATGATGTGGACAAGGCCAGTCTGAAATATTTTACTGATCGTATTCTGGCAAAATTGGCTGACAATCATCAGGCTGGCATGAATACGGTACTGATGATTGATGAAGCACAGCATCTGATGCCGGAAGTGCTGGAACAGCTGCGTTTACTGACCAATCTGGAAACCAACCGTGAGAAACTGCTGAAGGTGGTGTTAATAGGACAGCCTGAATTACAACAGTTACTGAAGCGAAACGAACTACGGCAGTTGGCTCAGCGTATTACCGCCCGTTATCATTTGTTACCGCTCACCGCACCGGAAGTTTCTTCTTACGTAGCACACCGCTTAAGTGTGGCAAAAGGGGATGTGAGCATTTTCAGCCCGTCGACGATTAAAGCCATTCACCAAATCACAGGGGGCATTCCCAGAGTAATTAACTTGCTTTGTGACCGCGCACTGACCCTGTCATTCACCAAACAGCATGCAGTAGTGAAGAAACCTGTATTCCTTGCCGCAGCAGAACAAATTCTTGGCGAAGATGTGGTGAGCCAGCGTATTCAAAGTCAGCGTAAATGGCTGATGATATTGTTGTTTGTGATTGCTGTGGTGACTGGCTTTGGCCTCGGGAGGTTGTATGTCTGACCTCATTAAAATTGCAGAGCTGAAACCCGGTATGGTGATTATTCGCATCACTGAGCAGAACGGGCCGGTTAAAATTCGCAAAAGTGGTCTGGTATCCAGTGACGCCATGGTACAGGGCCTGGCGGAAATGGGAGTGCAGGAAGTTGAAGTTGACCCTGCTCAAGCCGTTGAAATTGAAAAGCCGGTGCATCACCGCACGCAAACGCAGGCGCTGCTCAGGGGAGAACACGACACCAGTGTCAGTAAGTTTGATGCCGGGTTGTCAGATCAATTTAACCGCAGCTTGTTCCTTCCCACTGTGCAGGGAATGCAGTCGTTGTGGAAAGTGTATACCAGACAGGCAGTGTCTTTTGCCGGTGTCATTCTGGCCGGACTGATTACAGGTGGTGCCATCGGCAGTTACCCTGCGTGGTGGCCTGATACGGTAAATATCGTGTCCGCCGGCGATGAGCGCGGAAACGGACAGGAGATACCGGGAACAACACCTGAAGACAGCACAAACCTGAAATCTTCCGGAGAGGCTGTGGTGCCAGACGGTAATAATATTGCCGCAGTGAATAGCAGCCCGGTAAATAACACAAATGAATTAAACCCAGTTCCTGATACCACCGCAGGGAGTCAGCGTGAAATAAGCGCAATCCCAAACCAGAGCGCAACCGGGCAGCAAAATACTGTGTCCGCCAATCCGGTGAACAGAGATGGCGCAGGGAATGATACTGCTGCGCAGGCCTCAGATTTAGGCGGTGAAATCATCAATGCGCCGCAGGAAAGCGATGTGAATGTGTCACCGGAGCTTATGGCACGGTTTAACAAGGCCATTGAAGATTTGGACAATAAGGCTACCGAAGATGAGCCTGAAACACAGATCACCGTGCGTGACGATTTACCCCGTGTCGATCAACTTCCTGTAAGAATGCTTACCCGTTTACCAGGTATGGCGTTTAATGCGCATATGTATGCCAGTCGTCCGTCTGACCGCTGGGTCAGAGTGAACGGCAAACAACTCGGGGAAGGGGACTGGATTGATGACAAGGTGCAAATAGTGAAAATTGAAGCTCAGCGGGTTATTCTGAGTTTCGAAAACAAAGAGTTTTCTATGGCGGCGTTAACAGACTGGTGACCGGGTTTCAGCCCGGCACCTGGCTGATAAATACATCTTTGAAAAATTTCGGCAGATTAATGCCAAAATCATCAGGGCGGACACCTGACTCAATTTCATCGTCGACAGTAAGCAAATCAATGCGTTTAATTTCACTGAAGTGACCTCCGGTAATGCTGTAGAAAGTCATTACCACCGGTGAGGTGAGATCGTCGGGATTTTGTTTACTGATGATCCCCAGTCTCCCGCTTTTCAGTTTTACCAGCGAGCCCACGGGGTGAACACCGACACACTGCACGAACTGTTTAACTAACACTCTGTCAAGAGACGGATCTTTAGCCAGCCTTTTCAGCGCAAGGGCCGGTGTAATGCTGTCTTTGTGAGGACGGTTGGAAATCATCGCATCGTAACAGTCCACAATAGCCGCCATTTTTGACAGGGGGGAGATGGTGTCACTCTTCAGTGCTTTCGGGTAGCCGGAACCGTCTTCCCTCTCGTGGTGTTGTGATATGACCGACAAAGCCAAATCTGAAATTTGTTCCCCTTGCTCTACCAGTTCCACGCCAATATCAACATGGCTTTTCACCATATCCCAATCGGCCTGACTCAGTTTTCCATTTTTATGCCTCAGTTCCTGTGGGATCTGCGACATACCCACATCCATAAGCAATGCGCCCATACAAGCTTCATCAATCGTATCCCGATCATAACCAAGATGCTGGGCAAACATAGCCATCAGGATGGAACAGTTAATCGAATGTTCAAGCAGGTATTGATCTGAATTCTTTATCATTGTCAGGCAGGACATGGCATCCTGATTATCGAAAACTGCATCAATGATGCTGGATGACAGGTCTGAAGCCTGCGAGAGATCATTAGGAGCGCCCTTGTTGAGCGAAGTGATGAAAGACTGCTGTAAGCTCACGGCTTCTTCATAAAGTACGCTGGCGGCATTCAGAGCGTCTGAATTAGACTGTGTGGCAGGTGAAGGGGCGGGCACCTGGTCACTGACCATTGCTGCTTCCGGCAACTGACTTCTGGCAAAGTCGACTTCTACCACGGTGATCCCCATTTCCTTCAGCTTACCGATGGAGACCGGTGATTTCACCACGCCGCTGGAGCGCACGCGTAATTGTCCGGTTTGTTCTAAAACCTGATTGACGTACATACCCGGAATGAGTTCATCAATAGTCACGTTTTTTAGCATGCAATGTTACCTGAGCAGAAGCCGGGGCCGAAAAAAAGGGCGATGCTGATGCATCGCCCTTTGAGTATAGTTGATATCGAAAAAATTAAAGCCAGACTGGTTGTCTACTTTCGTATGATTCGATGGTCTCTGTCAGTTCCAGCGTCTGACCAATAGCATCTAAGCCTTTGATCAGATTGTTTTTGTGGTGTGCAAGTATATCAAAGCTAAATACTGCATCGCCTGCTTTCACTGTTTGTGCCGGCAAATCGATTTCCACAGCGGTTTCCGGATTGGTTTTGACAATGGCAAACAGCTCATCCATTTGCGCTGATGTCAGAGCAACCGGCAGCAACTGGTTGTTAATACAGTTGCCGTAGAAAATGTCAGCGAAGGATGTGGCGATAACGGCATCAAAACCAAAATCTGCCAGTGCCCAGGGCGCGTGTTCCCGGCTGGAACCACAACCAAAATTTTCCCGCGACATCAGAATACTTGCGCCGGCGTGTTCCGGTTTATTTAACACGAAATCTGGATTGGGTTCTTTTTCATGCAAGTCCAGATAGCGCCAGTCGTGAAACAAATGTTTACCGTATCCGCTGCGTGTTACGCCAGTAAGAAACTGTTTCGGGATAATCTGATCGGTATCGACGTTAGCCTGATCAAGGGGGCAGGCGCGGCCGGTGTGTGTAGTAAAACCTTGACTCATGATTTACTCCTGAAATTCTCTGACATCGGCGAAACGGCCTTTCAACGCAGCGGCAGCTGCCATCGCAGGGCTCACCAGGTGAGTACGGGCACCGCGGCCCTGACGGCCTTCAAAGTTACGGTTACTGGTTGAAGCACAACGGTCACCGGCCTGAAGAATGTCATCATTCATGCCCAGACACATCGAACAACCCGGCAAACGCCACTCGAACCCTGCATCGGTAAAGATCTTATCGAGACCTTCTGCTTCCGCCTGACGTTTAACCGCACCGGAGCCCGGTACAACAATCGCGGTGACGTTGTCAGCGACTTTGCCCTGTTTGGCGATGAATGCAGCAGCACGCATGTCTTCAATACGACCATTGGTACAAGAGCCGATAAATACATGACTGATGGCTACATCTTCCAGCTTGTCGCCGGCAGATAAGCCCATGTACGACAGGGCTTTTCTCGCGCTCTCTTTCTCTACCGCATCGCTGAAGGCGTCAGCCGCAGGTACCGGTGTATCCACACCAATTACCTGACCCGGGTTAGTGCCCCAGGTGACCTGTGGTGCGATATCAGCGGCATTTAATTCAACAACGCTGTCGAATTTCGCACCATCTTCACTGTACAGTGTTTTCCAGTATGCAACGGCGTCATCCCACGCTTCGCCGGAAGGTGCATATTCACGGCCTTTCGCGTAGTTAAATGTGGTCTCATCCGGCGCAACCATACCGGCTTTCGCACCGGCTTCGATACTCATGTTACAGATAGTCATGCGCTCTTCCATTGTCAGAGAGCGGATGGCTTCACCGGCGTACTCAATAACATAACCGGTAGCGCCGGCGTGTCCGATTTTGCCTATAATGGCCAGAATGATATCTTTTGCCGTAATGCCCACCGGTAATTTACCGTGCACATTAATCAGCATGCTTTTCGCTTTACTTTGTTTCAGGGTTTGTGTGGCCAGTACATGCTCAACCTGAGATGTACCGATACCGAATGCTAAGGCCCCGAATGCGCCGTGGGTTGCAGTGTGCGAGTCACCACATACTGCGGTAACGCCGGGCAGGATTAAACCCAGTTCAGGACCCATTACGTGAACTATCCCTTGTTTCTGGTGACCCACCGGGAATAGCTTAACGCCATGTTCTTCACAGTTCTTCGCCAGCGTTTGTAACTGTAACGCATTTTGCGGACCGCAGGCGTCAATGGCCAGCGAGCGGGTAGAGATACTGTGGTCCATGGTGCCGAATGTACGGTCAGGTCGACGCACTTTACGGCCTTTTTCATTCAAACCTGCGAACGCCTGAGGCGAAGTCACTTCATGGATCAGGTGACGATCGATATACAATAAGCTGTCTTCGCCAATCTGGTCTACAACGTGTGCTTCCCAGACTTTGTCATATAAGGTCTTGGCCATGACGGTCTGTTACTCCTGATTTAAAATCTGTTTGACAATTTCATCGCCGACCTGAGCCGTGGTGGACGCTTGTGCGCGTTTATTCTCAGGTAACAATTCACCGGTTAATACACCGGCTTCTAACGTGGCTACAACCGCTTTTTCGATAGCGTCTGCAGCATCTTGCAGGTTTAAGCTGAAACGCAACATCATGGCTGCTGACAACACCTGAGCGATAGGGTTAGCAATACCCTGGCCGGCAATGTCAGGTGCAGAACCACCGGCCGGCTCGTATAAGCCAAAGCCTTCTTCGTTCATACTGGCAGACGCGAGCAGACCCATGGAACCGGTCATCATGGCGCATTCGTCTGAAATGATGTCGCCGAACAGGTTAGAGCATAACATCACGTCGAATTGGGCCGGGTTTTTCATCACCTGCATGGTCGCGTTATCAATATAGATGTGCTCAAGTTCCACATCAGGATAGTCTTTGGCGACTTCTTCAGTGACTTCGCGCCACAAACGGCTGCATACCAGTACGTTGGCTTTATCTACCGAGGTAACTTTGCCACGGCGCTTTTGTGCAGCTTCAAAGGCGGATACGGCAATTCTGCGAATTTCCCGTTTTGAATAGCGCATGGTATCAAAGGCGTATTCTTCTTCACCTTCGCCGTCACGACCCTTAGGCTGACCGAAATAGATACCGCTGGTCAGCTCACGGACAACCAGTACATCCACACCGCTGGCGGCAATATCTGCACGCAGCGGGGATAAGTTCTCAAGGCCCGGATAGATTTTGGCAGGACGCAGGTTACTGAACAAATCGAAATGACTGCGCAGGGTTAACAGTGCTGCACGTTCAGGGCGTTGCTCCAGTGGCAGGGAATCCCATTTTGGTCCACCGATTGAACCGAATAAAATCGCGTCGGCCTGTTCACAACCTTGCAGGGTAGCTGGCGGTAATGCTTCACCTTCAGTATCAATGGCATAGCCACCGACCGGATACGCGGTCCGGTTGAAAGTCACTTTGAATTTGCTCTCAACGGCATCCAGGACCTTGTTGGCTTCCTGCATGACTTCCGGGCCGATACCGTCTCCGGCGAGTACGGCAATATTGAATTCGCTCATTTATACTCCTGCAACGCGTTCTTGTTGAATCTTTTGCTGATCAATCTGGTCAGCAACATGTGTATTGTTCAGTACGAAGATAAGGGCTTTAACCCCGGCTTCGACAATGTCTGTGGCCAGGCCGATACCGTGGAAACGGCGGCCTTTGTACTCGGCGATAACACCGACCTGGGCAAGGGCGTCAGCGCCTTCACCTTTCGAGTCCAGTTTAAAGTCGACCACTTCCAGGTCTTCATGGCCCAGAATAGAAATAATGGCATTAAAGGCGGCATCCACCGGACCGTTACCGATGGCTGTTTTGGTAACGGTTTCGCTGCCGACCTGTAAACGTACAGTGGCACTGGGAATGATTTCCCGGCCAGAGTTGGCCTGCAGATAAGACAGCTGGTAATACGCGTCTTCGTGTTTTTGCTGATCGAAAAACAGCAAGGCTTCCAAATCGTAATCGTAAACCTGCCCTTTCTTATCGGCCAGCGCAAGGAATGCGGTGTAAACCGTTTCCAGGTCGTAGTCTTCCGCCTTGTAGCCCAGCTCTGTTAAACGGTGCTTAATAACGTGACGACCGGAGCGCGATGTCAGGTTCAGGTTGTTTTTATTAATACCCACACTTTCCGGTGTCATGATTTCATAGGTATTTTGCGCTTTTAATACACCGTCCTGGTGGATACCCGAGGAGTGACTGAAAGCGTTTGCTCCCACAATGGCTTTGTTCGACTGAACCGGCATATTACACAACTGGCTGACCAGCTTGGAGGTACGGAAAATTTCAGTGGAATTGATGTTGGTTTGCATGCCCAGCATAGCTTCGCGGGTTTGAAGAATCATCGCGATTTCTTCCAGTGAACAGTTTCCTGCACGCTCACCGATACCGTTAATGGTACATTCTACCTGACGGGCACCTTGCTCGACAGCCGCCAGCGAGTTGGCAACCGCCAGACCTAAATCGTTGTGACAGTGCACGGAAATCGTGGCTTTATCGATATTCGGTACGCGGTTAAACAGGTTGCCAATGATGCCGCCGAACTCGGTGGGTGTTGTGTAGCCCACGGTATCCGGAATATTTACGGTAGTGGCACCGGCATTGATAGCGGCTTCAACCATGCGGCAAAGATAATCGATGTGGGTACGGCCGGCATCTTCACAGGAAAATTCCACATCGTCGGTGTAGCGGCGGGCATGCTTTACTGCAGCTACTGCCATATCAACGACTTCGTCCTGTGATTTTCTGAGTTTGGCACCAACATGAATTTCAGATGTGGCGATAAAGGTATGGATACGGAATTGTTTAGCGACACTCAGCGCCTGGCCACATGCATCGATGTCTTTTTCAAGGGCACGGGATAAACCGCAAACCACACTGTTTTTCACTTCGCGGGCAATCATCTGCACGGATTTAAAATCACCCGGCGAAGATACCGGGAAACCCGCTTCGATGATGTCTACGCCCAGACGTTCGAGGGCCAGAGCGATCTGCAATTTTTCTTTGGCACTTAAACTGGCGGGCAGTGCCTGCTCGCCGTCGCGTAACGTGGTATCAAAGATTTTTACTTGATTCGTCATGGCTTGTACTCGTGGTGATAATTAGTAAAAAAAAACCCGTGCGATGCACGGGTTTATTGTAATTCCTCTTACTGGATGCATTCTACCCGTGCAGTCTTGCTGCCATAAGGAGTAGAAGAGAAAGTAAAAAATGTTGCATAATTATGCGAATTTCACGGGCATCCAATTGATAGCCGTCAATGTAACCATACAGGGGCCACAGGTCAACCTTTCTTTGCCATCATGAATATAATAATTGGTTATATTTATCCTAACTCTGTTTGGTTGGTCAGGTATTTAAGGTGAATTTTTTCCACTTTACCGTGGTGGAAAGCAATAATTCTCTTAATGAGAGTGTGCGTGGGGCCAGTCTGCCTTTGTGATTCCAGCGGTGTCCGCAGCATGCGGCAGCCATCACAGCTTTGGTGGGTTTCAGTAGTGTATAGTCGGTGTCTGTATTGTTAGCCTGACTCACACCATCAAAAGTAAACCAGCCATACTTATTGGTGTGCACCATTTCATTCTCAGGCTGGACACGGTCAATAGAGTCCAGCTCGATATGCTCTTCATCAAAGCGAAGTAATCTTACCGGTACGGGTAAACCATAGGCTGCATGGCTTGTATACCAAACCAGCGTGTCCTCCGGCGTAATTTTATGGGCTGGACATTTAGGTGCCTGTTTACATTGCCAGGTACCGTTGTGACTGTCTACTGCAAGCGGTGTTTTGTGGTTTGCCAGATAGTGGGCTGCCCGTTGGATCCGGTGAGGAAGTGCGGCCAGTCTGCGTTGGAGGTAGGATATCTGCGCAGCGGACGCTTGTGAAAGCACCAGCAACTCGCGCTCGTAAAGGGCATTACAAATTTCTGTGAAGACCGGAGAATCGTCGGTTGCGCCGGTGGCAGCAAAAATATCAGTCTGACTGGACGACGTGTGAGAACCTGACGACATGGCTACAAAGGATTATGAAGAATATCAGTAAAGTAGCATTAAAAAGAACGGGTAGCCAGCGCTACCCGTTCATGTCATTATTGACCTTTGATTGCACTGCGACCCGGATATACCGCTTTGTCGCCCAGTGCCTGCTCGATACGCAGTAACTGGTTGTACTTGGCAACACGGTCAGAACGGCACAGAGAACCGGTCTTGATTTGACCCGCTGCAGTACCAACCGCCAGGTCTGCGATAGTCGCATCTTCGGTTTCACCTGAACGGTGAGAGATAACCGCAGTAAAACCTGCATCTTTCGCCATCTTGATTGCATTCAGGGTTTCGGTCAGTGAACCGATCTGGTTGAATTTAATCAGGATGGAGTTACCGATACCATTCTCAATACCACGGGACAGGATTTTGGTGTTAGTCACAAACAGGTCGTCACCAACCAGTTGTACTTTGTCACCAATCTTCTTAGTCAGGCTTGCCCAACCGTCCCAGTCACTCTCGTCCAGACCGTCTTCGATAGAAACGATAGGGTACTGTTCAGCCAGTTCAGCCAGGTAGTCACCAAAGGTTTCTGAGTCAAAAGACTTGTCTTCACCAGACAGCACATATTTGCCGTCTTTGTAGAATTCAGACGCCGCACAGTCCAGCGCCAGCGTGATATCTTCGTTCATTTTGTAGCCCGCTTTTTCAACGGCTTCTACAATAACAGCCAGCGCTTCAGCGTTAGAGCTCAGGTTAGGTGCAAAACCACCTTCGTCACCTACTGCTGTGTTCAGGCCTTTAGCAGACAGTACTTTTTTCAGGTTATGGAAAATTTCCGCACCCATGCGCAGGGCTTCTTTGAAGCTCTTCGCGCCAACTGGCTGAACCATGAATTCCTGAATGTCTACGTTGTTGTCAGCGTGTTCGCCACCGTTGATGATGTTCATCATAGGTACAGGCATAGAGTACTGACCTGACGTACCGTTTAAGTCAGCGATGTGCTCGTAAAGTGCAACGCCTTTTTCAATTGCAGCCGCTTTGGCAACAGCCAGAGAAACCGCCAGGATCGCATTTGCACCCAGCTTTTCTTTGTTCTCTGTACCGTCCAGCTCTAACATTTTGTTATCAACGTCAGTTTGTGCCAGTGGATCCATGCCAGCCAGCGCCGGAGCAATGATGTCGTTTACTGCAGCAACGGCTTTTTCTACGCCTTTGCCCAGGTAACGGCTTTTATCACCGTCACGCAGTTCCAGTGCTTCACGTGAACCAGTTGATGCACCGGATGGTGCAGCGGCACGACCCATTGCGCCTGAATCAAGGTAAACGTCTGCCTCTACAGTGGGGTTACCACGAGAGTCCAGGATTTCGCGTCCTACAATGCGAGCAATCTTCGCCATTTTATTTCCTCAACGTTTGTGCAGAAGGCAACGGGAGTAAGCCTTCTGCTTTTTAGAATCAGTGATTTTCTTTCTGGTATTTCCCGGCAGCTTCTACAAATCCTTTAAACAGCGGGTGGCCATCACGGGGCGTAGAAGTAAACTCCGGGTGGAACTGACCGGCAACAAACCATGGATGGTCAGGGATTTCGATCACTTCTACAAGGCGTTTGTCGGTGGACAAACCACTTACTTTCAGGCCCGCAGCTTCAATCTGGTCACGAAGGTTATTGTTTACTTCGTAACGGTGACGGTGGCGTTCGTAAATCTCTTCGCTGCCGTAGGTTTCACAGACTTTGCTGCCAGGGATCAGGTGACAAAGCTGGCTGCCTAAACGCATAGTGCCGCCTAAATCTGAAGAGGCATCGCGCTGTTCGGTAGAGCCGTCTGCATCCAGCCATTCAGTGATCAAACCAACAACCGGGAACGGTGTTTTAGGATCAAATTCGGTGCTGTTTGCGTTTTCCATACCAGCTACATTGCGGGCAAATTCAATTAAAGCAACCTGCATACCCAGACAAATTCCCAAATAAGGGACTTTATTCTCGCGGGCATAGCGTGCTGCTGCAATTTTGCCTTCGATACCGCGTTCACCGAAACCGCCGGGTACTAAGATAGCATCCAGGTGTTCTAAAATTTGTGTACCTTTTGTTTCAACGTCCTGAGAATCGACATAGTGAATATTCACTGTCAGGCGGTTTTTCAGACCGGCATGTTTTAATGCCTCATTGACAGATTTGTACGCGTCAGGCAATTCAACATATTTGCCCACCATACCGATATTCACTTCTGCAGTAGGGTTAGACTCTGCATAAAGTACCTGTTCCCATTCGGTCAGATCCGCTTCTTTGCAATCCAGACGGAAACGGTCAACAACCAGCTGGTCCATACCCTGTGCTTTAAGCGCAGCCGGGATACGGTAGATGCTGTCTACGTCTTTCAGTGAGATAACGGCTTTATCTGCCACGTTAGTGAACAGGGCAATCTTAGAACGTTCGGTAGCCGGCAGTGCGCCAACAGAACGGCAAACCAGGATGTCCGGTTGAATACCGATAGAACGCAGCTCTTTTACAGAGTGCTGAGTAGGCTTAGTTTTCACTTCGCCGGAAGCCGGCATGTAAGGTACCAGCGTCAGGTGCATGAACATGGCGCGCTCGCGGCCGACTTCTGTACCTAACTGGCGGATAGCTTCCAGGAACGGTTGTGATTCAATATCACCTACTGTACCGCCTACTTCAACAATTGCCACATCGTGACCTTCTGCACCGTCGATAACGCGACGCTTAATTTCGTTGGTGATGTGCGGGATGACCTGGATGGTTGCACCTAAATAGTCACCACGTCTTTCACGGCGTAATACTTCTTCGTAAACCCGGCCCGTGGTGAAGTTATTACGCTTGGTCATACGGGTGCGGATAAAACGCTCGTAGTGACCTAAATCTAAATCGGTTTCTGCGCCATCATCCGTGACAAACACTTCCCCGTGCTGGATTGGGCTCATTGTTCCCGGATCAACGTTGATATACGGATCCAGTTTTAACATCGTAACGGTGAGACCACGCGCTTCAAGAATAGCTGCTAACGACGCGGCAGCAATACCTTTACCAAGCGATGATACGACACCACCGGTGACGAAAATATAATTTGTCATGCGAAACCTAAGGCGTTGGAATTTTTGGCTAATGTGCTGAGAGTTGCGAAAACCGAACTAAGCACCTGGACGGCGCAATATTATAGCGAAAGAGTAGCAGGCAAACAATCGGTTTGCCTGCCGGGCTGGCGGGTTTATTTCAGGTAAATTAATAAAGCCTTAAGTATCACGCCTGACTTAGCCGTTTTAGCGTATAAATTAAATCCAGTGCCTGCCTGGGAGAAAGCTCATCGGGAGACAAATTATTCAGTGCATCCCGCAGCGGGGCAGGCATATCGGTAAAGTGCATTTCCGATTGTCCGGCTCTGGTCGTGGGAGCTCCGGAATCTGACGACGTTTTTGTTTCCTTTATGGCCGGGGCGTCTTCCTGTGGTGCCCGGTTTTCCAGTTCATGCAATTTAGCCCGGGCAGCATTGATTACCGGGCGGGGAACGCCGGCAAGCTGGGCAACCTGTAAGCCATAGCTTTTGCTGGCCGCACCGGTTTCTACAGTATGCATAAAGCGGATGGTATCGTCGTGCTCTACGGCATCTAAATGCACATTGACCACGCCTTCTTCAGAATCAGCTAATTGTGTCAGTTCAAAATAATGGGTGGCAAACAAGGTATAAGCATTAATCTCCCTTGCCAGGAAGCAGGCACATGCCCAGGCGAGAGATAAGCCATCGTATGTACTGGTGCCGCGCCCGATTTCATCCATTAATACCAGCGAGTGCTCAGTGGCATTATGCAAAATATTGGCGGTCTCGGTCATTTCCACCATGAAGGTAGAACGCCCTGACGCCAGGTCATCTGATGCACCAATACGTGTGAAAATACGATCCACACGGCCGATTTTTGCATTTTCTGCAGGTACGTAACACCCAAGGTATGCCATCAATACAATCAGAGCGGTCTGACGCATGTACGTTGATTTACCGCCCATGTTCGGACCGGTAATAACAAGCATGCGCTGTTTGGTGTCCAGTGTTACCGGGTTGGCAATAAACGGGTCCGTCATGACCTGCTCAACCACAGGATGCCGACCGGCTTCATAAATGATTTCACGGTTATCTGTGAGGGTAGGGCAATGTAAGTCGAGCGCGGTCGCCCGGTCGGCAAAACACTGAATCACATCCAGTTTAGCCAGTGCTTCAGCTGTGTTTATCAGCTTAGTAAGCTGAGGCTGGAAGGCATCGAATAATCCTTCATAAAGCTGCTTTTCCAGAGCCAGCGCCCGGCCCTGACTGGTCAGTACTTTATCTTCATGTTCTTTCAGCTCAGGCGTAATGTAACGCTCGGTGTTCTTCAACGTTTGACGGCGGATATAGTCTGCCGGGGCTGCGCCACTGTTTGCGCGGCTTAATTCGATAAAAAAGCCATGCACTTTGTTGTAGCCCACTTTCAGAGTTGAGACGCCGGTGCGCTCCCGTTCTCTGACTTCCAGAGCATCCAGGTAATCCGTGGCTCCCCTTGACAGCGCCCGCAATTCATCCAGCTCTTCATTAAAACCTTCAGCGATAACACCACCATCGCGGATCACAACCGGAGGGTTATCTACGATAGCCTCATTTAACAGGCTTTGTAATTCAGGATAGGTGCTGACAGCATTGGCCAGATCTGCACATAACGGATCCTCAAGAGAGGATAACTGGTCGAGCAGTCCGGGCAATTCGTTAAACGCATTGCGTAAACGGGAGAAATCCCTGGGACGGGCTGAACGCAGGGCCAACCGCGCCATGATACGTTCTATGTCACCAATGCGTTTTAGTGTATCGGCGATACCTTCATGGCCCTGTTCAATCAGTTTGCCGATGGCCTGCTGGCGTCGGGTGAGCTCATAATGATCGGTAATGGGGGCGTGCAAATAGCGTTGAAGTAATCTGCTGCCCATGGGGGTGGCGGTAGAATCCAGCACGCTGAACAGGGTATTTTCCTGACTGCCTGATAAATTGGCGGTTAATTCCAGGTTTCTTCGCGTGGCTGCATCTAGCTGAATACGTGTTTCCTGCTGTTCACGATGAATACTGCGAATATGGGGCAGGGCAGTACGTTGGGTATCTTTAACGTATTGCAGTACACAGCCGGCTGCGCCGGTGGCTTTATCTAAGCCGCTGATCCCGAAACCATCCAGTGATTTGGTGCCGAATTGCTGATTGAGTTGCTCTGTAGCCGTTTGCGGATCAAACTCCCATTCTGGACGGCGACGTAAACCTTTTCGTTTTTCAATAAGAGGTAAACCTTCGAATCCTTCCGGATAAAGCAGTTCCGCAGGATTAAGGCGTTGTAACTCGGCCAGCAATTGTTCGTCGCTGTCACATTCAACCACCAGAAAACGTCCGCTGCTGATATCGAGGGTGGCAACGCCGTACTGCATGCTGTGACCGCACACTGCAGCAAGCAGATTATCACGGCGCTCTTCTAATAGTGCTTCATCGGTGACTGTACCCGGGGTGACAATACGCTGAACCTGACGTTCTACTGGCCCTTTGCTGGTAGCAGGATCGCCCACCTGTTCACAAATCGCCACCGATTCGCCCATTTTTACAAGGCGCGCCAGGTAACCTTCCACTGCGTGATAAGGCACTCCCGCCATGGGAATGGGTTCACCGCCGGATTTGCCTCTGGCTGTTAATGAAATATCCAGCAGGTGTGCGGCCTTTTTGGCATCGTCATAGAAGAGTTCATAAAAGTCTCCCATCCGGTAAAACAGTAAAATATTAGGATGTTGTGCTTTTATAGCCAGATACTGGCGCATCATCGGCGTATGTGATTCCAAGAAAACCTCTTTGTTATGTTGATACTGTTTGCTAGCGAAGGCGCTTCTGTCCGGAAGACGGAACTGCATTTGAAACACGGCGTAAACCCATCCATGGGGCCTCGACTGCCGCTTCCCTGCGGCAGACGGTTTCAAATGCAGTCCTCGTATTCCGTACGCGCGCCTTCTCAGTAGGTGCTTCCGGCCGGAGCATGGAACTGCATTGGAAACAGGAAGCAATGCTTTCCCCGACAGGATTGAACTTAATCGCTCCGGCGTCTGCTAAACGTGTAAAATGGTACAACGGAATTAATTCATTGGTGAGTATTATTCGTATGAGCGCAGATTTTTCAACTGTTTCACAAGACAGTGCGTTACTTAAACAGGTGGTCGCCACCGGAGATGTGCTTCGCCGGCGAAATTGGCATGTATCTTGTGCTGAGTCCTGTACCGGTGGTGGAATTGCTTACGTATTAACTTCTGTTTCCGGTAGTTCTGACTGGTTCAATCAATCATGGGTCACTTATTCAAATGAGGCTAAGCAATCACTTATTGGGGTGAAAGCTGAAACGCTTGCGGAATTTGGTGCGGTGTCGGAACAAACTGTAGCTGAAATGGTGCAGGGAGTTGTTCAGGAGAGTGGTGCGCAGGTTGGCGTGTCGGTGAGTGGTATTGCAGGGCCTGGCGGCGGTTCGGCGGAAAAGCCGGTGGGTACAGTTTGGTTTGGCTTTATGATAGACGGTGAACTCATCACGCAGCGTCACGTATTTTCAGGTGACCGGTTAACCGTGCGGGAACAGGCCATCGCCCATGCAATTTCATATCTGTACCAACGACTGGTTGCTGAATAAAACGGGATTTGACAGACTAATTGTGAAATCTTACTTGACTGTATGCTTATACAGTATAAAATGCATTCAACATTCGAATTTCGTTTCGTGAGTTACTGAAGCGCTGACCGAATCATATTTTGCGGAAGTTAAAGAATAACAGAAGTAAAAGTGGCAGCGTAAAACGACAGGGTAACTACCGGACAGTCATTATCTTGAGGATAATATCGTGGACGACAACAAAAACAAAGCTCTTTCCGCCGCTCTTGGCCAAATTGAAAAGCAATTTGGTAAAGGTGCCATTATGCGTCTGGGTGACAATCAGGCGCATGATATCGAAGCCATTTCTACCGGTTCACTTAGTATCGACATTGCACTTGGAATAGGCGGTCTACCTTGCGGGCGTGTTGTTGAAATCTACGGTCCTGAGTCATCAGGTAAAACAACTCTGACACTGCAAGTTATCGCTGAAGCGCAAAAGAAAGGCAAAACTTGTGCATTCGTTGATGCTGAACACGCACTGGATCCTGTCTATGCAAGAAAGCTGGGCGTAAACATTGACGACCTGCTGGTCTCTCAGCCTGATACCGGTGAGCAGGCGCTGGAAATCTGTGACATGCTTGTTCGTTCCGGTGCAGTCGACGTAGTAATTGTTGACTCGGTAGCTGCGTTAACACCGAAAGCAGAGATTGAAGGTGAGATGGGTGATTCTCACGTGGGTCTTCAGGCACGTCTGATGTCTCAGGCACTGCGTAAGCTTACCGCTAACATCAAGAAATCGAATACGCTGTGTATCTTCATCAACCAGATCCGTATGAAGATTGGTGTTATGTTCGGTAACCCTGAAACCACAACAGGTGGTAACGCGTTGAAATTCTATGCCTCTGTGCGTCTGGATATCCGTCGTATCGGTGCGGTTAAAGAAGGTGATGAGGTTGTTGGTAACGAAACCCGTGTGAAAGTGGTGAAGAACAAAGTTGCACCACCGTTTAAGCAGGCGGAATTCATGATTCGTTACGGCGAGGGTATCAGTAAGGAAGCTGAACTTATTGACCTTGGTGTGAAGCAGAAGCTGGTTGATAAAGCCGGTGCCTGGTATAGCTACAACGGTGACCGTATTGGTCAGGGTAAAGCGAACGTAATGGCGTTCCTGAAAGATAACCCTGATATTGCGAATGACATCGAAACTAAGCTGCGCGCAGAGTTACTGGCTCAAAAAACAGTGAAGCCTGAAGAAGCCGAAGGCGAAACAGAAGAGAAATTGTAAGATTTATGTCCGGCAGCCTGTGAAAGGCTGCGCATGAAACGACAAATCAATAGACAGTAAATTAAATCAGAAGCCAGCTGAAAAGCTGGCTTCTTTTTTTGTGTGAAAAACCGGTTTTAAAAAAATCAATACCCGGAAAGGCGAGCCGTCCTGTAAGAAGGCCTCTGTAGACCATTTAGCTCCTTTTATTAGTGTTATCTAATGAAAAGAACAATAAAATCAGTAGGTAATGAACTGTACAAAAGACGAGGAATGCACTTTTTTATCGTTCAATTTACTGTAGAAGTGAAGATGACTGCCGTTAAAAACATAAATTTATAAAAAAGATTTCACCAGCTCCCGAATATGGAAGGTGAAACACAAACACGGGAACGCGTTATGAAATCACTCTCACTTCAGAAAAAATTTGTGCTCATTGTTGGCGGTGCTATCGCATTGTTACTGATTGTAGCAACGATTTTCCTGCTCAATATTGTCAGCGATAAAACCAGGCAGACCGTTGAGCGGGATCTCCATTTTCTCGTTACCAGTGAAGCGGAATCTGTAAAAGGTTTCTTTGCTACCTACGGAGGTGTCGCTTCTACATTTCTGAACAATCCTTTCTTCACTGACTTTTTTACTCAACACTCGCAGCGTGGCGGTACGTTAAGTGGTGAGGCTGCTGACGATATTTTTGCGTCATTCAGCGCCATCAGCAGTAATGACAAGCACATTAAGTCTGCTTTTTTCGGTACCGCCGGTACCGGAGAGTATTTTTATGAGCAGGGCCGTGTGGGTGAAGAAGATAATTACTTTGCAAATCAGCGCCCGTGGTTTTTGACCGCTGTAGAAAAAGGGGGCATCTATGTCACACCTCCGGCGACAGATTCACAGGATGGAAGCGTTTCGACGGTGGTTCAGGGGCCTGTGTACCGGGATGGTAAGCTTCTGGGAGTGGGTGGCGTGGATATTCTCATCACCACAGTCGCAGATATGCTGTCAGAGATCCAATATGAGAAAGCCGGCGCTGCGTTTCTTGTCGATGACGAACAAAATATTGTGTACTTCCCGGGGAGCAGGGAAGCCCTGCCACTATCATCTCCACTGGCGTCCATTGATAAAAGCCTGAAAGGTGCTGATGGCTTTGCAGCTTTAAGCGTAGATATTGCCCGCCATCCGGAAGGTATGACGCCAGTTTCATACAACAATGAAAATTATTTTGTTGTTTATAAACATGTCACTCTAGCTTCGCCGCAAATGAACTGGACATTGGGATTACTGGTTCCGAAGGCCGTGGTTGAAGCGCCGGTACAAGAGGCGCTACATACTTCACTAATTGTTGCTGTGGTTGTACTGGTTATCGCCGGAGCAGTTACCTGGTTTGCTGGTGCAGTGATCACCCGTCCGATTTTACAGCTCAAAGACGCTATGGCTGATATTGCTTCAGGAGATGGTGACTTAACCCGTCGTCTTGAAATTAAGTCGGGCGATGAAGTCGGGCAATTGGCTGAACAATTCAATGTATTTACCGGTAAAATTCATACATTACTACAGGATATTGTTCAGCATACCAGAGCTGTCGCTGAGGCCGCAGACCACTTGCGTGATGTGTCCGGCGCCAGCAGCCGCGAAATCAATCAGGAAAGAACTGAAGTAGACAGTGTGTCGACGGCAGTAACGGAAATGGCGCATACCGTACAGGAAATTTCAGCTAATGCTGCCGAATCCAGCAGAGCCGCAACCGTAGCAGAGCAGCAGGCGACAGACGGCATGTCGCAGGCACAAAACATGTTAACTGAGATCCATGCTCTTGCAGACGCAATCAGTCAGGGCGTTCAGACAGTTAGTGGTTTGAGCCAGGAGTCAGATAATATCGGCGCGGTCGTTGATGTGATCAACAGCATAGCGGAGCAAACAAATTTACTGGCATTGAATGCGGCTATTGAGGCTGCCCGTGCCGGTGAACAGGGAAGAGGTTTTGCGGTCGTTGCTGATGAGGTACGCTCGCTGGCTTCGCGGACTCAGGACTCCACTGATGATATCCGCAAGATGGTAGAAAAGCTCCAGAAGATGGCATCAGAAACCGACACGGCGATGAAGGCTGGTAAAGAGCGCTCATTAAAAGGCGTAGAGAAAACCGAACTGGTGGTGTCTTCCTTGCGGGATATCAGCCACTCGATCAGTACTGTTCAATCGCAGAGTACACAAATTGCCAGAGCGACTGAGCAACAAACCGTGGTGGCAACTGAAATAGATGAGGCGCTGGTTAAAATCATTAATCTGAGTGAAAAGACCAGCGAACATTCAGAGGAGCTGGCTGCCGAGGCTACTCAGCTCAGCGGTGTATCTACCGAGCTGAGAGATTTGGCGGGACAGTTTAAGTTGTAACTTTGCGGTCAGGCCGTATCGGGTAAACAGGCCGGCAGGTTTCTGTGCCGGCTTATACCCGCTGGGGAAGTTGCCCGCTGTTCTCCCAGCCTTCCGGCATTTTGCCCTGAAGCACATAGGACCAGGCAATCAATTCTGCAATTACATAATACAGAGATTCCGGGATTTCCTGCCCGAGATCTAATGTTGCCAGCAAGTCAGAAAGGTAGGGATCTTCGTGAATAAGAATGCCAGCATCTTCAGCGGCCCGAATGATTTCACCGGCCAGTTCACCGTACCCTTTTGACACGACTTTAGGTTTTGCTCCGGCTTCGCCACTGTTGTATCTCAAGCCAATCGCTTTACGTGTTTTGTCACTCATACCAGTGTCTCGAACAGTTGATAGGGCGTATCTTTGAGTGACGGCGGTATTTTTCCCCGTTGACAACTGTGCTGTTCAACCTCAAGACCCAGGCCTTTTAAACGCTTTAACAGCCATGGCATGGTGTCCATAACCTTTATCAACAGTGCATCTGTTGATGTGTATACATTGATATGAATAACGTCCTTATCAATTTTAGTTTTTGCCAGCAGCTCTCCATACTCGCCTGCACTGAGTTTCATGGTCAGATGCCATATTCTCTGTGCGGACGATTTTGCCTGCTCTTCCCGCGCGTCCCGTTCTTCGACACGAAGAAACAGTTCGGGAGGTGGCTGCTCATCACCGGCTACAGGCAACACATAATACAAGGTGTCCTGACCCTGCAACCGGGCTTCTGCACTCTGGAGTTTTTGTTGCTGATGATTAGCGAGCAGTGACTTAACATGATCGAGCAAATGGGTTCTGCTGTCGATTTGCGCCATATCGCCGGCAGTTTTTGATGGCGGACTACCCCCGCCGGCAGAAGCACCACTTCTGACTATTACCGATTCAGCTTTATCCAGCGCTTTTGCAAGGTCGGGTTGATTTCGAACTGCACGGCCTGCAAAACTGATTTGTAATAGTGTGATAAGGGCATTCACAAAACCGGATTGTGATGGCGGATTAAGAATATTCGTTGGTGTTGTGACCAGAGCAGGCGTTTGTAACAGCTGTTTAATCGACTGCGCCGTATCCTGAGACGGAATGCCAGTCTCTGTTTGAACGGTAACGGCATGTTGAATATTGTCAGTTCCCGCGGCAGTTTTTATAACAGGAAGCGAAGCGGCTATCTGAGCGGATAAAGCATTCATTAAATCCTTTGTGCCGGCAGCCGTTCCCGGAGGCGCTTTGGTAAGGATAGAAACCAGTTTAGTCAGTGCTTCTGATGTAGAGCCGGTTTCTGCGAGAAGTTGCCGTGAAAGCTGACGGATATTTTCACTGACACGGCTAAGTTGTTCGGGCGGCAGGTTCAGCGGCCCTGCAGAAAGGACATCTTTTATATTATTAGATGTCGCGCCTGATATTTGCTGACCGGCTACCGGAGCCGCCAGATCCGGTGGCGGTTGGATATGCAATACCGGCAACCCTTTCCGGCTTGCAATGTCTGCCAGTTTAAGCGGGACCGGCGGAAGAGCCTGCAGAGTATTGCTTGCAGATGTCGCTAAAGCAGGTGGCAAATTGACCATAGCAAGGGGGCGTGTTTGGGTGCCCGTTGCTGATAGTTGCGTTCCGCGCATGCTGACATTCAGGGTTTGTAATGTTTCTCTTCCCGTACTGCCTGATGGTCCATCAGGTAAATGCAATGCACGCTGCAGTGCGCCCTGCAATTTCCCCTCAATGCTGAGCCCTTCACTGACCAGCGCTTTTGCCAGAGCCAGTTTTACTACCGGCGCCGATGCCGGTACATTCACACTTTGAGCAGGCTGGGCAGAGCCTTCCCCTTGTGGCGTTAAGGTAATTTGCCATCCTGACTGCCTGTTGTCAGTTGAAGGCGTTATTTTTAACGAAAATTTATCGCCGGCCTCAGTGGCACCGTGTTGGGTTGCCGGTAAATCCAGTTTAATCACTGGTGCGCCGGGTAACTGTAACCTGAGTGTTAGTTGTTTGGGGGACGCCTGCTCAACCATGGCACCCAGAGATAAGGCCGGATTATTTTTGACAAGGCTGAGTTGCTGCGACTGTGCCAGCCCTTCTGCCAGTGCTGTAACCAGTCTTTGTGTGTCAGCCTGTGTCAGCACTGCACTGTGTTTCACAGGCAGAAGTTCAAATAACGTTATCTGACTGACTGATGTTCTGGCCAGGGAAACCTGCGGCTGAGATGTGCTGAGACCGGGATCTTTTACGACAAGTCCCTCCTGAGGGAGGGCGTTCCCGGTTAACTGAATAAGCGGACCGGGTAAACGGGTTATGGCTACTGCAGGCAGCTGTTGCAAGGTGTCTGAACGCAATGCTCCTGCGTCGGCATTAACCGGTGCGGCAGTGGCATTCGCCGAAAACAGTTGAGCAATCTGCAAGTTCATGTCAGATTTATCGGCAACTAATTGAAAAATTCAAGCATTTTGTGCATTTCACTGTTGTCAATGGTCCTTCAGTTTGAACTAAGTCATAAAAAAGTTTAATACGCCAATGGGCGTGATGTGTTCCGTTTTGCCTATGCTAGAATGCCAGACCGGAATATACAAAGATATGTTAAAGAGGATAGCGGTTTGTCGGGACTGGTTGCCAGCAAACTAACGTGCATTAAACGGGACAGAGTACTGTTCGAAGATCTGTCTTTTCAGCTCCTGCCAGGGCAGCTGATTTATTTGCGTGGGCCTAACGGTGCCGGGAAAACCAGTTTGTTGCGTATCCTCAGTGGATTAAGTCAGCCTCAAAGCGGCTCCCTTCTCTGGCAGGGGAAACCATTGGGCGAAGACTGGTTCACCAGCCTCATCTATATAGGACACAAAGCCGGCATAAACGGCACCTTGTCGCCTTTCGAAAACCTTCAATTCTGGTGTGCGCAGCATAAAGTCAGCTTTAACGAAGACAATCTTTATGACGTGCTGGCTCTGGTGGGGCTGGTGGGTATGGAAGATGTACCCTGCCGCACACTGTCTGCAGGGCAACTTCGCCGTGCCGCTTTGGCAAGATTATGGTTGAAGCAGGCAGACGTGTGGATCCTCGATGAGCCTTTTACTGCACTGGATACCCGTGGCGTTGCCCAACTGGAAGATAAAATGTGTGAACATGTAAGCACTGGCGGTGCTGTGTTGACTACCTCACACCAGACACTGAGCCATCGCGCGGGCGGGTATCAGACATTTGATTTGGAGTACCGGTTTTGAGCGGCCTGTATCAGGGGGTTTTTAAACGGGACCTGGCACTGGCATTTCGTCAGAAGGCCGAGCTGGTACAGCCGCTTATGTTCTTATTAATGGTAGTGACATTGTTTCCGCTGGGAATAGGACCCGGCCCTGAAACCCTGCAACGGATAGGACCGGGCGTTATCTGGATAGCCGCAATATTGTCCTCATTGCTCGGGATGGAGCGGTTATTCCGGGACGATTTCGCAGATGGTTCACTGGAACAGTTACAATTATCCGGACAGCCCTACTATGCCGTCGCCGCCCTAAAGGTACTTTGCCACTGGTTGGTGACTTTCATTCCGCTTTTGCTGTTGTCACCTCTGCTTGCGCTGTTTCTCAATCTCACTGTTGACATGTACATAGCGCTGGTACTCACCCTGGTGTTAGGAACACCGCTTTTGTCACTGGTGGGTGCAATCGGCATGGGATTAACAGTAGGGCTTCAGCGTGGTGGCGTACTCCTGGCGCTGCTTTTGATCCCGGTTTTCATTCCATTATTGATATTTGCTACCTCGGCAGTGGATGCAGCTGCGCTACAATTACCCTACAGGGCGCAAATTGCTATTATTGGCGCGATGTTGTTGCTGGCAATGGCATTAGCTCCGGCTGCCATTGCCTACTCTTTAAAAGTGAGTCAGAACTGATGTGGAAGTGGTTACATCCCTACGCAAAGCCTGAGCGGGCTTACCAGCTTTGTAATACGCTGCTCCCCTGGTTTTCAGTGGCTGCAGTAATCAGCTTGTTGTGCGGTACAGTATGGGGGCTTTTATTTGCGCCTCAGGATTATCAGCAAGGTGACTCCTTCAGGATTATCTACATCCATGTGCCATCTGCCATGTTGTCAATGAGTACCTATGTCGCCATGGCCGTAGCTGCGCTGGTGGGAATGGTCTGGCAATGGCGGACCGCGTACATGGCCATGATTGCCATGGCGCCTGTGGGTGCTGCAATGACATTCATTGCTTTGCTTACCGGTGCGGCATGGGGGAAACCTATGTGGGGCGCATGGTGGGTGTGGGATGCCCGGCTCACGTCAGAACTTATTCTGCTGTTTTTGTATTTTGGCGTCATTGCCTTGTATACCGCGTTTGAAGATAAGCAGCAGGCGGGTAAAGCGGCGGGTGTTATGGCGCTGGTGGGTGTTGTGAACATCCCGGTGATCCACTATTCAGTAGAATGGTGGAATACATTGCATCAGGGTTCCACCATCACCAAATTCGACAAGCCGTCTATTGCACCGGAAATGTTGTGGCCACTGCTGATTAATCTTGCAGGCTTCGCGCTGTTTATCGCCGCTGTTACGACCATGCGTATGAAAACTGAAATTCTGCGGCGGGAAATGCACCGGCCCTGGGTGCGGGATATCACCGGTTTGCGGGAGACATCTGATGCAATTTAACAGTTGGGCAGAATTTTGGGCTATGGGCGGTTACGGCTTTTATGTCTGGCTGTCCTTTGGCATTGCCGCGCTGGTGATGACCGGCATTATTTGTCAAAGCTGGCTGGCGCATAAGCAACTCATCCGCCACATTGCTGCTGAGCAAAAACGTAAAGGGCGCATCCGTAAGGCTGCGCAAGCCGCTCAGGCCTCTTCCCCTAATTCTGACAGGAGCGTTTAGTATGAATCCGCGCAGAAAACAAAGGTTATTAGTTGTTACTCTGGTTGGCGCGCTGGTTACCGGTGCTGTGGGCCTGATGCTGTTCGCACTGACCGACAGTATCGATTTGTTCTACACCCCATCACAAATCATCGATGGCCGTGAAGGTGTGAAGCCACAGGTTGGCCAGCGATTAAAAATAGGCGGTATGGTTGTGCCCGGCACTGTCAACCGTGACAAAGAAAGTCTCGCGGTGTCCTTCGACCTTGTCGATACCGGGCCCGCGGTGACGGTACGTTTCAAAGGCATTCTGCCGGACCTTTTCCGTGAAGGGCAGGGGATTGTGGCTACCGGTACACTGGTGGCAGACCGTGTCATTGAAGCGCAGGAAGTGCTGGCAAAACACGACGAAGATTATATGCCGCCGGAACTGGCTGAACAGATGAAAGGCATTAAACACGTGAAGCCGGCCAATACCGGAGCCGGACAATGATCCCTGAGTTGGGTAATATTTCACTGACACTGGCACTGGTATGCGCCATTTTACTGGCTGTGTATCCGCTGTGGGGCGCACAGACAAAGCATACTTTTTTGATGGGCACCGCCAAGCCGCTGGCCTCAGGCATGTTCCTGTTTACATTGCTGGCGTTTGTTGCGCTGGTGTGGGCCTTCGTCACCGATGATTTCAGTGTTGCTTACGTAGCGCAACATTCTAACAGCAGACTGCCGGACTATTATAAAGTGACAGCCGTGTGGGGCGGACATGAAGGTTCGTTCCTGCTGTGGGTACTGATGTTATCTGTCTGGACCATGGCTGTAGCAATATTTAGCAAAGGCATTCCGGATGAAATGGTATCCCGTGTTTTGTCGGTGTTGGGCGCTGTGGGGATCGGTTTCTACCTGTTTATGCTGCTCACTTCAAACCCTTTTGACAGCATGTTGCCTTTCTTTCCCGTGGACGGGCGGGACTTAAATCCTCTTTTGCAGGATTTCGGCATGATTATTCATCCCCCCATGCTGTATATGGGATACGTGGGTTTCTCTGTTTCCTTTGCCTTTGCCATTTCCGCACTGATTTCCGGTCAGTTGGATTCAACCTGGGCACGTTGGTCACGCCCCTGGGTGATTGCTGCATGGTCGTTCCTCACCGTGGGGATCGCGCTGGGAAGCTGGTGGGCCTATTATGAGCTCGGCTGGGGCGGATGGTGGTTCTGGGATCCTGTTGAGAATGCTTCCTTCATGCCATGGCTGGTTGGTACGGCGCTGATGCATTCTCTGGCTGTGACAGAAAAGCGTAAGGTGTTTAAATCCTGGACTGTTCTGTTAGCCATCGCAGCATTTTCATTAAGCCTGCTAGGCACTTTCCTGGTGCGCTCCGGCGTCATTGTATCTGTACACTCCTTTGCCAGTGACCCGTCAAGAGGACTTTTTATACTCGGTATTCTGGTAGTGCTGTCCGGAACCGGTTTATTGCTATATGCGCTGAGAGCATCACAGCTGAAATCACCAGGCCGTTATGGCCTGTTTTCCCGTGAAGTCCTGCTGATGGGGAACAATGTATTTTTGTGTGCAGCAACACTGGTGGTGCTTCTGGGCACGCTGCTGCCTCTGGTTCATAAAGAGCTTGGCCTGGGTTCTATATCCATCGGTGCACCGTTCTTTAATCAGATGTTTACAGTGCTGATAGTACCTTTCGTGTTCTTTCTTGGCCTCGGGCCGCTGACAAGGTGGAAGCATCAGGCGTCGGGGGCATTGCAAAAACAAATTTCCGTTGCCGCCGGGCTGAGTATCAGTGCCGGGTTACTGATTAATTTTACCTACGATTCTCCTACCTATATGGCTGCACTCGGCCTGGTACTGGCTGCGTGGATCCTGGTGACCTCGGTGCTGGAAGTTATGCAGCGCACTGATGCAATGCCGCAGGACAGCTTGTGGCGGAAATTACGTAAGCTCACACCCAGCCACTGGGGCATGGTTCTTGGTCACCTTGGCTTTGCTGTCACAATTATTGGTATCACCCTTGTGTCAAATTATGCGCTGGAGCGTGATATCCGTATGGCGCCCGGAGAAACCGCAGAACTCGGCGGTTACACGTTTACATTCAGTGAAGTGAAACCGTTTCAGGGGCCTAATTATACCGCTGATATCGGCGTTTTTGATGTGTATGTTAATGGTGAAAAACTGGTCCACCTGGAACCGGAAAAACGCATATATACAGTGCAGAGAATGCCGATGACGGAAGCGGGCATTCACTCCACCGTCTTCCGTGACCTTTTCATTGCTATGGGCGAGCCTCTTGATGACGGTGCCTGGGCGGTGAGGGTGTACATTAAACCCTTTGTCACATGGATCTGGGCCGGAGCAGTTATTATGGCGCTGGGTGGGATTTGCTCTGTATCAGACCGCCGCTACCGGATGGCGAGGCTGGCAAAAGTGAAAAAAGCCTTTCGTGCTTCAACATCTGCTATGGCAGGAGAGCAGGGATGAAAAAAACAGGTTTATTTGTTATTCCGCTGGTGATTTTTCTGGCACTGGTGGTGTTTCTTTTTCAGGGATTGTTTTCCGATCCCAGAGCACTGGACTCACAAGTGCAGGATAAGGTGGTGCCGGACTTTTCGTTGCCCGATCTGATGCAGCCTGATGTTGTTTATACTCCCGACGTTTTTAAGGGGAAGGTCACGATTCTGAACGTGTGGGGCGTATGGTGTGTTACCTGTGCCGTTGAAATGCCTTATCTCACGGAACTACGTAATGAGCAGGAGGTCAACTTTGTCGGTTTGTATTTTGATCAGGATCTGGATCCTGACTTTGGCACGAAAACGCTGAGCCGTGTGCAGCAGGAAGTCACATCAATGCTAAGCCGCTACGGCAACCCGTATCAGTATAATATCTTTGATGTTTACCGTGACACCTCGCTGGATTTAGGTGTGACCGGCGCTCCGGAGCACTTCCTGATAGACAGCCGCGGTATTGTCAGAATGCATCACATCGGTGATATCAATCCCAGAGTCTGGGAAACCAAAGTCGGGCCCTTGTACCGTAAGCTCCTGACTGAGAAGGAAGCGCAGCAAGCCGGAGGAGCCCGATGAATACCATACGGATAGCTTTGCTTTTACTGGTTTCTTTACTGTCTGTGACCGCGATAGCGGTAGAAGATAACTATGCTTTTGACGATCCGGCCCGGCGGGCACTTTTTCTAAAGCTGACCGGAGAGCTTCGTTGTCCCATGTGTCAGAACCAGAATATTGCCGATTCTGACGCCATGATCGCCCATGATATGCGCCGGAAAGTGTATTCACTGATGCAGCAGGGCAAGTCGGAAGATGAAATCATCGGCTACATGAAAAAACGCTACGGTGACTTTGTTTACTACAAGCCGCCGGTGAACATTGCCACATTCTGGTTATGGGCTCTACCCGTGCTGTTTATTGCAGTGGTGCTATTCTTCGTCACCCGTAAGTCAGGGCAGAGTATGCCGGTGGACACGGAAGAGAAATTAAAGCGCGCAGAAGCTATGTTAAAGCAGGATAAAGAATGAGCTGGACTGAATTCGGGCTGATTACCTCAGGACTGATCACACTGGTTCTGTTGCTCGTTGCCTTCCCCTGGTTACGTCGTCGTGAAGTACGTCAGCGGGATGTCTTGTCGAATATTGAAATTGTCCGTCAGCGGCTGACTGAACTGGAAAGAGAGGTCTCTGAAGGTCTCATTTCCGAAGCTGACAGGCAAAAAGCCAGTGATGAACTGAAGCTGGCTATGGTGGATGAGGCCGGTTCTGAAGCGACGGTGAAGAAACAGTCTGCATTTCTGCCTTTGCTGACTGGTGCAGTGCTGGCCATAGCAACTGGCACCATTGTTTACGGGTCGGTTAACCACCTGCATCAGGTCAGACAGGCTGAGGCAGCGATTGAGTCATTACCGGAATTGAGTGACAAGCTGGCATCCGGTGATGCCGGTAACTTCACCGCGCAGGATATTGCCAGCCTGACCTATGCTATCCGTCAGCGGCTACGCAGCGAACCCGAAGATGCTACCGGATGGATGTTTCTGGGCCGGTTGTGGATGTCTGTGGGAGAAGATGAACAGGCCTTACAATCCATTCAGCGAGCTTTGTCACTCAAACCCGGTGACATAACTATCAGGATTACCTATGCACAGGCATTGATGGTGTCAGAAGACCCCGGAAAGCTGGCCGCTGCCCGGCGGGTTTTGCAGAGTCTGACAGAAGAAAACCCTGAGAATGACAACTTATCTTTGATGATGGCTGTGGTATCGGCAAGGCTGGGTGATCTGGCCGGCACCGAACGGTACTTTGCGCTAATCCGCGATAAACTGCCGCCGCAACATGAAACCCGTCTAGCGCTGGAAGAACGTATTGCAGCTCTTCAGAAACAGCAACAATCTGTGCCTGTTGCAGCAGAGCAAATGGCTGCTAAAACAGGGTTTGATATTACGGTAACCATTGCAGATGAAATAAAAGATAAACTCCCTGACAATGGTTATCTGATTGTTTATGCGCAGGATGCACAGAGTGAAAACCGCATGCCGGCGGCTGTAGTTAAAATGCAGTTACAAAATTTTCCTGTATCTTTGTCGCTAAGTACGGATAATGCCATGGTGCCAACGTTCACTTTGGCATCTCTGCAGCAGGTTAAGCTTACCGCAAGAATATCGACCGGTGATGATGTTATGCCCGCTGCCGGAGACCTCAGTGGAGTACTTACGGTACCGGTGTCACCGGGCGAAGTGCTCCCGCTCCCGATACAAATCAACAAGGAATTGCAGTGATCAATACGTCTAAATCACTCTTCGCCTGCATTTTGCTGGGCATAACGTTAATGTCAGGTTGCGCCAGTCAGCGTGCGGTGGATGAGCAGGCACAGGCCACCAATGAGTTACCGGAAGGTGACCCCAGAGACCCGCTGGAGCCACTGAACCGTGTGGCCTGGAATTTCAACTGGGAAGTACTTGATCAATACATATTGCGCCCGGTAACAATTGGTTATGTGACGGTCATGCCGCAATTTGCCCGGACCGGGCTTGTGAATGCTACCAATAACCTGGATGAGCCCGGCAATATGTTTAATAACTTTTTCCAGGGAAAAATTGATGAAGGGCTGGATAGCCTGGCCAGATTTATCATCAACTCTACCGTCGGATTGTTCGGTGCGTTTGATGTGGCCGACGCGATGGGTATCAAACGTCAGCGTGAGAATTTCGGAGAAGTGCTCGGTTACTGGGGCGTGGAAACAGGTCCTTACCTTATGTTTCCTGCACTGGGGCCAAGCGATCCGCGCTCACTGGCCGGTGATGTAGCGGATAACGTGTATTATCCGATGACTGTGCTTACCGGTAGTATGAATGTGGCCAGATTCGCTGTCTCTATTCTGGAAGGTCGTGCAGGGCTGATCGATCAGGAGCCGCAGCTTGAGCAGGCGATTGATGACTATGCCTTCATTAAAAACGCCTATTTCCAGAATCTTGAATTTCGTGTAACTGACGGAAAAAGTGGTGAAAAGGTGATTAAGCAGGAAGAGTTGGACGATTTCGAAGAATTCGAATCTATGCTTGATGATCTTGATTTGCCTGAAGAACAGAATTAACCGCCATTCAGATTGCTGAAGTAATAAATGTATGCGGAGAAAGTTTCTCCGCACTCCGGTTACTTATTCCGGCACACATTTCAATGTGCCGGTTCATAATCAGTCCTGGTAACCTTTCGGGTTATTTGACTGCCAGTGCCACACATCTTTACACATGTCCTGCAGGTTTTTTTCAGCATGCCAGTTAAGCTCTTTTGCCGCCAGTGTAGGGTCGGCATAACAGGCTGCAACATCACCGCTGCGTCTGGGAGCTATCCGGTAGTTAACAGTTTGCCCTGATGCTTCTTCGAATGCTTTAATCATCTCCAGCACGGAATAGCCCTGTCCGGTTCCCAGATTGTACACATCCAGTCCCATATTTAGCGCCAGACGGTCAAGTGCTTTCAGGTGCCCATTGGCAAGGTCTTCAACGTGAATGTAGTCTCTTACGCCTGTACCATCTTCTGTATCGTAGTCATCACCGAATACGCTCAGTTGTTCCAGTTTACCTGTAGCTACCTGAGAGATGTATGGCATCAGGTTGTTCGGAATACCATTAGGATCCTCACCAATCAGGCCTGACTTATGTGCACCCACCGGATTGAAGTAACGCAACAATACGATATTCCATTGTTCATCTGACTTGTACAAATCTGTCAGCATGTGTTCCACCATGAGTTTTGACATGCCGTAAGGGTTAGTCGGATGACCTGTTGCCATTTTCTCATGCAATGGTAACGATACAGGATCGCCGTAAACGGTGGCTGAAGAGGAGAAAACCAGATTCATGACATTGTGCTTACGCATTGCCTTACACAGGCTCAGCGTGCCGTACATGTTGTTTTCATAGTATTCCAAAGGCTTCTGTACAGATTCACCAACCGCCTTCAGACCCGCAAAGTGGATCACTGCATTGACCTGATGCTGGCTGAAAATGGTATTCAGTACATTGTCATCGCGGATGTCACCCTGTACGAATGTCACTTGTTTGCCAGTGATTTTTTCAACACGACGAAGGGATTCGGCACTGGAATTAACCAGGTTATCGAGTACGACAACATGATACTCCTGTTCCAGCAGCTGAAGCACAGTGTGGCTGCCGATATATCCTGCACCGCCTGTTACCAGGATGGTTTTCATTGTCTCTCCTTAGATAATATTTGTGGCACATACTTGGCGCACAGTGAATATTGAATAGGTTTCACGACTAACGGATACAACAAAAATACCAGCAATGCCCACAGCAATGAGTGCCAGTTCGTCGTTGTCCGTATAATCAATGCAAACACCGGTACGATAACCAGTAGTTTTAAAATATTGAGCAGAGTTTTTTCGGGGACAGTGAGACATTTTGCGGCACTGTCCATCACAGTCATACGCTGAGCAAGGGGAAGAGCGGACAGGCCCGGAATTTGTCTGGTAGAAAAATAAATTGCCATTACTGCTTGATGATCCTGAAAAGAAAAAACCGCTGAACCAGGAATAACGTTACAGCGGTTTATAATAGATTAATCGGTAGCGGGATCAACCCGCCTTTGGTGGAAGATGTTTAATCTTCCTGTGGCAGCTTCTCCCAGCTACGGGTTTTCAGCGAGAATACCAGAACCAGTACACCGATGACGCCGGCAAACATGGCGATATTGCTGAACAGTGCCGACACATTATCTGACTCTGTACCAAACGCACCGGCCATTACACCAGCAATCACACTACCGATAGAGTAAGTCAGTACGAACAGACCCATCAGCTGTCCTGAGAAGCGACGGGGGGATAATTTACTTACCGCACTTAATGCTACCGGGCTTAAACACAGTTCACCCACAGTGTGCAGGAAGTAGGTAGCAACTAACCAGTAAGGCGCCACTTTCTGATCGCCCGCTGCATACATGGCTGCAAAAAACATTACGATGAAACCGCTGCCCATGATAAGGGTACCCAGGGCACATTTGATACCGTAGGAAGGATCCATCATTCGTTTACCTAACTGAATCCACAGGGCGGCAAAGAAAGGTGACAGTACAATAATGAACAACGAATTGAGTGACTGGAACCAGGCGAAAGGAATTTCAAAGTCGCCCCACATGCGGTCAGTATCTTCGTTAGCAAACACGTTCAGTGAAGAACCTGCCTGTTCGAATCCGGCAAAGAAGCAGGAAGAGGCTACGCAGATTAAGAACAATGCAAGCATCCGCTTCTTTTCATTTTCACTTAAATCGCCGAAGAAATAGATGAAACCAAAATACAGCAGGAAAATAGCAGTAAACAGATAGGCTACCGATTCTGCGACTTCTGCAACATCAATGACCAGATAACCCATGCTCATGGCATAAGTGACGATGGACAGTGTGACGAGGAATAAAATAATGCCGGTCCAGCTTTTCTTCACACCGGCTGGTGTCATGTTCACTGTAGGACTCGCTGATTCTGAAGGCAGCTTATGCTGAGTCATTCTGTATTGAATAAGACCAATACCCATGCCCACAGCAGCGGCACCGAATGCCCAGTGATAACCCTGATTAACGGCTAACCAGCCACACACCAGGTTACCGATAATTGACCCGATATTGATACCCATGTAGTACAGGGTGTAACCACTGTCGCGGCGGGCATCATGTTCAGAATAAAGCTGACCGACCATTGCACTGATGTTGGGTTTCAACAAACCTGTGCCAAGCACAACCAGGATTAAGCCGATAAAGAAGGTAGAGGTGGTGGGGATGGCCAGCACGATATGGCCGCACATAATAATAATACCGCCGTACCACACTGCATTCTGGCCACCGAACAGACGGTCTGCCAGCCAGCCGCCGGAAAGGCCCATGAAATAAACAGCACCGGTATACAAGCCATAAATGGCATAGGCGGTTTCTTTGTCGAACCCTAAACCTTCCTGCTGGATGGTGAGAGTCATGAAAATAACAAGCAGGGCGCGCATACCGTAGTAACTCATGCGCTCCCACATTTCAGTGAAGAACAGTGTCTGCAGGCCCCCCGGATGGCCAAAGAAACTGGAATCGTTAGATGTTTTTATTGTCACAATGTCGTTCCGTTTTGTAATGATTGTTATTGGTTTTGTAATTCATTGCCTGAGATAACGGCGGTTCTGTTTCCTTGCGGACTCAGTCAGGTGAATTAATGCCTGACTCCACTATACACAAGAGAATTACAGGGTAAAACGCTTAGTCTTTAAAAGGACTAACCTATAAGGCAGGTGTAGCCCTTTTAGCTGTTTACAACTCTTTGATAGTTGCAATGATAATACGTGCTGTGCCATACAGGATGAGTAAAATGACACCAAAAAGCACCAGGTTATAGACTATTTTAGGATAAGCATTGTCATCCGGCAGGGTGGGTGACTCGATGGTGACCAAATATTGTAACTTCTGATAGGCCTCGACCCTGGCATTTTCCAGTGACACCAGCGAGGACGAAAAAGCCTGAATAGCCAGTTGCAGCTGGATTTGCAGGTCAGAGTACTTTGCCATCTGTTCTGTTACAGACAGCGATTCACCGGTTACCTGGTTGCTGAAGCCTTCCTTTTGAATATTAATTTGTTGTTGCAGGGCTCCAATCTGACGTTTGATGTTTTGTACCTCAGGGGCACTGGGTGACATCATCGTCTCCATGGTATTCAGCTCTGCCTTCTTTTGCGCCAGCGTGGCCTGCAAAGAGAACGCAATTTGCTGGGAAGCGGCACCTTCTGCGGTAGGGTCAAGCACATTATACTTAGACTGGAAAGCGAGGATGTCACGCTTTGCAGTTTGCAGTTTATCTTCTACAACCTGATGTTCGCCCTTAGCGAATTCCATTTTAGATTTGGCCAGATTGTTATTAATGTCGTTCAGAAATTGCTCTGCCTTGTGCACAATAGTACTGTTAACCTGTTGAGCAAATTCCGGCGCGTAAGCTTTTACATTTAAAGTAATAACAGAAGACGTTGAATCTACTTCCACAGAAATTTTTTGCAGGTAGTACTCATAAAATTGAGTCTGGCTGTGGTCTTCCGGTAAACGACTGAATATGTCCGCATGGTCTGCTCCGTAATGACTGCTCAGAGATAAAGCCTGTTCGAGGTAGCGCATCATGCCCTGAGATTTGATGTAACTCTCGATAATTTGACTGTCGTTGGTCGTGGCAACGCCGCTAATTGATGCACCCAGTAAACTGGTGGGGTCAAAGGAACTGCCGCCGTCCGTAGATTTAATAATAAGTTTACTGGTGCTCTCAAATTGTGGCGCTGCCCATACGATCAGATAAAACGCATATAAGAGCCAGGGGGCAAGTATGAAAACCAACTTGTTCTTTTTAAGTTTATTGAGGGTTGCTTTCGCTTTCATAGTTTTAAAATCATTTAACCTAAATTTATTCTGCCATGTAGGCACTGATGCCTTCCTCTAAATCACCGAAATAATTGAGTATACCTTGTTCAATAAGAATGGCTGAGGTACAAAACTCCCTAATTTGGTCAAGTTCGTGACTGACCATAATCATACCTGCAGTCTGGTTTTTCTCTTTCAGTGCACTCCTGGCTTTGCGTCGAAAGGTGGGGTCGCCCACAGAAGTTGCCTCATCAATGAGATAAATGTCGAAATCAATATTGATACAGCAGGCAAAAACCAGCTTAGCCCGCATACCGGAGGAGTACGTTTTAACTGGCAAATCAAACCGTCCGCCAATTTCAGCAAACTCCTGTACTTGTTGTTCGTACTGACTTAACGATTTGACCTGATTGATTCGGCCAATAAACCTGGTATTTTCTCTGCCTGTCATTTGAGGATGAATGCCAGTTGCCAGTGCGACTGGCCATGACATGGATTTATTGGTGAGGATTCTGCCTTTATCCGGGTATTCGCTTTTGGCCAGCATCCGAAACAGCGTGGATTTACCCGCTCCATTTTTACCTAATATGGCAACACTGTGGTCGGTGGGAAATTCAAAGTTTAAATTCTTGAATATGTATTGTGGCCCCAACTTACTCGGATAGCTTTTTGTCAGATTTTCTATTTTTATCATCGGGACAGTGCCTTCTTCCATGACGTATGATAGAGCGCAAGTCCCAGAAAGAGGCTGATAGTTGTTACTTCAATAGCAAATTGCAAAGACACACCGGCATCACCATATGTTTTGTAACAGGCATATCTGGCCAACTCAATAAAGTGTACAAGAGGGTTCCAGGTTAGCCAGGGCCAGACATCTGGCGGCAAATCCTGCAGGCTGAAAAAAGTACAGGAGATGAAGAATATGGGCCGGTTTAACATATTTTTGAGTTTTTTCATTTCAGGTATATATGCGATCAGTACGCCAAATACCAAGCTAACAGAAAAGCATAGAACCCATAATAATGCGAACAGGGCGATTAAGAGCAGAGGATCATTAACTTCAAAGTCAATATCCAGTAAGTACACCGCACACACTACCAGACAAATAACACCAACTTTTATCACAAATTCCATAAACGCAGAGGTGATAAGTGCAGCCATTGGCTGCACTTGTCTGAAAGCATAAAGTGGCTTTGCTCTGCCGATTGACTCTGGCAGCACAGAAGTAGAAGTCATAAAAGTCTGTACACCCATCAGGCCTATCATCATGAAGACGAAAAGAGGCACTGAGTGAACATCATCACCACTAATAAAGCTACGCAGATAAGACATTGCAAAAATAAACACAAAAGGCTCTATAAAAGCCCAGCCGAGTCCAAGTTTATCATTGAACTTACTTTGCAGTTCCCGCAGAAACAGAGCGAAGATCACTCTTCGCCATGCCTGAATCTGAGACTTGAATGTCATTTCCATCAGTTAGTAGCTACGTTAGCCGCAACAGCAATCTGATAAATGATCTGTGTAATATCCTTGATGGTTTGCAAGGACTTAACATCGATAGACGGCAGTACTACAACCTGATCACCTGACCGGATCGATAGCTTGCCTTCACCTTCAGACCAAAGGCTACCGTGGATACTGTCAAACTCCACGATACCGTTTTGTCTGATAATAAGAATTCGTGCGTCGTCAGCACGCTGAGTAAATCCACCGGCCCAGGCGATGTAGTCTGCAGTAGTTGCATCTTTATTGAATACAATAGCCTGAGGCATCATTACTTCACCGCCAACATGAACAAGATCGGTTGCTTCAGGGATGACAATTGTATCGTTGGGTTCCAATAGCACGTTGGCCACTTCTCCGTTTTCAGCAACTATTACTTTGCCTTGCGGCTCAACTTGTCTTGCCCGCTCAATAAAATCGCTGACAAGCTGTGCTTCCTGAACACGGATGGAGCCTTCACCTGTAGAACTGATTGGGGCGGTATAGATGCTTCGCTCGAGACGTTGCAAAGATTGCTCGATGAGTTCCCGTTGACTATCAGCGACACTCTCGCGGCGAAGATAAACATCTGATGCACTGGCCAGGGATGGATCTACATGAATATAATCCAGGACATCCTGCAAACGGGTACCACGATCAACCATGATTTTTGAGGGGCCGGTATGGCCACCTTCAATATTAATCTGGTAAACATTTGCAACATGGTCATTGATGAAATTGATTTCATCGCCGGACTGTAAGACCACATTGTTGAATTCTTCTAAAGAAACGTACTGAGCAAACTGCTGGTCACTTCGAAGACCGGCAACCGAGACATGACTGGTGAAGTCCCGGGGTCTGGCGTAATCGAGTAAGGTTTCACCCATTAACTCATCTTTTTTGAATTCGAAGGTATAGCTGTTATTTGCACCATCGGCAACGGTGACTCTGTCACCTACCGGGTGAACAACGATAGTGTCTCCGTCTTTGAACGAAACACCGGGGAGTGTGCCCTGACGAATAAACTCGTAAAGGTCTGCCGTAGCAATCACTTTCCCTTCACGGCGGATGTCGATTTTACGGAAACTTCCGCGGTTGAAATCGATACCTCCGGCACGCTTGAGGTAATAAAGTACACTGTCTGATGCCAGACCAGCATACTGACCGGGTCGAATCACAGGGCCGGTGAGATAAACCGCTACCGGTGTAGACGTCAGTAAATTTACATAGGTGTTTACGTCGTTGGTATAAATTCTTTTTATACTGTTCGTAACCAGTGCATTTACAGATCCTGCAAGAGTATCTGCAACACGAACGGGACCAATGTTAGGAATAAAAATGTTTCCCTGGTTATCAACGGTAACTACATCTGAAAAGTTGACTGCACCCCACATCCAGATAGAAATCTTATCACCGGGAGCAATCAGATAGTTTTCGTTAACGCCTGAACTGCGCTCAGATTCAAATCCACCTATGAACAAGTTCGCTGCGAATGGAGGAGATACAAGCGGCTCGCTATACGGAAATACATCTTCTACTGTTGGTTCACCCGGTAATGACACACCTGATCGCGGCACCTTTGTATACTGGCCGGTGGTCATTGACATGTCGTTGCGGGCGCCGGGCAGAGTTCGGGATGTTTGTACATTCATGGGGGATACAGCTTGAGTTTGAGTGCTCACTGAACCTGCTGCACCGGCGTTGCCTGAATTTTGCTGTTGGGCCTGTTCACGTAATTGCTGAAGATCGGCCAGCGATTGCGCAGTTGCAATAGAGGAAAAACAGGCACAAGCCAATACCACCTTACTCAAGGTGGAAAGTGTACGGAATACTGACATAGATTTTGCCATGATTATTGAGCTGTGGTTTGAGTAAGAAGCGGAGCAAGCATTTGCCATTGCCCGTCGCGTTCGCAAATTGCGCGGCGATTCGCAGGATTAGTCAGATCGCGCAAAGACATACAGGTTAATCCTGATGCAGAAATATACCGGTTTTGAATCTGATATTGGTTGTTGCCGATCAGCAACATCTCACCTGGTGACAAATTGCCTTGCGGTACAGGGTGTACCTGACTTTCAGTTAACCGCATTGAATCACCTGAAACCAGCGGAATATTAGCACTAACCTGCGCAGGGGCTGAAGAGCAACCACTCAACAACATGGTAAGACCGATCAGACCAGCACTTAAACTTCTGATAATACTCATGTCTTAATTATTCCTTGTTCAATCTGGCCGGGTAGCATATCACAATCGTTTAGTTAGCGGTTAGTACGTAATAGGTGTTATAAAGTTCCAAGCTTCCCGTTTAAACTGCATAAGCTTGAGTGTGGTGGCATTTTTTTTGCTTCAGTTGGATACGAATAATCTTCCGTTGTAGAGTAAGCAGATAAGTGTATTGATACTTTTCGTTCTTTGAATTTTATCGTTGGGGCCTTGTCCGGAAATTCAGCCGATTCTGTAAATGAACCATAAAGTTTCTAATTATTTATCTTATACATGCTATAGAGAAGGTAGTCTTTTGAGTTGTAGTTTATTATCATGCCCGATGACTTGGCTACAAAAGCATAATGCGCAGTTCAGGACATCGAGAATATAAAACCAGAACGGAATATTGTTATCAAAACCGCACGAACGCAACACACTTCTACCGGCAAGTCATGCCTATGGTTAGGGACTAGTACTTTGTATGCTTAATTATCTTCAAATTGTACCGTTATTCACGGCATTTTTTGTCGCCCTGATTTTATTGATTGTCATGACGCCGCTTGCCCACCAATTAGGATTAGTTGACCATCCTTCCTACCGTAAGAGGCATGCAGGTATGGTGCCCTTGACCGGCGGTGTAGCCATTTTTATGGCTGTTTTGGTGGCTAGTGTGGCAACTGATGTTTGGATGAAGAATAATCCACTGTTTTTTACGGCTTCGGCATTTATTGTATTGCTGGGTATGCTGGACGATAGATTTCAACTGAGTGCGAAAGGACGTCTTCTTTGTCAGTTTGGTGTTGCCGCCATCATGGCCTGGAGTGCTCAGAACTATATAACTTCCCTGGGGAATATTTTTGGCTTCGGAGAAGCTTATCTGGGTATTGCGGGATACTTCTTTACTATCGTTTGTGTAGTTGGTGTTATCAATGCGTTTAACATGATTGATGGTATCGACGGGCTTGCCGGTGGTATGAGCCTGATTGTGTTGTTGACTGTTGTGGGAATTTTGCTCGGAACAGGTAATGGCATAGCGATTATGGAGCCGTTAATTATTGTTGCTGCTATCGTTCCGTTTCTGGCCTTTAATCTTAGCTGGAAAGGGTTTAAAGGGAATAAAATTTTTATGGGTGATGCCGGCAGTATGTTTGTCGGCCTTACAATTGTGTGGTTGCTTGTCGACCATACTCAGGGCGATGCTGCCGCATTCAGACCGATAACGGCAGTGTGGCTGATTGGGCTCCCTCTCATGGATATGGCGGCAATCATGTATCGCCGGGCGCGTAAAGGGCAGTCAATGTTGCGTCCTGACCGTAAGCATTTACACAATATTTTTATGCGCGCAGGACTCTCCAGCAGGCAAGCACTGGCAGCGATTTTGTTTCTTGGTTTGTGTTACGCTGGCGTCGGAATTCTGGGTGAAATCCTGATGGTACCTGAGTACATCATGTTTTGGTCATTTATGGCCTTATTAATGGTGTATAGCTATATCATTCAAAACATCTGGAAATTGATCCGTCACGTTAAACGAACATTGAAAACAAAACCTTAAAACCACAGCATGCCCGCAAATAGTGCAGACGGCGGGGAAGAATTTTGGTATGTTTGCTGCCATTAAAATTGTGACGTGTTACTGGCGGCCGCCTTGTCAAAAGCAAAAACAACGATAATTCATCAGGGGAAAATTCCGGCCGGAACCGGGTCTCTTGTTGCAATGGCTGTATACCACAAAGATCAGCTGAACTGGTTAAAGCAGGCTGTTAGCAGTATTACCCGGCAATCCCACTCAAAATTCATTTTTCTCATTATCATTGACGGCCCGGTAGACGAGAGTATTGCTGGCTACCTGAAGCATACGGCAACAGGTGATGAGCGCATTTTTCTTGCTGAAAACAGCTCCAATATTGGCCTTGCTGCCAGCATGAATTTTGCTATCGAGTGGGGCATGGCGTTGAATTTTGACTTCTTTTTCAGAATGGATGCCGATGATATCTCACTGCCTGACCGTATTGAAAAGCAGGTATCCTATCTTAGTAGTAATTTGAATGTGGGGGTTCTGGGGACTGCATTGACAGAAATCAACGAAAGTGGGGTTGTAGTCGGGGCGAGGATTATGCCGGAATCCCATGAGCAAATTGTAAAAGTACTCCCGCGACGTTGTTCCGTAAATCATCCTACTGTCGCTTTCCGGTATGAAATCTTCCGTCAGGGCTTTCGCTACGATACTGAGTTAATGAATACTCAGGACTACTTCCTGTGGATTCAGCTTGCAGAAGAAGGTTTCGTATTCAGAAATCTTAGTGAGCGTTTACTGGAATTTCGCCGTGTTAATAATTTCTATAAACGCCGTGGATTTTCTAAATCAGTTAATGAATTCCGTGCCAGGTTGTTTGCTATGCGTGTGTTAAAGCGTATGACACTCTGGAATCTGTTTTATGCCAGTTGCGTACTGCTGATGCGAATGATGCCTTCTAAGCTGGTTAAGCTGGCGTATAAAATGGACCGGAAGATGCTGGAGAGAGGCGGGAAGTCATGAAAACCGGGGTTGTCATAATCCTGTTTCATCCTGATACTGCACATCTTAGCCGGATGTTAGAAACACTGATTGATTCAGGCTTTCAGGTGCTACTGGTAGACAATTCTCCCCATGAATTAACGCTGCAGTTACCGCAAGAAGTTGTTTACTTCCATTATCCGCAAAACATTGGGATTGCTGCTGCTCAGAATCGTGGTCTGACTTATCTTGCCGGCAACCAGTTCAGCCATGCAATCTTATTTGATCAGGACAGTGCAGTCACGCCCGCGTTACTGGAAGGACTATGTGCAGGTTTTGTTAAAGCGAAGGCACATTTCGGCAACGTAGCTGCAATTGGCCCGCAAATTATCTGCGAATTTCATAATGAGCCGGTAAAGCCGAAAGTGCAGAAAGCCGTGGATGTCCGTGATGGCCTGGCCAGTGTAAAACAAATCATTGCCTCCGGGATGATGCTCAGTCTATCTGAGCTGGATATTATTGGTGCCAAAGAAGAGTCATTGTTCATTGATGGTGTTGACCATGAATGGTGCTGGAGAGCCAGAAATAAAGGTTTCTCAGTAGTTATGTTAACTAACGTCACTATGCTACACAAGCAAGGTGACGGCAGACATAAGATCTTCGGGATTACTTTTAAACTTGGCGCACCGGTCAGATTATATTATCAGGTACGTAATGTGCTTATACTAAGTCGCAGAAGCTATGTTCCGCTTTACTGGAAGCTGAGAAATATTCCCGCAATACCTGTGAGGTGGTTCATCAACCGCTGGGTTTTCGGCGACGGAAAGCTGCGGGGCCGGTATTTTGCGAAAGGTTTGATTGACGGACTAAAAGGAAAAATTGGACCGTTAAAATAGGGGAGTGCTTCGTCATCAATTCGTCACGGTAGTTATGTAGACTGTCGCGATTTTAATACATAGTCGTTAAGATGAGTTGTTCTAACGGAGTGCGAACTTGTTTGTTTATGGTGCAATCGCACCTTGGTTGTGCGAAAAGGGTGGCTATTTTATTCTTGTTGCAGTAAATACACGTTGATTGAGCCACATTAACTTGTCTATCGTAGAAGTACGGGTAACGCATCCCGCTTACGAGAAATGATATTTAAAGCTGGTGTTAATCACTGATGGCAGCTTAAGTTGTGAACCATGTTGTAGAGCGGAATACGGATTGCATTACTACATCATCGGTTGAGGATTTTCAGTAAAAGGACACGAATATGAGTCAAGTAAAGAAAGCGGTTATTCCGGTAGCTGGTTTGGGAACACGTATGTTGCCGGCAACCAAGGCCATCCCGAAAGAGATGCTGCCAGTTGTTGATAAGCCGCTTATCCAGTATGTAGTAAACGAATGTGTTGCTGCTGGTGTGAAAGAAATTATCCTGGTTACTCACGCGAGTAAAAACAGCATTGAAAACCATTTCGATACGTCCTTCGAGCTTGAAGCGACACTGGAAAAACGTGTTAAACGTCAGTTACTCGAAGCGGTACAGTCAATCTGTCCAAAAGACGTAACCATCATGCACGTCCGTCAGGGTCATGCTGCAGGATTAGGTCACGCAATCTTGTGTGCGCATCCACTGGTTGGTGATGCTCCATTTGCGGTTGTTCTGCCTGACGTAATTATTGACGATGTTGCGAGTAATCCGAAGAAAGATAACCTGGCAGACATGGTTGCAAAATTTAATACCAGCCGCGTTAGTCAGGTTATGGTGGAGCAGGTGCCAAAAGAAGATATCTCTAAATTTGGTATTGCAGATCTGGAAGGCGTAGACATTAAACCGGGTGAATCTGCGAAAATCCACAAAATGGTAGAAAAACCAGAACTGGAAGAAGCACCTTCAGATCTTGCAGTAGTCGGTCGTTATGTGTTGTCCGAGAAAATCTGGGATCTGCTGGAGTTCACGCCTCCAGGTGCCGGTGGCGAAGTTCAGTTAACTGACGCCATTGATTCACTGATGAAAATTGAGCAGGTTGATGCGTATTACATGAAGGGCAAGAGCCATGATTGTGGTAGTAAACTTGGTTATATGAAAGCAAATGTTGAATATGCTCTTCGTCACCCTGACCTGGGTGAAGAGTTCAAGCAGTACATTGCTTCACTGAATGGTTAATGCCGCAACGAGAATAATAATGGAGCCCGCGTTTTGCGGGCTTTTTTATGTGCGGTGATCAATGTTGAACTACTTTTACGCGGTCCCGTACCTTTGCCAGCAATTTTTCACCTATACCTCTTACTTCGGTGAGTTGGTCCACTTCATGGAAATAGCCCCTTTCATTGCGGTAAGCAATGATGGCTTCCGCTTTACTCAGTCCGATGCCAGGTAAGGCAGTCAATTCTTCTGCCGTGACAGTGTTTAAGTCTAATGCATCGGGCAGAGTAATTCCGGCTGCTTCAGTGACATCTGTTTCAATAGTATTGGCAAGAGTAGCGCCACTTTGACTCAAAAAGAGTGTTGCAAATAAAGCGGCCAATGCCAGTCTGGATTTGTTCATTGTATCTTCCTTGTGTTGAATTAAGTGATTTGTGTGTACCGGTGTACATAAAAAGCTTAAATCCAAAAAAGATAAAATGAGAGACCAGTTTTTGTACAGGTAAAGGTCAGGACAATAAAAAAGCGGACATGATGTCCGCTTTCTACAAAGTTCATTCAGCCGTTCGCTATCAGAGACGTTCCAGTACCGCGTCGGTAAACTCAGTCGTTCCGGCCTGGCCACCCAGATCACGGGTTGTACGGTCACCGGTTTCGATAACTTCTTTCAGTGCACTGCGGATTTTTTCTGCTTTGTCACCCATGTTGAGATACTCAAGCATCTGGATTGCAGCAAGGATCACTGATGTCGGGTTTGCCAGGTTTTTACCAGCGATATCCGGTGCAGAACCATGTACCGCTTCAAAGATGGCGCAGTCTTTACCGATGTTTGCTCCCGGAGCCATACCCAGACCACCTACCAGACCGGCGCACAGATCAGACAAAATGTCACCGAACAGGTTGGTCGTAACAATGACATCAAACTGGTGAGGGTTCATAACCAGTTGCATACAGGTATTATCAACAATCATTTCTGTTGATTCGATGTCCGGATAACGCTCACCCACTTCACGGGCCACTTTCAGGAATAAGCCGGATGTAGACTTCAGGATGTTCGCTTTATGCACTGCAGTGACTTTCTTGCGTCCTTCACGGCGGGCAAGTTCATAGGCAAACGTTACGATTTGCTCTGCACCCTGGCGGGTGATTTTACTCATCGCTTCAGCTTCCTGGCCGTCTTCAGAGACCACCTGGCCAAGACCTGAGTACATACCCTGGGTGTTTTCACGTACAGTAATAATGTCGATATCTTCATAGCGGGCTTTGGTACCCTTGAAAGATAACACCGGACGTACGTTAGCATATAAAGAAAACTGCTTACGCAGGCTTACGTTGATTGATGTAAAACCTTCACCAACCGGCGTCGTCAGCGGGCCTTTCAGTGCCACTTTGTTTTTGGCGATAAGGTCGAGGGTTTCTTGTGGTAGCAGTTCGCCATGATTTTCCAGCGCTACCAGACCTGCATCAGCATAGTCATAAGCGAAGTTACATCCCACCTTGTCCAGAATTTTAATAGTGGCATCAATGATGTCCGGACCAATGCCGTCGCCGCGAATGACTGTAATGCGTTGCTGAGTCATGTTGAGGAATCCTTTGGGTTTCTGTTTTTAATTAATCGTCAGGTTGCCAGGCGCTACTGTGACAGCGGTAAAGTTGTGTCACCTACGGAGAGTCGCCAAAGCCGGAAATGCGTAAAACCGATGCCAGCGGCAAAAGTCTTAACCCCTCTATTTTATATCAAGACGACAGGGCGTAACAGAAAACTGCATGTCACTCGCCATAAATTTCATGAATGTTGGCTATGAGCGTTGGCGAAGAGGTAACCACATCAGGTAGCCGGTAGCGCCGGCTATCTGTGACAAAGAAGAAGGTGTGAGCTTCAGAGTCTGTAATGCCTGACTTTGAAATAGCTTCGTGTCTTCACATTCAGCGCCACCAAACAACCACTTGTTCGCCAGTAATATACTGAGTCCGGCTAAAGCCGCATCTGCCCGCACCGCTTCAGGCACATAAGCCGGTAACGTTGAATAATGACTGATCACAGCCTGATAGCGCGCCGGCTGTTGCCACTGTTTTGCCAGCGAAGCAGACAGGGCCGGGAGGGGCTGAGTTTCCGTCTCCTGCAATGCCGTTAACTGATACAACCGCTGCCGCTGAAGCGGCCAGTGTTTTATAATCTTCAGCGCATGCAAGGTAAATAAAGGTGCAGTTGTGAAGGTGGCAATCAAAGCTGCCGTTTGCGATGTCTGCTTAACATTACTCCTCTCTACCAGTTCTGATGCAATCGCAGCAACAAGTTCAGCGAACCGCATACAAACAGCAAGCTGCGGGAAGTGCCGCTGGTGCAGACGCTGGTTCAGTGCCCGCATGATAAGCATATCGCCTACCCGGGTAAGGCCGTATGTCATAATGGCTTGTTTAACGTCTTTCACCGGTAACTGAAGCCGGTTGTCCAGACTGGCCGTTTTCTTCAGATAGTCTGAAAACACCGGCATGCGTGAAAGCCTGCGCGAGAGCTTATGAATGTCGGTATTGGTGTCGTGCAAACTCGTAATGATAGTCTGCAGATCACCCGGTAAACGACTCACAGGATAGCTATCGGGTATCAGATGTCTGACGGCAGGTTTAAAAGCCGCATCGCAGGCCTTTACTTTAGATAACCATTCATTCAGAGACAGAGCCTGATAGCGTGTTATTTTAATCTGACGAAGGTGTTTCTCCTCCACATCCCCGGAGGCTGTCAATACAGCACCTGTGGTGGACGTTAAAGTGAACAGGAAAACACCTTCGCCTTTAGGAAAAGACACTGCGCAGCCGGGCATAAACTCGCCGGGATACTTCAGCAAAGATTTAAACCGGTGCAGATCCCTCTCATTAGTACGGGGGATAACCGGTTTCAACCTGCTTACCATTGAGCCCTGCTGATTTTTAATCAGTGAAATGACGGAGATAAACAGAGATTGTTCTTCGTTTAACCGGTGAGGATGCAGGAAACGGTGGGGGGCGGGTGCCTTAGCCACTTTTTGAAGTTTCAGTAAACCGGAAAAAAAAAGCAGTCGCTTCTCCCGCCAGAAAAGATGACAACCTTCTTGTTGTTCAGCATTGTCTTTCAGACTGCAAACGGCGAAAGTAGCGGCTACGAGGTGCTGAAGATAGTGATCATTAAGTTGAAACTTAAGGCCCAGAAAGGTCATTAAACAAGCTGCACGTTGAGGCAACAGATTGTGAACAAAAGAGTCCGGCGAAAGCGATCCGATCGCAAGAAGTGAGTCGGGTAATGTGCGGCCGGATTTAATTAGCCGGATGGCCAGAGAGAGACTCTGCCTGGTTATTTCTGCGGGAGGACACGCCTGCGTAAACAGCAGGCTGGTTTGATGGATATGGTTTACAAGATCTTCAATGGCACTGTGCATTGCAGGGGAGTTATGACTTCAGATAACTCTGATAGGCACCTTCTCCCCAGGCGATCAACAGATCGCCCTCAAACAACAAAGGCGTGCACTCATCCTGAGTAGTCAGACCATCAGCCCTGACATGTTGAGTACGGTAAAACATCACCTGGATAGTTGTGCCAGAGTCCATCTTTGCTTCGGTAATGTCCGGAGACCCGAGCAGGGCAAGTACTTCTTCACGGGTGGCACCTAACTTCAGTTTGGTGATTTGAACCTTGTTGTATTCTTCCCGATCCTGCCAATCCATATTTTCCGGCTTGTCAGGGTAAAATGACATTACCAGAAAAACAAAGAGGGCGTAGGCGCACGCGCCCAGCAAAATCAGTTTTAAAACCTTGCCATTCATCCTTTTTCACTTTTAACTGCGAATTGCCCTCAGTGTACCTTAAAACACCGTTCAACTGTAACGACTAAATCGTAACAAGCTTTAACCGGAACTAGGTATTAATTGTATAGCAGGGAACGTAATCCGAACCGGGCAACTTCATTCGCTGTTGTGATACAAATGACTGCAACAGCGTATCAATGCGTTCCATCATGGCGGGATCGCCGGTAAGACGGAACGGCCCCTGTTCTTTAATCTGTTTTACACCGTCCGCTTTTACGTTACCGGCGACAATGCCGGAAAAGGCTTGTCTCAGTACTTTCGCTATTTCTGAAACCGGCTGGTCAGTGTGCAGAGGAAGGGCAGCCATACTCTCGTGAGTGGGCTCGAAAGGCATCTGGAATGACTCATCGATACGCACCGACCAGTTGAAGCTGAATGCATCCCCCATTGCGCGGCGGAAATTTTCTACTTTTTTCAAACCGGCGCTGAGCGTACGGGCGACTTCTGCGGCATCATCGATAATGATCTGATACTTATCCTGTGCTTCTTTACCGAGTGTTGCACCAATAAACTCGTCTATCGCTTCAAACCAGACTCTTGATTCAGCGGGACCGGTAAGAATGACAGGAAAAGGCTGCTGGGCGTTGCGGTCGTTCATTAAAATACCGAGAAGGTACAGCAATTCTTCTGCTGTACCCACGCCACCCGGGAAGATGATAATGCCATGCGCAAGACGAACAAAAGCCTCAAGACGCTTTTCTATATCCGGCATGATAATGAGCTCATTGACGATAGCATTTGGTGGCTCGGCAGCAATAATGCCCGGCTCTGAAATGCCAATGTAACGCCCTTTGGAATAGCGCTGTTTGGCGTGGCCTATGGCAGCCCCCTTCATCGGCCCTTTCATGGCGCCGGGACCACAGCCGGTACAAATATTCATTTCTCTCAGACCCAGCTGGTATCCGACTTCCTTGGTATATTTATATTCGTGCTGCCTGATGGAATGACCACCCCAGCAGACAATGGTATTCAGTTCATCATTGCCTTCCAGTGCCTGGGCGTGACGCAGCATATCGAACACCATATCGGTAACAGCGCTGCCTTCTGTGGGCGCTTTTTCATGTACAAAAGCGTATTTATTACCCATGAAAAGTAAATCACGGAGCACCGCGAATATGTGCTCATGTACGCCACGCATCAGTTTGCCGTCCACAAAGGCAACCTCAGGGGGATTAATCAGCTCTATCTTGACTCCGCGCTCACGCCGTATCAGACGAATATCAAAGTCGTCGTATGGTGCAAAGAGCAATTCAAAATTGTCTTCGTCTACGCCGCTGTTGAGGACTGCGAGACAACATCGTTTAAAAACATCGAATAACTTGCTGTTAGTGGTGTCCTGAAGTCTGGCGACTTCATCTTGTGACAGCTGGCTCATCCAGCCTACCGGGTTCAGTTGCACTTTATTCATATCACAGTCCTATTCGACTACAACGCGATTTCTGCCGTTCTTTTTCGCCTGATAGAGTAATTCGTCGGCCCGCTCAAACATGGAATGAGGTTCATCGTTCTCACGCAGGCAGGTACCACCGAATGATGCGGTTATACTGACTTTTTCCTGTTTAAATTTGAAAGGTAAACGGGACAGAGACTCCCGCATGTCATCCAGCTTTTTTTCCAGCGCTGAGGTTTCGATAAATGGCAGGATCATGACAAACTCCTCACCACCCCAGCGTGAAATAAACTCATCACCGTGAAGCTGTTTTCTCAGATGGTGTCCCACCACCTGCAAGGTTTTATCACCGGCCTGATGGCCGAAGCGATCATTAATAGATTTAAAAAAGTCGATATCAATCACAGCGAGTGATAACGCACGGTTGTCATTCAGGGCATCTTCATACTCGCGGTTGAAGCGTTCATTGTAAGCCAGTCTGTTTGGCAGGCGGGTAAGAGGATCAGTATGACTAAATGCAGTCTGCTCAGCCAGCTTGCGACGGTAAACCTGAGTTTGACGCTGCAGGGTTTCCATTTGCGTTTGCATCGCACTCAGCAAGCCCATAAGTGCCTGCTGTTCCTTATTGTCTGCCTCTTTCCGGTTAGCCACGGCCGTAGAAATAGACGTAATGTGTGCCTGAGCCTGCGTTTTCAGTTTCTCCAGTGAATCAGAGTCCTGAACGGTCTGACCCATTTCCGTCAGCTGGCTGGTAATGTCATCTGCACTGGCATTTCGCGCTTCAAAGGCTTTGCCCGACGAAGCCATACTGGCTTCAACGCCTTCCTGAATCCCGCCTAACGCGTGATGGATACGGTAGATCATACGTCCGGACAGGGTTGCCTCATGCATGGATTCAGTGACTACCAGCCTGATAACAATAATACAAGTCTGCAGCAGCTCTTCTTCAGAAAGTTGTGACTCCAGTTTCGTGCGCAAATCAACAACCTTCGGTTCATCAGGTTGCTTTTTTGCATAGCTGTCGATGAGCTGACTCAGTTCGTTCTGAATTTCCTCAAACAGTGAGCCGCTCGTCCGTGCTTCAGGCTTTTTGTGCAGTCGGGGAGATGAGCCGGCGTTTTCCTCAACGGCTTCTGCAGATACAAGAGAGAACAGCTTGATTGCTCTAAGACACAATGACTGCAGCTGAAACAGGTTATCGACGGGCTGTTGAGCGGCAATCAGTAAATGCGCACTTTGCTGACGCAATGTCTTATTCTGCTGAAATGTGCTTTGAAACTGTTTGATCGCCTTTTCAAGTTCTTTAACAGTAAGCTGGGTGTGCTGTTTCACTGATGTGTCAGCATGCTGGATATGGGTGTTCAGCTTGTTAATACTGACCGTGGCGAGAGTAAAATCAGGCTTCCCGGACAAGTGTCCCCGCAGAACCCGCAATTCTTTATCTGTTTCGGCTGACAAACCCTCATAAAAGGAACTTAACCGTATTATGAACTGTACCAGCGTCTCATTATGTGAAGATAATTGCTTAGAATCCATCATTTTCCTTTGCATACCGGCGGAGTGACTGCCCACTATTGGCGAGCCGAACGGGTGTATACACCTGCAGTTTCATAATTCGACCGGAACGGATTAATATCCAGTCCTCCCCGTCGGGTATAACGGGCAAAGACAGTAAGTTTTTCCGGCTTACACTGGCTCATAATGTCGCAAAATATTCGTTCAACGCACTGTTCATGGAATTCATTGTGTTGTCTGAAACTAATTAAATATTTCAGTAACGATGCGTGATTGATTTGTTTTCCGCTGTACCTGATTTGAATACTAGCCCAATCTGGCTGATTTGTGATTAAACAATTCGATTTAAGCAGATGACTGACTACTGTTTCGGCAACATCCTGATTTTCTGTAGTTAATAACCCGCTGTCAGGGGAATATGACGTCACCGTAATATCCAGATCGTCAATCACCTGCCCTGACAGCTCTTCCATTCCCAGCGTGTTGAATGCGTCTGGCAGGATAATTGCGACATCGACAACTTCTCCGGCACAGGCAGATAAATCTCTGGTCAGGGCGTCCTTTACCGCTTCTGCATCATCAAATTTCGACTGATTAAAGCTGTTAAGGTAAAGCTTGAAAGATTTAGACTCAATTAATGAAGGAGACGTGACCGGTACTCTGCATTCAAGAATCGCTACACAGGGTTTACCTTTGCTGTTCAGCCATGACAACTCGTAGCCGGTCCAGATATCGCAGCCCTGAAAAGGCAAGGCTTCCGCTGATAATGACAGCGTATCTCTGCTCAGGCTCCGTGGTACAGCTTGCAGCAATGAAGGATTGTAAGACGTTTCGTATTCAACCGTTTTTCCAAGGGAAAGATCTGAAGGCACCTTGAAAGGCTTTGGGTTTGTCATAATGTGTGATTCAACCTTAAAATAGCGGGCAGAAAAGTCAACGGGCCCGCAATCTGATAAAACCAGAATGAAGCAGGCCCTCAGTGTAACCAAAAGGCCACCGAAATGCCCGACCAATTAACACAAAGTTTAGATGCTTTTATTCAGCAATGCCTTACCGCTGCGTCACAAAATCCCGATTTTCTGACGATTAAATTTGATAAAGACTGGCCTTCACCGTGTTATTCACGGAATGCTGAGAATGGTGAAGTGATAAACTGGCAACCTGTTAAGCAAACAGGCAACAATAACTTCAATGGTCTGGAAGAGGCGTTGGATATTAAATTGCACCCTGATTTTGTTACCTGGTTCACCCGCTACTTCAGCTTTCATTTACCGGCAAAGGCAGAGCAGGGCAACTGTGAACTGCTGCAGGTTTGCGGCGATGAAGATTTTGAAAGACTTCAGGAAAATCTCATCGGACACATTATGATGAAACGTCGCCTGAAACAGCCTGCTACATTATTCTTCGCACTCACAGACGACGATGACTACCTGATTTCACTGGACAACAGCACCGGAGAGGTATTGCTGGAGAGAGTTGGCAAACGTGCTGAGCAGGTGCTGGCCCCTTCAATGGCTGATTTTCTGTCAGCGCTTACCCCGCGCCCTTAATCTTTACGCTGTTTTATCACTCAATTGTGCGAGACGTTGTTCAAGTATCGCAATAGCCGATTCCATTTCGCTGACACGTTTTTCCAGCGCAGCGACCCGGTCTCCGGCATCTGAAGCTGGTGTTGCCGGCATTTTGCTGCTGGCATTCCAGGCTTTTATCGCATCGATAGCCTGCGTCACTGAGACTTTGAAAGGAGCCCGCGCGCGCAACAACCCTACGCCGGGCTGCAAACCTTCCTTGTGCATTTTGTGGCAAATCATAACGAGTTGTTGTGACTGGTCGGCGTGAGACATCATTTTTCCTTACTTCGGTTACTGAGAATACAGAGGTTTCGGGAATAGTATAAAGCACCAGTTAATAGTGTAATACACTAAATTTTAACCCGGTTTACTTTGCTAAATTTTATAATGTTAAACAAAATCAGTGAGTTAATTTGTGGTCTGAAAATTGATTCTTAAGGTGTTAATAAAACCACTGAAATTATTTTTATAAAAAAGGATTACAATGAAACATCTTATTCTGGCCGCTGCTCTTATTTCACCGTTCACACTCACCGGTTGTGTTATTTCCGTAGGCGGAGATGACGGACACTATTCTTCAGACTGGCAGGATCGCGAGTACAATAACCGTAAGCATGTTTCGCAATTAGAGGCCGGTATGACCTATGAATCGGTTGTCCGCAAAATGGGTGTAGCCGACTTTAACGAAATGCACGATAAGAATGATCACGCTTACCGCGTACTGTTCTACCGTACTCAACGCACCATGGATGATGGTGTCACATCTAAAGACGAATGTACGCCTCTGGTATTCCGTGACGGTGTTCTTACGGGCTGGGGGGACGGTGCTTACAACCAGCTCTGAACCGCTAAATAGTGTGAGTTAACTTTTAGTTAACAAATGGGGCATTCTTCTGTAAAGTGATTAAAAAACAGGCTATAACTGTTTGTCAGGCGTCAGTAGTACATCCGCCTGTTCTCATTTACAGGAGATCGTCCCATGAATACCGTTCTTGAGCCAGATGTACATATCGAAGACGTGCGTGCAGTATTCCTCACTGCCGACAATCTGAAAGTAGCCGCTTCAATTCTTTATAACGCCTATCATGATGATCCTCTGTTCATGGACATCTTTCAGGCAGAAAAAGAAGGCTATGAAGGCCGTCTGCGCAGTGCCATCAGAGAAGAGCTGGATGCCTTCTGGGATGCAGGTCAACCCATGATAGGTTTGTTCGAAGACAGTCGCTTGCTGGCTGTCACTTGTCTGACGAAACCCGGAAGCAGCTTTTCCAGCGGGCGTTTCTGGCACTGGCGATTGAAAATGCTGCTGACAGCAGGCTATTTCAGTACCCGTGCTATGGTTGAGAAAGAAGAGAAGATCCGTAGTGCAATGCCCGCTGAACATTATCATATGGTATCTTTTATCGCCGTCCATCCGGACCATCAGCATCATGGTCTGGGTCATTTATTAATGGGGGCAATAGACAGTATTGTAAATGAAGACCCATCCAGCGAAGGGGTAGGCGTTTTTGTGAGCCTGCCCAAATATCTGAAGTTCTTCAGAAGCGGATTCTATCAACAGATCTCGGTGATCACAGTGTCTGACGTTACCGGAGAGATCCTCTTTAAGCCAAAGCCGCTGGTCTGATCACTTAGCCTCTATCTACCTGTTTTGAAAGCGTAACCTGATGGTTGCGCTTTTTTTCATCATTATTCTGCTACCGGTGTTTTTTCACAAAATTTCCCCTGTAGACATTACCCAAAAGTTTGTAAGACATGTCTTACAAAAGTGTGGGACTTTGAAGTTTTTTTTATGACGCTTTTATTATACCAAAGTATAAAGTAGCTGTTTTTATTAGACTTTTTGGTAATGCCGGTAATGACAGATTTATGACGGTGAAAATAATTGAAAAAAGCATGTAGCACAGATCTTCAGGATCAGTACTATTAATCATGTCACAGGGAAACACGACGAGTCAGGGATGAACTTTACGACACTCATGGATGAACTGCGGACAACCGAAGGAACGGAATACTGACTCAGGAAGAGCCAGTTTTCAGGAGAACGGAAAAGGGATACGGTCAGGATGACCGTCAGGGACAACTTCAGGATGAAGAATACCACGGGGATTGTGGTAATAAGGACATTGGAAGCGCGAAGGAAAGCGCATCAGGGACAACCTCAGGAACGGGGATTACCACTGCACGGATGAGTGGTTAATATGGATTAAGGGATTAGGATAGCGTTCATGATGAACGCAATGGACAACTTCAGGGATTGAAGAATGCTGCACGAAGGATGTGTAGTTACTATAGGAAAAATGGAAAGGGATCCGCTCACGGAACAGAGTGGCCTGCTCAGGATGACGCAGGAAAAGAAGGAAAGGGGCGCATACGGATTTTTACTGGACGGTGAAAGTTGCAATGGATCGCAGAGAAGGACGCTCAAAATTCAGAAAAAGCGATAGCGTCGGGCTATCGCTTTTTTTGCGTTTTTATACGCGGTAAGGCGGTAATTGCGTTCTGAGTACCCGTTTTCCCACCATTTCCATTTCTCCTGTATATCTGTCTTCTCCGTTTCCGGAAAATTCAAACTCAAATCGTGAATGCCAGTCTGGCTTTGCATATTTGAAAGTCAGTCGTGTGGAGCGACGGGCCAGTGTCAGCAACTGGAGATGATGCGTGTCGCAGTACCGGCGCGCGTGTTCGAATGCGGCCTCTGAAATGCTGCGGATCCGCCAGAACTGAAAGCCCGCAAATCCAATCAACAGAAATAAAGTTAATTCACCTAAAGTCATTTGTTTACTGCTTCTGTGCCTGGTTAAACAACCGCCCGAAGGCCAGTTTCAGCTTTTCGCTGCACGTATCCGTTCTCAACAGGGTCAGTACCTGTAATCTCAGCACCGGTAACTGAACCAGGTCAGAGAAAAAGCCGCCAAATACTGCGCCTTGCCTGTTTTCTTTATCATCCACAGCGGCAGCATTTTCAAAAAAGCGAACAAGAAGGGTTTCATCGAGCTGCGCATAGTGGCGGCCGGCAATCACGCTGAGCAGATGAATATCTGCCTGTTCCCCGTTCAGTAAATCTGTCAACAGTGCTGTGACAGTGTTATCTGCTGTTTCGTTGGCCAGCGCCCGCAATGCTGCCAGACCCGTTACCGGGTTCTCAATCAGCGTTTCCTGACAGTAAACGGCGATGGCCTGTTTCAATGTTGGTGCCAGGTCGACGGGTTCGCAACTCTCCATCAGTGTCTTGACAAAATCCTGCTGAAAAAGTGACAGGTTAGTTATTACAGCGGTGACCGCGTCATCTGATGTCAGCGTAGTAGCATAATCGGCAATGGCCTGTACAGAGAGTTCCCGCCAGTCACTGACTGCCGGGGCTTTTACATACTGCGCAACTTTATCTGTGCCCGGCGCCGCCGGCAGGCCGAGCATATTTCTGGTCAGGGCGTTGAACTGCGCCATCTGCGACTGTACCGGCACAAAAGAGTAAGGATTATCCGGCAATGTATCCTGCTTTTCATTTTCCGGACTGCTACCGAGCACATCGACAATAATTTGCAAAAAATGATTACGGGCGGCCATGACCAGTAAACCCCGTTCATCAACCGGGAACTTCAGAAACCAGATATAATGATATTTTACCGGCTTGCCCGACCAGAAAACAATGCCAAACCAGGCGTGTTGCTGGCGTGGTCTGGGGCAGGGGCGCATGCCGCTTTCCATTTCAAGGAATTGCTGTGTGTCCAGAGGGTGTACACCGCGGCCTAAATCAAACAATTGAAAGTCCGTTCCTGCGTGAAGCAGAAATTCGCTGAGTGTTTGAATGGATTGGGCTGACTGACCGGACATACTGAACTGCTCCACCTGAAAACAAAGGCGGTATGATAACGGTGTGCCGGGGCTTTTACTACCGTAACAGTGACTCTATAATGGCCGCTTTTCATCATAAAGAGCCGTTATGTCACAGGTTGAACACATTGGTCTGTTACTGAAAGATTTGGAAACAGTCCTTAAAGCAGGTGGCTACTGGTCGTCAACAGCACCGGCGCCGGAAGCGTTGCAAAGTACGCAGCCCTTCGCCCGCGATACGCTGGCCTTTGAAGCATGGCTGCAATTTATTTTCATTCCCCGCTTTCAGCAATTAATCGCTGCAGGGCAATCTTTACCCACCAATATGGCTTTACTGCCGATGGCGCAAATTGCGTTGCCGGGCGAGGTGGATTTGCATCTGGTGCTGCAGCAACTTGACGAGGTTGTTTGTGGAGAGTGAAGCGGGATTGATAACCGGTCATCAGCCAGTGAAGATTTTATATCGGGATGATCACATTGTTGCCATGGACAAGCCTCCGGGGTTGCTGGTTCACCGCAGCCCGATAGATAAGCGGGAAACTGAATTTGCCGTTCAGAAGTTACGGGATACTGTGGGGCAGCACGTTTATCCGGTTCACCGTCTGGACCGGCCTACTTCCGGTGTACTGGTATTTGCATTTAACGGACAGATCGCCAGTCAGCTGGGGCAGGCAATGATGGGCAAACAAATCCGTAAAGGCTACCAGGCTCTGGTGCGCGGATGGATGAACGGCTGTGGTTTCATCGATTATGCCCTCACGTTTAAACGGGACAAGTTTGCCGATGCTCACCGGGCAGAGGACGTAGCCCCGCAGCATGCAGTAACTGAATACACGGTTATGAAAAAATTCAGTGTGCCTGTGCCGGTGGGAAGGTATGATTCTGCGCGTTATTCGCTGGTGGCGCTGAGGCCGTTTACCGGACGCAAACATCAGTTGCGCAGACACCTTGTTCATTTACGCCATCCAATCATCGGTGACACCTCACACGGTGATGGCAAACAAAATAAATTTGCACGGGAGCAGTTTGGTTTTAATCAATTAGCCCTTACGTGTACTTTAATGCAATTTTCACATCCGGTGACGGGAAAAACCGTTACCATCAATACAACGCCTCATGCGCCTTTTGCCAGTATGCTCAGCAACCTGGCCGGGTACGAGGTGACTTAATGACTGATTAAAGAGGGCTGATATGACAGCATTAACCATTCTTGCCGGCAGTGTTTACGGAAATGCGCAGCATGCCGCAGAAACGGTAGCTGAATCCCTGAGTGCGCAAGGAATCGAGTGTCAGGTGTGCAGTGATCCGCAAGTTTCAGATGTGACTGACGCCGGTGCTTTGCTGGTGATCACATCAACAACCGGACAGGGAGATGTGCCACCGAATCTGGAATTTGTATTTTCAGATCTAAAAGACCAGTTTCCGTTGCTCGACAGAAAACCATTCGCTGTTTGTGCGTTAGGTGACAGCAGCTACGGAGATACGTATTGTGCAGCAGGACGCCAGTGGTTTGAATTGCTAAGCGAATTGCAGGGTAAAGCCGTGGCTGAGATGCTGGAGGTGGATGCTATCGAATGCTTTGAGCCGGAAAAGCCGGTGCTGGCGTTTGTTGAATCTATCAAAGATGAACTGGTGGTGTAATCGCCGTCAGTGTGTTTATAGCAGGCAGCTATAACGAAAAAAGCGCAGGCGGGTCAGTTTATACTCCCGGCTGCGCTTTTTATTTATGTGATCCGCAGAATTATTCTACCCCACGGAGCAGGGCGTTGATGCCTACTTTTGCACGGGTTTTTGCGTCCACTTTCTTCACAATGACCGCTGCATACAGGCTGTGAGAGCCATCTTTAGAAGGCAGAGAACCTGAAACCACAACTGAACCTGCCGGTACGCGACCATAAGTAATTTCGCCGGTTTCACGGTCATAAATGCGGGTGCTCTGGGAGATGTAAACGCCCATAGAAATTACCGCGCCTTCTTCTACGATCACGCCTTCAACGATTTCAGAACGTGCACCGATAAAGCAGTTATCTTCAATAATCGTCGGGTTGGCCTGCAGTGGTTCCAGTACACCACCAATGCCTACGCCGCCAGACAGGTGAACATTTTTACCGATTTGTGCACACGAGCCAACAGTTGCCCACGTATCTACCATAGTGCCTTCATCAACAAATGCGCCGATGTTTACGTAAGACGGCATCACAACCACATTCTTACCGACAAATGAACCGGTACGTACTGCAGCCGGTGGCACAACACGTACGCCTTCCGCGGCAAATTGTTCAGCAGTGTAGCCGGTATATTTTAAAGGTACTTTATCGAAGTATGTTGTTTCAGCACCATCGATAATGTCATTGTTGTGAAGACGGAAGTATAGTAATACCGCTTTCTTCAGCCATTGATGAACAACCCACTCACCGGCAATTTTTTCCGCTACGCGGGCTTTACCGCTGTTCAGCATAGCGATAGCGTCTGCAACAGCTTGTCTTACTTCGTCCGGCGCAGAAGAGGGTGACAAAGCGTCACGGTTTTCAAACGCATCTTCAATGATGGATTTCAATTCAGTCATGATATGTTGATGTCTTCAAGTTGATCGAGTTTAAACAGGATTTGCTTTTTAAGGGCAACCTGCTGCTCCTGGGTTAATGATTTGCCAGCGTCGTTGCTGACAATAAAAATATCTTCGGCACGTTCCCCGATGGTGGCAATCTTTGCCAGTTTCAGCACCACGCTTTTATCCACGAATGCATGGCCAATTTTAGCCAGAATCCCGGGGGCGTCCAGCGCTTCCAGTTCTATCAGTGTGCTTTCATCATTTAATGTAAAAAAGCGGACTTTCGTGGGGACATCCAACTGACGCATCTGGCGGGAAAGTTTGCGCTTGTTGTCATGGGCCCGTCCCGGCTTTTCCAGTTGAGAAAGAATGGCGTTCTCCAGACTCTTCGTACGATTTTCACCGCTTAATCTGGAACCGTCATTTTCCAGCACCAGAATGCTGTCAAACACATAGCCGTCACGGGTGACTGTAATGTGGGCATCGTGAATTGAACAGTTTCTGCTGTCTATGACTGAGGCAACCTGAGCGAACAGTGCTTTTCGGTCCCGCCCGTAAATGAGAATTTCAGTGCCGCCTTTTGCGGAGTTGTCATTAGCTTTAACAACCAGAGCGTCGGGATTGTCTGCCAGTACGGATTTTTCCCCGTTTAAAATCTCCAGTGTATGCCAGGCAATCTGCGCCGGCTTGAAGCGCACGAAGTAATCGTCTTCCAGACGATCCCACAGCGACTGAATATCGTTTTCCGGCACGCCTTGCGCGTCCAGAATAATACGCGCTGTGTGTTTATGTTCTTTTACCCGGTCGTCCAGCGTGACCTGGCATTGCAAACCATTGTCCAGTGCCTTTTGGGTCATGAGATACAACTCTCTGAGCAGCGATGACTTCCAGTCGTTCCACAGGTTATCATTGGTGGCGCGGATATCCGCCAGAGTGAGTACGTATAAAAGGTTCAGGTGGGTGTGGCTGCGCACGGCGGTGGCAAATTCGCTGATCACATCCGGATCATAAATATCACGACGCTGGGCAACCACTGACATCAGCAGGTGGTTTTCGACCAGCCATTCAATCAGCTCTGCATCTTTCGGCTTTATGCCATGTAGTCCGGCAAACTTTGCCACATCTTCAGCGCCCAGTTCTGAGTGGTCGCCGCCCCGGCCTTTTGCAATGTCGTGAAATACTGCGGCAATATAAATCAGCTCAGGTTTGTCCAGGTTACGGACAATTCTGCCGCACCGGGGAAATTCAATGTTTTCCGGCTGGAAATAATGATTCACATTTTTCACCACACGGTGGGTGTGTTCATCAACGGTGTAGGCATGGAATAAATCGAATTGCATCATGCCGACAATCTTGTCCCATTCAGGCAGGTAACATTCCAGAATGCCGTACTGATGCATGATATCCCATGCGAAATCGAAAAAGTGCGGATGGCCGAAAAGAAGCATCAGCCGTTCGCGGCAACCTTCCCGTTCTACGTAGTAGTTATTTTCAAACTTTCTGCGGACATTCCTGAGCTGGCGGATGGTATCGGTGTCCAGTCCCTGTACCGCAGGGGTGTCGGCCACGACTTTGAGAAAATCCAGCACAGCTTCCGGGCAATCAAATACACCGGAGCGGGTAGGGGATATCATTCCGTCCAGGAGTTTGAAGTCTGCGTTAACCGGCATTTCAGACTGTACACTCTGATTCAGCATATCGTAGCGGAACCGTTGCAGCAGCATTTTATTCAGTTCACTCACACGGCGGATAATGCGGAAAAAGTCACGCATCATTTTTTCCACTGATGCTTTTCCGTCGCGGCCGTACCCCAGTTTTTCTGCTACATCCGGCTGGTAATCAAACAGTAAGCGGTTTTCACTGCGTCCGGCTACAAGGTGCAGAGCAAAACGCATACGCCAGAGGTGCATGCGGCAGCTTATCAGTTCGCCATGTTCTTCTTCAGTAAAATAACCGTGTCCAACCAGATTAAAGCCGTCATATTCTTTGAAATGCTTCTTCGCGACCCAGCCGATGGATTGAATATCACGCAAACAACCCGGGTTCTCTTTAATATTAGGCTCAAGGTTGTAAGACGTGCCATTGAATTTGGCATGGCGGGCCATTTGCTCGTCGTACTTGGCTTTGAAAAAGTCTTTCGATGAAAGGGCTTTGCGGCTGTTCAGCTTATCCCACAGTGTTTCAAACACATCCATATCACCGGTGAGCAGGCGGCTCTCCACAAGATTTGTGGTGATCGTGATATCTTCTTTAGCAAGTTGCAGTGTTTCTTTCACTGTACGGACAGATTGACCCACATCCAGTTTGATATCCCATAACAGCGTGATGAACTGACTGATACGCTCCTGCACATCTTTATTGAGCTTTTTGTGACTGACAATTAATAAGTCGATGTCTGAATGCGGTTGAAGATGACCGCGGCCATATCCCCCTACCGCACAAAGCGCCAGGCCGGATACAACATCCAGACCCATCAGTTGCCAGAGGTGGGCAAGCATGGCATCCACAAACTTCGCACGGCCGGTGACCAGTTGATCCACCGGTGTCGTATCAAACGCACTTTCGAGCCACTGATTAGACGCGGTAATACACGCTTTGATACCTGCGATATCTTCAGCGGAGGTGATGGTTTCGGCCTGTTCGATTAGTCTTTGTAAGCTCAAAATGTGCCTTTTATTACTTCAGAAAGGAAAAATCTGGCGAACAATAACATGAAACGTCATATTTTCGCATTATGCAAAGGTGATGAAAATGAGCTAAAAAGTGAATAATTAGTCGAAAAAGTTATAACTAAGGGAGAAGGACAGGCGCCGGGATACGCCTGTCGGAAAAACTTACCGGCCAGAATTAACTGTGGCTGATAACTCTGGGCAAATCTTCTTCTTCACGCAGCGTCAGTACTTCAACGCCGTCTTCAGTAACCAGCAAAGTATGCTCCCACTGGGCGCTCAGGCTACGGTCTTTAGTGACCACAGTCCATTGATCCGGCAGTACCTTTGAGTGGCGCTTACCGGCATTTACCATGGGTTCGATTGTGAAGCACATACCCGGAACCAGTTCATCCCCCGTGCCCGGACGGCCATAGTGCACAATCTGAGGTTCTTCGTGGAAACCTGCACCAATACCGTGTCCGCAGTACTCACGGACAATAGAATAGTTATGCGATTCAGCGTGTGTCTGACAAAGGTGACCGATGTCCCCCAGGCGCATGCCGGGTTTTACCTGCCTGATGGCGTTATACAAACACTCCTGTGTTACCCGCACCAGGCGTTCAGCCAGAATGGCGGGCTTACCGACGATAAACATCTTTGAGGTATCGCCGTGGTAACCGTCTTTTATCACGGTTACGTCAATATTAATGATATCGCCGTCTTTAAGTTTTTTATCCGACGGGATGCCATGACAAATACAATGGTTTACCGACGTGCATATAGATTTTGGAAAGGGCGGATGACCATAGTTTAATGGTGCCGGAATTGCTTGTTGCTCATTGACAATATAGTCGTGGCATAAGGTATTCAGTTCGTCTGTGGTTACACCTTTTTTTACATGTGGTGTAATCATCGTCAGCACATCTGCGGCGAGTTTGCCGGCAACGCGCATTTTTTCAATTTCTTCAGCGGTTTTAATAATAGCTGCCACTGTACCCTCGATCATTGATAACAGAGAAAACGGGAATGCGCCGGAAATGTGTTTAGTCTGATGATATACCTGACTCAGGTATTTGAAGTTATCACAAATTAAAACGGCAGGCGCATGATTGCTATTATGGTAACGTCTGACAGCGCGACTGTATAGTCATCCTGTATTTTGACAGCCTCAGATGACGTTAAAACTTGAGCATGGGGGCCTGTTGTGGTATAAAGCGCCCGCGTTTTGTGAGAGTCGGAAAAACACTGTTTATCCGGGCCGCAATATTCGTAAATTAACTTTTTAAATAACACACATATACCGACACTTGTCATCGGGGTGTCTGCAAGGTCTTCACAGATTGCGCGGATCGATGGAAGGGGTATATGGAGGCCTAACCCCAAGAGGAAAATATCATGGCTAACGTATCAATGCGTGACATGCTGAAAGCCGGTGTGCATTTCGGTCACCAAACCCGCTACTGGAACCCTAAGATGAAGCCTTTCATCTTCGGTGCCCGTAACAAAGTTCATATCATCAACCTGGAAAAAACAGTACCTCTGTTCAACGAAGCAATGAACTACCTGTCTGGTGTTGCTTCCAAGAAAGGTAAAATCCTGTTTGTTGGTACTAAGCGTGCGGCTGGTGAAGCTGTAAAAGATGCAGCACAGAAATGTGACCAGTTCTACGTGAACAAGCGTTGGTTGGGCGGTATGCTGACTAACTGGAAAACAGTTCGCCAGTCTATCAAGCGTCTGAAAGATCTTGAGCAACAAGCACAAGACGGTACTTTCGACAAGCTGACCAAAAAAGAAGCGCTGATGCTGCAACGTGAAATGGACAAGCTGGAAAGCAGCCTTGGCGGTATCAAAGACATGGGCGGTCTGCCTGATGTGATCTTTGTTATCGACGCTGACCACGAGCACATTGCAATCACTGAAGCACGTAACCTGGGTATTCCTGTAGTTGGTGTTGTAGATACTAACTCTAACCCTGACGGTGTTGACTTTATCATCCCTGGTAACGACGACGCGATCCGTGCTATCCAGCTGTATCTTGATGCTGCTGCTGATGCAGTAAACAAAGGTCGCGAAAGCAACCTTGAAGTTCAGGCTGAGCAAGACGACTTCGTAGAAGCCGCTGAGTAATCAGACCTGACCGGTGACAGTGGTCATGGCAATGACATGCCACTGTCATCAAAAATACCGAATATCTCAAGAGGGGCACCAATAGCCCCTTTTACCTTATTAAATGTTTAATGCTGAGGAATTGAAAAATGGCAGTGACTGCAGCACTTGTTAAAGAACTGCGTGAGCGTACCGGCGCAGGTATGATGGATTGTAAAAAAGCGCTTGTTGAAACCGACGGTGATATCGAACTGGCCATCGAAAACATGCGTAAGTCTGGTCAGGCTAAAGCCGCTAAAAAAGCTGGCCGTATTGCCGCTGAAGGTGTAATCCTGACTCAGGTTGAAGGCAACCGCGCTACCATGATGGAAGTAAACTGTGAAACTGACTTCGTTGCCCGTGACGAAGGTTTCCTGGGCTTCGGTAACAAAGTTCTGGCCGTTGCACATGCCGGTAACATCAACTCTGTTGAAGAGCTGAACGAAGCTGAATTAGACGGCGCGAAAGTTATCGAAGTGCGTGACGCGTTAGTTGCTAAAATCGGTGAAAACATTTCTCCTCGTCGCGTTATCAACGTTGAAGGCGACAACCTGGGTGCATACGTGCACGGCGGTCGTATCGGCGTAATCGCTATCTTAAACGGTGGCGACGAAGAACTGGCTAAAGACGTAGCAATGCACGTTGCAGCGGCAAGCCCTCAGTTCGTTAAGCCTGAGCAAGTTCCAGCTGAAGTAGTAGAAAAAGAGAAAGAAATCCAGGTAGAACTGGCTATCCAGTCTGGTAAGCCTGCTGATATTGCTGAAAAAATGGTTGCTGGCCGTATGAAGAAATTCACCGGCGAAATCAGCCTGACAGGTCAGCCTTTCGTTAAAGATCCTTCTGTTTCTGTTGGTGAACTGCTGAAGAGCAAAGGTGCTGACGTTGTTAACTTCATCCGTTTTGAAGTGGGTGAAGGTATCGAGAAGAAAACTGAAGACTTCGCAGCTGAAGTTGCGGCTCAAATGGAAGCGGCGAAGAAATAATTCTGCGTTTCGCTTTTTCATTCGGCCAATGTCGGATACACTACAGAGCACCTCTTCGGGGGTGCTTTTTTATGAGTGAGGCAATCAACTGCCTGACAGTAAAAATATCGCTTGTAACGAGTCGGCTTGCGTCATTTCTTGTTATGTATAACGAGGCATGAGACAAGCCGAATTCATAAGGACTATTCAAACAATGAGTATCACACCAAAATCAGCCTATCGACGTATTTTGTTAAAACTCAGCGGTGAAGCGCTAATGGGTTCCGAAGGATTCGGTATCGACCCTAAAGTGCTCGATCGCATGGCTCAGGAAATTAAAGAGCTGGTTGAATTGGGTGTACAGGTTGGCTTAGTTATCGGTGGCGGTAACCTTTTCCGTGGTGAAGGCCTGGCGAAAGCGGGTATGAACCGTGTAGTGGGTGACCACATGGGTATGTTAGCCACTGTCATGAACGGTCTGGCTATGCGTGATGCATTGCACCGTGCTTTTGTAAACGCCCGCCTGATGTCTGCTATTCCTTTAAATGGTGTTTGTGACGCCTACAACTGGGCAGAAGCTATCAGCTTATTAAAATCCGGCCGCGTAGTGATCTTCTCTGCAGGTACCGGTAATCCTTTCTTCACTACCGATTCTGCTGCCTGTCTGCGCGGCATTGAAATTGAAGCTGAAGCCGTATTGAAAGCCACTAAGGTAGACGGTGTATACAGCGACGACCCGGTAAAAAATCCTGACGCTACACTGTATGGCCAACTGTCTTATCAGGAAGTGCTGGAAAAAGAACTCAAAGTGATGGATTTATCTGCTTTCACTCTGGCACGTGATCACCGTATGCCTATCCGCGTATTCAACATGAACAAACCGGGCTGTCTGAAGCGGGTTGTCATGGGTGAGCAGGAAGGTACGTTGATCGACCATCCTGAAAATTTTAAGTAAGAAATAGGAAACAACTGTGATTGATGAAATTGAATTAGATGCGCAAGAGCGTATGGATAAGAGCATCAGTGCACTGAAAAGTCAGTTAAGCAAAATTCGTACAGGCCGTGCTCACCCGAGCCTGCTTGACGGCATCATGGTGCCTTACTACGGTGTGGATACGCCGCTGAAGCAAGTTGCGAACGTTGTCGCAGAAGACAGCCGCACGCTGGCGCTGAGTGTATTTGATAAAAGTGCTATTCAGGCTGTAGAGAAAGCTATCATGCAATCTGATCTGGGCCTCAACCCGATGAGTGCAGGGGCGTCGATTCGTATTCCGTTACCTCCGCTGACGGAAGAACGTCGTAAAGATCTTATCCGCGTTGTACGTAACGAGGCGGAAGGTGGTCGTGTTGCTATCCGTAACATCCGCCGTGACGCAAACGGTGACATTAAAGATTTGCTGAAAGAAAAAGAAATCAGTGAAGATGAAAGCCGAGCTGCGGAAGAAAACATTCAGTCTCTGACGAATGATTTCATTAAAAAAGTGGATGCCATGCTGGCAGACAAAGAAAAAGAACTGATGGAAATTTAAAAAGTTACTATGTTAGGAATGCGGTCTAACACAGCGCCTGAAACCACTGAGACCCCGGTCAATGTACCGGGTCCTCAGCATGTTGCGATCATCATGGACGGAAACGGTCGGTGGGCGCAAAAAAAAGGCAAAATCAGAACGTTTGGCCATAAAGCCGGCGTGGAATCTGTCCGGGCAGTTGTGCGTTTTGCCCGTCAGAATAGTATTCAGTCATTAACGCTTTTCGCGTTTTCCAGTGAAAACTGGAAACGTCCGGAAGAAGAAGTGTCTGTATTGATGGAGCTTTTTAATCTTGTTTTGAATAATGAAGCGAAGCGATTACATAAAAACGGTGTACGTTTAAAAGTGATCGGTGACGTTTCAGCTTTTGATGATAAATTGAAAGATAAGATCCGCAAAGCAGAAGAAATGACTGCTGACAATAAGGATCTTGTTCTCAATATTGCTGCCAATTATGGTGGCCGCTGGGATATCGTTAATGCGGCGCGGGAGTTATCTCAGGCTGTAGCAGAAGGCTCGATGACTGCTGCAGATATCACTGAAGAGGCTTTCGACGCAAAAATGTCAACAGCAGGGCTGCCGGAGCTGGATTTACTTATCCGCACAGGCGGTGAGCATCGCATCAGCAACTTTTTGCTGTGGCAATGTGCCTACGCTGAACTCTATTTTACTGACGTGTTATGGCCTGATTTTTCTGAAGATGTTTTTCAGCAGGCAGTCAATGATTTCAAACTACGCCAGCGCCGTTTCGGTCTTACGGGCGAACAGGTCAGCGTTCCACGGAACTGAAGCCTGCAACTAACGGCGGTGCCGGCACCGCCATCAGGAGCACATCGCCAATTATGCTAAAACAACGAATAATAACAGCATTAATTCTGGCGCCTCTGGCGCTGATAGCCATCCTTTTTTTACCGGTCTGGCAGTTTGAAGTTGCCATTGCCGGTGTCGTCGGGTTGGGGGCTTATGAGTGGGCGAATATGTCCGGCATCACAGCACGTCCCCGCAAAGCCATGTTTGCTGCTTTTGTTTTCGCGCTGTGTCTGGTGCTATCGTCCATAGTGGATGCCCAATACATCTGGTACCAGGGGCAACTCCACGGGCTTTACCATTTCATCCTGGGCGTATCCGTTATCTGGTGGATGTTCTCGCTGTGGATGATCATATTCTATCCCCGGTATTCTGCTTTCTGGCGGAACAATAATTTGATTCGTTTAGGCTTCGGTCTGCTGACCTTAATTCCTACCTGGGTTGCAGTTATCAGTCTCAGAACCAGTCTTCATGATGTTGACACCTTATACGGCTCATCGCTTATTTTCTATGTGCTCGGTATTGTCTGGGCGGCGGATATCGGCGCATTCTTCAGCGGCGTTAAATTTGGTCGCCATAAACTGCGGCCTAATGTGTCACCCGGCAAAACGCTGGAAGGTTTAATCGGTGGTATCGGTGCGTCTTTCGCTATTATCGCTTTTGCAGCATTACATTATCAGGTAGCAACAGACCGCATCTGGCTGCACTTGCTTATTGGTGGTATTACCGTGGCGGTATCTGCGCTGGGTGATTTGAACGAAAGCATGCTGAAGCGCTGTGCAGGCATTAAGGACAGCGGCAAATTACTGCCCGGACACGGTGGTATTCTTGACCGTATCGACAGCCTCACTGCGGCCTTTCCCGTATTTGCATTTTGCTATGTTACCTGGATGGCTTGATGCAGACAGTTACCATACTTGGCGCAACCGGCTCCATCGGTTGCAGTACCCTCGACGTTATCAACAGACACCCGGATAAATACCGGGTTTTCGCTGTTACCGGCAACAGTCAGCTTGAAAAGCTCATGCAGCTGGCAATCAGCTGCGCAGCACGTTACGTGGTAGTCGCAGACGATAATTTGTATGACGATGCGGTGAAGCTGGCGCAGTCGATGAAAGTCAGTTCGGAAATTCTTTGTGGCCCTAAGGCGCTGGAAGAAGTTGCCAGTGCACCGGAGGTGACTTCGGTGATGGCGGCCATTGTTGGCGCAGCAGGCTTATTGCCAACCCTTGCAGCGGTAAAAGCAGGTAAGCGTGTATTGCTGGCAAACAAAGAAGCGCTGGTTATGTCCGGTGCACTTTTCATCGATGCCGCTAATCAGAGCGGGGCAGAAATTCTTCCCATAGACAGTGAACACAATGCCATATTCCAGTGTTTGCCTGAAGGATTTCGCTATGGTGAATTGCAGCAGGCAGGGATCAGTCAAATTTTGCTTACCGGTTCCGGCGGACCTTTCCGTCACCGCGATATTGACACCTTTCACACCATCACTGTAGAGGAAGCCTGTCATCACCCGAACTGGTCCATGGGCCGGAAAATCACGGTGGACTCGGCGACCATGATGAATAAGGGACTGGAATTTATTGAAGCCTGCTGGTTATTCGGTGTTTCTTCAAAAGATATTACGGTGGTACTGCATCCTCAAAGTGTGATCCATTCCATGGTACAGTACACCGATGGTTCGGTGATTGCCCAGTTAGGCAACCCTGATATGCGTACGCCCATTGCTTATGGCCTCGCCTGGCCTGCACGTATTGATGCCGGTGTTGAACCGCTGGATTTTGCGAAAATGGCAAGCCTTACTTTTGAGTCACCCTGTTACGCGCGGTATCCTAACCTGAAACTGGCTATTGATGCCTGTGACAGCGGTCAGGCTGCCACAACGCGGCTTAATGCGGCCAATGAAATTACCGTTGCCGCCTTTCTGGATGGCGCTATTGGTTTTACCGATATTGCAGCAATTAACGAGGAAACGTTAAACAGAATGGAACCTGTAACGGTATCGTCACTCCAACAGATCCTTGAAGAAGACAGAATGGCGAGGGAAGTCGCCACAGAACTGGTACGGAGTAAGGTGTAGTGTTCACGTTTCTGTGGAGTTTAGGTTCATTCATAGTCGCACTGGGTATTTTAGTCGCGGTGCACGAGTGGGGACATTTTATTGTTGCCCGGATGTGTGGCGTGCATGTCGAGCGGTTTTCAATTGGCTTTGGTAAACCGTTCTGGACACGAAAAGATAAGAAGGGCACCGAATTTGCGGTAGCCGCTATACCGCTGGGCGGATATGTACGTATGCTCGACGAGCGTGTGGATGACGTGCCTGCGGAAAAGCGTCACCTGGCGTTCAATAACAAACCTGTTTTACAACGTATGGCTATTATTGCCGCTGGCCCCGGTGTAAATTTTATCTTTGCAGTGCTCGCATTGTATATGATGTTCCTGATTGGTCAGAATACAGTAAAGCCGGTGATTGGCGATATAACGCCGGACAGTTTTGCTGCGCAGGCTCAGTTAAAAGCCGGTGATGAAATCATTACAGTGGGTGGTCATGAAACGCCTGACTGGGAATCGGTAAATCTGGAATTGATTTCTGCGATTGGTACACCTCAGGTGGGAATTACCGTGAAATCTGCCCAAGGTGTGACCAGTCAGACGAATTTACATATCGCCGGCTGGAACTTTGACCCGGAAAAACAGTCTGCTTTAAACAGTTTGGGCATCGTACCTTTCAGACCTGAAATTACCACCGTAGTGGCATTCATTTCTGAAGACAGTCCTGCAGAACAGGCGGGGTTACAGGTCGATGATGAACTGATTGCGCTGAATGGCGAAAAGATAGAAAGCTGGATGTCTCTGGTTGACACTATTAAAGGGTTACCCGGTGAAACCGTCAGCATTACGTTAATGCGGGGCGGTCAGCAACAGACAGTTAGTGCTACAATAGCGCGCCGGGATACCCCTGACGGTCAGGATGGTTTCTTAGGGGTAAGCCCTAAAGCGGAGCCCTGGCCTGAAGGTTATGTCTTTACTCATCAGTACGGTCCTGTTGAGGCCGTGGGTAAAGCACTGGATAAAACCTGGCGGCTGACAGCCGTCAGTGTGGAAATGCTCGGCAAGCTGGTTACCGGCGATGTATCGCTGAATAATCTCAGCGGACCAATTTCCATTGCGCAGGGCGCAGGCGTCAGTGCCGGATATGGACTGGCGTACTTTTTAAGTTTTTTAGCGTTGATCAGTGTCAGTCTCGGCATTATCAATTTGTTGCCAATTCCCATGCTGGATGGCGGTCACTTGCTGTTTTATATCATCGAGTGGGCATCGGGCAAACCTGTACCGGAACATGTGCAGGAGTGGGGGTTTAAAATTGGCGGCGCACTGCTTTTCATGATGATGAGCATCGCCATATTTAACGATATTAGTCGCTTTGTTTCTTAGGGACAAAACGGCAGTTTTACATTAGAACAGCAAACGCGGCCAGGAATAAAAGAATAGATGAAGTTAAATCAGTTAGTAGCAGCCGGAATCATGGTTTCCAGTGCTAGCTTCGCCAATGCTGCAGCGTCTGACAGTGAATTCGTTGTTGAAGATATTAAAATTACCGGCCTGCAACGTGTGGCACTGGGTGCGGCACTGACCTATCTGCCTGTTCAGGTAGGCGACCGCCTTAACAGCTTCCGCATCACCCAGGCTATTCGCTCTCTTTATTCTTCTACTCACTTTGAGCGGGTAGAGGTATTACGCGACGGTAATACCCTTATAGTGAAAGTGTCAGAGCGTCCGACTATCAGTAACATTATCTTTGAAGGTAACGATGACATCAAAGATGAGCAGTTACAGGAGAGTCTGGATGGTAACGGGATCCGTGTGGGCGAGCCGCTGGATAAAACCGTGCTGACGTCAATTGAAAATGGCCTCAAAGACTTCTTCTACAGCATTGGTAAATACAATGCTGATGTGTCTGCTATTGTGACACCGTTGCCCCGTAACCGTGTTGATTTGAAACTGCTGTTCGAAGAAGGCGATGCCGCTGAAATCCAGCAAATTAATATCGTCGGTAACTCAGTATTTTCTGATGAAGAACTGATGCAGGACCTTGAACTGCAGTTTGACACACCCTGGTGGGATTTTCTGTCTGAAACCCGCTACCAGCAGCAAACCCTGCAAGGGGATATGGAAACGTTAAGAAGCCATTATATGGACCGCGGTTACCTGCGTTTCAATATTGATTCTACGCAAGTTTCCATGACGCCGGAAAAAGACGGCATCTACGTTGCGATGAATGTCACCGAAGGAGAGCAATACACCATCTCTGATGTGGAGCTTGTCGGTGATTTGCTGGGTAACGAAGAGTATATCGAGCGGGTGCTGCCGCTGACTGTTGGCGAGCTTTACAGTCAGGCTGAAGTTACCTATACCGAAGAATTTATCAGTAAATATCTGGGCCGTTTTGGTTACGCTTATCCGACAGTGACCACGGTGCCGGAAATCAACGACGAAGATAAAACGGTTAAACTGACCTTGTCAGTCGATCCGGGTAAACGTATCTATGTGCGTCGTATAAACTTCGAAGGTAACTCTGTTACGTCTGATAATGTATTACGTCATAACGTTAACCAGATGGAAGGCACGTGGCTGTCGAATTCACTGCTGGAAAGCTCAAAAGCGCAGCTTTCCCGTCTGACTTACATGGAAGAGGTTGAGTTCGAAACTAACCGTCTGCCAGGTATTGATGATCAGGTTGATGTGGACTTCTCAGTGAAGGAACAACCTTCAGGCTCGTTTAACGCCGGTATCGGTTACGGTGACAGAACGAAGCTGAGTCTGAATGCCGGTATTCAGCAGAATAACTTCCTGGGTACAGGTAAGCAGGTGGGTCTGAACATCAGTACGGTATCGTATCAACGTTCAGCTCAAATTACCTATAACGACCCCTATTTCACCATCGACGGTATCAGTCTGGGTGGTAGCATCGGTTACAGCGAGTTCGACGGCTCTGACTTTAACGTTATCCAGTACAACTCTAAGCGCTGGTCAGTGGGCGCTAACGTTGGTTATCCAATCAACGAAGTTAACCGTATTAACTTCGGTATTACTTACTCCAGTGTGGAGTTATATAACACCGGTTATTACGAGCAGACTGAGCAGTTTTATAATCAGTTCCGAGATTCCGCCGATCCGGAAGCTCCTATTAACTATGACAGCTTCCAGGCCAGTGTCGCGTGGAGTCGCAGTACACTGAACCGTGGTCTGTTCCCGACAGCCGGTTCATCGCAACGTGCGAGTTTCAGTATTACTACGCCAAACTCTGATGTGAATTACTTTAAAACTGTATTCGATACCAAGTTCTATTTTCCGCTGTCACGTAATCAGCGCTGGTCAGTGCTGGCACGTCTGCGTTTAGGTTACGGTAACGGTTACGGCGACATTAACGGTAACGAGCAGATCCTGCCGTTTACGGAAAACTTCACGGCCGGTGGTGCAGATACGCTGCGTGGCTTTGAAAATAACACAGTGGGCCCCCGTGGTGTGATCAGACGTAATTATAATACGGTGACCGGTCCTGACGGAGAGGTGTATCCGGGCGATGCAGCTGATGATAGTATTCAGATCTCCAGCCGGAGCCTGGGTGGTAACGCCATGGCACTGGGTGGGATCGAGTTAATCGTTCCGACTCCATTTGTGGATGTTGAATACGATAATTCAGTACGTACCAGTGTGTTCCTCGACGTAGGTAACGTGTGGGATACTGAATTCGACTACGATAAGTACAAAAACTTAGACCAGATCAACTCATCGTACGGTAAGTTGTTGGACTATTCCGACTGGACACAGTATCGTAGTTCCGCCGGTATTTCTGTACAATGGATTTCACCGATGGGACCCATGGTATTCAGCTTCTCGCGTGCTATTCAGGAACGCGATGGTGATGATGCCAAGTTCTTTACGTTTAATATCGGTCAAACATTCTAATACTAATCCGGCAGTGAACCGGGCTTAAATTTTAAAAAGGAGTTCCTTTTGAAACAGTTGGCAAGACAATTCGTAGCAACCCTGATGTTAGGTAGTGCGCTGGTAAGTGCCTCTGCAATGGCTGAACAAAAAATTGGCGTTGTGGATGTACAGGGCGTATTCCAGGCGATGCCACAGGCCGCTGAAATCTCTAATAACATTCAGGTCGAATTCAAAGCGCAAATCGACGAAGTTAACCAGCTTCAGAAAGATGGTCAGTTCTATGCTGAGCGTCTGCAGCGTGATGCCGCTACGATGAGTGAAGATGAGAAAAAAGAACTGCAACAGAAAATTCTGAGTGTTCGTGAGCAACTGGCAGAAAAAGGTCAGCCTCTGCAACAGAACATCCAGCGTCGCAGCAACGAAGAGCGCAACAAACTGTTGGGCTTGATCAAGCAGGCGATTGACTCAGTGGCTGCGAAAGAAAAATACGACCTGGTACTGAATGCCGGTGCTGTAGCATTCGCAGACGACCAGCATGATCTGTCTGAGCAAGTGCTGGAACAGGTTAAAAAAATTAAGTAATGTCCGGCCGGTTACCGGCTGAAGATTACCGGGCCTGAGCCCGCAAGCAGACTAACGTCGTGAGGCGTTGGTCTGATTTGTTTTTAGCGCATATGCGCGTATGGTTGCCGCCATTTAAAATTACAATACGGCAAACAGTCTGCTATAAGCCTATGACAGACTGGTTTTGGCATTAGGAGAGCTTTTTTGGCCAATTCACTCAACACTATTGATATTCAGGAAATCCTGGATTTATTGCCTCACCGGTATCCGTTCTTGCTTGTTGATCGCGTAACTGATTACGTGGAAGGCGAGTCTATCAAGGCATATAAAAACATCACCATGAATGAACCCTGCTTTACAGGGCACTTCCCCGGCCGTCCAATTTTCCCGGGCGTTCTTATCCTGGAAGCAATGGCACAGGCTGCCGGCGTGCTGGGATTCAAAACCATGGGTAAGTCAGATAAGCTATACTTGTATGCCGGCATTGACTGCGCGCGCTTCAAGCGTCCTGTTACGCCTGGTGACAGACTGGAATTTGATGTTTGTCTGGTCAAAGAGCGCAGAGGGATTTGGAAGTTTAAGGGTACCGCCAGCGTTGATGGTGAAGAAGCTTGCAGTGCCGAATTCATGTGTGCAATGAGAGAGATGGTTTAACGTGATTCATTCTACTGCCGTGATATCTGAAAAGGCGACACTGGGAAATAATGTTTCCGTAGGTCCTTTCTGTTATATCGGTGACGATGTGGTTATCGGTGACGATTGTGTACTTGAGTCTCATGTGGTCATCAAAGGCCCGACGACTGTGGGTAAGCGTAACCGCTTCTTTCAGTTTTGTTCTGTAGGTGAAGAATGCCAGGACAAAAAGTACGCCGGAGAAGAAACCCGTCTGGAAATCGGTGATGACAATGTGTTCCGTGAAACCTGTACAGTGCATCGTGGCACTATTCAGGATGAAGGGGTGACAAAAATTGGCTCCCGCAACCTGTTTATGATCAATGCCCACGTGGCTCACGATGTGATCATCGGGGACGATTGTATTCTTGCGAACAATGTTTCACTGGCAGGGCATGTTGAACTGGGTAATTTTGTTATTTTTGGTGGTGGTGCCGCTATTCACCAGTTTGGCAAAGTAGGTAGTCATGCCTTCGTTGGCGCCGGCGCGATTGTCTTGCGTGATGTACCGCCGTTTGTCATGGTTAACGGGCAGAAGCACGTCGCTGCGGGCATTAACTCTGAAGGCTTACGCCGCCGTGGATTTACATCCGGTCAAATTATGGCAATAAAGCGGGCTTACCGTGCCATCTACCGTGACAACAATACCATCGCTGAAGCTGTGGTTAAGCTGTCTGATGTAGCCCAAAGCGATGAAAATATCCGCTCACTGGTGTCTTTCCTTGAAAATGCTGAGCGGGGTATCATCCGCTAAATGCCCGCATCAACATTGCGAATTGGCGTTGTGGCAGGTGAGCCTTCAGGAGACGTGCTTGCCGCCGGTATGATAGCCGAACTGAAAAAGCGTTACCCCGATGCCATTATCGAAGGCATCGGTGGTGATCACATGAAAGCCGCCGGCTTTCACTCACTCTTCGATATGGAAACACTTTCTGTCATGGGACTGGTGGAAGTGTTGTCTCATCTTCCTGCTATTCTCAAACTGAAGAAGCAACTGCTGGCGCATTTTGAAGCCAATCCGCCGGATGTATTCATTGGTGTGGATGCACCTGACTTTAATCTTCGTGTGGAAAAAGCCCTGAAAGCCAGGGGGATTAAAACTGTTCATTATGTCAGTCCTACCGTGTGGGCATGGCGTGAAAAGCGCATTCATAAGATTAAAGCCGCCACAAATCACGTGCTGGGTTTGTTTCCTTTCGAACAGCAGGTTTACGATAAGTATCATGTTCCCTATACGTTTGTCGGTCATACACTTGCGGATGCCGTGCCATTAGAACCAGATCAGTCTGCCGCCCGTGAGACACTGGGCCTGAGCAGCTCCGGTCCTGTGCTGGCCGTATTGCCCGGCAGCCGTGGCGGTGAGTTAAAAGCACTGTTACCTGTTTTTACTGCCACCATGGAGAAAATGAAAACCCTGCTGCCAGGCATCCGTTTTGTAATTCCTGCTGCTAATCAGTATCGTTTTAATGGCATTCAGGCTTATCTGAAAGAGCATTGCAGTGCCTGGCTCAGTGACAGCGACTACAAGCTGGTGAAAGGGCGGGCCAGAGACGCCATGATTGCCAGCGATGTCATTTTGCTGGCATCAGGTACGGCAACCCTGGAAGCCATGCTTTGCAAGCGCCCCATGGTGACTTGCTATAAGTTGTCACCGCTGACCTATAAAATAATGCAGCGACTCTACAAAGCGCCGTTCTTCTCCCTGCCTAATTTACTGGCCAATGAAGCGTTAATTCCTGAATTACTGCAGGACGACGTGAATTCTGACACGCTTTGCGATTACTTATTGCTCCTTTTCACGCAGGATACGACTGAACTGGTAAGCCGGTTTACCGGTTTGCACCAGTCCCTAAAACTGGATGCTGATAAAATGGCAGCAGATGCGATTGCAGAGGTTATCAATGGCTGAATATATTGCCGGTGTCGATGAAGTGGGGCGCGGACCGCTGGTGGGTGATGTAGTGACGGCAGCGGTTATTCTTCACCCTGCAAAACCCATTGCCGGACTCAACGATTCAAAGAAATTATCCGAAAAAAAACGTATCGCTTTATCAGAAGAGATTAAGCAAAAAGCCCTGTGCTGGGCAATCGGGCGGGCAACGCCGCAGGAAATCGATACGCTGAACATTCTTCATGCAACCATGCTGGCCATGAAGCGTGCCGTTGAGGGATTGTCAGTACAGCCGGATTTCGTGCGGGTAGACGGAAATCGTCTGCCGGACTGGCAGTATGCAGCAGAAGCGATCGTGAAAGGGGATGGACTGCATGCAGAAATCTCTGCAGCCTCGATTCTTGCTAAAGTTGAACGTGACAATGATATGATTGCATTGCATGCCCTTCATCCGCAATACAACTTCGCCGGTCACAAAGGTTATCCGACGAAAGCCCATTTTGAAGCATTAGAAGCATATGGTGTCCTGCCGTGTTATCGTATGAGCTTTAAGCCCGTACAGGCGCGTCTGGCAGCACAAAAATAAGAGAAACTCACATGTCTTCGCCGTTTATTCATCTTCGCGTTCACAGCGACTTTTCAATGATGGATGGGTTAAACAAGGTTAAACCCATCCTCGCGCAGGTTGAAGCCTTTAACATGCCTGCGGTGGCTATTACAGACCAGATGAACATGTGTGGTCTGGTTAAATTCTATTCTGAAGCCCATAACCGCGGCATCAAACCCATTATCGGCACCGACTTCTGGGTGCAGAACGATGTTCTGAATGAGGAACCTTTCCGCCTCACTTTGCTGGCCATGAACAACGAGGGCTATAAAAATATTACCCTGTTGATTTCAAAAGGCTACCTGCGCGGTGCGGTGCACCATAAAACGGTGATAGAGCAGGCCTGGCTGGCAGAACATGCTGAAGGCGTGATTGTACTTTCCGGAGCATTGCACGGCGACGTCGGTATTGCTCTGACCAAGAACAACCAGAAGATGCTGGCGGACTCCCTTGAGTTTTATCAGCAGCATTTTGCCGACCGTTTCTACCTTGAGCTTATCCGCACCGGCCGTCCCGGTGAAGAAGACTATCTTCATCAGGCTGTGGCTGTGGCAGAAGAATACGGTTTGCCGGTGGTGGCTACGAATGAAGTGTGTTTCATTGAACAGGCGGGATTCGAGGCCCATGAAATCCGCGTAGCCATTCACGACGGTTACACACTGGAAGATCCCCGTCGCCCCAAACGCTACAGCCAACAGCAATATCTGCGTAGCAGCGATGAAATGGTTGAGCTGTTCAGTGATATTCCGGAAGCTATCGAAAATACAGTAGAAATTGCTACACGTTGTAATGTCACTGTAAGGCTTGGTGAGTACTTCCTTCCTCAGTTCCCTACCGGTGGTATGACAACGGAAGATTTTCTGGTTAAAAAATCGGAAGAGGGACTGGAAGAGCGTCTTGAATTCCTGTTCCCTGATGAAACCGTCAGAGCAGAAAAGCGTCCTGAATACGACGACCGTCTGAAAATAGAACTCGACGTAATTAACCAGATGGGGTTCCCGGGTTACTTCCTTATCGTTATGGAGTTTATCCAGTGGAGTAAGGACAACGGGATTCCGGTGGGACCGGGCCGTGGTTCCGGTGCAGGCTCATTAGTGGCTTATGCGCTGAAAATTACCGATCTGGATCCGCTGGAATTTGACCTGCTTTTCGAACGGTTCCTGAACCCCGAACGAGTATCTATGCCTGATTTCGACGTCGACTTCTGTATGGACCGGCGGGATGAGGTGATTGATCACGTGGCCGAGCTTTACGGCCGTCAGGCGGTATCACAAATTATCACCTTCGGTACGATGGCTGCTAAGGCTGTTGTGCGGGATGTGGGCCGGGTGCTTGGTCATCCCTACGGTTTCGTTGACCGGATTTCCAAGCTGATCCCGTCCGATCCCGGTATGACTCTTGGCAAAGCCTTTGAGGTCGAGCCCCGTTTACCGGAACTTTATAACGACGATGAGGAAGTCAAAGACCTTATCGACATGGCCCGCATTCTGGAAGGTGTTACCCGTAATGCCGGTAAACACGCCGGTGGTGTGGTTATTGCGCCTACTACTATCACCGACTTTGCTCCGCTTTACTGTGATGACGAAGGGAAAAACCCGGTCACCCAGTTCGATAAAAACGACGTCGAAACGGCAGGTCTGGTTAAATTCGACTTCCTCGGTCTGCGTACACTGACCATTATCCAGTGGGCACTGGACATGATCAAAGAAGGTCAGGGAGTGGATGTCGATATCAGTGCCATCCCGCTGGAAGATAAAAAGAGTTTCCGCTCACTGCAGGCGGCAGAAACCACGGCAGTATTCCAGCTTGAATCCCGCGGGATGAAAGAGCTGATCAAGCGCCTGAAACCAGACTGTTTCGAAGATATTATCGCACTGGTGGCCCTGTTCCGTCCGGGCCCGCTGCAATCAGGCATGGTAGACAACTTTATTGACCGTAAGCACGGTCGTGAAGAAATCTCTTATCCGGATGCTGATTATCAGCATGAGTGTCTGAAAGAAATTCTTGAGCCCACCTACGGTATCATCCTGTATCAGGAACAGGTTATGCAGATTGCCCAGGAAATGTCCGGGTACAGTCTGGGTGGCGCTGACTTGCTTCGCCGTGCGATGGGTAAGAAAAAACCTGAAGAAATGGCAAAGCAGCGTTCAACCTTCGAGGATGGCGCAAGAGACAACAACATCGACGGCGAGCTGGCGATGAAAATTTTCGATCTGGTAGAAAAATTTGCCGGATACGGATTTAACAAATCGCACTCTGCGGCCTATGCACTGGTGTCATACCAGACGCTGTGGCTGAAAGTACATTACCCTGCTGAATTTATGGCGGCGGTAATGTCGGCGGACATGGACAACACCGATAAGATAGTAACGCTGGTAGATGAAGTCGACCGTATGGGGATGACCATTTTGCCGCCGGATTTGAATGTTGGCCGGTATAAGTTTACGGTTGATGAGCATGGCCGCATTGTTTACGGTATCGGTGCTATTAAAGGGGTCGGTGAAGGCCCCATTGAAGCCATTATTGAAGCCCGGGAACAACAAGGTAATTTTACTGATTTGTTTGATTTCTGTGCTAAAGTTGACCTCAAACGGGTGAACAAGCGGGTGTTGGAAAAGCTGGTCCTCGCCGGCGCCATGGACAATCTTGGTCCGCAGGACGGCAAGGGTCCGCACCGTGCATCGATTATGGCCTCTTTACCCGAAGCTATTGCTGCTGCAGATCAACATGCTAAAGCGGAATCCTACGGACAGTCCGACATGTTCGGTTTGCTGACTACAGAGCCGGATGACGTAAAGCAAGCCTTTGCGGATGTGCCATATTGGCCGGAAAAAGTCTGGCTTGATGGTGAAAAAGACACTCTGGGCTTGTATCTGACAGGGCATCCTATTAATCAGTATGCTGATGAAATTAAGCATTACTCTGATGGTCGACTGGTTGATTTAAAACCAACCGGAAAAGATCAGATGTCCACGGCCGTTGGTCTGGTGCTGGGCGTCAGGGTAATGACAAACAAAAAGGGGCGTCGCTGGGCCATTGTAACTCTCGACGACAAGAGCGCGCGCATGGATGTACGTTTTTTCCCCGATATGTACGAAAAATATGAGAGTATTCTCGAAACTGACCGTATCCTGTTAATAAAAGGACAGGTCAGCTTTGATGATTTCTCCGGTGGCAATACAATCTCTGCCCGTGATGCAATGGATATTGTTCAGGCCAGAGAACAGAACGCAAAAGCACTGATGTTGGAACTCGACACCGTGCAAATTGATGAAAACAGAATTTCGTCGCTACAGGCAATTCTTCAAACGTACCGGGGCGGCAGTTGTCCGGTACAAATGCGTGTAGTACACCCGGATGCGGAAGCAGTGCTGGCCTGTGGCGCACAATGGTATGTGACGCCGGAAGACCAGCTGTTGCACGAATTAAAACAGTGTCTGGGTGAGCAGTCAGTCGCCATGTGTTATCACTGACAGGCGTGAAAGGTAGTATAGATAGGACACAGAATGAGTATACAGTTTTTGGAATTTGAACAGCCGATAGCTGAACTAGAAGCAAAAATCGAAGAGCTTCGGCTGGTTAATCAGGGCGGTGAATTTGACGTTGGTATTGAAGAAGAAATCACAAAACTTCGTACTAAAAGTTCGGATTTAACACGCAAGATTTTCTCAGATCTGGGCGCCTGGCAGATTTCCCAGCTTGCCCGTCACCCCATGCGTCCCTACACGCTGGATTATGTTGGCCGCATCTTCACTGAGTTTGATGAACTGGCCGGTGATCGTGCTTACGCTGACGACAAAGCGATTGTTGGTGGTCTGGCAAAAATTGATGATCAGCCAATTATGCTGATTGGTCATCAGAAAGGGCGTGATACGCACGAAAAAATTAAGCGTAACTTTGGTATGCCAAAACCTGAAGGTTACCGTAAAGCTCTGCGTCTGATGAAAATGGCTGAGCGTTTCAATTTGCCTATCGTTACACTTATCGACACACCGGGAGCATATCCGGGCGTTGGCGCGGAAGAACGTGGACAGAGTGAAGCTATTGCCCGCAACCTGTTTGAAATGGCTCAGCTTCGTGTGCCCATCATCTGTACCGTTATCGGTGAAGGTGGTTCCGGTGGTGCACTGGCAATTGGTGTTGGCGACCGCGTTAACATGCTGCAATATTCTACCTATTCTGTTATTTCCCCGGAAGGTTGTGCATCTATTCTGTGGAAGAGCGCAGATAAAGCGCCCCTGGCTGCAGAAGCGATGGGTGTAAGTGCACCGCAAATCAAAGAACTGGGTTTAATCAACAGTATTGTTGAAGAGCCTTTAGGTGGCGCACACCGTGACCATGACGGCATGGCTGCAAACCTGAAAGCGACCATCAAACAGCAATTGAACCAGTTGAAAACACTGGATGTTGAAAACCTGATGGAAGAGCGTTACCAGAGACTGATGTCTTTCGGTTACTGCTGATCCGGAGCGGGTAACGATGGCTGGTGAAATGGATGTCAAGCCGCTGTGTTCTGACATCATCTGCACAACGGCCAGGTTGCTCGATACTGTCACCCCGTCGCCAAACTGCCTTGTGGTAGGTTTCAGTGGCGGGGTAGACTCCGGTTTATTACTCCACGCACTCTCTTCATATTCTTCTTTGCCCGTTCACGGGGTGTATATCCATCACGGTCTGAGTCCCAACGCAGACGCGTGGCAAAATCACTGCGAAACCTTTTGTCGCCAGCGCAATGTTATCTTTTCTGCGTTATCCGTTAACGTGACAGTACAGTCCCGCACCAGCCTTGAAGCAAGTGCCAGAGACGCCCGTTATGATGCATTATTAAGCTATTGCCGGCAGCACAACGGTGCGCTGGTTTTAGGCCAGCATCAGGACGATCAGCTCGAAACCTTACTACTGGCGGTGAAGCGGGGAAGCGGGCCGGCAGGTCTGGCTGGCATGCCGGGGCTGCATTACCGGCAAGTTAGTGAGAGCGAGTCACCCGTTGCTGTTCTGCGGCCTTTGCTTAACTTTCGCCGCGAGGACATTGAGGCTGCGGCGGATTCACTGGGGATGCCGCGGGTTGAGGATGAGTCCAATCAGGACAACCGTTTCGACCGTAATTTTCTTCGAAACCGTGTTCTGCCGGATATGCACAGGCGCTGGCCTGGCTTTGCAAAAGCCGCTTCACGCTCCTGTGAACTGTTACAGGAACAAAATGCATTGCTGGCAGAAGTGACCGCGGAACGGGTTAAAGACGCTGAGATCGGTAACGGTGGACTGAGTGTTCCTGCTTTGCTGCTGCAAAGCACAGGCTGGCAGAGGGCGATTATCCGTCACTGGCTCACCGGACGGGGTGTGACCTTGCCTTCTAAAGCTCAGATGGACGAGATCCTCGCTATGTTACATGCCAGAGACGATGCCACACCGTGCGTTAAAGCCGGCGCTGGCGTGATCCGCCGCTACAACAGCGAACTGCTGGTTACTGCGGATATCGGGAACTGCACGGAAAATATGATGCAGGAAAGCGGGGATCCGCAACCGGTAGATATAGAGCAGTGGCAGCAAGTCCCCGGGTTGGCGGTAACATTTAAAATCTCCGGCCCGGGTGACTGGCAGCGGGTGCCGGCGGTAAGTCTGGATAAAATTTATGTGGGCCGGAATCCCATAGGGAAAACAGCGCGGAAATGGTTTAAGCAGTGGAAGATACCGCCCTGGGAAAGAGAACCCATTCCTGTTTTGCTGTGTAATGGTGAAGCGGCAGCTTTGCTGCTGACAGACAGAGTGGTCTGGCTGGCGGCCGGCAATCAGGATCTCAACAGGATAATGTACAAACGCAGCGGTAAATAAGACGGCAGTTTTCTGGCAAAGAGGCAAGGTTTTGCCTCTTTGTTTAAAAGTCTGCGGGGAGATTATGCCGCAAGATAAGCATTCTTTCCGGCGGCTTTAACTTGGTATAACGCGTGATCAGCACGCTCAAATAACGACTGCATATTATCTCCCTGACGGTAGACCGCACCGCCGATACTGCAGGAAACCCCGTGACCTTTAAGTAACGGGTTCTTTTCGATTCGTTTGTTGAGACGGTCAGCAATGACTTTCAGCGACTCTTTTTGTTTGCAGTCCAGCAGACAACAAAACTCATCACCCCCGATGCGGAATGCTTCATCTTCATTCCGCAGCACAGAGGAAATCTCTGCAGCCACAGCTTGCAATACCTTATCACCTTCCTGATGACCATAGGTGTCATTCACTGTCTTAAAGTTGTCTAAGTCTATGACCAGTAATCCGAATTTTTCATCATGGCGATCTGCTCTGCTGGTCAGACGGCCACAGGACTCATCAAATGCGTTGCGGTTACCTAATGTGGTCAGGGCATCTTTTGTCGCCATTTTTTTCAGTCGTTCGAACTCCAGAGCATTGGCGAACTGGTGGCTGAACAGCACATGTAACTCAGCCACACACTGACGCTCTTCCCGTGATGGCATGCTGGCAAACACATAGCGGATGTATTCCGGCGCGGATGTGCTGTGACGGTTGTTCATAGGCAGCATCAGGGTGTTTGTGTCATTGTCTTCCGGCTTAATGCGGCCATAACTCAGGTGACGTGAGGCATCGCTCAGGTTAAGGTGGACGAGTGCAACATGCTGTCTGAGTTGATGAAAGTAAAGAGAACCCAGTGCAGAAATATCGATGGTTGACAGGATCTGCCCCAGGAAGCTGTTTTTCTGATCGGCGGTTAACCGCGGGCCGGATGAGGCCATAGGATAAAAGCTGTCAGGGTATACGTGTTCATAAACAGAAGTTGAGAATTCCAAAACAGTACTCCTCGGGAACATGGGTTATACTTAGAGTCAATTGTTTACTTTTACGTCAGAAAATCGTCATCTAAGCGTATCTGACTGAAGTATTGCAAGTGGTGTGCCTGCTTGTAGTGCCGGATTAAAGGAGTTGCCGTGGTAGCAAGTGGATTTGGACAAATCGTAGTGTTAATGGCGCTGTCAGTAGTCAGTGTCGCAGTATTCCGCAAGCTTCATTTGCCACCGATTCTGGCCTACCTTTTTGCCGGACTGCTTACCGGCCCGGAACTGCTGGCGTTGTTCCCTCATCCGGAAGACATGCACCTGCTGGCAGAAATCGGGATTGTATTTCTGTTATTTTCTCTGGGGCTCGAGTTTTCACTGCCCAAGCTCATGTCCATGCGCTCACTGGTTTTCGGTGTCGGATTAGGGCAAATGGTCGTTACTACGGGTGTGTTCTCAGCAATCGCACACTTTCTCGGATTTGCCTGGGGGCCGGCAGTTATCATCGGCGGCATGCTGGCACTGAGCTCCACTGCTATCGTCATTAAGCAGCTTACTGAAGCCGGAGCACTTAATCATCGTCGTACAGAAATGGCCATCAGTATTCTGCTGTTTCAAGATCTGGCAGTGGTCCCTTTCCTCATTGCCATTCCATTAATGTCATCGGAACAGAACATCAGTCTCGCCACTGCGTTAATTCAGGCACTCATAAAAGGTGTACTGGTCGTTATCCTGCTGCTTTCTGCCGGCAAGTGGGTATTGCCCTGGATATTCCGGGAAGTGGCGAAAACCAGAACTGATGAGTTGTTCGTGCTTACCACGATTCTTGTGGCTATTCTGGCCGGAGGGCTGACCTATATTTTCGGTTTGTCCATGGCGCTGGGGGCTTTTCTTGCCGGGATGATGCTGGGAGAAAGCCAGTATAAGTACCAGCTGGAAGCGGACATCCGGCCATTCAGAGATATTCTGATGGGCCTGTTTTTCGTTACTGTCGGCATGCAACTCAATCTGCACGTACTTTATCAGGATGGTCTGTGGATATTCAGTGGGGTGGCGGTATTAATGGTACTTAAGGTGCTGGTGTTGCGCCTGGTTGCAAGGTTACTGAATTCTGATGCGGTGGATGCCTGGGCTACCGGCATCAAATTGTGTCAGATTGGCGAATTCAGTTTTGTTATTGCTGCACTGGCTACCGCAGAAGGAGTCATCGATAGCAGAACATCTTCTATTATCATCAGTATGGGGGTGATCAGCATGGCACTGACACCCCTGCTGGTAACCCGCAGTGTGGCCTGGGCGCAGAAACTCGAACCTGCGTCAGCGGTCAACGTTGAGCCTGACAGTGCCATTCCTGAAGCTTCAGCTTTGCAGAATCATATTGTCATCGCCGGATTTGGCAGAGTCGGACAGTCTGTTGCCCGTTTGCTGAAACTGGAGAACATTGCCTTTATTACTATTGATGCAGACCCGGTAAGGGTGCATGAAAGCCGCAATGCCGGCGAACCGATTTTATTTGGTGATGCCAGTCAGAAGGACATTCTTGAAAATGCCGGTGTTGGCAGAGCAAGTTTACTGCTGGTCACTTTTGACCAGCCTGAGAAAGCTAAGCAAGTCATTAACGCCGCAAGGCAAATCTCGCCGGGCATCAACTTAATGGTACGCACAAAACGGGACTATCAGCTGGATGCTTTGTATAAAGCCGGTGCCAGTCAGGTGGTACCGGAAATACAGGAAGGCAGTCTGATGCTGATTTCCCAGGTACTGCATTATGCCGGCGTACCCATGTCGCGGATCCTGCGAAGGGTGAGGGAGGAACGTCAGGGGCGGTACGATCACCTGCACGGCTTTTATCCCGGGGAAACCACTGAAATCAGCTACGGCACAGAAGATAAACTGGAATTTGTACATGCTGTTGTACTGAATAACGATGCAGCCTGTTTAGGCCAGTCGTTGTCAGACATCGATTTTCAAAGAATGCGGGTTAGACTGCAGGGGCTGAGAAGGAATGGCAGCGAAATAGCGCAGCCGGATGGCAATGAGGTGTTGCAAGCCGGTGATGTGCTAATCATCGCCGGCAAGCCGAGAAGAGTAGAGCGGGCAGAGCGTCGTTTTATGGACGGTGCCTGACAAAGCCGTTATGCAACTTTACCGCTCTCCAGATCTTTAAATTGCTTTTTGAGATCGTAATTTTCTTCGGTGACGATTTTTTCCAGTACTTCAACGCGTTCCCGTAGTGCCGCGATTTCGGCTTCCATGGCTTTATCACTACGGATATCTTTTTTCGATTTACTCTTGTCTTTCGCTGCAGTGACGATAGAGACCAGTGCCCAGGCACAGATTGCAACAATGACAACGGCGGTTGTATTCATTTTGTTCCCTCAACAAAGTAAAATTTTAGTGTAACGGTTTACGGGCATTTTGTCGTTAATTCAGCCTGTTTTATAACCTTTTTGTACAATTAAAATCGTAACATTGTGTTTTTCAACAGTCTGAATTTTTGCATACAGACCCGTTTTAACCGTGCTTTTGCTGTATGATAACCAAGAGTACGCAAGATTGTGACCAGTTTGGTAAATCATTATATTTCAATTGGTTATGATTTTTACTATACCGTGTACTGTATTCCTTTAGTCGAAATAACCAAAAGTTTGGTCAAAATAACCAATGAGTAATGAAGAATTATTCAGTGATGAACACTGGATGCAGCAGGCGTTGCTTCGTGCTGATAAAGCTGAAGCAATTAACGAAGTACCGGTGGGCGCGATAGTCGTTGCAGACGGAAAGATCATCGGAGAAGGCTGGAATTCTCCGGTTAGAGACCATGATCCCGCCGCTCATGCGGAAATGCTGGCTGTACGTGCAGCCGCCAGCCATATAGAAAATTACCGGGTTACCGGTGCAACCCTTTACGTCACTCTTGAGCCCTGTGCTATGTGTGCCGGAATGCTGGTGCACGCACGGATCGCCAGAGTGGTATTCGGTGCCAGTGATTTAAAAACCGGTGCTGCGGGATCAGTGATGCAATTGTTGCAACATCCGGAGCTTAATCACCAGTGTGATATCACCGGAGGGGTGCTGGCTGATGTCTGCGGAGAAAAGTTGTCTGCTTTTTTCCGGCGTCGCCGGGCTGAAATCAAAGCTGCTAAGTTATTGGCCAGAGCGACTCAGGCAGAAAAGTGCGGGGGAAAGGGAAAGGTGTAGTCCGGAACTGCTACTGGCAGGCTGACTCCGGACTTTTCGCGAACATTTCATGAGTCATAAAATGACGGCGGCGTTGAAGGACCCGTTGATGGGCACGTTTAATCATTAATTTTCTGCGATTATTACTTTTCAAAATTTTCTTTGCCTTTATTGCTTTTTGTCTTCTCATAAACCCTCCTCATCCTTAAATGTGTAAGGAGAACGTATTCAGGGTGGCATTGTTTTTATGCCTCATGCCGTTCTACCGGTATAACATGAAGGCTTTATGACAATTTTCAATCTTTTTCAGACAGTGTTTCCAACGTTGTTGCGTACTGCTGAATATTTTCTGTAAATCTCACGGTATCTGCACCGTCTGCGTAGCCATAATCAAGGTGACGGTAAACGTCCTTAACGGCCAGCAATGGATAGCGCTGTTTCACGTCCAGCCAGCGATCATTATTGCCGCCCTGGCGGGATGTCAGTTCCCGGCAATCCTCAAGATGTGTCAGGCCGGTGCGCCACGCTGCAAGGGTCATCATCATCCTCTCCGCAGCGGGGATCCGAGACGGGATTTTTTCATGCAGTGTAAGCAGTTGCTCTACTGCATCTGCGGTTTCACCGGCATCTTCCCACTGATTTAATTGCCAGGCGAAAGCTGCCAGCAGAGTCCACTCTGCATCGCTGTCGTAAGCACTGAATTGCTCTCTGAGAGCGGTTATTTTTCCGGCAGCCGCAAGAATGAATGCCGGAATATCTGCCTCTTGCAGCGGAGCCGCCGGCGTCAGCCATTCATTCTGCATTTTGGCAACCACACGTTGTTTCCTGAGCGTCGCAAAGTAATCAAAGACTGCACTGCGAAGAGAGTCATCAAGGCGGGCAGAGAATGCCCAGGCGGTGCCGGCATACGCCGGTCCGGTAACCATATCTGCTGACAATGCCTGCGCTCCGGCATCACTGCTCACAATCAAATCGATATCCGAGCCGGCCAGAGCAGCGTTCATACTGTGGTCGTCGTAATAGGGGATAAGTGCCAGTTCAACGCCAAGGTAATCAGCGAATCCGGCGATCAGTGTGTAATCAAACCCGCGGGGACCCTGCGGGCCATATTCATAACGTGAAGGTGCATACTCAATGCCTGCTGTCAGCTTACCGGCTTCCTTAACAGAACGAAGGTGATTGGGTAATTCAGGTTCGCTGCAGGCGGCAACGGTCAGAACTAACAGCAAACCGGTAACGGAACGTAACATTACTGTCAGGGGGGCAGACAGGAGAAAAGACATCTTACTCGACACGGTTAGTGGTATTACCTTTGGTTGAAAATCGAAAAAAAACTAAACTTGTTTTGAATGTAGGTTATCAAGTGGGCGGAATTCCTCTATAATCCGCGCCGAAATCCCCGTGCATCCAAGAGATAGCGTTTGAGCTGTCAGACGCTGTTTCCAAACAATCAGGTAAAACGATATGTTGGTCCTAAGAGGCGCTCCCGCACTGTCTGAATTCAGACAAACTAAACTTATTGAAAGGCTGGGTCAATCCGGTATTACTGTGAATGGCATTTACGCTGAGTTTGTTCACCTTGTGGACACAACCGGCACGTTAACCGGCGATGCCCGTCAGGTTCTCGACAAATTGCTGACTTACGGTCCGAAAACTCAGGCGAAAGCGCCTCAGGGAGAGTGCTTTTTTGTCACTCCCCGTCCCGGCACCATTTCTCCGTGGTCATCTAAAGCCACTAACATTGCACAAAACTGCGGCCTGACGGCTATCGAACGCATTGAGCGTGGTTGTGCGTATTATGTTGACGTAAATGGTGAGCTGACAGATGCCGATAAAGCGCTGGTGGCAGCAGAACTGCATGATCGCATGACTGAATCAGTGTTTGCTGCGCCGGAAAGCGCATCAGTATTGTTTGAACATGCCGAAGGCCAGAGCTTTACCTCGGTGGACGTGCTGGGAAGCGGCAAACAGGCACTGGTTGATGCGAATATCAGTCTGGGTCTGGCTCTTGCCGACGATGAAATTGATTACCTGTATGACAGCTTTACCCGTTTAGGCCGTAACCCTAACGATGTTGAGCTGTACATGTTCGCGCAGGCCAACTCTGAGCACTGCCGGCATAAGATTTTTAACGCCAGCTGGACTATTGATGGCGTAGAGCAGGACAAGTCCCTGTTCAAAATGATCAAAAACACCTTCGAAACCCACCCTGAATTTGTTCACTCTGCGTATAAAGATAACGCAGCTGTGATGGAAGGCTGGCAGGCGGGTCGTTTCTTCCCTGACCCGCAGTCGCATCAGTACGAATATCATCATGAAGATATCGACATTCTGATGAAGGTGGAAACCCACAACCACCCGACGGCCATTTCGCCGTTCCCGGGTGCCGCTACCGGTTCTGGTGGTGAAATCCGTGACGAAGGTGCAACAGGCCGTGGTTCTAAGCCTAAAGCCGGTCTGGTTGGCTTTACCGTTTCTAACCTGCGTATTCCGGGTGCTGAGCAACCGTGGGAAGCCAACTATGGCAAACCACAGCGTATCGTCAGTGCATTGGATATTATGATAGAAGGCCCGCTGGGTGGCGCGGCATTCAACAACGAATTTGGTCGTCCTAACCTGTTGGGTTATTTCCGTACCTACGAGCAGGAAGTCTCCAGCTTCAACGGCGTGGAAGTACGTGGTTACCATAAGCCAATCATGCTAGCGGGTGGTTTGGGTAACATCCGTAAATCCCATATCGAAAAAGGCGAAATCACCGTTGGCGCGAAACTGATTGTGCTGGGTGGTCCGGCAATGAACATCGGTCTCGGTGGCGGTGCGGCGTCTTCCATGGCGTCCGGTCAGTCTAACGAAGATCTGGATTTTGCTTCTGTACAGCGTGACAACCCTGAAATGGAGCGCCGCTGTCAGGAAGTTATCGATGCCTGCTGGCAGTTAGGTGATAACAACCCGATCCAGTTTATCCACGATGTGGGCGCGGGCGGTTTGTCTAATGCATTACCTGAACTGGTTAACGACGGTGGTCGTGGTGGTAAATTCGAACTGCGTGACGTGCTGGCCGACGAAGCGGGCATGACGCCACTGGAACTGTGGTGTAACGAATCGCAGGAACGTTATGTACTGTCTGTTGCCCCTGAGAATCTGGAAAAGTTTGCGGCGATTTGTGCCCGTGAGCGCGCGCCGTTTGCGGTAGTGGGTGAGGCTACTGAAGAACAGCATCTGTCTTTGCACGATGCTGACTTCGATAACCAGCCTATTGATATGCCACTTGATGTGCTGTTAGGTAAGCCACCTAAAATGCATCGTGATGTACAATCAGCAACGGTTGCGCCGGAAGCACTGAAACGTGAAGACATCACGCTGGCGGATGCAGCTCAGCGTATGCTGCGCCTGCCGACGGTCGCTGAGAAAACTTTCCTTATTACCATTGGCGACCGCTCGGTCACCGGTCTGGTCTCCCGTGACCAGATGGTTGGCCCGTGGCAGGTGCCGGTGGCTGACGTCGCGGTGACCGCCAGTGCGTTTGACACCTATCATGGTGAAGCCATGTCTATGGGTGAACGTACGCCTGTAGCACTGCTGTCTCACGGAGCATCTGCCCGTCTGGCAGTGGGTGAAGCACTGACTAACATTGCTGCATCAAACATTGGTGATATCAAGCGTATCAAACTGTCTGCGAACTGGATGGCTGCTGCCGGTCACCCGGGCGAGGATGCGGGTCTTTACGAAGCCGTAAAAGCGGTAGGTGAAGAACTGTGTCCGGCGCTGGGCCTGACGATTCCGGTGGGCAAAGACTCCATGTCGATGAAAACGGCATGGCAGGACGACGATGGTGCTGACAAGGCAGTAACGTCTCCGTTGTCACTGGTGATCACCGCATTTGGTGCAGTAAAAGACATTCGTAAAACGCTGACGCCACAACTGCGTACAGATAAAGGCGCAACCCGCCTGATGCTGATTGACTTAGGCGCGGGTCAGAACCGTCTGGGTGCAAGCTGTCTGGCACAGGTGTATCAGCAACTGGCCGACAAACCGGCTGATGTGGACAACGCTGAAACCCTGCTCGGTTTCTACAACGCTGTACAGGCGATGGTAGAAAAAGAACTGGTTATCGCGTACCACGACCGTTCTGACGGCGGTCTGTTCACAACCGTTGCTGAAATGGCCTTTGCCGGTAAGACCGGTGTAACCGTTTCTCTTGATGGTCTGGCTGACGATGACTTAGCGGTACTGTTTAACGAAGAATTAGGTGCGGTTATTCAGGTAGCAGAAAGCGACGTTGAAGCGGTGACAGCGATTGCTGAAGCTCACGGTCTGGGCGCGCTGTTACACGATATTGGTACGCTGAATGCGACAGACATGGTTGAGTTCAACCGTGGTGACGTTGCTGTACTGACCGACACCCGCGTGAACCTGCGTACCATGTGGGCAGAAACCACACATAACATGCAAAGCCTGCGTGATAACCCGAAATGTGCTGACGAAGAGCACGCTGCCAAGCAGGATGCGGCAGATCCGGGTCTGAGCGCGAAGTTGAGCTATGATGTTACTGAAGATGTTGCTGCGCCTTTCATTGCTAAGGGTGTGAAACCTGAAGTAGCGATTCTGCGTGAGCAGGGCGTTAACTCTCATCTGGAAATGGCGGCAGCATTTACCCGCGCGGGTTTCACTGCTATCGACGTGCACATGAGTGACGTTCTGAGCGGCCGTGTATCTCTGAACAACTTTAAAGGTCTGGCGGCTTGTGGTGGTTTCTCTTACGGTGACGTACTGGGTGCCGGTGAAGGTTGGGCGAAGTCGATTCTGTTCAATGCACAGGCCCGTGACCAGTTTGCAGCTTTCTTTGACCGCGACGATACGTTTAGCTTAGGTGTATGTAACGGTTGTCAGATGCTGTCTAACCTGAAATCTCTGATTCCGGGCACAGAAAACTGGCCACACTTTGTGACTAACGTGTCTGAGCGCTTTGAAGCCCGTGTTGCCATGGTAGAAGTGATGGAGTCAAACTCTGTGCTGCTGCAGGGTATGAAAGGCTCGATGATGCCGATCGCGGTATCTCACGGTGAAGGTCAGGCAGAGTTTGCCTCTGCGGATGCACTGAGTGCGGTTCAGAGCGCTAATCAGGTAGCCCTGCGTTACGTGAACAACTACGGTCAGGTAGCAGATACTTATCCTGCGAACCCGAACGGCTCTCCGGCGGGTATCACGGGTCTGACATCTGCTGATGGTCGGGCAACGATTATGATGCCTCACCCAGAACGTGTATTCCGTACTGTAGCGAACTCCTGGCGCCCGGACGACTGGCAGGAAGACGGCGCGTGGATGCGCATCTTCCGCAACGCCCGCGTCTTCGTGGGCTAGGTTGTAGTCGCTTCCGCATTACGCGGTGCGACCGGGGGTCAGAAACACGCATACACCCATCCATGGGGCTCGACTGCGGCATCCCTGCCGCAGACGGTTTCTGACCCCCAGTCGCGCTCGCTGGTTGCGGAAGCTGGCATCTCCAACCTTTTCTGGCTTCCAATTTAAGCTCGGTTGCGGCGTCCCTGCCGCAAACGGTTTCTGATCCCCGTCCGCACTCGCTGTTATAAAAGCGCTAGTTTTTTTCTAACTCAAGCTACGCTGGCTGTTCTGACCCGAAACTGTCTTAAATTTACACATTGCTGAAACTTAATGAGAAAAGAGTTGTCTGGATAGTAAGCGCCAAAAAACAGTGGATATAGCGTCAAAATTTTGAATCGAGCGCTTGTGATCTATAGGTCGCTGTTTTACATTAGTATGTGTCAGGAAGACGCACACTAATCAGCATAGGATGCAAAATATTGGTTAGGATCGTTAACGATCCGTAGTTAACGCAGATAATAAGAGACGAATATGTATCGTTCTGGTAAAGGTTTCGGTTTAACCGGTGTCGCTGTAGCAGTATTGTTTATGATCCTGACAGCAGTGTTCAGTTCTTCCGCAAAATCTGCAGAATTGGCAGTTGCTGAGCAAAGCTCGCAACACATCTGATAAGCGCGTCCTGCGGCTTATTCAAAACTTCCTGCTCAGCAGGCTGGGAAAGTCTTGCCTGTAGAAAATTCAACACTCATATCAAAATTCAGGATTAGCTGAACTTTTATCTCGTACTTTTTTTGTACGAAGATCATACGCTCGGATCTCAAGCATAGACCACTTTTTATTTTTTTCTATTTTTTTCGCGATTAATTAGCTTCTGCTGTGGATGTTTCTTTAGCAACACATAAGTAGCACCGAAACCGCCGTGCATAGGTTGCGCGGTATGCCAGGCTATTACCCAATCCAATTCTCTCAACCAATGATTTACATAGCTTTTTTTCAGCGCAGGTATAGGCTGACTCTGTTCGCCTTTTCCATGCTGGATGAGCAGGGCGCGGGAACCCCGTTCGTGGGCACTCTTCAGCTTCTTATAAAGCAGATCACGGCAGTCTTTTAAAGTCAGGTTCTTGAGAGAAATGCGCTGCTCAATATCGTATTTTCCCAATCGGAGATTTTTAAACACTCCATCCTGAATGCCGGGTTGCTGATAAGCAATAAAATCATCGGGTTTAACCGGCTTAACATTTTCCATGCTGAGCGGGTTGAAAACCTCTGGATTTTCCCAAGCAAGCGCTGCGCGACGAGCCTTTTTTGCCAGATTGTCCTGAGCATCATGGCAGAATATTTTGTCGTCTGAGGTGATGGGTTTAACGTCTCCCATTTCTTCCATAAAAGAAAGTAGATCGTCATCTTCATATTGATGGTTCATAGTTCACCTCATTCTTGACATTTCCAACTTATACGTAGCAAACCCAGGGTCGTTCACTTCAGCCATTGTGCATGGTTTCTGTTTGCCAGTGCAAGATGGTCGGGTACCGACTGCCGGTTTCGTGAACATTACTAAACCGGATGTCATAAAAAAGCCGTTAACGGCTCTGAGAAAAAAACGATAACAAAAACTATCCGGTCTTAAGCGGTGTCACGTTAGAGGCGCTTTTGTAGGGCGACAGGTGCTGGTCAAAACTGTCTACATTGACCACCTGTAAGCGGAGCTTATTGGCCTGCTTTATCTGATTGGCTTCATCATCATTGATTATGTCGGCCTCCAGCAGTTTCTCACACAGCTGAAACAACGAGCCTTTTTCTTTCACCTTACCATCTTTACGGGCCTTCCTAAGCCTTCTGTTAAGCGGTTCAAGAGAAATCATCGCGTCAAAAGCCTGCTGCAGCACAGCGATAGGATCATTGGTGTTGTCGGTGTAAACTTGGGGCGTAAGCTTGGTGCGCAATTCACTGTTTTCGCAAAGAGACTCACTGATTGCCAGAGTAAGTTTATCTGCTGGCGGCGCATAGCTGCGTCCGAACGGAAATACAATGCGACGCAGTAGCCAGCCGGCAACCGGATTACTGATATGGCGGGTAAATCCGTACATAGCATCCTCACACTGCTTTAACGCTCTCGCTACCAGAAAGTCTACATAAACTTGCTCATCGCGGCGATAGCCTCGTTTATGATGGTGGTACAGTACGGCTGAGGTGAGATAAAGCTGGCTTAGCACGTCGCCGAGTCGGGCCGACAGTAACTCACGGCGCTTCAGTTCACCGCCTAAAACCAGCATGGCGATATCGCTGTAGAGCGCCAGCGCTTTACTCATACGTTCCAGCTGACGGTAGTGCTTTTTATTTGGCGTTTCCGGCGCGTTAATAAAGTGCCCGCCGGTAAGGCCATGGAAGAAGGCGAACAGACCGTTGCCAACAGCAAACTTCACATGTTTACCTAGCAGTTTCTCGAAGTCGGAAAGTGCCTGGTCCTTGTCCGGATTAGCCGCAGCAACCAGTTCGTCAAACACGTAAGGGTGACAGCGCGTTGCCCCCTGACCGAAGATCATCAGATTACGGGTAAGAATATTGGCACCTTCTACCGTGATTGATACCGGCATTGCCATATACAGAGAGGCCAGATAATTCGTGGGGCCCATTTGTATCCCTTTACCGCCATGGATATCCATAGCAATATTAATACTGGTACGGGCGGCTTCGGTCATATGGTATTTTGCGATAGCCGTAACAACAGAAGGTTTATTGCCTTCGTCAATTGCCATGGCTGTCATCTGACGTACCGCCTCTGTCATGTAAGCGTTAGCGCCTAAAGTAGCCAGGCCCTCGGCGACGCCCTCGAATTTATACAGCGGGCTATTGAATTGTTGGCGAACCATGGCATAAATCGCGGTAGTGCGTGCACTTAGTTGGCAGTTACCGGTGGAGAGTGCAGGCAGTGAAATGCCCCTGCCGGCAGACAGACACTCAATCAGCATCTTCCAGCCTTTACCGGCGTAATCCGGGCCACCAATGATCCAGTCTATGGGAATAAATACATCCTTGCCGCGGGTGATACCGTTCATAAACGCCTGTTCAAGAGGCAGGTGGCGGTCACCGGTTTCAACACCCGGATGAGAGGTAGGGATCAGCGCACAGGTAATGCCGATGTTTACCTTGTTACCCAGCAGTTTATCGGGATCAGAGAGTTTGAACGCCAGGCCTAATACCGTGGCCACGGGGGCAAGGGTAATGTAGCGTTTATCCCAGTTAAGGCGAATCCCCAGGGTTTCTTTCGCCTCATGTTTACCCATGCAAATGACACCGGTATCCGGAATAGCACCCGCATCTGAACCGGCTTCCGGCGCGGTGAGCGCGAAGCAGGGGATATCCTCACCGCTGGCTAGGCGAGGCAGCCAGTAGTCTTTCTGTTCTTCTGTTCCATAGTGGCTGAGTAGTTCACCCGGGCCCAGTGAGTTGGGCACCATCACGGTGACACCGGCGCTCAGGGAGCGACTGGATATTTGAGACACAATGGTAGAGTTGGCAAAAGCGGAAAACTCCTTACCGCCGTAGGCTTTTGGAATGATTAGTGAGAAAAATCCATGGCGACGCATATAGTCCCACGCTTCAGGCGAGAAATCTTTTCGTTCATGAATGGCATCGAAATCGTCAATGAGACTCATCAGTTTAGGTACGTGAACATCAATAAATGCCTGTTCTTCATCCGTTAACTCTGGTTTTGGGAATGCCTGCAGCTTTTCCCAGTCAGGGCGGCCCTGAAAGAGATCAGCTTCCCACCAGGTACTGCCTGCTTCCATAGCTTCACGCTCGGTCTGACTGAGCGGGGGAAGTATCCGTTTGAACAGATCAAAAATTGGTCCGGTGACCAGTGAACGGCGAATTGAACTTATACCGAAAACAATTGCACCAGCAATGATAGCGACAATGAGTATGAACCACATAAATGTATCCGACATATCTGGAATGTGTATGATATGTATAATTTAAACGACCGTTTGAATTTCGGCAACGTTCAATTTTGTAAAATCGCGCGATGGGCTGGTGTAATAACTGAAGACGTTTTGCAGTGATCTTTGCTCGGTCTAAAAGGGCGATGCACACATCCCGTCGGCCAGATGGGGCACAATGCCTCTGAAAAGTTTAAGTAACCTGATAGCTTGTCATTTTTGTCAGGCAATTTATTTGCCCGACAAAAATGGCTGGTCTGACCCGTTCAGTCTGTTTACTCTGCGATGTGACTCTTGTAATCATGCACAACTGAAAGAAAAGAACTTAACAGGGGGGAATGGTTATCTTTAAGGTAAACGCAACTCAAATCCAGGGTGGCATTTTCCGGCAAATGATTTAGCGGCCTGTAAACCACCCCTGGCATAGACATGCTGGTAGTGGAGGTGGGAACAAGGCATACACCGAAGCCGCCGGATACAAGTGCAACGCCGGCTACAGCATCGTTCATAACCTGTGCGATATTCATATTCACACCGCCTTCCTGAAAAATACGTACGACTAAATCAACAAAGTTTGGACGAGAACTGTTAGGAAAAACGATTAAAGGTTCCCCTGCCAATGAGGCCAGGTCGATGCTGGAATGCGCGGCAAGAGGGTGGCTCTGGTGAAGCGCTACCATAAGGTTTTCCCGCAGGATCTGTATTGAGTCTATATCGCTGAGCGGCGGTAGCATACGATTAAAACCCAGAGATATTCGCTTTTGTCGAAGTGCTTCGATTTGTTCTCCCTTGTTCATTGAGTGCAATACAACATGTACTTCCGGGTATTGTTGTTTGAATTGTTGCAATATTTCAGGAATGGTTTTAAGAATACCTGAACCGAATACCGCTACATCCAGTCGGCCCATTAATCCCTGACCTGCTCTGCGGGTTCGCTCCTGAGCCAGCTCCATCAGACTAAGTATATTCTTACTTTCAGTAAGGAACAGTTTGCCTGCCTGAGTCAGTTCCACCCCTTTTGACGTACGATCAAAGAGTTGAACACCTAGATCCTGCTCCAGTTGCTGGATTTGACGGGTCAGCGGAGGTTGAGAAATAAACAGCCTTTTTGCAGCCCTCCCGATGTTTTTTTCCTCGGCAACTGCCACAAAGTACCGCAACTGACGCACGTCCATAAACACTCCTGCTAACACTTTCTTAATACCCTGAAGGTATCAAAGCGGGCTGTCAATAGTATTGGAAGGTAATTAACAGCGATTATACATTTCATTCACAACACATGGCAGAGCAATCTGTCGTGATTGGTCCGGGCATAGTGCAAACAGCGAGGAAACACACTATGGAGGAGAAATGGATGAAAGAAAATAATAAAAAATCTGCATTAAAAACCCTGTCAGTTGCCGTTCTCTTAGGTCTTGGCGTCAGTCATGTCGCCAACGCCACAACCATCGATACCAGCAATCCGAATCTGCGTATCCGCTGGGACAACACGGTTAAGTACAGTGCGTCTTTCCGGGTTACCGACCCTGACGCAAAAGTGGCCGATGGTTCAATTGGCCCTCAGGCTAATACTAATGATGGCGACCTTAATTTTGATAAAGGTCTGGTGTCGAACCGGGTAGATTTACTGTCTGAATTCGACCTCAGGTACAAACGTAATTACGGCGTGCGTTTTAGTGCTGCTGCCTGGTACGACTCTGTCTATCACGATTCCAATGACAATCCCGCTGAACTCGGTGGCGCATTGGTTAACTCTGTATCGGTCGGCCCGAATGAATTTACGGCAGAAACGGAAGGTTTGCACGGGCAGTACGCCGAACTGCTGGATGCCTTTGTATACGGCAGTTTCACTCCGGGGAAAAAAGCACTGAACCTGAAGGCCGGTCGCTTTACTCAATTGTATGGTGAATCGCTTTTCTTCGGCTCGAATGCTATGGCCGGTGCCATGACCTCTCTGGATCTGGCCCGGGCACTATCTGTTCCCAATTCCGAATTTAAAGAAGTGGCACGCCCCACAGCGCAGCTGGCCGGCCAGTTACAGTGGAACTCTAAGCTGACACTGGCGGCTTACTATCAGGTGGAATGGCGTCGAAGCCGCCTGCCGGCAGCCGGGAGCTATTTCAGCTTTGCAGATTTCGTAGATAAAGGTGGTGAGTCGCTGATCCTCGGCCCCGGCGTGGTTGCCTTTCGCGGCGATGACATCACGCCTGAGGAAAGCGGCCAGTACGGTCTGCAGATCCGCTACAAAATTAATGATTACGAAGTGGGTTTCTACCACGCGAACTTCCATGAAAAACTGCCTCAGTTCTATGTCCGTCCGGGTGTAAATGTCACTGAAGGTGGCATCGGCGACTACGTGCAGGTGTTCGGTGAAGATATCAAACTTTACGGCATGAGTGTCAGTACCCTCGTGGGGGAAACCAACGTAGCAGCAGAGATGTCAATGCGCACCGACATGCCACTGGTAGCCATCGGTAATACCGTCATCCTTCCCGGAGATACTGTCTCCGATGGTGGTAATAATTCCGCTTTCCCCCGTGGCGATACTTTCCACTTTAACGCCTCGGCTGTCACCATTTTAAATGAAAGCAGCGTTTGGGATGCCGCGAGTTTTGTGGGTGAGTTTGCTTTTAACCGTCGACTTAACATTTCTGAAAATGCCGATCAGCTGGACCCTCTTGCCACCCGTGACGCCAGCGCCGTGCAGTTCGTGTTCTCGCCGGAATACTTTCAGGTTATGCCGGGGCTCGATCTCCAGGTGCCCATAGCTATGGGATACGGCCTGTCCGGTCGTTCGTCTGTTAATGGCGTACTTTTTCCGGCTGAGCACGGCGGTAACGTGAGCCTTGGCGTGAAAGGGGACTACAACCGTATCTGGCGCTTTGGTGTGAGCTTTACCAAATATATCGGTGACGCCGGTTCTGTAATCCAGTACGACACTGAAGTTCCCATGCTGTCTTACAAGAATTTTCACGGCGACCGCGACTTCATCTCATTTTCGATTCAACGCACTTTCTAAAGGAATAACCATATGAAAGCTATGATTAAAACCGGAATTGCTGCCGCGCTGGCGCTGAGTTTATCTCCGCTGGCACTGGCAAAAGCCAGTGACGCCGACGCGGCAAAACTGGGTGACACCTTAACGCCATTGGGTGGAGAAATGGCCGCCAACGCTGATGGCTCAATCCCTGCCTGGACAGGCGGTATCAAAGATAACGTGGCGGGCGACCATGCCGGTGACATCCCGCTGGATTTGTTTGCTGATGAGAAACCGCTTTATAAGGTAGACATTAACAACTATGAGCAATACAAAGACCAGCTCAGCGAGGGCACGATAGCCCTGATGAAAAAGTACCCGGATACATTTTATGTGAATGTCTATCCAACCCACCGTACGGCAACGGCGCCCGAGTATGTTATTGAAGGCATCAAACGTAATGCCACCCAGTGCGAGCTCACCGAAAACGGCTACAGCATCGATGGCTGTATCGGCGGTATCCCATTCCCCATTCCGGAAAATGGCAACGAGGTAATGTGGAATTTTCTGCTACGGGTAGAAGCACCTTCCATCGAATACACGTTTAAGAATGTGGTTGGGAATGCTGACGGCTCCCATACTCTTGCTACCCGTAACGAAATTGCCTTCCAGTACCCGCCTTATTACAGAGATGCGGATCCGGATGACTGGAACGGGGAATATTCCATGTTCCGTTTCAACACCATGGAGCCACCATTTAAAGCCGGTGAATCTCTGGTGATCCGCGACAGCATCGACGCTGACAACCCCCGTAAAGCCTGGCAATACCTGCTCGGACAGCGACGTGTTCGTCGTGCTCCTACCGTTGCTTACGATACGCCTGACTTCGTGGCCTCCGGCGCGAACTACTTCGATGAGGTACAGGGCCTGTTAGGACACATTGACCGCTTTACCTGGACGCTGAAGGGCAAGCAGGAAATGCTGGTACCGTACAACGACAACGGATTTATCAAACCTTCGGCAGATGAAGCCATCAGTGAATATCACCTCAACCCGGAGCACGTGCGCTGGGAGAAGCACCGGGTTTGGGTAGTAGAGGCAAATGTCGCTGAAGGTAGTCGTCACGCCGTACCCAAGCGCACCTATTACATCGACGAGGACTCCTGGGTGATTCTGCTGATAGACGGTTACGACGCCGAGGGCAACTTGTGGAGAACCTCTCAGCTGACTCCCTTTGTGGTGCCTGCCGTACCGGCGGTATTGATTAAAACTGCCACCGTATTCAACCTGCAGGCAAAAACCATGAGTGTGATTCAGTCACTGAACGGTGAAAGTTTTCACGTGGTAGATGCCAAGCCTGAAACTTACTTCACTGGTGACGCCGTAGCTGCAGATGCGGTGAGATAGTCGTGCGGAGGAGGGGCGTGAGCTCCTCTTTTATCGGTTTGAGACTTTACGGAAATTGCCTCACATGAAACGAGTAATGAAATCTCTTGTATGCGGTCTTGGATTTTTTGTTTCCGGTCTGACGTTGACTGCTGCCAGCGCTGCAGAAAAGCCAATGAGCGATACATTAAAGCAGGTGCTGACGTCGGATGCCAAGCGCAACAAAATCAGTCTGCAGAGCCTGCAACTTGCACTGGACAACGCCGGCTCAAGGCTGGTGTCAGTAGGTGAGCGGGGCGTGGTACTGCTTTCAGATGATAACGGCGAAAGCTGGCGTCAGGCCGAAAAAGTGCCGGTTTCGGTCACCCTAACCTCGGTAAGCTTTGCCGATGAAAACAACGGCTGGGCCGCCGGGCACAGTGGCATAATCATCCATACCGTGGATGGCGGAGAGACCTGGGAAGCCCAGCTTAACGGTGCAGAAGCTGCGGAACTGGCCATGGCTGAAGCACTAAAAATGATAGAAAACGACGAAGAAGCCGGCGAAGACGCTAAAATAAATGCCGGTTACCTGGTCAAGGAAGGGGCTGACAAGCCTCTGCTGGCTATTCATTTTGCCAATGACAAACGCGGCTGGGCCGTGGGCGCGTATGGTCTTGCGCTGGCGACGGATGATGGTGGACAACACTGGTATTCCATTATCGGACGATTGCCCAACGACATGGGGAGCCATCTTTATCAGGTCCTGGAGAAGGGCAATGAACTTCTGATTATCGGTGAGCGGTCAGCAGTGTTTGCATCTGATGATAGTGGTAAAGCTTTTAAGCGGGTGAATACGCCCTACATCGGCAGTTATTTTGATGGTTTGTTGCTGGAAAATGGCGCAACGCTGCTCTACGGACTGCGCGGTAATATCTGGCTGCAACCCGCTGATGGCAGAGCATGGCAGCATATCGATACCGGCATGGAAGTGACGCTGACCAGCGGAGTTGTTTCGCCTGACGATACTATCTTACTGGCTGATCAAAGCGGGCAGATTTATCGCTCGGCAGATAACGGTGCGCACTTTGACCTGATCGGGCAAACACCATTTGGTGGCATCACAGATTTCATTGCAACAGACAGCGGCTTTGCCGTGAGTACATCCCGCGGAACGCACGTACTGAAACTGGAAAACCTTGTGCAGGGAGGTAGTCGTTAATGAGTGCACAACACACCAGAGAGGAAACACTGATCCGAAACCTGGAAGATTTTGACACCGGATCAGGCCGTCTGCTGGAAAGAGCTATCTTTAATTTCCGTCCGCTGATCATCCTGTTGTATCTGGTGGTGACGGCGGTACTGGCCTATCAGTCGGCACGCCTGGAATTAAGTGCTGGCTTTCAGAAAATGATCCCGGGCAATCACCCTTATATCGTGAATTTTCTGGAAAACAGTAAACAGCTGGCTGATACCAGTAACGCCCTAAGAATTGCGGTAGAAAATGAGAACGGCACCATCTTTGATGCTGACTATCTGGAAACTCTGCGACAGCTCAATGACGAATTATTCCTGATGCCCGGTGTTGAGCGGCCGTTTATGAAATCTCTCTGGGCACCGTCAGTCCGCTGGACGGGTGTTACCGAGGAGGGGCTGGATGGTGGGCCGGTCATTCCTGACAATTACGATGGCTCGGTAACCAGCCTGGATCAGGTGCGCCTCAACGTGGAGCGTTCCGGCGAGGTAGGTCAGCTGGTGGCGTCTGATTACACATCCAGCATTATTCTGCTTCCGCTCAGGGAAACCAATCAGGACGGCGAGCAGATTGATTATCATGAGCTTTCCGGCTATCTCGAATCGGTACGTGACAAGTATCAGAAAAACGGCATTAAGATCCACATTACCGGTTTTGCCAAGGTGGTGGGAGACCTCATCGACGGCCTGCAGCAGGTGCTGGTGTTCTTCGCGATTACAATTGGCATCTGCACAATAGTGCTCTTTATCTATACCCGCTGTATCCGAAGTACGCTGCTGGTGGTGGTGTGTTCTCTGGTGGCGGTAGTCTGGTTGCTTGGCCTGTTGCCAACGCTTGGCTACGAGCTGGATCCATACTCTATTCTGGTTCCGTTTCTGGTGTTCGCTATCGGTATGAGCCACGGTGCGCAGAAAATGAATGGCATCATGCAGGACATTGGTCGCGGAATTCATAAGCTGCTGGCAGCACGCTATACCTTCCGTCGGCTATTTGTAGCTGGTATTACGGCGCTGGTTTCTGACGCTGTAGGATTTGCCGTTTTGATGGTGATTGATATCCCGGTGATTCAGGATCTGGCCGTCACCGCCAGTATCGGCGTGGCAGTACTCATATTTACCAATCTCATTCTGTTACCGGTATTGCTTTCCTATACCGGGGTGTCTGCCAGTGCCGCTGCCCGCAGTGTGAAAGCGGAACAGCGTGATGCGAAAGACATCAACCATACCAAACATCCGTTGTGGGCTTTCTTGGATTTATTCACCCGCCGTGGTGTCGCAACGGTTACGGTTATCGCTGCACTGGTACTGGGGATAGGTGGTGTCATCATCGGTTCGCAGGTAAAAATCGGTGATACCGATCAGGGCGCGCCAGAGCTTCGCCCGGATTCCCGCTACAACCTCGATAATGCCTATATCACGTCCCACTACGCCACCAGCAGTGATGTATATGTGGTGATGGTGAAAACCGGTCAGTACGCCTGTGCCCACTACAGCATCCTGATGGATGTGGATGCTTTGGAACAATCGCTGCGTCAGCTTCCGGGAGTAGTGACCACATCATCCCTGGCAGGTCTTGCCAAAGTAGCGAATGCCGGTATGAACGAGGGGAATCTGAAATGGTACGGCATCCCGCCTTCACAGGGCATGCTCAATGCCATCATCACCCGGGCTCCAAGGGAGATGTTCAATCAGAACTGCGATCTGCTGACCATATTCGCCTATTTGCAGGACCACAAATCCGACACCCTGAATGATGTGGTGAACACTGTCGAAGCCTTCGCCGCTGAGTATAATAGTGACGACATTACCTTTCTCAATGCGGCTGGCAATGCGGGCATAGAAGCCGCCACCAATATCGTGGTGGAAAAAGCCAATACCCAGATGCTGCTGTATGTTTATGCCGCTGTCATTCTGCTGGCATTCCTAACCTTCCGCTCGTGGCGTGCAGTGCTGTGTGCTGTATTACCGCTGATGCTGACGTCTGTGCTCTGTCAGGCTCTGATGGTATGGCTCAATATCGGCGTTAAAGTGGCGACACTGCCGGTAATTGCCCTGGGCGTGGGGATCGGGGTGGATTATGCGCTTTATATACTGACGGTAGTTAAAACCCGTCTTAGCGAAGGAGCTAACCTGTCTGATGCCTATTACTATGCATTGTTGTTTACCGGCAAGGTGGTGGTACTTACCGGTATCACGCTGGGTATTGCGGTTGCTACCTGGGTGCTTTCACCCATTAAGTTCCAGGCCGATATGGGAATTCTGCTGGCCTTCATGTTCATCTGGAACATGCTGGGAGCACTAATTCTGCTGCCAGCGCTGGGTCACTTTTTTCTAAAAGAACAAAAGGCATAATCGATATAAGAAAATAAAATTTAACAAAATAGTAACACAAGGGTGAGGATTCACCTTAAGATGGAGGTCGAAAGACCTCCATGCATGTTTCACGATTTTTACTGAGTGGACCAGAATCATGATAGCAGAACATCATATTGAGAAAGAAAAGGCGTTAGTAGATAAGTTCGATTTGCGCTCGAAACTCCGGTTCAATCAGGAGACGGGTAAGATCTGGCTTGGTGAAAACCGTCTCCTGCTTTTTCATGCCAAAGCCATGATGGAGATGCGGGCAAAGCTTTTCGATACCCTCGACAGTGATTCTGCTAAACGCATTCTTATTCGTATGGGCTATGTGGCCGGCGAGCAGGATGCAGATCTGGCGCATAAAATGGCCAATGAAAAGCCAGACTATGATGTGTTCAGTCTGGGTCCCGAAATGCATGCTTTTGAGGGGCAGGTACGTTCTCACATTACCGACTATGATATTGACTGGAAAGACGGCCGTTTCTTCGGAGAGGTCATGGTAGAAAACTCCTGGGAAGCAGAAGCGCACTTGCAATCTATGGGACTGAGTAGCGAAGCAAGTTGCTGGACAATTATCGGTTATGCATCAGGGTATACCAGCCGCTTCTTCCGGCGTTTTATTGTATTCAAAGAAACAGAATGCATGTGTAAGGGCGAGGCGCACTGCAAGTTTATCGGTAAACCTGCTGACTGCTGGGATGACGAGGCCTACGTAGACTTATTTCGTGATGCACCACTTGAACCGTCGTTCCGTGCTATCGAAGATGAACTGAACCAGCTGAGGGGAAAACGTAAGGTCCGTCACGATACTGACGGCCTGGTTGGCGCGTCACCTCAGTTTACCAATGCCCTGAATTTGCTGAAGCGTGCTGCTGATACCCCCATCAATGTGCTGTTGCTGGGTGAGACCGGAGTGGGTAAAGAGGTGTTTGCCCGCTGGTTGCACGAGCACAGTCCCAGAAAAGATGCCCCCTTCATTGCGGTTAACTGCGGTGCAATTCCTGATGAACTGATTGAGTCAGAACTGTTTGGTGTAAAAAAGGGCGCGTATACGGGGGCACAAGATTCCCGGCCAGGTCGGTTTGAACGGGCTGACGGTGGTACATTATTTCTCGATGAACTTGGTGATTTGCCGTTATCAGCGCAGGTTAAACTCCTGCGGGTACTTCAAACCGGTGAAGTGGAGCGACTCGGTGATGATGTGGTTCGCAGAGTCAACGTGAGGCTTGTAGCTGCCACTAATGTGGACTTGCAGAATGCCATCAAAGAAAGTCGCTTCAGGGCCGATCTTTATTACCGTATTGCCACTTATCCGGTGAGTATACCGCCTCTCCGTGAGCGCCTGACAGATATCATAATGCTGGCCGCATTTATGGTAGATAAATTCTCAGGAATTTATAAGAAAACGCTCAATGGATTTTCAGAGCGGGCTGTGCAGGCTTTATCCGCGCACGACTGGCCGGGTAATGTGCGAGAACTGGAAAACGTCATCGAGCGAGGCGTGCTGCTGACGGGGGAGGGGGAACAGATTGAGGTGGAGTCTCTGTTCGTCGCGGTACCGGACGCGGTTCAGGAAAAACTCGACGGGCCTGATACGGTTTCACAGAGCGGCAATATCACAGCGGTAGATAAATCGCCGGAGTTTAATGAAGGTTTCTATGACCGTCTGCTGGAAGACGGACAGTTCGATATGGCCCAGCACGAACAGCAGCTGTTTGAGGCGGCGGTTCGCAAAGCCGATGGCAACCTGACTCACGCAGCCCAGTATCTGGGTGTGACCCGGCGACAACTTGCCTATCGGATTAATGAAAAGAGTCGCTAAAAAAGTGGCCGGAAAGCATAAACTTTCTGGCCTGTTCATTGTTAAATCATTCGCCAGCTAACCTCTTGCACGGCGATGTTTCATACCTGCCATAACTTCCGCCAGACGTTCTACCGCACCAATGGATTCAGCCGGGTCGATGACGGCATGAGGATTTCCGAAATCATTCTCTGCACCGGTCTGCACCAGCAACCCATCTCTGCGCGGATAGAAGGACACTTTCTTGGAAAAATACTGTACGCCGTAAGTGACCTCTGGCTGAGGTATTAATTTTCACGTCTGTCCGAGCACTGGCAGGATGCTGTCATCAGCAAGAAGCACTCTGGCACCGTAACCAGTGCAGTTGATGATGGTATTTTCTTCAAAGTTACTGAAGTCCTGCTTCTCCTTCAGCTCCCGATACACGATATCACCGCCACCGGAGAGAAACTCCTCCGTGAGCCCCGTGATGACCTTTAGCTTCGAAAGGAGTATCGGAGAGCTGAAACATTCTTGCCCATTCTACCGGGTTGCCGGGTAGGCCAGGCAGTGTCTGATATTTTCTGAAGAATGTTCGCGCCATCTGCTCCCAGGTGTTGGCAAAGGGCTGAGCATAGGCAGCTGAAATGATACGGGAGTCCGGTGACCAGATTCCAGTGGCAAAAGAGGATCGTACGTAAGGCGGCCGTTCTTTGGCATAAATAGTCACTTTCATCCCTTTACGCTGAGCCTGAATAGCGGTAGTCAGGCCAATAGCACCACAACCCAGTACCGCAATGGTTTTGACACCTGTCAGTGAGGCCATTTGCTGAGCAAGTTCAGCCGCACCCCATGAAAGTGACCAACCGCTACCGCCATGACCATAGTTGCGAACAATGGTTTTATTGCCGAGCTTTTCGGTTTCGTTCCGGGGTCCCTGCATCCGGAAAGGACGGGTACAAACATTGGTCGCGATAATCCGATCTGCTCTGGCCTGAATAGGAACCAGCCTGCCGCCGGGCATCATCGCTGTCGCTTTGTTGGTTTTCGTATTGGCTGCACAGCCGGAAAGAGAGCCTGCAATAAGCCCTGCTGCGCCACCCCTGATAAATTGACGTCTCTGCATGTTGACTCCTGAGCTTATTTGATTATTGCGCACCCGACCTCCATATGACTTTCCCGGAATTGAGAAAGCATACAAAGCGCTACTTTGATGAAATATCGGTCAGCAAATTACCTTACGCGCAGCCACCTTTTTGGCAATAGAGGTCGAAAGGAAAAAGGTCAGAGTATTGAATAATAAGGATAAATGGTCATGTTGTTGGATTATTCATAAGGGCATTTGCTCATTGTCTAATTTTTCGATTGTTATATCCGTATTAAGTACAAGCAAAGAGGCATAGAAAATAGCGATACTTTGTATCACAAGAACGTCTGGCTTCAGGTCGGTACAGATTTAACCGAAAACACTGAGTCAGACCTGATTCATTGTTGCAGATACAGGAGACTATTATGCAAATCGAATTTTCAGGAAAAACTGCTATCGTCACAGGTTCTACGAAAGGGATTGGTCTGGCAACAGCATCAATGCTGGCAAATGCCGGAGCAAAAGTCTTCCTCACAGGACGAACAGAACAAAGCGTCAATGAGGCCGTAGAAAACCTTAAATCAAGATTTCAGGAAGCAGATATCACCGGTGTGGCAGCGGATTTGGGCACGGCTGAAGGCTGCAAAGTGCTTACCGATGTAGTTCCTTCCTGCGATATTCTGATTAACAATGTGGGCATTTATGGTGCCACGGATTTTTTTGAAATCAGCGATGAGGAATGGCAGCAGTATTATGATGTAAATGTAATGACTGCAGTGCGCCTTTCCCGCCACTATGCCCCTGCCATGGCTGAGCAGAAATGGGGGCGGATTTTATTTGTTGCCTCAGAGTCGGCTATTAATATTCCGGTGGAAATGATTCAGTATGGCACGTCGAAATCTGCAATTCTTGGCTTATCCCGTGGACTTGCTAAACGTATGGCTGAAACGGGTGTTACAGTGAATGCCGTATTGCCCGGACCAACGCTTAGTGAAGGCGCTGAAAGTATTCTGCAGGATATTGCCAGCGAACGTGATATCAGCGTGGATGAGGCAGGCAAGCAGTTCGTAATGGAAAATCGCCCCTCTTCGATCACGCGTCGCTTTGCCAGTACCGAGGAAGTAGCGAATATGATTGTATATACCTGTTCAGAGCAGGCTTCAGCTACCACAGGCAGCGCCTTGCGCGTTGATGGTGGAATCGTCGATTTCATCATGTAACTAAGGTTAATGTGTGTCTGTCGGAAAAATGCCGACAGACCACAGGCTACTCGTTTTCCTGCCCGGGATGCATCACTCACTCCACTTTTATCTCTTCTACTTCAAGTGCCTCCGTCCATTTCGACTTCTTACCGACTTCAGCCAGTGTGCAAGCCAACCCAATACCATTCTTGCCTCATCGTATTTCTGACTACTGAATAAAACGCCCCTGGCTTTACAATTTTGTCAGGCACGCTGATAGCCTGACATTTACGTAAAGAAAAAGTTAAAGCTTCCTGTTTATTCTAATTGTCTGATTTTAATTAATTCAACAAAAACAATGCCATGAAAACGTGGCACGCATCCTGATATTAGTTAATAAATTGTTGTATTTGTAAGTGCTGTTTTATCAATAACGGAGAATAATTATGGCGATGACAGGGGTATTACGTCCGGGACACGCAGTGGTACGGGTACTGGATCTGGAAGAGTCGATTAAGTTTTATCGTGATGTTATGGGCCTGGTTGAAACCGGTCGTGACGATATGGGGCGGGTCTATTTCAAATGCTGGGATGAGCGTGATCATAGCAGTTACATTATCCGTGAAGCAGAACAAGCCGGTGTCGATTTTATCGGCTTCAAGGTACTGGATAACGACACACTGGATAAGCTGGAAAAAGATTTAAACGATTACGGCGTGGAGACCCGCCGCATTGAGGCCGGCGACCTGATGGAAACCGGTGAGCGTGTTCGCTTCACGCTGCCATCTGGTCATGAGTTTGAACTCTACGCAGAGAAAACCTCTGTGGGGAACGGGATGTCTATGGAGAACCCTGCTCCCTGGTATGAAGACAGCGAGCGGGGTATCGCACCGGTTCGCCTTGACCATGCGCTGCTGTACGGCCCTAACATTGCCGAGGTGAAAAAGATTTTCTGCGATGTGCTCGGCTTCTATCTTGTTGAGCGCGTGATCGGTGAAGACGGCAAAACAGAGGCGGGTATCTGGCTGTCCTGTTCTCATAAAGTCCATGATATTGCTTTCGTGGAATACCCTGAACCGGGCAAATTACACCACTGTTCATTCTTAATGGAAAGTTGGGAGCGGGTACTGAGGGCTGGCGACATCATGTCCATGAACGATGTCGCGGTAGATATCGGCCCGACCCGACACGGTATCACCCGCGGTTGTACCATCTATGCCTTTGACCCTTCGGGTAACCGCTTCGAGACCTTCATGGGCGGCTATCATCCTTATCCTGACTACGAAACCCTCACCTGGACCTGGGATAACTTTGCCCAGGGCCTGGATTATCCACAGCGCAAGCTGCACGAGAGCTTCCTCACTGTTGTCAGCTAAGCGCTAGTACAGGAGTCAGTTATGAACGAGAGTATTGCGGCAAGTCCTGAACAGTTTGATATCACGCGCCAGTGGGTGCGGGTAACAGGCAAACGGGAAGACGGCTTTATTGAGTTTGATTTCAGTATGGGGGAGCCGGAAGTGTTTCTGGAAATGGTCCTGAAGGAAGATGACTTCAACGCATTTTGCCGGCAGCGACAGGTTGCTTTCCTGAGGACTGATAACGAGTCGGGAAACGCAGAAGTGTCACTCTGGGACTGGCGTCTGCATGACGCCACCCATCATTTCAGAGACGCCTGACACAGAAAAATTATCGCAAAGGGAGAGGTGGCAAGTGGCGCGAGCCGGCGTCTGTCACTATCAATCACTTATCCGGAGTAAACCGAGATGCAAATAGATGTACAAACGGTAAGCATTACACCGAAAAACACTACTTTTACTCATTTACAGAAGCGGTTCGGCAACAAGATTCCGTCCCGTTATCAGGAAGCCAGTTACGATCTGCAGGCGTGTGAAAACCTGCATTATCGTCCTACCTGGGCACCAGAGCAGCAGTTGTATGATGCGGAACTCAGCAAGATTCGCATGAACGACTGGTACGATTTGAAAGATCCCCGTCAGTTTTACTACAGCACTTACACCCTCAACCGGGCAAAAAAACAGGAAACCATGGAGTCTAACTTCTCCACAGTAGAAACCCTGAAACTGATTGAGAACCTCCCGGACAATGTACGGGATGATGCCCAGAAAGTGCTACTTCCACTGCGGCATGTGGCCTGGGGAGCAAACCAGAACAATACCTTTGTTTGCGGCTATGGTTACGGTGCCATTTTTACTCAGGCGTGTATGTACCATGCTATGGATAACCTTGGTATCGCCCAGTACCTCTCGCGTATTGGTCTGATGCTGGATGATGTGGTGGCCCTGGAAGGGGCAAAAATAGACTGGATGGAAGCGGATGCCTGGCAGCCACTTCGCCGCACTATGGAAGACCTGCTGGTGGTGCGTGATCCGGTAGAGCTGTTTGTTAAACAGAATTTTGTCCTTGATGGTTTGCTGTACCCGCTTGTTTACCTTCGCCTTGTTGATGAATTGATGGTTGAAGAAGGCGGCTCAGGGCTCTCTATTCTGACTCAGTTCATGAGCAGCTGGTATTCCGAATCTGCCCGCTGGGTCGATGCCATGGTTAAAACCATGGCAGCGGAATCTGTTGCCAATCGTGCTCACCTCGAAAACTGGATCGATTCCTATTCTTCTCATGTTTCTTCTGTGCTGATCCCTGTGGCTGGTCTTGTTCTGGAAGGCAGTGAAGCGGATCAGGAAGTCGCCACTGTACACGAAGCCATGATGGCCCGCGCCCGCAAGCTTGGCCTGTTCAAGCAGGAGAAAGCCTGATGTCTAACGTGTTCATCATTTTACAGGCCAACGAAGACACCCGTCCCATCGTCGAGGCCATCGAAATCGATAACCCTGAAGCCGAAGTAGTGCAGGAGCCGGCCATGGTGAAAGTGATGCGCCCTAATCACTTAGTGATCAAACGGGAAACCATCGAAGAACAGGTAGGCCGCGAATTCGATATGCAGGAAATCGGCATCAACCTCGTCACGCTAAGTGGCAACGTTGATGAAGACGAAGACAGCCTGACCTTAACCTGGAATAGCTAGATAAATTCAAGTCGCTGTCGGTGAACAGCGAGGCCACGACAGGATAGCGTCTGGTCGCAGCAGAAACCTTCTGACAGCATGGACGCTGTCAGAGAGCCCCCAGGGATGGGTTCACGGCGTGTTTCTGAGGTGACCAGTCCTTCTCCAAGCGGCCTCGCGTTCCGCCCGCTTCGGCTGCAAAATTTTGGAGAGAGTAATGGATATTCAGAAGAAACCTAAAAAACTCAGCATCAAAGAAAAGTATCGCATGATGACCCGGGATCTTGCCTGGGAACCGAGCTATCGCACCAAAAAAGAAATTTTCCCTTATGTGGATTATGAGGGCATTAAGATTCATGACTGGTCGAAGTGGGAAGATCCGTTCCGCATGACCATGGATTCCTACTGGAAATATCAGGCAGAAAAAGAGCGGAAATACTACGCGATTATTGACGCTCACGCGCAAAATAATGGCCACCTCAATATTACGGATGCCCGTTATCTGACCGCGCTGAAACTGTTTCTGCAGGGCATCAGTCCGGGTGAGTATGCGGCGCATCGTGGTTTTGCCCGTGTGGGGCGAGAGTTTGCCGGAGTTGGTCCGCAGGTAGCCTGTCAGATGCAGGCCATTGACGAGATTCGTCATGCCCAGACTCAGGTTCACGCTATGTCGAACTACAACAAGTTCTACAACGGCTTTGCCTCCTTCGCTGAACAACGTGACCGTATCTGGTATACCTCTGTACCGCGCAGCTTCTTCGATGACGCTATGTCTTCAGGCCCCTTTGAGTTTCTGGTGGCAATCGGCTTCTCATTTGAATACGTGCTGACCAATCTGCTGTTTGTGCCCTTTATGTCGGGTGCCGCCTATAACGGCGATATGGCAACAGTGACTTTTGGTTTTTCTGCCCAGTCCGATGAAGCCCGACACATGACTCTGGGGCTGGAGTGTATCAAGTTCATTCTTGAGCAGGATCCGGACAACATTCCTATCGTGCAGAAGTGGATTGATAAATGGTTCTGGCGCGGCTGCCGCCTGCTGACTCTGGTCGCTACCATGATGGACTACATGCTGCCCAAGCGCGTGATGTCCTGGCGTGAGGCGTGGAATATTTATGGCGTAGAGAACGGTGAAGCGCTGTTTAAAGATCTGGCACGCTACGGCATACGCAAGCCCATGCACTGGGACGACGTGGAGAAATCCATCGATCATACCTCTCACCAGCTGATGCTGGGTCTCTATCAGTGGAAATTCGGTACTGCTTTCCACAGTTGGATCCCTACCGCAGAAGACTTCGAGTGGCTGAAGAAGAAATACCCGGACACCTTCGGGAAATATTATATGCCGCGCTGGGAGTACATCATCAAGCAGAAGGAGGCCGGCAACGAGTACAACAACTTCGGTCTGCCAAAACTCTGTCAGACCTGCCAGCTGCCATGCCTTTACACAGAACCGGATGATCCGACGCAGCTCGCCCATCGCGAGACCGTTTATGAAGGGGAGAAATATCATTTCTGCTCTGACGGCTGTCAGCACGTGTTTGAGCAGGAACCCGAGAAATTTGTTCAGTCTTGGCTGCCTATGCCTGGCCTGATGCAGGCGCCGCTGAACGGTGATCTGGCTGCCTGGATGGAGTGGGTGTCGCTGAATCCTGAAACCGATACCGGTGATTATCAGGGTTCCGAAGATCAGCAGAACTTTGACAAGTGGCGCCGTCAGGCCACGTCAAACAGCTGAAACCCATCGCAGGAAAATAAGGAGAATAACTATGTCTGTAGTAGCTAATGGTGAATACAAATTTGCTCCCCGCGATGCGGTGGAAAACTTTCAGGGTAACTATCTGCTGTTTGCCTGCTGGGATCAGCACATGCTGATGGCAGCACCGTTTATGCTGTTTGCGTCACCGAAAGACAAACTGGGGGACATTATCGACGCCCAGCTTAAACCTCTGATGTCACCGGACCCGGACTTCGAAAAAATCGACTGGAATACCATTAAATGGCTAAAAGACAACAAGCCCTGGACCCCGGACATGAACAGAACCTTGGAAGAGAATGGTCTGGGGCATAAAGATCAGATGCGTTTTACCACCCCCGGACTGGCGACGCTGATTTTAGGGGAGAGCTGATATGACTTATGAAGTCACTATTGAACCACTGGGGCAGACCATCGAGGTTGAGGAAGAACAGACCATTCTGGACGCAGCGCTGCGGGCGGGTATTTACCTGCCTCATGCCTGCGGGCACGGGCTTTGTGCCACCTGTAAAATTGATGTGCTGGACGGTGAGGTTGACCATGGTGAGGCATCCGGCTTTGCGCTGATGGATTTTGAGCGTGAGGAGAATAAATGTCTGGCCTGCTGCGCTCGCCCGGAAAGCGATCTGGTGATTGAGGCAGAAATTGAAGAGGATGAAGACTCTCTTAACCTGCCTATCGCAGATTATGAATGCGTAGTAAGCCGCATTGAGGACCTTACGCCTACGATTAAAGGAATCTGGCTGAAACTGAACAACCCAGATGCCATTGAGTTTCAGGCCGGCCAGTACATTCAGCTAAATGTGCCGGATGGCATTGGTAGCAGAGCGTTTTCTATTGCTAACAGCCCGTTACAGGATGGCGAGATTGAGCTAAATATCCGTCAGGTTCCCGGGGGCGCAGCCACGACCTATATCCATGAAAAACTGCAGGTGGGAGATGAGATCTCTTTCACCGGGCCCTATGGCCGCTTCTTTGTGAAGAAGTCTGCACAGGTACCGATGATTTTTATGGCCGGTGGGTCAGGGCTTTCCAGCCCACGCTCTATGATCCTGGAGTTGCTGGAAGAAGGCTGCGAACTGCCTATCACCCTGATTTACGGCCAGCGCAGTAAAGAAGAGCTTTACTACCACAAAGAGTTTCTTGAGCTGGCAGTGAAGTATCCGAACTTTACCTATGTGCCCGCATTGTCAGACAACAAAAGTGGAAACTGGGAAGGCGAAACCGGCTTCGTGCATGAAGCCGCTCAGCGTGCCTTTGATGGAAATTTCTCCGGTCATAAAGCGTATCTCTGTGGCCCACCTCTGATGATCGATGCCTGCATAAATACCCTGATGCAGGGAAGGTTATTCGAGCGTGACATCTACACCGAGAAATTTATTTCTGCCGCCGATGCCCAACAGGTAAGAAGTCCGTTATTTAAAAATATCTGAAGTAAATATTAATACTTTGAGGGTATCAAGAGTCGGTTTAAATGGTATTAGACGGTATAGAACGTCAGGATTACACTCGGTTCAAGTGTTAGTAAGTTGTAAATTTATTTTATCAAAATCATCGTCAAGAACGTGAAATAAGCGAGTAGAACAATGCGCCAGATTCAGAATTTTATCAGAGGAGAATTTGTCGAAGCGGCTTCAGGAAAACGCTTCGATAAAGTATCGCCCGTTACCGGCGAAATCATTGCCAGCGTTGCCGAAGCCGGAAAGTCAGACGTTAATGAAGCAGTGCTTGCAGCAAAGGCGGCGCTTAATGGTGAGTGGGGCGCAATGACCACTGACGAGCGTGTGGCTATGTTGTACGAAGTGGCTGACGAAATCACCCGCCGTTTTGAGGATTTCGTCGAAGCCGAGATGGCCGATACCGGTCAGCCTCAGCATGTGATGCGCCATGTCTTCATTCCTCGCGGTGCAGCAAACTTCAAGATTTTCGCAGATACCATTAAGAACGTCGCGACTGAAAGCTTCCGTCTGGATACGCCGGATGGCGCTGGCGCACTCAACTACGGCGTACGCAAACCCAAAGGCGTTATTGGCGTTATCAGCCCGTGGAACGCACCATTCATGCTGATGACCTGGAAAGTCGGTCCGGCACTGGCCTGTGGGAACACCGTAGTGGTCAAGCCTTCTGAAGAAACCCCGCTTACCGCAACCCTGCTGGGTGAGGTGATGAATAAAGTGGGTGTACCGGCCGGCGTGTATAACGTGGTTAACGGTTTTGGTCCGGATTCCGCCGGTGAGTTTGTTACTCAGCATCCTAAAGTTGACGGCATCACTTTTACCGGTGAAACCCGAACCGGTACCGCCATCATGAAAGCCGCGGCAGAGGGTACACGGGACGTGTCCTTCGAGATGGGCGGTAAGAATGCAGGAATCGTTTTCGCCGACTGTGATTTTGATAAGGCGGTCGAGGGTATTTTCCGCTCAGCGTTCCTGAATACCGGTCAGGTTTGTCTGGGTACAGAGCGTGTGTACGTAGAGCGTCCGATATTCGAGAAATTTGTTCAGGCGCTGAAAGAGAGAGCTGAGGCCGTTTCTCTCGGGCGTCCTACCGACGCGGGTGTGAACTACGGGCCGCTTATCAGTAAAGAACACCAGGACAAGGTGCTGTCCTATTACAAAAAAGCGGTGGAAGAGGACGCGACTGTAGTTACCGGCGGCGGTATTCCGGACATGCCTGATAGCGTGAAAGGCGGTAACTGGATCCAGCCTACAATCTGGACCGGCCTGTCTGACGATGCCACCGTCATTCGCGAGGAAATATTCGGCCCGTGCTGTCATATCCGCCCGTTCGACAGCGAAGAAGAGGTGGTGAACCTGGCCAATGATACGCAATATGGCCTCTCCACCACCATCTGGACCCAGAACCTTGGCGTAGCTCATCGCATGGCAGAAAACATCGATGTAGGGATCTGCTGGGTGAACTCATGGTTCCTGCGCGATCTGCGCACCGCTTTCGGTGGCACCAAACAGTCTGGTATAGGCCGCGAAGGTGGCGTGCATTCGCTGGAGTTCTATACCGAGCTGCGCAACGTCTGCATCAAGATGTAAGGAGACTGACATGGATAATCAGTTAATCAATAAACTCGGCGATGAGCTTTACGAAGCTTTCGTTTCCAGAAATACCCTGACGCCTTTCACCGAGCAATATCCGGATATCACGTTGGAGCAGGCCTACCGCATTCAGGAGCGCTTTATTCAACGTCGGCTAAACAGCGGAGAAACGGTAACCGGTAAGAAAATTGGTGTTACCAGTGCCGCAGTGCAGAAAATGCTCGGCGTGTTTCAGCCTGATTTCGGCATTCTCACTAGCAAGATGGTGAATCGCCAGGGTGAGGTGATTGATCTAAACGGACTTATTCAGCCAAAAGCAGAGGCGGAATTGGCACTGGTGCTGAAAGAAGATCTTATTGGCCCCGGTATCACGCCGGTAGATGTGATGCGTGCTACTGACTATGTCAGCCCCTGTTTTGAAATCGTCGATTCCCGTATCACAGACTGGAAAATCAAGATTCAGGATACAGTGGCAGACAATGCTTCCTGCGGGGTTTATGTGCTGTCTGATCAGAAACTCGACCCGCGCAAGGTGGATATCACCATGTCCGGCATGACCCTTTATAAAAACGGTGAACTGTTCTCAACCGGAGTCGGCGCAGCTGTGCAGGGTTCGCCCTTCAATGCTGTCGCCTGGCTCGCTAATACTCTTGGTGAACTCGGTATTCCGTTTAAGGCCGGAGAGGTCATTCTGTCCGGTTCCCAGTCTGCGCTGGTGCCGGTGTCTGACGGCGACGAACTGACCTGTACTCTGGGCGGTATCGGTGAATGCTCAGTGCGATTTGAAGGGGGAACAGCACTATGAAAACACAACTGACTCAGGATCAGATCACCCGCTTCTGCGAGCGTGTGGAAGGCGCGCAGACCCGTGCCTACGCCATCCCTAAACTGACCAATGAATTTGCGGAGATGACCGTCGAGGATGGTTACTTTGTGCAGAACGCGTTGCGAAAACGCTTCCTTGAACAGGGTCAGCGGCTGGTGGGCTGGAAGGCCGGTCTTACCTCTAAAGCTAAAATGCAGCAGATGGGCGTATCGGTGCCAACTATCGGTTTTCTTACTGACGCCATGAGCGTACCGGAAAATACTGTGGTCGATACCGCTGAACTGGTTCATCCCCGGGTAGAGCTGGAAGTGGCTTTTGTGACCAAAGCAGAACTGTCCGGCCCCGGATGTACCGCATCTGATGTTCTTGCTGCAACAGATTTTATACTGCCGGCCATTGAGGTCATAGATTCACGCTATGAAAACTTCAAATTCGATTTGCCCAGTGTGGTAGCCGACAACTCATCCTCAGCGAAATTTGTCGCCGGTGGTCGCCCCCGGTATGCCGAGGATGTGGAGCTGGATCGACTTGGTGTGGTGCTGGAAATCAACGGTGAAATCGTTGAGACCGGATCCTCTGCGGCGGTGCTTGGTCATCCGGCTGAGGCCATGGCCATGCTGGTAAACATTCTCGCGGATATGAACGAAGTGTTGCCGGCCGGCAGCTTTGTAATGAGCGGCGGTATCACTGCGGCTGTGGCGGTGAAGCCTGGTGATTCCGTGGTAGCCCGTTACCAGGAACTTGGCAGCGTCAGCGTACGCTTCACCTGAGCAGGAGTGACTCATGCCAATAATTGAAATGCATATGATGAAAGGTCGTACCGATGAGCAAAAACGGTGTGCAGCCAAAGCAGTGACGGACGCCATCGTAGAATCTCTCGGTGTGAAGAAAGAGTCTGTTCGCATTCTTATTACTGAACATGGTGACTGCGACTTCTTTGTATCGGGTCTCACAATGGCGGAGCGAAATCACCAGCGAGAATTAAAACTGGAAGGAAATTTATGATGAAAAAAATCAAATGTGCCCTGATAGGTTCGGGAAACATCGGCACCGATCTGATGTACAAGGTGATGCGAAGCGAAGTGCTGGAACCGGTATGGATGGTAGGTATTGACCCGGGATCTGAAGGGCTGGCACGGGCTCAGAAAATGGGGCTTAAAGTAACCGCTGATGGTGTTGATGGGCTGTTGCCACATGTTGAGGCGGATGAGATTCAGATCGCTTTCGATGCTACCAGCGCTTATGTCCACGCTGAAAACAGCCGTAAACTCAATGAGCTTGGCGTGATGATGATCGATTTGACGCCTGCAGCCATTGGCCCGCTTTGTGTGCCGCCGGTAAACCTGAAACAACATGCAGAAAAACAGGAAATGAATGTAAACATGATTTCCTGTGCTGGTCAGGCAACCATTCCTATCGTTAACGCCGTGTCTCAGGTACAGACCGTAGAGTACGCGGAAATTATTGCCAGCCTGTCTTCTAAGTCTATCGGGGCGGGTACCCGGGCAAACCTTGATGAGTTCACCTACACCACTTCAAATGCTATCGAGAAAGTGGGTGGGGCGAAGAAAGGGAAAGCGCTGGCGATTATCAATCCCGCAGAGCCCCCTATCATCATGCGTAACACTATCTACTGCCTGACGGAGGATGCGCCGGACGAAGCCAAAGTGCGCAACTCTATTCTCTCCATGATTGAGCAGGTACAGAAGTATGTGCCAGGCTATCGCCTGGTTAATGGTCCGGTTTTCGATGGCAATAAAGTAGCTGTGTTTATGGAAGTGGCAGGGCTTGGCGACTACCTGCCGAAATATGCCGGCAACCTCGACATCATGACTGCCTCTGCTACCCGCACAGCAGAGATGTTTGCCGAAGAAATACTTAACGGCACCCTGTTGCTGAAACCTGTGGAGGCTGCGTAATGAGTGAGCAGAGAAAAGTAATGCTGCATGACATGTGTCTGCGCGACGGCATGCATGCAAAAAAAGAACAGATCAGTGTTGAGCAGATGGTGAAAGTCGCCACGGCTATGGATAACGCCGGTGTACCGCTCATTCAGGTTACCCATGGCGCAGGTCTGGGCGGTAACTCATTGCAACATGGTTTTGCTATGGCCAGCAATGAGGAATATATCAGTGCTGTAGCTGCAGCGGTGAAAGAGACCATCATCTCGGTACTGCTTATACCAGGGCTCGGCACGATGAAAGAGCTGCGCTCAGCCTATGAAGCCGGAGCAAGAAGTATTCACGTTGCCACTCACTGTACGGAAGCCGATACCTCACCACAACACATTGCCTGCGCCAGAGAATTGGGAATGGACACGTCAGGCTTTCTGATGATGTCTCACCTGAACACGCCTCAGGGCCTGACAGAACAGGGCAAGCTAATGGAATCTTACGGTGCGCAGACTGTGTATATCACGGATTCTGCCGGTTACATGCTGCCTGCGGATGTGACTGAAATCATCTCCCGCCTCCGCGGTGAACTGAAACCGGAAACCGAGATTGGCTTCCACGGCCATCATAACCTGGGGATGGGCGTCGCCAATTCCATTGCGGCTATTCAGGCTGGTGCCACCCGCATAGATGCGTCGGTTGCAGGTCTTGGTGCAGGTGCCGGTAACACGCCACTGGAAGTGCTGGCTGCTGTGTGTGAACGTATGGGTATTCCTACCGGCTGCGACCTGTTTAAGCTGATGGACGTAGCGGAAGACATCATTGTTCCTATGATGGATCACATGGTTCGCGTTGACCGCGATTCCCTGACTCTGGGGTACGCTGGCGTGTACTCCACGTTCCTACTGCATGCGAAAAAGGCCGCAGAGAAATATGGCATTACCGCCCGGGATATTCTGGTCGAACTGGGCCGTAAGAAAATGATCGGCGGACAGGAAGACATGATTCAGGACACCGCCATGACGCTGGCCAAAGAAAAAGGCCTGCTAAAAGAAGCGAGCTAGTCTGAAGCGCGACCTGTTGAGGGGGAGTTCTGCTTTTAAAACCCTCCGCAACATGGATGTTGCGGCGGAGCGTCCATGGATGGATTCACCGCGAGTTTTAAAAGCAGAACTCTCGTCTCTCCAGAAAGTCGCGCTACCACGAAGTATGTAGGAGGTTTATATGTCCGATAAAAAACTTGCTGTTGTCGTGGGAGCCACGGGAACTTTTGGTGTTGAAATTGTGCGTCAGCTTGGTGATGCTGGGCTGAATGTGCTTGCAGTCGGTCGGGACGCAGATGCGTTGTCGAGCCTTGCCAGTCAGTATGACTACGTTCAGACCTGCCAGGCCGATATCAGTAACGACAGTGCGATTGCGGCTATCGGCAATGCCGTATCCGGCACGGTAGCCATGGTCGTTCACGGACCGGGTGTCGGCGTAGCCGGTGGAATAATGACAGCACCCACCGAGACAATGGTGGATGCAGTGAATATCAAAGTAGGCGGCATGCTGCGGGTAACCCGCGCAGTCCATGACCACCTCGAGGCTGGCAGTCGTCTGGTGGCCATCGGTGGTCACTACGGACTGGAGCCAACGGAGTATGCCGCATCAGCCGGTGTAGCCAATGCTGCTCTGGTCAACGTGATGCGTCAGCTGTCGCTGGCATATGGCGAGAAGGGTATTACTGCTCACACCATAGCGCCGGGCCCTGCAGATAGTGAGCGGCTTCGTCGGGTAGCATCGGCGCGGGCAGAACAGCGGGGTATTGATGTGGAAGACGTGCTTGATGAACTCAAAGCAGATTCATCGGTACGTCAGTTTACCACCGCCGATCAGGTTGCCTGGGCGGTGTGTAATCTGCTCGATCCCCGAGCCATCGCCATGACAGGCTCTACTATCATGCTGGATTCCGGTCGTCGTAAAGGGCTGCCCTAGGCTGCTCTTATTAACGTGACGAATATCGTCATAGGAGATGTTTTATGCCAATCGTTCACTTTCATTTACCAGAGCGTCTGGCCGGACGGGAACAGGTCGAGGCCGTTGCCGCTAAAGCCACGGCAATTTATGCAGAGGTGCTGGATAGTCCGGTAGAACGCATTCGTGTTTATACGCATATTCTGCCTGACTACTGTGTCACTGTGGGTGGCAAAACGCTGAATGCCGGCGCACCACCAGCACCGTTCTTTGAGTTTTTCGTCCTGAAAGGACGCTCACTTGAACAGCGCCATCGTGTTTCTGCGGGTTTTACGGAAATGTTATCGCTGACGCTGGGTTGTGATGCCAGCATTATTCGCGGTGTGTGTAATGAGGTTGAACCGGACAACTGGAGCATAGCTGGTAAGCCCGCTTCCGCCGTCCGACAAGGTGAGATAGCCAGTCGCGCAGGTACGCACTAAGCATTGATTGACCACTACCTCAATCCAGTAATAGACCTGCCGGCTTTGCCGGCAGCGGGAGAAAGACTATGCCTTTTAACGTCGATGTTACTAACAGCGATGAAACCTTCAACTGCCGAGCAGATGAAAACCTGCTCGCTGGAATGATGCGACGTTCCGGGAAATGCATTCCTGTGGGATGTCGCGGCGGTGGCTGCGGGGTGTGTAAGGTCAGAGTGATTTCCGGCCTGTGCAAGACCACAAAAATGAGCGCCTGCCATGTGACGCCTGAAGAGCAGGCAGAAGGGTATTTACTGGCCTGTAAGGCACTTCCGACAACAAATATCGTAGTGGAGATTATCGGCAATATTCGTAAGAAAGTCTGTGAGCAACGCAAAAAGGAAGCGGCGGTTCTGAACAAGTAACCCCGATACTTCTGCGGATGTCAGAAATACTCATGCGTCCCCGGCAGGAATCGAACCGTTAATATGGGCTGATTTTCTCATTACTGTGTATGTGTGTATATCAACTTCTTAGGCACGGTTCATTTTGTATCTCAAATAAATGCGCATGACATTGCGTATTTATTATTTCAGGCGTTGTTGCCTAAATTGAACTTTACAGCGTTTACCTGATCAGATCGTCATATTTCCTGGTGGCGAATAAGAATGGGCAAGGCGAAAAGTAAGATATCTAATTGGTCTGCGTACAACAAAGCGTTGGTCAATCGCGGTTCGATATCCTAAAGCAGGTAATGGTCGCCGTCCGTATGCGCTTGAGACCATGTTTCGCATTCATTGTATGCAGCAATGGTATAGCCTTGGTGATGAAGCAATGGAAGATGCGTTATATGAAATTGCTTCGATGCGTCAGTTTGCACAACTGTCGCTGGATAAAGCCATTCCTGACCGTACTACCATTATGAACTTCCGGCACTTGCTGGAAAAACACAAGCTGACTCGCAAATTATTCAAAACGGTTAACCAATGGCTGACGGACAGCGGTGTGATGATGACGCAGGGGACACTGGTGGATGCCACGCTTATTGAAGCGCCAAGTTCTACTAAAAATAAAAAGAATGAACGTGATCCGGAGATGCATCAGACCAAGAAAGGCAATGAATGGCATTTCGGCATGAAAGCCCATATTGGTGTGGATGCCAAGAGTGGCCTCACCCGTAAATTGGTAACCACCGCCGCCAATGAGCATGACCTGAATCAGATGAAGAACCTGTTGCATGGCGATGAGGAGTTCATCTCTGGCGATGCCGGATATCAAGGCGCAGAGAAGCGGGAAGAGTTGAAAGATACTAATGTGGAATGGCTGATAGCAGAGCGTCCCGGCAAAGTTCGGGCGCTGAAGAGGCATCCCCGCAAAAACAAAACTGCCATCAACATCGAATACTTAAAAGCCAGCATCCGGGCCAAGGTTGAACACCCGTTTCGCATTATCAAATGTCAGTTTGGCTTTTTCAAAGCACGTTATAAAGGACTGATGAAAAATGACTCACAGTTAGCCATGTTATTCACCTTGGCGAACCTGTTTAAAGTAGACCAAATGCTACGATGACAGCCAAGATCTGTCTGAAATCCGGGAATAGCCCGGAATTAGGTCGAAACCTGGCCTAAAACGGCAGTATATTAGCCAAAATTGAAAATTTAGCGTTTAAAATTCAAGCTACCAGCAAAAAGTATCGCTTGTTACCTAAACTGAAGGACTTATTCGCAGTTTCCTTAGAATGACTCAACGTCTAGTCCCACTTGTAGAGTGACAAATCGAACTACACTTCTTATCTTTTCGAGAAATGGCCGGAACGGTGGAGTTCGAATCCACAACCTTCCCCTTAGGAGGGGGATGCTCTATCCAATTGAGCTACGTCCCGGTAATAGAAAAATACTGATTATTAGATCGTCTTCAGCATTATATTAACGCTTGCCTGCCAAAATAAGCTATTGCGTATTTATATCTATTTACCTGACTGTGTATGTCAGTAATTTAAATACGCACAGTCCCATACCCAAATTAAGAACCAACATCTAAGCCTTAGGAGGGCCTTGTTTTATCCATTAAACTATAGGGACATCCGGTCCGGAACTGCCGGAGAACCGCTATTATAGCTATCCTGAATGGAAGTTGAACCCGCAATTCTCTGATTTACCGTGTTTTCTATCGTCTGGCTACAAAATCATTGGGCTGGATATTGGCAAGAATTCCCCCGTCAACCGCTTCAACCGTAGCGCTGTCAACGGATGCGCTGGTTACCCGCACTTTCACGGGATAAAGGTTATATTGCAAAAATGTCATGCCCTGCGGATCGCGCACCTGGCTGGTTTTATAGACGGTGAGTTCGTCACCGGGTTGAATACCATGACTCCGGCCAATGGATACCTGCAAGACATCGCCTCTGACTGCCAGTACCCGGCCGGTAGCAGGCTGACAGGTGAGCATATCATCAATGTCTTCAACCACGCCGGTAAACAACCGGTTGACGGCTTTGCCGTATTCACTTTGCCAGAACCGGTAGCTGCTGACATCAATCTGTGAGAACTGATCGAATTCCCACACGGCTTCGGTAGCATAATTTTTCTGCATGAGTACGGCACCGTTCATACCGTCTACCAGAGATACATCGAGGGAAAACTGACGCAATGCATCATCACTCTTCCAGAATGCCAGTGAAGAGTGAGCGGGACGCAGCATACTCAAATCTGTAATGGTTGCTGCCAGAATGTATTGTGAGCGGCTCTGACGGGCCAGGTCAGGTGCCTGAGCCAGCACATTAGCGCGGTTCCATCTGACAGTGTAGGGCACTATCTGAGCCAGAGAAGTTAATTCAGAGCGGGCTTTAAATAATTGCTGGAGGTGTCTGGGTGCCTGTTCGGATAAATCGTGGATTTGTCCGTCCTGTGCCTGCGCCCTGTGTTCGATAGGAAACCAGGTGGTGACCAGGGTTTTTTGAAAGTCAGCAGCACTGCAAGTAGCGGTTTGCGGAAAAATATCTGCCCGTATGGTTACTGTTACATAATCGCTGTGCCATTTCTCATCAATAAGCTCAAGGTTGTTCACTTCTCCGCTGGCACTGATTTGAAGCCTGTCTTCCTGCAACAGTCCGTTGGTCAGCATCTGAACACTTTGCACAGAAGCGCCGGCAAAAATCATTGCCTGTCTGATCGCCTCTTCGGTGGCCTTTGCTTTGGCGGCAATTTTATCTCCGCCCTGGATGAGTGCCTGTCCTCTGGCTTCATACCAGGCGGCAGAAGTTTGCCACGACAGTAATAAAAATAGCCCTGTAAGAAACAGTTTAATCCCCGCTGGCCGGAGCAAATTGTCAATTCGAGTCATCTTTATCACCGCAATCATATTTAAAATGAAGCGGAACCGCTGGCAAAGCAGCGTTTCCGGCTTTATGTGCAAAGACAAGAGCAAAAAACGTTCCTGAAATTGCGTCTGAAAAATGGCGCAGGACATCAGGGCACGGTTATTGCTGGAAACGGGTAACAGAAACAATCTGCTGTGGATGCAGAACAATGGTGTTCAGCGACATTCAGCAAACTGATTAATAACTACAGGTGGGTTATGCAATCTATTATCCTGCAATCAGCAAGAGCTACAGGCGTCAGTCTGGTATTACTGCTGGGTGGTTGCTCAGGGCTTATTGATAAGCATGTTGAGTGGGAAGTGGTGGAGCCGGAAAGTTACCCAGTGCTGACAGCGATAGGATATGCACCCGTTGCGCAGCAAATGGGTCAGACGGAAAATGACCGCTCTCTGATGGCAATGAAAGCATCAAAGCTGGATGCCTACCGCGAACTGGCTGAGCAGGTATACGGTCAGCGACTGAATGGTTCTCAGTCGGTGGCGAACATGGTGATGCAGGATTCACAATTAAAAGCATCTGTTGAAGGCGTGATCCGCGGCGCGAGGGTGATAAAAAGTTATCCGGTGGGCGAGGATACTTACGCTACTGAGTTAGAGCTGGACATGCGTAAGGTGTACGATATTTACCTGACAACCGCTAAGCCTAAAAGGATTAGAGACGTTACTTATTACTGAGCCGGTTTACTGGCTCCGGTCTTCTGCAAAAAGCAAAAAAGCCCGTTTTCACGGGCTTTTTGGTACTTGTCACTGTTATCAGGCGCTCACGCCTCTGCCCAGTCCGGAGCCTTTCGGCTTTCCGCTTTTATCGTAGGTCAGAGATTCTTTGGCGCGGACTTCCAGCATTAAATTACGCAGGTGGGTCAACCTGAGCTGACCCTGTTCAACAGCTTTTTGATTAACTGATGTACGGTACTGACACTCTTCGAGAAGCTTTTTGGCCTGGGCAATCAAGGCGGTAACATCGTCTGGCGCTGTTTTTTCCGCTGTATGTGCAGTGTATTGCTTACTGATAGCAATATCACTTTGCTGAATGGTATCGAGGGTTTGCTCTTTATCCTTGAGCAGATTCATCAATGCCTCAGCATCCCGGGAGCTGATCAGGTGCAATTCCTGTTCAAGCAAAGTCGCCAGATGCGTTAAGTTTGCGATCTGTTGCTCCAGTGCCTGTACCAGTGACTGCGACATAAATTACTCTCTACGATTTAATGCCAAAAACCTGCGCTTCTAACCGTGCGATTTTCTGCGCCAGGGAATCCGGGTCGATTTTATACTCACCACTTTGAATGGCTTTCTTCAGTTTGTCGACCTTTTCCTGATTGACCGGCGCCTCAGTGCCTTTCTTCTGCACCTGACTTAACTGCTGAGCAGACTGAGTCAGTGAGACAGAATCCTGGCGCGGAGCCGTCGTCTGTGTATTTTTCGCCGCAGCTTCCTGTTGTTGCGCCGTTTGTGTCTGTGCCTGCTGATTATTCAGCTTTGCATTGTCAATGGGCGCCTTAGGGGTTCCATTGTTAACATTGTTGATTGCCATAAATTTTTTCCACTACCAATAACACCTCATACACGTTATCGGCCTGAACTGGCGCATCTTTAACCTTTTTTCAGTGTTTTTTACTGTTTCAGGCTATAAATTCACAACCACTGTTTGCGTGCTGGCAACTTCAGCGATAAGCGTCTTTTTCGACGATGCGTTAACTACCTGAATACTATCGCCTATTACCCCGTCCTGTCTAGCGATGCCGGCCGTTTTCACCTGCATTCCCGCGGCCTGAGCACGGATCGTGATGCGATCACCTTTACAGACAAAGCATAGCATATTTGCCTGTACAGGCTGGCCGTCACGGACCCGTCTTTTCATTCTCGCGCCGATAAGCTCCTTTTGCGACATGTAACTGGTGTGCCGTAACTGGTTAATGTCTACTTCAGCCAGCTTCAGGTTTGCTGATGTCAGCACTGTGCCAGGACTGATAAGACCGGAGGTCACCACCACCGTGCGGGTCCGCGCAACCCGTGCGTTGGTAAACAGATACCAGTCATTGTTGCCGCAACTCACTCTTACTGAAATATAGGACTGGGTGAGGGCGCTGCTGTCTGCGTGATACTGAAAAGGCGTATGGCAGGCTGGGATCTGAATGCGGTCATCAACTGGCACAATACTTACCTGAATATTATCGTCGCCGTGAGCGTCCCCAATAGCGCTTAACAGATAAGCCTGAGCTTCCTGCTGAATTTTTTCCCGCATCTGCGCTGAAGATTGGGCAAATGCCGGAATACTGGCTATGTTTAGCATCATCAGCAACATAACCATCAGCGGCCTGCTTAAAGATTTCTGCAATAATTTCGATAACTTTTTCTGCATGATGACTTTTTTCGTGTTCAGTTCATTGTATTTTGACTATGATTAAAAGCAGAACCCTTAGATTCGTAATGGTTAAAGTGTCACTTTTTTGGCGATTCTGTTTTTAAACATTAAGTGATATGGTGAAACGCAATGTTCGTGCCCAATTTAAATTAGAGGTGATGTATGTCAGGCATTCTTGATTCCGTTAACCAGCGCACGCAGTTAGTGGGGCAGAATAGGCTGGAGCTACTGTTGTTCAGACTCAACGGCCGTCAGCGCTTTGGTATTAACGTGTTCAAAGTGCGGGAGGTACTGCAGTGCCCGCCATTGACAGCAATGCCTAAATTGAATTCACTGGTACGGGGAATTGCGCATATCCGCGGGCAAACCATTTCTGTCATCGACCTGAGCATGGCAACAGGCGGCAGACGGATTGAAAACCTCGAAACAGCGTTTATCGTTATTGCAGAGTACAACCGCTCAGTACAGGGCTTTCTGGTTGGCGCGGTTGAACGCATTATCAATACGAACTGGGATGCCATTATGCCACCGCCGCAGGGGACGGGTCGCGCCAGTTATCTTACTGCCGTTACGGAAGTGGATAAAGAGCTGGTGGAAATTCTGGACGTAGAAAAAATTCTTAACGAAATTTCTCCCCTCAAAGCCGAGGTTAGTAAAGATGTTATCGCCGGGCTGGATACCACTGCTCAGGAAGATAAGATTATATTCATTGCCGATGATTCTTCAGTTGCCCGCAGTCAGGTGAAAAAAGCGCTGACGGCACTGGGACTGAAAATGGAGCTGGCTAAGAATGGCCTGGAAGCATTGAACCGTCTCAAAGAGATTGCTGCTGAAACCGGCGACGTTACAGATAAAGTGGGCGTACTGGTTTCCGATATAGAAATGCCGGAAATGGACGGATACACTCTGACGGCTGAAATTAAAAATACCCCTGAATTGCAGAAATTAAAAGTGGTTCTGCACACGTCGTTAAGCGGGGTATTCAATCAGGCGATGGTGCAAAAAGTCGGTGCCGATGATTTCATCGCAAAATTCCATCCTGATGAGCTTGCTACTGCTGTAGGTAAATGGTTGTCTAACTGATTGACGGGGCAAGGGAAGCTTGAAAAATAAAGAAGTGTCTGCCGACAGTTACCGTCAGTTCGGAACTTTTCTGCAGCAACAGTGTGGCATTTCATTAGGCGACAACAAGCAATATCTTGTCCGTAGCCGCTTGTCGTCTTTGATGTACGAATACGACTACGACAGCCTGGACGGATTGATTGCAGCAGTGGTACGCGGTGGGAACCGTAATTTGTTGCAATCCGTTCTGGATGCCATGACCACCAATGAAACCCTCTGGTTTCGTGATAATTATCCCTACGAATTACTTATTAATAATATCTTGCCGCAGTACGCCAGTGAAAATCGCCGGTTGCGGATCTGGAGTGCTGCCTGTTCCTCAGGACAGGAACCGTACTCCATCGCTATGTCAGTACTGGAATTTCAGCGGCAAAAAACCGGCGCTTTAAGAGCAGGGGTGGAAATTACCGGCACAGATTTGTCGTCGGCCATGCTGGAGAAGTGCAACAAAGGTGTGTATGACGAACTTTCTCTGGCCCGCGGGTTATCGGCAGAACGCCGTCAACGCTATTTCTCTCCCAACAGTGAGGGGATGGTTCAGGTCAATGAGGAAGTACGCAGAATGGTTTCTTTTAAAAGCCTGAATCTGCTGCACAGTTATACAGCACTGGGTCGCTTCGACATCGTATTTTGCCGTAATGTACTGATTTATTTCCCGGCAGATGTGAAACAAAAGATACTGCAACAAATTGCCGCCCAGATGCAGCCCGGGGGGATTTTGTTCCTCGGTGCTTCCGAATCTATCGGTGAAGCCGGATCTCACTTTACCATGGTGAAGTGCCATCCCGGCCTTTACTATCAAAGAAATAAATAATCCTCCGATGCCCCGCCCGGGGCGTCAAAAAATACTTGGCACTTCATTTGCAAAGTTTTCAACAATAAGAAAACGACGATTCACACTCTGAGTCTCTTTTTAATTCGATGTTGTTGAAATCTTTGCCTGTGGAGTGTTTTACATGGCCATCAACCTAGACAATCTGACCGGTTTCCATAAAAAAGCGCTGGATATCAGAGAGCAGAAGATGGAAGTGATTGCCGGTAATCTGGCAAACGCAAACACCCCCGGCTACAAAGCCCGCGATATAGACTTTAAGCAAGCCATGGAAAGCGCCCGCAGTGAACAGCGCCAGGGTTCTTTGCAACGCACTCATGAAAATCACATTGGTGGCGGTCTCAATATCAACAGCTTCGACATCGATTATCGAATCCCAAATCAGCCCGACACCGGGGACGGCAACACCGTTGAAGTGCAGGCTGAAAGAAATGCCTTTCTGGATAACGGAATGAGATACCAGGCAACCCTGCAATTTCTCGAAGGAAAACTGAAAGGTATGAAGAAGGCCTTAAGTGGAGGGCAAAGTTAATGAGCCTGTTTAATGTCATGTCCATTTCCGGTACCGGTATGGAAGCAGAAAGTGTCCGTCTGAACACCACCGCCAGTAACATAGCTAATGCTAACAGCGTCAGCAGCAGTTACGATGAAACCTACAAGGCACGCTATCCGGTTTTCGCCGCAGAACTTGCCAGAGCATCTGATGAACAGAGCAAAGGCGTGGGTGTTGAGGTTAAAGGCGTAGTGGAGAGCGATGCACCTCTGCAAATTGAGTATGCACCGAACAATCCCATGGCTGATGAAAACGGTTATATCTACAAGCCCAACGTCAACATTGTCGAAGAAATGGCAAATATGATGTCCGCTTCGAAAGGCTACGAAACAAACGTTCAGGTTGCTGATACAACCAAACGTATTTTCCGTCAGGTACTGCAGCTTGGTCGCGGTCAGTAACCGCGCTGAGCAGAGGGTATTTTCGTGAGTACTATTTCAAATACGACCGGCTTAAATTCAGAGCTCTACTGGCAGGAAGAAGGTGTAGCCGTTGCCGATGGCAGCGAACAGCGCCTGACTCAGGAAGACTTCTTCTCACTGCTTACAGAGCAGCTGGCGAATCAGGATCCAACTAAACCGGTGGACAATGATCAGATGGTTGCCCAGATGACATCTTTCACGATGGCAGACGGGATCTCCCAGTTGAATGAAAAGTTCGAATCCTTTGCCGCGTCTATGACCTCCAATCAGGCATTGCAGGCTTCCAGTCTGATTGGTCAGCAGGTGCTGGTGGAAGGTAATGTGGGCTACATGGCAGAAGAAGGTGCCGGCTTCAGTGGTGTACTCGTTAACGATCAGACCGTGCAGGATCTGAAGATCACCATCGAAAATCAATATGGTGAAATTGTTAAGACCATTGATGCAGGAACGCAGGCGGCAGGAAATATCCAGTTTAACTGGGACGGAACAGACACAAACGGCAATCCTATGCCGGCCGGAGAATATGTGGTTAATGCTAACGGCACCGTCGACAATGAAGGGACAACCGTTCCTACTGCTATTAACCGGCAGGTAGGCAGTGTCAGCATGACTGGCAGCAGTCAGGGCATTATTTTGAATTTGGCGGGTGATGTGAGTATCAACCTCAGCGACGTCATCCAGATAGGCAGTTAACAGGAGAAAGAGTTATGTCTTTTAATATTGCACTTAGTGGCGTTGCAGCCGCGCAGAAAGATCTCGACGTAACCGCCAATAACATCGCGAACGTCAACACGGTGGGCTTTAAAGAATCCCGTGCGGAATTTGGTGATGTCTATGCATCGTCATTGCTGGCAGGCGGTAAAACAAAAGTTGGTGACGGTGTTTTGACACAAGATGTGGCACAGCAGTTTTCTCAGGGTAGTTTACAGTTTACTAATACTTCTCTGGATCTTGCGATCACAGGTAACGGCTTCTTTGCCACGGTGCCTGAAATCACATCACGGGACTTCTCATTTACCCGTGCCGGACAGTTCAAGCTGGATGAAGATAACTTCGTTGTGAACAGTAACGGTGACAACTTATTAGGGTTTCCGGTAAATACAGATGGCACAAGTTCATCTGTAGCATTAAGTACTACTATCCCCGTACGCATTCCTGACTCATCCGGTTCGCCGCAACAAACAAGCGAAGTGGATATCCGGATGAACCTGCCGGCAGGGGATCAGGCACTAGACCCTACATTATTTAATCCGGACGATCCGCTGACTTATAACGCGGCCACATCAGTCACCGTTTACGATTCACTGGGTGACAGCCATGTAATGACTTACTATTTCATCAAAGACCCGGCGGCTACAACCACTAATGACTGGTATGTTGCTACTGCCATTGATGACAATCTCGTCGATCTGGTGAACTCTGACGGGACTAACTCAGACCCGGCAACGGCTACGAACGTGGTGGGTACTGCAAGTGGTTCAGCAGTCACCGTGGCGAAAATGTCTTTCAGTCAGGGCGGTGATTTTGTGGGCATTGAATCGCCGGATGGTGTGGCTCAGACTAACCTGAAGATTCAAACAGAAGCCTTAGGTGGAACTATTCTGTCAAACGGTTCTGATCCGTCACAACAAATTGCAATAGACTTTAACCTTGATCCGGCGGGGGCAACCACCAACGAACCGACTCAGTTTGCGTCAGCGTTTGAGGTTACTTCACTGGAGCAGGATGGTTTACCGGTGGGCCGTTTGACGGGTATCGATATCGGTGCCGACGGCCTGGTTCGGGCGACCTTTTCGAACGGTACTTCTGAGCCTATTGTAAGGGTTGCGCTGGTGCGCTTTTCAAACGAGCAGGGCCTGACCCAGCAAAGCAGCACCCAGTGGAAAGAATCAATCGCTTCCGGTGAGGCACTGGCAGGCGAAGCCACAACCGGTACTTACGGTGAAATTAACTCATCAGCTCTGGAGCAGGCGAACGTTAACCTGACTACCGAGCTGATTGACCTGATTATCGCTCAGCGTAACTTCCAGGCGAACTCACGGGCGCTGGAGGTCAACAACCAGCTGAACCAGACAATTCTGAATATCCGTTAATACGTCAGTGGTATAACATTCAGGCAGGCCGGTTTTCCGGCCTGTTTTATTTCTGCGCCCGGGCGGTTGCTGACATTTACCCTCCGCCCGTGTTGTCAGGCCAGGCAACTTTGTCAGCAGGCCGTCAAACTTTCCCTTCTTTACGTCAAATTACTTTTGGCATTTGATTTGCAGTTATCACTGTAAGGTTCATAAAAACGTCAAAAGTCAGTCATGGATAAATTACTCTATATTGCTGCAAGCGGCGCCAAGCAAGACCTGCTGGCTACCGGAGTGCGCGCCAATAATCTGGCTAATGCGCAGACTACCGGTTTCCGTGCGCAGCTTGAACAGGCCAGAGCTATGCCGGCATACGGCGAAGGTTTGCCGACCCGCGTATTTTCCATGACTGAAAGCCCGTCTAATAACTATGAGTCCGGTGCAATGGTGCAGACCAACCGCGACCTGGATGTTGCTATTCAGGGAGACGGCTGGTTTTCCGTTCAGGGCGCCGACGGACAGGAAGCTTACAGCCGTGACGGCAGCTTTCAGCTTGGTGCTGACGGCATGCTTACAGACATGCATGGCAACATTGTGATGGGTGACAACGGGCCAATTTATCTGCCTGTGCCACTGGATAATCTGAATATTGCAATGGACGGCACCATTTCCACCCGCCCTGTTGGCGCACCGGAGAATGTGTCGGAAGAGGTGGGCCGGTTAAAGCTGGTTAACCCCGATTTGAATAACCTTGAAAAAGGCTATGACGGTCTGTTCAGAACCAAAGACGGCGCGGCAGTCGATGCCGACGCAAATGTCATGGTCAGAACCGGCATGCTGGAAAGTTCCAATGTGAACGCAGTTGATGAGATGGTCAATATGATCAGTCTGCAACGCCATTATGAGATGCAGGTCAAGCTGATGAAACAGGCTGACGAGCTATCTACACGTGGTAATCAATTGCTTCGCATAATTTAATTTTTAACTAACGACCACATGCTGTTGCCGGTGGTCAGGAGGTCGATATGCATCCTGCGTTATGGATTAGTAAAACTGGGCTAGACGCCGCACAAACCGACGTTGCCGTGGTATCCAATAACCTGGCAAACGCCTCAACCGTAGGCTTCAAGAAAGATCGCGCGATCTTTGAAGATCTGCTGTATCAGAATATCAACCAGCCGGGCGGACGTTCGTCGGCCGACACTGAACTGCCTTCAGGCCTGATGCTGGGCTCCGGTTCAAAAGTGGTTGCCACGCAAAAAGCCCACACTCAGGGTAATATGCTGACTACCGAAAATGCACTGGATATGTCTATTCAGGGCCGCGGATACTTTGAAATTCTGCAGCCTGACGGAACCATTGCTTATACCCGTAATGGTCAGTTTACGTTAAACGATCAGGGCCAGATTGTGACCTCAGGCGCCGGTTTCCTGTTACAGCCGGAAATTGCAGTACCTGAAGATGCCCAGCAAATTACTATTTCTCAGGATGGTGAGATTTCTGCCTCAGTACGTGGTCAGGCTGAACCTCAGGTGCTGGGCCAGCTGAACGTGTCTGATTTTGTTAATCCCACCGGCTTACAACCTACCGGACAAAACCTGTTTGTGGAAACCGCATCCAGTGGAGCGCCGATTCAGGGCGTGCCGGGTTTGCAGGGGTTGGGTACGATTTCTCAGGGCACGCTGGAAACCTCCAACGTAAACGTCACGGAAGAACTGGTAAACCTGATTGAAAGTCAGCGTTTATACGAGATGAACTCAAAAGTAATTTCTTCCGTTGACCAGATGCTTGGTCAGGTGATTCAGCAGCTTTAACAGGTGATGTCATGCGAATTTTTGGCTTTATCGCAATCAGTGTAATGCTGGCGGGATGCAACAGCACCCCGCAGCCACCGGCCCAGGCGAATGATCCTGCGTTTGCTCCGGTGATCCCCGATATTCCCCGGGAGCAGATCACTGAGGACGGGGCACTGTTCCGCCCTTACATGGCAAACAGTTTGTATTCTGATGTGACCGCGCGTCGGGTAGGCGACATCATTACCGTTACGCTGAGTGAAAATACCGCGGCGTCCAAAACGGCTGATACCACAACAGCGAAAAGCACCGGCGTGGATGTGCAACCAATAACCGGCCTGGGTGGCGATACCATTAATCTTGGAAGCCAGTCCATTCAGTTCGGACTGAATTCGTCGAATGATTTTACCGGTAATGCTCAGGCGAACCAGAGCAACAGCCTGTCAGGTGCTATCTCGGTTACCGTGGTTGATGTGATGCCAAACCAGAATCTGGTGATCCGGGGAGAAAAATGGCTGACGCTGAATCAGGGGGATGAATATATCCGTCTGACCGGCATTATCCGTCCTGCGGACATCAGCCCTGAGAACGAAATTGTGTCCACAAAGATTGCCAATGCCCGCATTCAGTACAGTGGTACAGGCAGCTTTGCACGGGCACAGGAAAAGGGCTGGCTTACCCGCTTTTTCTCTTCCGACGTGTGGCCTTTCTAGGAGCAACTTATGCCAATTTTAAGATTTCTCCTTGTAACTGCTGTGATATTTGCAGCGCCTCTTGCTGATGCACAACGTATTAAAGACGTGGCCAGTATTCAGGGTGTGCGAAGCAACCAGCTGGTGGGTTACGGACTGGTTGTGGGGTTGCCGGGTACCGGTGAACAAAGTCCGTTTACCGAACAAAGCTTCCGCACCATGCTCAGCAACTTCGGTATCAGCCTGGATCCGAATACCAAGCCAAAAATTAAAAATGTGGCAGCAGTTGCCGTACATGCTGAACTGCCGCCGTTCATCAAGCCCGGTCAGTCTATCGATGTGACTGTATCATCAGTGGGCGAAGCCAGCAGCCTGCAAGGCGGCACATTGTTGCAAACCTTCTTAAAAGGGGTTGACGGAAAAGTCTATGCCGTTGCTCAGGGCAGCCTGGTAGTAAGTGGTTTCGGTGCCCAGGGCGGAGACGGATCACGCATTGTGGTGAATACACCTACTGTTGGCCGTATCCCGAACGGCGCGTTTGTTGAGCAAACTGTTCCTTCCGGTTTTGCTAACGGTGACACCTTAACACTGAATCTGCACTATCCGGATTTTTCTACTGCCAAGCGGCTTGCCGATACCATTAATGAACGTCTTGGTGCGCAACCGGATCAGGGCTATACCATTGCCACTCCTATTGATGCTGCATCTGTCCGGGTCACCGCACCCCGTGATGTGGGTCAGCGGGTCGGTTTTCTGGCGACGGTGGAGAATTTTGATTTCGAACCCGCTGACGCTCCGGCGCGGGTGGTTATTAACAGCCGTACCGGAACCATTGTAATCGGTCAGGATGTGGTACTGCTGCCTGCAGCTATCACCCACGGCGGATTAACGGTGACGATTGCTGAAAACCAACAGGTGTCTCAGCCTAATGCTCTTGCAGACGGAAACACCGTAGTGACGACCCAGTCTATTGTGGATGTGGATCTGGCAGACAGCCGCATGTTCAAGTTTGAACCCGGTGTAACACTGGATCAGCTGGTACGTGCCGTGAACGAAGTGGGTGCCGCTCCGGGCGATTTGATGGCAATCCTTGAAGCCCTGCGTCAGGCCGGTGCGCTTCGTGGTGAACTGGTGATTATCTGATGAATCTGCAGAACACTTCCCAAAGCCAGTTAGAAATGGCCCGTAATGCCAGTGATATCAGCGGGCTTAATAACCTGCGTGAAGCCATGGCAAGTGGTAACGGTGAAGTGTTGCAGGAAGCGGCACAGCAATTTGAAGCGATTTTTGTGCAAATGATGCTGAAGTCTATGCGCAAGGCCCAGGATGCCCTTGCTGATGAGGACAGCCCGTTTAACTCTGAACAGGTTAAGTTCTACCGTGATATGCACGATCAACAACTGGCCGTGGACTTATCCAGTAATGGCGGGCTCGGCCTGGCTGATTTAATTGTGAAGCAACTTGGTCAGCAGGACCCGGACTACCGTCCGGCAAGTACCCTGCGCTCCGACGGCAACCTGTCGTCAATCAATCGTGAAAGGGCAGAGGCAGTAAGCCGTGCTCAGGCAACAATGCTGGATTCCGCGTCTGCCGGTTCACAATCCGCCTACAAGGCCGCAATGTTCAGTGACCAGCAGGACTTTGTAGAAACCCTCTATCCGTACGCAGAAAAAGCCGCAGAAGCACTGGGTACGGATGCCAGAGCCATTATCGCCCAGGCTGCCGTTGAGACCGGCTGGGGCCAGTATGTTATTCACGATAAGCACGGCAACAGCACGCACAATTTGTTTGGTATCAAAGCCAACAACCAGTGGCAGGGTGAGCAGGCTGTAGTTGATACCCTGGAATTCAGTAATGGTGTACCCGAACGGCGCAAAGCAGCCTTTCGTCAGTATGATTCTCTGGAATCCGGACTGGCCGATTACGTTGATTTTATCCGTACTCAACCCCGTTATCAGCAGGCTGTGGCAAACGGTGCAGATGCATCGCAATACTTTAATGAATTACAACAGGCCGGATACGCCACCGATCCGCAATACGCCAGTAAAGTGATGGCTGTTTACCGCAGTGATGCAGTACAGGGATATCAGCCATGAATACCGGACCTGCTCAACCTTATGATGTTCTGTTACGGAGTGTCACACCATGATCCGCACTGACCTTTTTAATATTGCTAACAGTGGGGTTACCGCCAGCAGCAAACTGCTGAATACAACGTCGAATAACATAGCTAACGTAAACACGGAAGGCTACGTCCGCGAGCGCACGGTATTTGAAAGTACAATTTTAGGTGGTGTGGGTAAAGGCACAACGGAACGGGTTATCAGCATTTTTGCGCAAAACCAGTTACGCCGTGATATTACCTCTGTCGGTGAGCTGGAAACTTTCGTGGAGAAAACTAACTCGCTGGATAACCTGCTGGCCAGTGAAGCCAACTCCATTGCTGACGGTCTGAGTCAGTTTTTTGCTGCCATACAGACAGCGTCTGATGATCCGACTAACCTTGCTTCACGGGAAGCGGTGCTGGGTAAGGCTTCCGGATTGTTGTCCCGCATGAGCACGTTATCTGACTTCATGGAAGCGAAAGAAGAAGAGCTGAACCTGGAATTCACCAGCCAGATTGAACGGGCGAACAGTTTGATTGCCAGTATCGGTGAATTAAATACCGCCGTTCTGACAGCCAGAGGTGGCAGTGGTGAAGAACCCGGAGCATTGCTCAACGAACGTGACAAGGCGATCAACGAACTGGCTGAGCTGATGTCAGTGGAAGTGCGTGAAAACCAGTATGGCTCAGTGGTGGTAAATTTATCATCCGGAGAGTCGCTGGTACTGGAAGATGGCAGTTTTAATTTGTTCGAGCTGGGCAATGATGCAGATCTGACTTTCAAGGAACTGCAACTCACCACCAATTTTGCTAATAAACAGAATACTGCCATCAACGTGAATGAAAAAGATCTTGGCGGTTCGCTGGGGGGCTTATTCCGTTTTCGCGATGAAATTCTTGGACCGGCACAACGGGATATTGGCCAGATGGCGCTGGCGATGGCTGATGCGGTGAATCAGCAAAACCGTCTTGGTATGGATTTAGACCTGCAGCTTGGCGGTGATATTTTTTCCATGCCGGAGTTTACCGGTTTACCGTTCAGCGGAACACCGGATAACTTACCCGTACGGGCACAGGTAACGGCAGGGCAGGGTAATCAGTTAACTGATGCAGATTATAAAATTACCGTCGATGCGGTAAACGGCGCAGGCTTTCCCACTTCAGTGACGGTTGAGCTGTTAAATGGTGACGGTACGCCGAAGAAAGACGCTTCCGGCGCTGATGTGGTATTTGCCGGGCTCTCAGTCGGAGCCGGTTTCAACGAATTGCCGGGTGGCATTGAGGTCGAGTTTCAGGCTGCTACGGGCTACAGCGTCGACAATGAATTTTTGATCCAGCCGTCAAAATATGCGGCATCCGATCTCACGCTGGCAACAGACCGGCCGGAAGATCTCGCCTTTGCTGCTCCAGTGCGGGCAGAAGCCAGCTTATCTAACCTGGGTGATGCCACGGTCAGTAAAGTGTCCATAAGTAATACTACAGTTGATGCTGCCTTAGGCGCTGAGGCGTCTGCCTTTGACGGCGCCGGCGGTATACACAGTGCGGCAGCTGCACCGGGTGGTACTGTCGGTGCGCCGGCGCAAATCGTATTTACCTCTGCCAGTGATTTTCAGGTGCTGGACGATGCAGGTAACGTCATAACCAACGTATCCGGTGTGACCAGTTTCGACAATTTGCTGGCACAGGCGGAAGCGAATGGCACAGGGCCGGCATGGCCGGCCGCGTTCAGTGCGCTGGATGATTATCCCGGTTACGATGTCAGCCTGAGCGGCATTCCTGTTGCGGGAGATTCTTTTAATCTGACCTATAATACTGACGGGATTGCTGACAATACTAACGCCGAAGAAATGGCGGCGTTACAGCGTGAAAGCCTGGTACAATTAAGCAGTGACAGTTCGAATAAACAGCGTACTTTTCATGATGCTTATTCGTCGCTGGTTGGACGGGTTGGTGAGAAATCTGCTACGGCACAAATTTCTCTGGATGCCGCCGAGGCGATGAAAGTGCAGTCGGAAAACTGGTTTGATTCCACATCCGGCGTGAGTCTGGACGAAGAAGCGGCGAACCTGGTTCGCTATCAGCAATCCTATGCTGCGGCAGCCCGCATTCTCACCACGGCTCAGGAGTTGTTCGATACGATTTTATCGGCAGCGAGGTAATGTAACTTATGCGTATTTCAACTAATCAGATTTACGATCAAAATATCCGCGCCATCATGGATAACCAGAAAGGCCTGGCAGATACTCAGGAAGCGCTGGCGACGGGGAAAAAACTGAATCGCCCCAGTGACGATCCTGTGGGAGCTGCAAAGGTTATCCGTATCACCGAACAACTCGATAAGCTTACCCAGTATCAGCGTAACAATGACTTGTTAACTAATGCCCTGGAACAACAGGAAGCAGTACTGACCAATATTAATGATTCGTTGAACCGTGCCCGGACTCTGGTTGTGCAGGCGGGCTCCGGCATTATGACCGATGAAGATAAACGGGCAATCGGCGTGGAACTCGAGCAAATCCGTAATGAGGTGTTCGACTTGATGAACACGCAGGATGCTGCCGGTAATTATATTTTCGCCGGCTATCAGTCGCAGCAGCAGGCTTTTACCTTCAATCCCGCTGCCACCGGTAATGCTATTTTCTATACCGGCGATTCGGGCGCGACATCAGTGAAGCTTTCAGACAGTGTCACGGTGCAGCGCAGCACGTCCGGACAGGAAGTGTTTGAAAATGTGCTCAGTCGTTTTGATTTCACCGTAACCGGTTCTGCCGGCGCCACCGTACAAACGGCGAAGGTGGGAGAGCAGGGCACGTTTGATCAGTTTTATGAAAATAACTATGACCCGGTGACAGCGGCAAATAATAATTACCAACTGACAGTGCTGGGTACCGGACAGGTACAGTTAACGAATACCGGTACCGGTGCTGTGGAAGGTACAGTAGATTTCACGTCCGGAGAGCCGTTCACCATTAAAGGGATGGCATTTACCCTTGACGGAACCACCGGAGACACGGTGAATTTCTCTCTGGATACGCCGGTGAAGAAAAACGTGGCCGAAACGCTGAATGATATCGCCAATCAGCTGATTAATGATTCGTTAAGCGGCGATGCGTTAACGGATGCCCTCGGTGATGCGCTGGTGGGTCTGGACAACGGCATGGAACGTATCAATCTTGAACGTTCTTCGCTGGGAGGCCGGATGAACGTGGCGGAATCCATATATGAAACTAATCTGGACTTAGAAATCACCGCAAAAGATGCCCGTGCACAGATTGAAGAAACTGATTACGCAGAAGCGTCAGCAGAGTTTGCTAAACAGGAAGCTGCGCTGAGCGCAGCCCTGGCAACATTCCCGAAAGTCTCAAACCTTTCCCTGTTTAATTATATCTCTTAACTTATTCACGCCTGAAACCCGTGCGAAATACACGCGGGTTTCATCGTCGGTATGGCCTGAGTAATAGCTGACAAACAGTGTGTCATCCTGAATCACAAGGCCGGGATAGCTGTTGTCTCCACCGGACGGTAAGGTGAGGCAGGGCGCCAGTGAAGCCTTCGCCAAATCCAGCAACCAGATTTGTGTGACCAGTTCTTTGCCCGTCCATTGTCTTCCGGCTACCAGTGCATATCCCTCCGTCAACATTACCATGGCAGGTCCGCCAATATAGGTTTTCAAATCCCGCCAGTACCAGCGGTTATAGGGTGGTTTGCTTGTGCCTAACTGCGCGGTAAAACTGTCTGCATCGCGTCTGACCAGTGCGGTAATCACACCGTCACTGCTTATGTGCATGTCACTTTCATTAGGGTAGCCCAACTTATCTCTTGCCAGAGACATCGCCGGGATCGGATGGCGCTGCATATTTTTGCCGGGATGACCGGTAAATAACGTCAGTTGCTGAGGGCCGCCATGGTAAGCAAGACCCAGCGCTTTGTTGTTTTGCCATATAATCCGCCATAACCACCAGTGTTGTTCACCAAAGAAACGGGGAGAGGACCAGCTTTTTCCGGAGCCGGAAAACCAGCTCACCATCTGAAAACGGTTTCCCCGTGTCGCCTGAGTCACCGGACGGGCAAATGCAATTAACCATAATCGCCCGGTATCATCGCGGGAAAGTTTAGGATCCCGCAAATCGTAACCCGGTAATGACAATCTCTGCCTGTCTGTCACCCGTCCGTCACCGGTCACCGACGTCACTTCAATCCTGCCATCGTCACTGACATGGGTCAGTGCCTGGCGGTAACAGCAAAGAAATGTTTCACCATTTTCTATCAGCCCGGTAAAGGCGGAATGGGCATACGGGCTGGATATGCGGCAAAGACGATCAATTTTTAAAATTTTTTCGGGCATAGAAAATAGTCATAAAACCAAAGTGTTAACTAAGTATAGGCGGCAAATGTCTGCCGCTCTACGGCAATTTTTGTATTTTTTTATTAAAGGGAAATCCCCCCATGTCGATAACACTACTGAGAGAGCCAGTTCATCAATTACCCCTCAGGTTTTGGTGACTACTAATTTGTAATCGCCGGTTGTTCCGGCAGCCAGCCCTGCTGGACTGAGAGTGTAGGAGAGACTTATGTCTTTGTACGTTAATACAAATGCGTCTGCATTAAACGCACAGCGTCAATTATTTGATGTTGGTAATTCCCTGAGCACCTCTTTTGAGCGTCTGTCATCTGGTTTCCGGATTAACAGTGCAAAAGACGATGCCGCTGGTCTGCAAATCACAGACCGTATGACTACCCAAATTCAGGGCCTGAACCAGGCCGTCCGTAATGCCAATGACGCTATTTCTTTGTCACAGACAGCAGAAGGTGCGTTAGATGAGACTACAACTGCGCTTCAGCGTATCCGCCAGCTTGCGGTTCAGTCTCAGAACGGGATCAACAGTTCTGCTGACCGTCTGGCGCTGCAAAAAGAAGTGTCTGCACTGAAAACAGAGATCACCCGTATTTCTACGGACTCTCAGTTCAACGGTGTTGATATCTTAACCGGTGGTTTCTCAGCGCAGTTCCTGGTTGGTGCGAATGCCGGTCAGACTATCTCTGTAAACCTTTCTGCTGCCAATCTGGCGGGTATTGACGGCTTCAGTGCCGGTGGCCTGGGCATGAGCGATGCCACTGTCGCTACCGTTGCCGGTGCGTCAAGCGTGCTGGACGCCGTTGACAGCGCAATCTCTGCGATTGGTGGTGTACGTGCTGACTTAGGTGCGCTGCAAAACCGTTTCCAGTCTACTATCCGTAACCTGAGCAGCATTTCAGAAAACGTATCTGCAGCACGTTCACGTATCCGTGATACTGACTTCGCTTCAGAAACCGCTGACCTGACCCGTAACCAGATTATCCAGCAGGCAAGTACTACAGTATTGTCACAGGCTAATCAGCGTCCACAGGCAGCCTTACAGTTACTGGGTTAATCACCCGTATAGCTGAAAACGCATGGGAATGAAGCCGGGAGGTAGTGACTCGTAAGGCCCTTTGCGTGAGAATACGCTCATTCTCTCCTAACGAAGAGCGGTTGGCCGGACAATTTGTCCGGCCATTTTTTCCTTAAAAATCAATAATCCTCAAAAAATCCCATCTTTTTTCTCTGCTTTTTTAAAAAAAGGCTAAAGGAAATTTCGTCCCCGTACGATACATAAAGCAAAGGGGCACGGTACAAAAATAATAATCATCCGGCTACCTTCAGATGAACAATAAGTGACAAGAATAAAAACAATATTTGTCACCGCCGGTAAAGAATAAAAGCAAACATATCCGGCAACAAAAATCGTTAGGAGATGACAGGTAAGTGGCAATATTTTGACAAGCCCGCTTACTCCGGCGAAACAACCGAACATTGCCGGCTATCATCAGACCAAACAATTTTCCTCAAAAAATCAGAAGAATAAAGGCCATGGAAAATTTGGTTTAATAGTGATAGTGAGTGCTTACTAGTTAATGGGGCCGACCGGCAGGAATGAAGCCAGGAGGTAGTGAGAGGTATGAGGTCTGGAACAACATACCTGCCTGTCAGCAGAGCGTGACGCTCAACTCCCGGGAGTGACCCGGAAGTGTCAGAGAATTATCACTGACATAGCTTATCTAGCATACGCTGTGCCAGATTTTAAAAAACCGGTGTTGATAAAAAAGATAAATACAACACTTACTTAAATTGTTAGGAGAGACCCATGAGTCTTTATGTAAACACCAACGTGTCATCTTTGAATGCACAACGACAATTGTTTAACACTGGAAATTCACTGACAACTGCGTTCGAACGCCTGTCTTCCGGTTTCCGTATCAACAGTGCCCGCGACGATGCTGCAGGTCTGCAAATCTCTGACCGTATGACGTCACAAATCATGGGTCTTGATCAGGCAGTTCGTAACGCAAATGACGGTATTTCACTTGCTCAAACCGCTGAAGGTGCGATGCAGGAAATTACCAACGCATTACAGCGTATTCGTGTACTGGCTATTCAATCCCAGAACGGTATCAACAGTTCTGCGGACCGGCTGGCACTGCAAAAAGAAGTATCTGCGCTTAAGTTTGAAATTTCCCGTATCGCACAAACTACCCAGTTTGCCGGTGTGGATATTTTGACGGGCGGCTTTTCTTCAGCCTTCCTGGTCGGGGCGAACGCCGGGCAAACAATAGGTGTGAATATTTCTCGTGCCGGTGGTTATGGCTTCTCTGGACTGACCAATGGTAATAGCCAGCTTAACGTGCTTACTGAGTCTAACGCTTCGGTGACTTTGACAGCGGTGGATGCGGCTATCTCCAATATTGATGCTAAACGGGCAGATCTCGGTGCGATACAGAACCGTTTTCAGTCAACTATCCGCAACCTGAGCAACATCTCGGAAAACGTATCAGCGGCAAGATCCCGCATACGTGATACAGATTTTGCCACCGAAACGGCAGAGCTTACCCGCAATCAGATCCTGCAACAGGCAAGTACAACTATACTGTCACAGGCAAACCAGCGTCCGCAGGCAGCGTTATCTCTGCTCGGAGGTTAATAAGGAATAGAGCGCTATACCCTGCGTAATTATAAAGGGTAAAAAAATGGGGGGGTAGGAAATGAGAGGCCAGCCCATGAAAAACGGCCCCCGAGTGGGGGCCGTAGCAAGAAAACGCCGGCTAACAGGACTGAGAGGTAGAAGTGTTGGTTGAGAGGCCAGTTAATTCTACTAATTTTCCTGCCAGCCGACTGGAAACATTTTAAAAGTTTGCTCTATCTCCTAACGTGAGCAAATTGGCCGGAACATCTGTTCCGGCCTTTTTTAAAGGATGTACCGGAACACCGTAATTTGCTTCTCTTTTTAAGAGCGAAACTTTTTCATCAAACGTCGATGATGAATCCCCCGGCATTATTTTCATACCTGAAGTATTCATTCTAATCTTAGCATTTCCTGTGCCAACTAATTGTCAAATTGTTGGCGTTTGCATCAGTTGTGTATTTTCTCAGATACACAAGTTGTGCCAGTTATACTTTTCTATTTTGCACATTTTTGCCCGTTCGCAAACTAAATATCTTTATCAATACTCCTCTAAAACTACATTTTAGCTGTTTTTAATTATGTAAAATCTTTATAAATCAATAGCATAAAATTATTTTAAATTTTTTCGAAAAAAAGCTAAAGATCCTCAAGAAGTCGCCGATACCTATAGCTGAGGGGTAATTTAATTACTTTAATGCGATTCACCGAATGTGTTCGCTAAGAGGGGATTCAATGGGAGTAGTGACCCGGAGAATCTGAACAGGAAGGATTTGATTGTAGCATTGTATGCAACGGATCCCCAGGAGGTATTCAAATGTCTTTATACGTAAATACAAATGCTTCTGCTCTCAACGCACAGCGTCAGTTGTTCGATGTAGGCAATAAGCTAAGCACATCTTTTGAAAGACTGTCGTCAGGTTTCCGCATTAACAGTGCTGCTGATGACGCAGCCGGTCTGCAAATTTCAGATCGTCTGACTACGCAGGTTCAGGGCTTAAACCAGGCCGTGCGTAACGCAAATGATGCTATCTCATTAACGCAGACTACTGAAGGTGCGTTAGCTGAGGTAACAACCAGTTTACAGCGTATCCGTCAGCTTGCTGTTCAGTCACAAAACGGTATTAATAGCTCAGCTGATCGCGCGGCGCTGCAAAAAGAAGTGGCAGCACTGCAAACTGAAATTTCCCGTATTTCTACCGACACTCAGTTTGGTGGTGTTGACCTGCTGAAAGGCGGTTATTCTGCCGCGTTCCTGGTAGGTGCAAATGCTGGTCAGACTATCAGTGTTAACCTGTCACGCAGTGGCGGTTACGGTGCTTCCGGTCTGGGCGTTGGTACATTGTCAATTGCTACTGTAGACGGCGCAACATCCGCCTTAACGGCCATTGATAACGCCATTTCTACTATCGGTGCTGCAAGGGCTGACCTGGGTGCATTGCAAAACCGCTTCCAGTCTACTATTCGTAACCTGAGCAGTATTTCTGAAAACCTGTCAACTGCACGTTCACGTATCCGTGATACTGACTTTGCGTCTGAAACTGCAGAACTGACCCGTAATCAGATCATCCAGCAGGCGTCTGTTTCTGTGCTGAGTCAGGCTAATCAGCGTCCACAAACAGCTCTGTCTCTGCTAGGATAATAGTAGAAAGCCGTACTTGAAAGGCTAAGGGGAAACAGGGAGTTCTGTTTCCCGTCTGAGCCGTTTGAGAATGGAGGTAAACGTGGAAATTGCAAATTTACAAGTTGGCCAAAATTTTGCTGCTTCAAACCTTACAGAAGTGCAGTCTCAACGTGTGCAAACACCTGCCCCTGCAAACCAGGATGCGTCAGCAACTGAGAAGCAACAGGAAGAGCGTAATTCTTCCCGAAATGCTCAAGGTGTGACCGATGCTGCCGATATAGTAAGCAGAGAGGGTCAGGCTCAGCAAGACATCGAAGTTGCTGCGCGTGAGGTAGAAGCATTCCTACAGGTTCAGAATCGAAACCTGGCATTTTCCGTTGACGAAAATACTAATCGTTCAGTGGTTACTGTTAAAGATTCTGAGTCTGGTGATGTCATCCGGCAGATCCCGTCCGATGAAGTGTTAAAGCTTGCGGAACGGATTAAAACCTTGCAGGAAGATGTTGGCAGCAGTGTAGGAGTGCTGGTAAACAACAAAGTTTAAATGAGGTAAGCAAATGACTATTCAATCGTTAGGTGTTGGTTCCGGACTTGCGCTTGACGATCTGGTCACGCAACTGCTTGAGGCCGAAAGGACGCCGAAAGAAGAGCGCCTGAATGAGCGTGAAGATCGTATTGAAGCTGAAATTTCTGGTCTCGGGCAGGTTAAATCCTTATTGTCCGATTTTAAAGACGCAGTGGATAAACTGCGCAGCGATAACGACATCAATGGTCGTGAGCCTACTATTACCAATCCTGATGAAGATGTAGAGATCCTCTCTGCAGATGCATCAAATTCTGCCCTGCGGGGCAGCTATGAAATTGCCGTAGAGCAGCTGGCAACGGGCAGCCGTATTGTCACTGATGACGGTAATTTCTCTTCTTCTTCCGATGCTGTACTGAGCTCCGGTTCAGGTTCCCTGACGTTTAATGTAGGGGCATCCGGCGATTCCTTTACTATCAACGTGTCTGCCGGTATGACTCTGGCGCAGTTGCGGGAAGCTATTAACAATAGTGAAGATAATTTCGGTGTTAATGCCAATATTATCGACACGGGCACATCGGCCGGTCCTAAGCTGGTTTTCACATCTGATGTGACCGGAGACGGTAATGATCTGGAAATTGTCAACGATACCGGGGCGGCGGAACTTAACCGTGTGGCAACAAGCAGCTCAACCTCTGCCGGTTTAATCTCTTCGTCTAATATCACGTCTGCGACCAATGCACGGGCTACCATCGACGGTATCGTGGTAGAGAGCAGTACCAACGAATTTGAAAACACTATCCAGAACGTTTCTTTTGAAGCGGAGCGCGTGTCGCCAAAATCCGCTGATGGTCTGAGTTTTCAGACATCAACATTAGAAGTCGGTTATGACCGTGACGGCCTTGATAAAAAGATCCGTGATTTCGTCGACACCTATAACGGTGTCATCAAAGAGTTGCAGAACCTTACCCGTTACGGTGAATCTGAACTGGAAGACGATGGTGATCTTGCCGGCGACTCGCTGATGCGGGGCATCATGACCGGACTGGGTTCGATTGTCGGCGGCAGTGTTTCATCCTCTGCGCTTGGCGGTTTATTCCAGTTGGGTGTAGAGCTTAATTCCGATGGTGAGCTGGAAATCGGTGACACAGATTTCGGTCTGGGTTCCGGTAATGAGCGCCTTGAAGATGCACTTGAAGATAATTTTGACGAAATAGCCAAATTATTTACTGATGAAAACGAAGGTATTGCCGTTAAACTCTATGAGTTCACTGATCAATACACGTCATACAGTGGATTAATCAGTTTAAGAGAGCGTGCAGCGAAGGATGACCGGGAGCAGCTTTATGATGATCGTGAGCGTCTGGAATTAAGAATGGCAAACTACGAACAAATATTGCGGGATAAATATCTGGCCCTCGACCAGACCGTTTCGCAATTGAATTCGACAGGCTCTGCACTGCTGGCATCTCTGTGATAAGTGAGGAATTATAATGGCACTGACAGGCATAAACGCATACCGCAAGGGTAACCTGAAACAAGATATCGCAAATGCTGATCCCCATAAGTTGACGCTTATGTTGATGCAAGGCGCACTGGACCGGTTAGCGTTTGCAAAAGGCGCAATGGAGCGTAAAGAATTTGCCGCTAAATCTGAGTTTCTTTCCCGCGTGACGGCTATTCTGATGAATCTTCGTGACACACTGGATTTGGATGTGGGCGGAGAAGTTGCTGAAAACATGTACTCACTTTATGAGTATATGATTGAGAGAACCGGGGAAGCTCACGTACGGAATGACTTGCAGATCCTGGATGAAGTGATTAGCCTGTTAACTCCCATTCGTGATGCCTGGGTACAGATTCCTCAAGCCGCTAAAGAGGAAGCGTACGAAGCACAGCGTCAAAAACGACAGGCCGTGTGAATATACAATTAAATCATGAGTTTACTCCTCAGGCGCTGGCAGACATTAATGCTGAAATCCTGCAGTGCCTGACGGACGATGACGAAGAAGCCCGCTACAGCACTTTGCTGTCTTTGATGACCCGGCGTGATACGGTTATTCAATCCCACCTTGAAAATTCAGACCCTGAAACGGCAAGATCTTTTGCAGAACAGGAAGTTACCGTCAATAATATGTTAAAAGAAATGGCGCAGACTTTGCTAAAATCAGCTAAAGACGATGTCAGCCAATTTCTGAGAAGCCAGAAGGCGGTAAAAAAATACCGTTAAGTCTGGCTGTATGATGCGCTGAATCTTGACTTGCAGCCTTAGGGCTCACGCTTTGTGGGAACACGAATATGTTCAATGATAAAAATATTTTGATTACCGGTGGTACAGGCTCTTTTGGGAAAAAGTTTGTCAGTCACTTACTCAAAAATTACTCACCCCGAAAAATCATCATTTATTCCCGCGATGAATTGAAACAGTTTGAAATGCAGCAGCGCTTCAATGACAGCTGCATGCGTTACTTCATTGGTGATGTCAGAGATAAAGAACGTCTGATCACTGCCATGAAAGATGTGGATTACGTGGTCCATGCGGCAGCACTGAAGCAGGTACCGGCGGCAGAATACAATCCTAATGAGTGTATAAAGACCAATATCAACGGCGCGCAAAATGTCATCGATGCCTGCATAGCCAATAAAGTATCCTGGGTCATTGCGTTATCCACCGATAAGGCCGCTAATCCGGTTAACCTGTATGGCGCAACGAAGCTGGCTTCGGATAAACTCTTTGTAGCAGCCAATAATATATCCGGAGCCAACGGTGCAAGGTTCTCGGTAGTACGCTACGGCAATGTTGTCGGCTCCCGCGGCTCGGTAGTTCCTTTTTATCGTCAGTTGCTCAGTGAAGGCCGTGACAAATTGCCGGTGACTCATCCGGAAATGACCCGTTTCTGGATCACTCTGGATGAAGGGGTGGAATTCGTAATTAAAAACTTCTCCCGCATGCAGGGAGGAGAAATCTTCGTTCCTAAAATACCCTCAATCCGTATCGTCGATCTGGTGGAAGCTATGAGCGGTAAACGGGAATACGAAACCATTGGTATACGCCCAGGTGAAAAGCTTCACGAGGTGATGGTGCCTGAAGAAATGGCACATCATTCTATTGAGTTCGATGACCACTTTGTTATCGCGCCGGCCATTACCTTCTTCGATAAGAATGTGGATTACTTCAAAAATCGCACCGGTGAGCGTGGTAAAGCCGCAGAAGAAAAGTTTGAATATCATTCCGGTAAAAATCCACATTTTCTGTCAGTGAAAGAGCTTCGCGAACTGGATAAGCTCACCTCATGATCCCTTACGGTAAACACACTATTGCTAAAGAAGATGTGGATGCCGTGGTACAGGTGCTGGAAAATGAGTTCCTGACCCAGGGCAAGCAGGTCCCTGCCTTTGAGCAGGCCTTGTGTGACTATACCGGGGCAAAATATGCAGTCGCCTGTAACAGCGGCACGTCAGGACTTCATATTGCTTGTCTGGCCGCCGGCGTGGGAGCCGGAGATTTAGTATGGACAGTCCCGAACTCCTTTGCGGCTTCTGCCAATGCGGCGTTGTATTGCGGGGCTACTGTGGATTTTGTCGACATTGACCCTGTCACCCGTAATTTAAGTGTGGATGCCCTTGCGGCTAAACTGGAAAAAGCTTCTGCTGCCGGTAACTTGCCTGACGTGCTTATTGCTGTGCATTTTTCGGGTAGTAGCTGTGACATGAAAGCGATTGCTGATTTATGTCGCCCGCTGAAAATTACGATCATTGAAGACGCTGCCCACGCTCTGGGAGGTAAAGATGCCGCGGGAAACCGTGTCGGCTCCTGTGTTTACTCCGACATGGTCGTGACCAGTTTTCATCCGGTGAAATCAGTGACGACAGCTGAAGGCGGCGCGGTGTTGACGAAATCTCAGGTGCTGGCGGATAAACTTCGTTTATATGCCAGTCATGGCATTACTAAAGATCCGACGACCTTGCCGGCAGGGCATGACGATGAACCCTGGTTCTACGCGCAAATACATTTAGGCTTTAACTACCGGCTGAGTGACTTGCACGCTGCTTTAGGTGTGGCACAAATGGGCAGACTGGACAGTTTTGTCGCAGAAAGACGCACCAGAGCAGCCAGATATCATGAGACACTGGCGTCATTGCCGGTAAAACGTCCGTTGTTTGATGACAACAGTGCGTGGCATCTTTATATGATTGAAGTGGAACCGGCGCAGCGCACAGCCATTTTTAATACCCTGAGAGCCGTTGGTATCGGCGTAAATGTTCATTACATCCCTATACATCTTCATCCTTATTATCAGGCTTTAGGATTTGGCGCAGGTGACTTTCCTGTCAGTGAACAATATTACCTGGGTGCACTGACGTTGCCCTTATATCCTTTACTCACAGACGGCGAGCAGCAAAAGGTGATTGACTGTCTGAAAGAGGTATTACTGTGAACATTGCCATTATTCCGGCACGGGGCGGCAGCAAACGGATAAAAGGTAAAAATATCCGGAATTTTGCCGGTAAACCGCTCATTGCTTATTCTATTGAAGCGGCGCTGAAAGCCGCTGTTTTCGATGATATTGTCGTATCCACCGACAGTGAAGAAATTGCCGCTATCGCAGAAAAGTACGGTGCCAGTTATGTTATCCGTCGCCCGGCGTCGCTGGCTGATGATTTCACCGGCACTGCGCCGGTAGTATGTCATGCTATTGATTCTTATCAGGACGATAAGGGGCAGGTAGACAACGTATGTTGTATCTATGCCACAGCGCCTTTTCTAAGTGCCACATACCTGAAAGAAGGGTTGTCACGGCTGAACGACAATCCTGACATGTACTTTGCTTTTTCAGTCACAACGTTTCCATTCCCAATCCAACGTGCAATCCGGTTACATGGCAAAGGCGTGCTTCCTTTCGATGCCAGCAAAATGGCCACCCGTTCTCAGGATTTGACCGAAAGTTTTCACGATGCCGGCCAGTTCTATTGGGGGAAAGCTTCTGCCTGGCTGACAGATAAGCCTATGTTTGCGCCTACCAGTATTCCCGTGATCCTGCCCCGCCATCTGGTACAGGATATTGACACACCGGAGGACTGGGAAAGGGCTGAACTCATGTACCGCGCGTATATAAAGACAGAATAAATTTATGCAGGAAAAAATACTCATAATCAGAATGCTGGGACTTGGCGATGTCACCTGTGTGGGGATCCCGGCTATCCGCTACGTAAAAACAAAATTCCCCGGAGCCAGTATTCACGCACTGACTTATGCCGCCGGTGAGGAGTTACTGAAGCTGGCAGAACCGGACATTACCGTTCACGCGCTGAAACAGGGAGAGTGGCCGGAAAACATCGTAGATGCCATGCAAACGTTTCTCGGGCTGGCTGAACAGATCCTGGCTGAAGAATATACTCAGATCATCAATCTCGACACGTGGTTTATGCCGTGTTTCCTCGCCCGCTTCTTAAAAGATGCCGGTGAACCAGTGGTTGGTAATACCATGAGTATCAGTGTGGCTGAACTCGTTGATAAATTTCAGAAGCAAACTCTGTCGCCGGATTACGTTAATTTACCTGCTCAGTATATGCAAAGCAGCTGGATGAGCATGGCACAATGGCATACAACCTGGTGGGAGTACGGACAGGTACCTGAGCGGGGGTATCCTGAATTTTATCTCAGACGTTGTTGCGGATTCAGCACTATCGACATGGACATGACCATTGATGTAGAAGCCGACAGTCATCTTGCCGGTCTCAATCAGCCTGTGGTTGCCATGGCGACAGGCGCAAGAACTGCGGAGCGGAATTACCCCCACGGAGAGGCGCTCAAAGCGCTTCTTGATGCACAGGGCGTTCATGTCTGGACCGGTTTTGACGGGCGTTGCTCTATGCGTCAGACGTTATCACAACTCAAAGCAAGTCAGTTACTGATAACCGTACCTTCTGCACCGCAGTGGCTGGCAACAGCAACCGGTACGCCGTCTCTGGTTATCAGCGGCAATGTCGATCCCAGAACGCTGATGCCCGAGTATGCCACTGACATGTCAGATGTGGCTGTTGAACCTGAGCAGATCGCACAGGGCGTGATGAATATCTTAGAGGGGAATGCCCGTGCATGATGTAAAAATTGGTGACCGTTTAATCGGCCCGGATGAACCTCCGTTTATTATTGCAGAACTGAGCGGCAACCACAGTCAGGACTTTGACCTTGCCTGCGCGATGGTGGATGCTGCAGCTGAAGCCGGTGCCCATGCTATTAAATTGCAAACCTACACCGCCGACTCCATGACGCTGGATGTAGCTACCGACGATTTCGTGATTTCAGAAAAAGACAGTTTGTGGCATGGCGAATCTTTGCACGCGTTATATCAAAAAGCGGCAACGCCTTATGAGTGGCACAAGCCGCTGTTTGACCGGGCAAAGGCGCTGGGTATGCTCGCTTTCAGCTCTCCCTTCGATGGTGAAGCTGTGGATTTCCTCGACAGTCTGGACGTGCCGTGTTTTAAAATTGCGTCGTTCGAGCTGACTGATTTACCCCTTATCGCCCGGGCCGCGAGTAAAGGGAAGCCCCTGATCATGTCTACGGGCATGGCAAGCCTTGCTGAAATTGAGCAGGCCGTTCACTGTGCCCGCCGCAACGGGTGTGACAATATCGTGCTGCTGAAGTGCACCAGCACCTATCCGGCAGACCCCGGCAATACTAATCTGAACACTATTCCCAATATGCGCAGCGCTTTTCACTGTCAGGTGGGACTGAGTGATCACACCGGCGGTATCGGTGTGGCAGTGGCTTCCGTCGCGCTGGGCACCACTGTTATTGAAAAACATTTCGTGTTGGATCGCAGCGCCGGTGGTGTGGATGCGGCTTTTTCACTGGAGCCTGCAGAGCTCAAAATGCTGGTAACAGAATCTGAGCGTGCCTGGCAAGGCATGGGGCAGGTTCGTTACGGAGGCAGTCAGGCTGAGGAAGCGGCAAAACAATACCGCCGCTCAATTTATATAAGCGCAGATGTGAATATTGGTGACACGCTGGATGAGTCTAACCTGAAAATCGTCCGGCCGGCTTTTGGCCTTGCGCCAAAGCACTGGCAGGAAGTCCTCGGCAGTAAAGCCCGTACCGCGTTGAAAAAAGGCACCGCGCTCAAGTGGGAACATCTGGAGAAATGAGAGTCCTGAAGTGAGAACGTTTAAGTGAGACCTATTGTATTCAGAGTCAGTGTGTCGCCCGCGATTGGAATGGGACATCTGATGCGTTCGCTGGCACTGGCTCAGGCGGCCGGAAGCTACGATATTCCCTGCCATTTTTTTACAGATAAAGGCGGCAGGGCGCTGGCTGTAGCAAGAAACGACTGGATTTATCCGGTGACGGAAGTTTCCTGTGGCAGTGATGAAGAAAGTCGCTGGCTGACAGAACAGGCACAGCGCATGAATGCCTCAGCTGTTGTGGTTGACGGCTACGATATTCCGGCTGTTTCATTGAGCGGACTGCGCGGGGCAGGGATCCCTGTGGTGGTCATGGATGACGGGCAGCTTAGTCAGGTCGCGCAGGCCTCGCTGGTGGTAAACAGCACCACTTCGTCATTGGATGCGCAATATCTGGAAATTAATTCGGCAGTAAAAATTTGTTCCGGGCCTGATTACCGTTTGATGAGACGAGAATTTCAACGGGGAGTCAACCCGCCACAGGATAAGCGCTTTGGCATCGCCGTTTGTATCGGCGGCAGCGATCCGAAAGGGTTGACCGTCCCGTTAATCAATGCGTTGTCTGATGTACTTGATGATGTGCCGGTCCGGGTAATTACCGGAGCGGCGTTTAATAATATCAGTGCGCTGAATGAGGCAATAAAGGCGAGTCCGCTGGCGATTCAGCATATACATAATTGTCAGGATATGGCCGATGTGTGGCGGCACAGTAAGCTTGCTGTCAGTGCCGCCGGAGGCAGTCAATTTGAACTGGGCGTCTGCGAAACACCTTCAGTACTGCTGATGGTGGCAGAAAACCAGAGAACGGCGACTGAGCAGGCTCAGCAGGAAGGTTGGTGTACCACCTTTGATTGTACCGGCGATGTGCCTGTTGACGAGATTGCCCGCACAGTGCATGCACTCTGGCAGCAACCCGGTAAGCTGGAAGCTATGCAGCAGGCAGTAAAAGGTAAGTATCACGCTGACGGTGCGTTTAATGTCCTTAATGCTATCGCAGAGGTCATTCAGCCATGAGGCAGGAGTCAGCTGTTAAGGCACCACGTATTAAAGCATGGCAGGTTACCTTAAGGCCGCTTGAAGAGGGCGACCTGGATAAATTAAGGCAGTGGCGGAACAGCGACTTCGTGCGTGAGAAGATGGTGTCGACATCACTCATCACTGCGGAGCAACAAGCTGCATGGTTTCAAAAAATCAGTCACGACCCGTATCAGATGCACTGGATTATCGAATACAAAGGTCGGCCTGTTGGCTCAACCAATGTGAAAGTGCCGGTCATCGGAGAGACGGTAGTCTCCGCCCGGGTATTAGAGCCCGGTTTATATATTGGTGAACCCGATTATCAGGGTAACATTCTGGCTTTCGCTCCCACTCTGGCGATGTATGATTATTGTTTTTCCCATTTCAATGTGACCGAATTTTCGGCGGCGGTAAAACCGGATAACGTCGCCGCACTGAAATATAACCGTCAGTTGGGCTATGAAATCAGCGGTCAGGACGATTTTGTGCGCTTGCGCTTGCAAAAAGAGGCCTATGAGCGGCAAACTGTAACATTGAAATCTTTCTTGTCGCGTCCGCGCAAGTCTTAGTCAATAAAGAGGTTTTTTGTGGATAATCAGCAAAAGCTCGTACAGTCATTTGTTCAGGCTCTGGGGATCGGTGCAGAGCAGGTCACGGATGAACTGACCTACAACACTATTAAAGAGTGGGATTCTACTGCACACATGATCCTGATCTCCGAGCTGGAAAACACCTTTGATGTCATGCTCGATACTGACGACATTATTGATATGAGTTCCGTGGGCAAAGCGAAAGAGATCCTGACAAAGTATGACGTCCAATTCTGAATCTATCCTGCTTAAAGGTGGCTCGGTACTGGTAACAGGGGCTACCGGTGATATTGGTCGTGCCATTGTTAATGAGTGCGTGCAGGCCGGTGCCGCAGTATTTGCTGCCGGGCGCAATGAAGCCAAACTGGCTGCGCTGGTAAATCAGTATGAATCACGGGTGATCCCGCTGAACTATGACGTGACTGACGAAAAAGCGGTTAAAGATGCCTTTCGTCAAATTCAGAAACAACAGAATCAAAGTGATATCGGTCCGTTAACCGGCCTGGTTAATAATGCCGGCATTATGGAAGAGGCCGCTTTTACCGTAAGCGGTATGGACGCGCTGAAGTCCCAGTTGAATGTGAACTTTCTGGCCCCTTATCAGCATATGCAACTGGCCAGCCGCTTAATGGCGCGCCACCGTCATGGCAGTATTGTGAACATTGTTTCTCAGATTGGCGAAATGGGGGCTACAGGCATGAGTGCCTACGGTGCCAGTAAAGCTGCGCTGAGCGGAGCAACCAAATCGCTGGCGAAAGAACTGGCGGCAGTGGGGATCCGTGTGAATGCGGTATCTCCGGGCTTCATCGATACAGGACTTACCGCGCATTATGAAGAGGATGCCAGGGCTGAAGTTGAAGCCAGAATTACCATGAAAAGGGCTGGCCGTGCCGGTGATGTGGCGCGGGCTGTTGTATTTTTACTGTCCCGTCAGTCGGCTTATACGACGGGTCATACCTTGCCCGTGGACGGGTTATTTTATCCGTGAGCGTTGTGTTCCCAGAGGATGTGTTTGCCTGCAACAGTGATAAGGCGGCACTGATCACAGACGACGGGAGCTGCTCTTACACTGTGCTGCAAAAGCATATTGCAGAGTGGCAGGAAAAACTCAGTAGCACCGTGGAGCGACCGTTAGTGGCGCTGGCAATGTGCAGCAATGTTAATTCTGTAAGTTGCTACCTGGCCTGTCTGAAATCGGGCTTTCCTTTGGTGCTGTTTCACCCTGGTTTGTCCGCAGCGGGACAACAGGCATTAATCACCAGGCTCACCCCCAATTTGCTGGTGGCAGACAACAGCCTGACCGTAAAACACCAGCGATGCATACCTGTAGCCGGGGAACTGGCACTGTTGCTTACCACATCGGGTTCAACCGGCGGTGGAAAGTTTGTTGCTTTATCCCGTGAAAACCTTGCTGCGAATACGGCCTCTATCTGTTCTTATCTTCCTGTTACATCAGAAGATAAAACCCTGCTTACCATGCCACTCTCTTATTCCTACGGGTTGTCGGTACTAAATACCCATCTGGCAAAAGGGGCGACAGTCAGGTTGACTTCACTTACGCCAATGGACCGTGCATTCTGGACGTTGCTTAAAGATGAAGCGGTGACGTCACTGTCCGGCGTACCGTCTTTTTATGAAATGCTGCTGCGCTTACGGTTTGACCGCCAATTATTGCCGGAACTTACTTATTTCACTCAGGCTGGTGGCAAGCTCAAAGAAGCCGGGGTTAAAACCCTCGCTGAATATGCCGATAAGTATAACAAGCAATGTTTCATCATGTACGGACAAACAGAGGCGACCGCGAGAATGGCATATCTCGAACCACATACCGTATTGAGCAAACCTTCAGCAGCAGGTAAAGCGATACCGGGCGGCAAATTGTCACTTTGTGATGAATATGGCCGGCTTATCAGTGAGCCCGGCGTAACAGGTGAACTGCTGTATGAAGGAAAAAATGTCATGCTGGGGTATGTGTCTGATCATACCGATCTGGCAGTGTTTACTCCTCCCCCGGTGCTTCATACCGGCGATTTAGCCTTTTTCGATGAAGATGGCGACTACACCATAACAGGCCGTCTGAAACGCATTATTAAACTGGCCGGTGAACGGGTGAATCTGGACGGACTGGAGGCTTTATTTGCAGAGCAGGGTCTGGAAGTTAAAGTGGCTGGTGAGGACAACTTTCTTGTCACAGCATGCCGGGAAAATGAGATGTCAGAAGCGGAAAGTTGTCTTAAATCTCTGGTATCCGCGCCGCCTGCCTACTTAACGGTACGGGCGTTTTCAGACTGGCCGTTGCTGGGTAACGGAAAAACAAATTATCAGGCTATTTTGAAAGCAGGAAGGGATAAGCATGATAACGGCTGATTCCGCGCCTTTTCCAAAATCCTATGAAGACGCGTATAACCTGCTGCTCAGCGAACCCGTGTATGGCCTGCCTCAGGCAGAGAAAAGTCGCTTATTGTGTCATGTCACGTCATTGCTGCATCAGCATCATCTGACACATTGTGATGCATATCATCAGCTTTTCGCGTCGTCTGCGGATAATTTCCATGAATACAGCGACTTACCCTATCTGGCTGTGCGGCTTTTCAAACTGATGCATCTAAGCAGCGTGGCACCCCAAAATGTGTTTAAAAGCTTGCAGTCATCCGGAACGACCGGTCAGGTGACGGCGAAAGTGACTCTGGATAAACAAACCAGTGCCAGGCAATCCAAAGCGCTGGTCACCATCATGCAGCAATTTATTGGTAAACAGCGTTTGCCTATGCTGATCATTGATTCGCCGGATGTACTGAAAAGCCCTCATCTCTCAGCCCGGGGAGCCGGCATCGGCGGCATGGCTTTTTTTGGTCGCGGACATACTTATGCACTGAACACCGATATGTCGCTGAATCATCAGGCGGTAAAGGAATTTGCAGATAAGTATGCCGGACAACCGGTGCTGGTGTTCGGCTTTACCTTTATGGTGTGGTTACACTTCGTGGAAGCGCTTAAAGCAGACGGTATTGCGCTTAACTTATCTGACGGGATCCTTATTCACAGTGGCGGATGGAAAAAGCTTAAGGACAAACAGGTTAGTAACCTCCAGTTTAAAGATACCGTGCGCGCAGTAACCGGCATCACAAAAGTGCATAACTTTTACGGTATGGCAGAGCAGGTAGGCAGTGTATTTGTGGAATGTGAAGAAGGCCACTTACATGCACCTTCTCTGGCAGAAGTGGTGATCCGCGATCCCCGTACGCTGGCAATCTGCGGCCCTGACGAACCCGGTATTATTCAGGTTATATCGGCGTTGCCTCACAGTTATCCCGGCTACAGTTTACTAACTGAAGATCGTGGCAGAATTATGGGGGAAGACGATTGTGCCTGCGGGCGTAAAGGACGTTATTTCGAAGTCACGGGACGGTTGCCGAAAGCAGAATTGCGGGGTTGCAGTGATACTGCCGGAGGTGCTGTGTGATTAAAGATTTAATCCGGCTGGAGCCAGTCTCCGCTGATGCGTTGCCGGCAATCAGTGCGCAAAATCTTCCTGTCAGTGCCGCTGACGTGCTGGTATTGACTACTGCGTTGTCGCGCCAGCTCATGACATCATCAGACTGCCGCCAGTATCCTGAACTCATAGCGCTGGGTCACTGGCTCAGACAAGGTAATCTGAATGCGCTGACAGCCAATATAGCAAAGCAAAGTTACCGTCCGCTGGGACTGGTGGTGCATTACACACCGGCGAATGTGGACACCATGTTTATCTACAGCTGGATTTGCGCCTTGTTGATGGGCAACAGAAATCTGGTACGGGTATCGGGCAGAGACAGTGATGTGCAAACAGTTCTGTTGGAAAAGTTACGCTACTTGCTGTTGCTACCGGAACATGCTGCCCTCCATGCCGGCAATCAGTTTATCCATTTTGAGCGGGATGACCCTGCCGGCCCGGCAGTGAGCATGCTGGCGGATGCCAGAGTGTTATGGGGCGGAGACGACAGCGTGAGGCAAATACGCGGGTTATCCTGTAAGCCAAGATGCCGGGATATCAGTTTTGCCGATCGATTTTCAGCAGCACTGATCAATGTAGATGCATTAAATAGTGACGGTGCGCAAAGTGCTGATGAAAAGGCAGAAGGCGTTGCATCAGCATTGTGGCGTGAATGCGATATGTTTCAGCAACAGGCATGTTCTTCCCCATGTATTCTGTTCTGGACGGGAGAAAAGCAAAACTGGAACACATTGACCCGCGCCCTGTCGGGCATCGCGGTTCAGCACGCCCCTTCAATGGTGCAGCGCAACGAGCAGCTAGTGCTTGCCCAGTGGTGTATTGCTGATGGTGCGGCAAGTACAGCAGAGCAATGCGGTGATCTGTCTCTTGTACATATTAATCACTGGCACCATGCTTTGCTGGAACGCCATCAGGGGCATAGTACGCTGTTCTGTATTCATATTGATGATGTACAGGCGATTGCCGGTTACGACCACGCAGGCTGGCAGACTTTGTCTTACGCCGGCTTTGAAAAAGAAGCACTTTTTAAGATTATCCGCGCGTTGCCGATACAGGGAATAGACAGGGTAGTACCTCTGGGGAATGCACTTGCTTTTTCTCCGGACTGGGACGGATATGATTTGTTTAGCCAGTTAGGCAGAAAAGTGGTGTTTGAATGAAACTGTCAGTCATTGTACCGGCTTATAATCTTGAGCGTTATATCGGGGAGTGCCTGCGTTCAGTTCTGGATCAGCATGTCGATTTCGATTATGAAGTGGTAGTGTGTGACGATGCATCCTCTGACCACACCCGCGAAGAAATTGAAGCGCTGTGTCAGGAGTTCAGTCACTTAAACGCCATCTTTAAAACGCAGAATGCGGGACTGGCTGAAAATATGAAAACCCTGCTTGGTGAAGCAGGAGGCAAATACATTGCTTACCTGGACGGCGATGATGTTGCCTCACCGGGTAAATTGCAAAAGCAGGTGGATTATCTCGATCATCACTCTGAATGCCAGATGGTGTTTCATGAGTCTGATATGTTTGATTCGCAAACTAATGAAACCATTCGCCTGTACAGTCAGACTTTCTACAACTGGCAGCACATACCACCACAGTCAGACATCACTCACCTTATCCGCTACGGCACCTACATGCAGGCCAGCAGTGTGATGTTCCGCCGGCATAACCATCTTGCCTGCACCATTGCGACAGAGTGCCGCATTATTCTGGATTATCCGTTTTATATTTTAAACGCCGGTTTCTTGAATGCCCGCATCGACTTCATGCCGGACGTACTGGGGCGTTACCGTATTCATCCTGACAGCTTTGGCGCGCAAACGCAGCGTAGTGCAGAGCGCCGTGAGCAAAGCCTGCGGGATATCTGTCTTGCTTGTGAACAGGCTGCGCAATTCGGTGTAGAGCCTGACATTATTCAGCAGGGTATTGCCCATCATCAGTTTGCTGCGGCGCTGTACTTTCTGTTCAGAGATAATGATGTGAAATTTGTTGAGTGGATAGAAAAGTCGGCTGCAACCGGCTACTTCTTCGATGAACGCCACCGGTTTGCGTTTGGCAACCGGGCAAACCCGTCAAAAGTGAAAGCCTTTATTCGTCAGGGGAGTGCATGATGACAGTCTCCCTGACCGCAGTGATATGCAACTTCAATAAAAAAGACTACCTGAAAGGCTGCCTCGATTCTCTGTTGGCCATACAATCTGATTCACTGAGTATCAATGTGATCGTGGTGGATAATGCCTCCACCGACGGCAGTCAGCAGATGATTGAAAACGAGTACGGCAAACAGGTGACGCTGATTGCAAAAGCGGAAAACACCGGCGGAGCAGGGGGCTTTGCCACCGGCATGCGTGCAGCAGTGGAAACCGGTTGCGATTATGTGGCCTTGCTGGACAACGATATTCTTCTCGACACTGACACCTTGCCCAAACTGGTTGCGTACTTACAGGCCCATTCAGAGGTGGGCGTTGCCGGTGCCAAAATCTGCACCATGGATGATCCGGACATTTTGCAGGAACTCGGTGCATTTATAGATTGGGAAAACTATGGTGTGAAAACGCCATTAAAGGGCCACAAAGATGACTCTGCACTACCTGACGTTGTGGTCTGCGATTATGTACCTGCCTGTTGTCTGGTCACACGTACAGAGATAATCCGCGAAGCGGGCGTGTTCGATGAAGCCCATTTTATCTACTGGGACGATATGGACTGGTGTACCCGGGTGAAGCAGGCCGGTTTTGAAGTCCACGCTATTGCCAGTGCCCGTGTTCAGCATAAGATGGGAGCAGTTCACGCCACCAATACATTCAGTAATTATTACTTTGAGCGTAACCGGCTGAGGTATTTTGCGAAGTATCTGACCGAAGAGTCTTTTGATTCATTTATCGCTGTAAGGCTAAGTGAGCTCCCCAGACAAGCATTCTGGGCCAGTCGCAAGGGACAGTCTTCACAATCGCTCAGCAGTAATCTGTCTGTCTATGATTTTGCCATGGGGCAGTGGTACGCTCAGCCGAAGAACATTTTGGCAAAGTCTGAGTATTGCTGGCGGAATGCCATTGGTGAGGACTGGATCAGGCTGGTGGTGTGTGATGAACCTGACAATTATACTGCAGTGACAGGACAAATCCTTCAGGTCTGGCCTCAGGCCAGAATTATCAGCTGTGCCCAATATGCCGGTTCAGAAGCCGGACAGGATGCTATCCATGTCGTCAGTCATATTCTGGACGTGACAGAATTGCCTGCAGGGGGATATGTTGTTGATCGTTTTTTTAATGTTTGTCAGGTGCAGGAAGTAACTGCAATTCAGCATGCTTATCATACGTACCAGCAGCTCTTTGCACAGGTACACGGGCCTGTAATCCGCAGGCAATTAGAAGATGGCTATGTGGCGTTCCATCGTGCCGGCACTTCAGTCGCGGATACGTCGATATGAATATTTACCGGCACATTCTTCAGCGTGTCAGCGGCAGGCAAATAAAAACCGTTACATTCGATATATTCGATACCCTGATTTTCAGGCACGTCTCAGATCCCCTTCAGGTTTTCAGTCTCATAGATAGCAGCATTTTTGCCGGACACAGGGTGCCTGCTCCCGATTATCCCTCGTTACGTGTCCACGCTGAAGCACTGGCCAGACAGCTACACAATGAACGTGAAGACATACAGTTTGAGCAAATTTTTTCCGCTATGCCCTTTTCTCCTGCATTACGCAGTGCACTGGCGTTGGCTGAGTGTGAGGCGGAAACGCAGATAAGTGTGGTTAACACAGTGCTTGTTGATGTGATCAGGCAACTTAAAGAGCAGGGGATTCAGGTTGCACTCATTTCCGATATGTACTTTTCTGCCGCACAAATCCGTGAGATTTTTTTCAGGGGGAATGAAGATCTTTGTCAGTTACCGCTTTTTGTATCCTCTGAAACCGGCGTTACCAAGCAAAGCGGTAAATTGTTTTTACACGTAAAAGAAGTACTGAAAGCCAGCCCGGAAAGCTGGTTGCATGCAGGTGATAATAAAGCCTCAGATGTGGACGCAGCCCTGGCGGCCGGACTCGACGCTCTGCATTTTTCACCGGCTATCGATGTGCACTTTATTACCCGGATGGAAATGGCCCTGTCTCCGGAGCCCGGCGTCTCTGGCGCTGCACGTAAGTTGAGTTGTCTTGAACAACCGGCACACAGCGAAAAAGGAGGAGCAGAGTATATTGCTCGTGACTTAGGCAGCTTCGTGTGGGGCCCGGTAATGCAGGCTTTTGCCGGCTGGTTACGAGCACAATGTGAAGCTGCAAACATCAGGCATATTCTCTGTGTCATGCGGGAGGGAGCGTTTTTTACCCCACTGCTGCGAAAGTATTTTGCACTTCACTGGGAAGACTACATTACGGTGGAATCACTGTATGTGTCCCGCCTGTCAGCATTCTGGGCTGGGATTAATACTGAAAAAGCAAACTGGCTGGAACAGGCTGTTGATACGCTTATATATTACAATGGATACACGCTGCAGAACTTTGTTGATGATTTTTATCTCAGTTCTGACGGATTCGGCAGTCTCAGTCCATCTGTTTGCTTGCGCAGCGCCGGAAACATGATGGTAGACGGGCGGACATTACGACAGGTCTTGTTGGAAAAAGCACACAAAAACAGTGCAAGAATACAGCAAAAAGTGGCTACCCAGAAATCTCTTTTTTTGCGTTATACGCGTGATGTTTTAAGGGCGGATTTCGGCGATTGTGCCGTAGTGGATTTTGGAGATGGCGGGACTATTCAGCATTCTTTGGAGTCCATTTTTGGCAGCCCTGCCAAAGCCAATTTTTTGTTTTTTGCCACGAACAGAATTTACCGTTTCCTCAACCACACCACATACAGTGTTTTTCTGCCTCCCGGCGGACTATATGACCGTATTGCTGAACGTCTGGCACGGTCGCCGGAATGTATTGAAGCTTTGTTACTCGGGAGTGAAGGCTCCACACTGAGTTACGTCGATGATGACAGAAAAGTCAGACCGGTCACGGGCAGGGCGTTGCCAGAGAACAGTGCTTTTTGCGATGCATTTCTTGAAGGTTGCCTGACTTATATGGATATGGCTCATAAGATGGAGCTTCCTCCGCTCCCGGCCTCGCAGGCTGCAACGCTAGTGAAGCGTTATCTCATGATGCCCAGTGAAGACGAAGCAACGTTGTTTGCACAACTGAAGCATCAGGATAATTTTGGCAGTGAAAACGAATTCTATGTGATTGATGAAGAGCAGAAAAAAAAGCTGAAAGCTGACTCTGCCAGACAACAGGCTGTCGCTCAGGTAACCAGCGGCGGGGCATGGCAGAAGGGTGAACTTCACTGGCCAGCCGGTGTACTGGCAACAGAGGATAAGAATACGGTTCCCCGGTTTATGGGGCTGTTAAAAAATGATAAGCAGCAGGCAATTAATTTTCTGATCAACAGAATGGCGTCTCTGGGATGGCAGAATATTGGCGTGTACGGTGCCGGTGAATTCTTTGTTGCTCTGGCTCCCTCGTTAAGAGCAGCCGGGATCGCTGTAAGCCATTTGATTGATCGCAAAGCCGGGCTGGGAAAACACTATCAGATGGCGGGCTATACAGTTGTCAGCGCGGGAGCGGCGCTTGAGCAGGGTTGCCGGCGAATCGTAATTGCCTCCCAGGCATTTCAGCAGGAAATAAAAGAAACCATTATGCTGGAAGCCCAAAAGCAAGAATGCTGCGGTATAGAAATTATCGCGCCGGATGATGAACAGTTGAAAATTAATCCCGACAGGTAAGTCACAGTGAAAATTGAACATTTAGTTTCTGTAATAATTTATTGTAATCAAAATGATGCTTGCCTGAACCGGGCACTTAAATCCGTAATGGAGCAAACTTATCGTCACGTTGAAGTCATAGTGGCCGGTATTTTTCACCAGCCGCAATCAGCTGACATGGACAGTTCTGCTTTGCCGGTTACATTTATTCATCAAACATATCAGAATGCGGGTGAAGCCCTGAATGCCGGTCTGAAAGCTGCGGGGGGCTCCCTGATTAAGTTTATTAACGCCGAAGATGAGTTACTTCCCGATTGTTTGCTTGATCAGGTATACGATATGGATTCCGGTGTGTTCAGCTATATCGGGTATCGTGAGGCAGATGAAAATAGTGAGGGAGATGCAGACGTTATCAGTGCCTTCGGGAATCCTTTGCATGATGCGTTGATGGTGTCCCCCGGCCCGCTTCAGTGCTTTCTTTTTTCCGCCAGAGATTTGCTTTCTGTAGACGGCTTTGATGAATCTTTTAGTGATGACTTCGCTATGAGTACCTATGACTTATTATTGCGGCTGTTAATAAAAGGAACTTGTTTAGCTGCGTGTCATAAAGCCGGTGTTATTCTGCGTCCCGGAAAGCTCGCTGATGCACAAACGGAGGCGGTCAGGTTGTCCGTCTGGACGCAAAACGTACAAATGCTGCTTAATCGTGCTGAAATGAGTCAGGAAACGCTGCACGCGATATTCACCGGTTTTTGCCAGTTAAAAAGGATTTCACAAGATACAACCGCGGATCAGTTTTCTGAATGCGGGTTATTGTTGGCTAATTATGTAAACTCGAATCCTCACCATTTTGCCGGTTTTCGATTTACCCCCGTGATTCGTGAACTCGCCGTCTCTGAGGGAAATGATACATTGATCAATGCCCTGTCAGAATGTAACAGGGAATTGCTTGCTTATTCCGGTTTCTGGGAACCCCAGGAGATTATTGATTACCGGTCCAGCCTTCTGAGCGCAAGCGCAGATTTCAGGGACGATTATCTGACAGCTCTGTTCGTATTACTGAATGAAAACCAGGGTAAGAAAATAGCTGTTTACGGAGCAGGAGAACTTGGGCAACGACTCATTTCAATCATAGAAAGTGCCGGATTCAATGTCGCGACCATCTTTGACAGAAATTGGGATAAAATTAAGCTGATAGGGGGACTCCCTGTGCAGAACCCCGAAGATATCTCTATGTCTGATGTCCAGATTGTGATCATCGCTTCTGTCGCCTATCGCCGGGAAATCAGTGATTTCCTGCGTATGCAATTTCCATTTGTTATTTCTTTTTGAACATCAACGGACTGCATAATGCCGGATAACTACAATTATTCACCTTTGGTCACAATAGTCATTCCCTGTTACCAGCAGCAAGCTTTCCTGAGCAGGGCATTGCGATCTTTAAAAGCACAAACATTCAGTCACCTCGAAGTGATTGTAATCGATGATGGGAGTGAGCCTGCCATTCACATCCCTTCCGAGTTCAATAATGTGACATTGATCAGACAGGAAAATGCAGGATTATCTGCTGCCAGAAATACTGGCCTTGAGGTAGCCAGAGGCGATTTCATTAAGTTTCTTGATGCCGATGATGCTTTAACGCCCCGATGTATTGAATTACAGGTAGCCTCATTGCGAAACAAAGCGGATACGATCAGCTGTATTGCATTTGTGGAGGTAAATGAAGTTTCAGGGAGGTCTAATCAAATTTACCCTGCCTTCCGCGATCCGCTGTCAGCCATCTCTCTGATTAATTTTGGTCCGCCTCATATCTATCTTTACAAGACAGAACACGTCAGGGAAACCGGAGGCTTCGCTGTTTCCGAACGTGTACGGGGAGGACACGAAGATTATGATCTGGTTTTCAGACTGATCGTCGGGGGAAAAGACATCTGCACAGTGCATGATACCGGTGCTGTATACTATAAACGTCCCGGAAGTATGTCATCAAAACAGCGTAATATGAATCGCACGCGGGCACTTGTCTGGCTTTATAACGCTTCAACGGCTATTCGCGCGAACCTGATTTTAACTGAAGAGCAGTTACTCAGTTTTCTTGTAGGCATGGTTCTCGTTCTGCAAAACACCGAAGGTGATATCAGAAAAGATTTTGCGCCGGTACTGCACTTTTTTAATGAAAAGCTCGCAAAAACAAGATTTAAAATCAGCAATAAAGAAATGAATGCTTTAAAGCATCTTCTTGGCAGTGAGCCTGAAACCCGCGTTTTTAGCTCTCAAATTAAAACAATTTCTGATGCGGGAGAGGAGACAGAAGCTTCAAAAATGCATCTGTCGGACCCCCGTTTTTACCTTAAAGACAGGGAAATTACGTTTCCGGATAACTATCTCATCCGGGTGTTGGTACAGGCAAAGAAATATAATCATCGTTTTGCGCTTTTCGGTATCACAGATTCAGGGCGCAGCTTACTTGAAATGCTAAAGGCTGCCGGGATATTTCCTGCGCTTGTTACAGATTTCGGATGGCAGCGTTTTGCGTCTGTGGAAGACCTGAAAGTTGAAGCACCTGCAAGTCTCGCAGCAAGCACCGTGGAGTTGGTGGTAATTTCACCGGATTCAGACAGAGCCTCCATACTGCCGGTTCTTTCGAAGATCTGCCCGGACATTGAAATTATTTGAAAAATTGTCCGGTAAGTCATTGGTCCGGCGATATGAAGCATCAAAAGTAAAGTTATGATGGTTACCGGCCGATAACACTTATACACAGCCTGATCTGAAATGACAGACAGGTATAATTGCCTGAAGATTAAATCGCTGAGTGAACATAGGTTCGAGGGGCCATATGCAAAAAATTACACTTATTAGTTTTGGGTTTAAATATGGTATCCCAAACTCGAATTATTATTTTGACGTCAGTTTCGCCAAAAATCCTGCCCGTGAAAGTCGCTGGAATTTATTCGATAAGCCAGATGATGAAATGGTGGACTATGTACTGAGTCAGCCGGCTGTAAATGATTTTATCTCGGCACTTCTTCCTATGCTAAACGTTATCGTAACCCTCGATGATGATGCCCGTGTAGCGCTTGGCTGTAATGCCGGACGTCACCGTTCTGCCATAATTGTAGAGCACGTAGCCGCGCGCCTGCGGGCCGCAGGAAAAGATGTGGAAGTGATTCACAGGGAGTGGAAAAATGAGCAGTAGTCCCAGCGTTGCAATTATTATTGTTTCACGGAACAGGAAGGACCTGGTTACCCGCAGTGTAGAGCACTTCAGAAGCGACAGTTTTGCCAATAAAGATATTCTGGTCGTTGAGTGTGGTACGGAAGTATCAAACCTCAGTGAGTTTAATACCATTTGCTATACCGATGACGACTTCAAAGGTAAGTGTTTCGGCCACAATGTGGGCCTGAACTATCTGAACATGCAGAAAACCTATGATTACTATCTTTTCTGCATGAATGATGTGTTTGTCGAAGAGAAGACGGATTTTATTCAGGAAATGATTGATGTTATGCAGGAGAATCCGCGCCTCGCCATGATGTCACCTGCCGAACACGGCGCGCAGTACCCGGGGGCGATTCCTCAGGATAAAGGACTCCGGCCGGTTACCACATCAGATTACCTGATGCTGTTCATTCGCGGCGAAGTCGTGAGTAAGTACGGCTTTTTAAATCACACCTTTAAATATTGCTGGGGAGCTATTCATGAATATACTTACCAGCTTTATTCCGATGGCTGGTTCGCCGCATATTATGATTTCTTAACCTATCATCATCTTGGGGGGACGACCTACGGTAACAAGTCCACCAAGACTATCCCACGTGAAGAATATATCGCTAATGCAAAGCGTTTTGCTGCGGAGTATTTTGTGGAGCATTACGGCGAAGACTGGGATGAAAAGTTCTGGGAAACAGCATCCCGTGAGCATGACATTGAACACAACACTTACGCTGCGCACAGAAAATACTGGGAGCGTGGCTGAAGCCGTGAGTTGCATGCCGGCAAATAACAGATATAGGCAGTTCTGAACATGAAACCAATGATCCTGGCGACAGGAACACAAAGCGGTGGTACAACGCTGGTCTCGGCAGCTTTCTTAAAACATCCTGAGCTGGATGGCATACTCGATATGGCGTCAGACCGCATCGAAGTTAACCTGTCAGCGGTGACCACGCCGGTAACCTGGGTGAAAATGACGACTATTGCCTTTCGCTGGCAAGAGGTGGCCAGTGTTTATGAAATGCATGGTTATAAGCCTTATCCGCTGATGGTCGTCAGGAACCCGTTTGATGTATGGGTGTCGCTGAAGAAAAAATGGTACGGCCTGAACGGACTGACCGCTGAAGATCCTCCTCTTTTTTTACGGATGCAGCGCTTTCTTGAAGACTGGAAGCTGTTTATGGACTCTGGCTATCCGGTGATTCAGTTTGAGGCATTTATTGAGTCACCTGAAGCGCAACTTCGTGCAGTGATGGAGGCCTTGCCTGTAACATTTGATAAAGCTATGTTGAACCCGAATACGGACTTAAATTCCATATCTTATGTGGCAGAATCGAACGCCTCGTTCATTGAGTCTCTTAATTCGGGGGCATCAGATAAGGTGGCTTTTAAACAGGCGTTGATCACGGGACGTGAAGCTGAATGGATAACACAGCATTTCAGTGAATATAACGCTTGCTACGGTTATGAGAATAATCACAAAGTCATCGGTGAAGAAATTAACGAGCTGAGACCATTTCCTTTCGACAACCGGCGTTTTCTGGGGTTCGGTTCAATAGCATTAACCCGTAAAACATCGCCGAAATATCCGCAAATGCTGGCGCTGGCGAGAAAGCACGCCGGTGAGGGTAAGCAAATTGTTATCTACGGGGCATGCGAGTTTGGTGAATATCTGGCAGCTCTGCTGGCTGAAAATCATGTACGTGTCGATAAATTTTTCGATTCCTTTGCGGAGCCCGGAACACTTATCGGAAATTATAAAGTAGCCGCCAGAGATTCCGGCGACTACTTTATTATAGTGGCCAGCTTGAATCACTGTCTTGATATTAAAAATACACTAATCCGCGAAGGGACCTGCGACGACATTGTGTACATTTTCGGAGAGGGGTAATGGGGGCTTTAACGCGTTATGTCAGTACAGACTTTTCAGACAAGGTTATCGTTTCTTCCTGCGATGACGCTCTGCAGCTGGCAAAGCAAATTCTCGTCGAAAATGGCTTAGAAAATCGCCCGGAAGTTGAGCTTGTTCATTTCGATAAACTTATGCAAAGAGGTATTTGCCCTGCACTGATAATTGTTTTTGAGTCAGACTTACAGGCAGCACTGGCTACCAGTAAAAAACTCAAAGACTATAAAGATAAGGGAATTCCTGTGGTCTTTGGAAACGCCAGAGATGTTTTCTTTACCAAACCAGACGTAAGCCGCAGGGGTATTTCATATGCCGGCATGTTTCAGTTATGTGATGACTATATAAACGGTATTAAGCAACTGGACAAGAGCAATCTGGCATACGGTGAGTTTGGGGTATTTGATGGCAGAACCTGTACATTAGCCTGGCAAGTTTTTAGTCAGACTTTGAAACATTTTTACGCTTTTGATTCATTCAAAGGCATCGTGGGGAAAGCCCCGGGCGAAGATTATTTTTATCAAACTGGTGATTACTACGCTAATAAAGAGACCTTTTTGCTGAATTTTACTGTGGCAGGCGGGCAGGAGAGTCGTCTTTCACTTGTTGAATGTGACTTTGATAACTCTCTTGAAACGCCGGACAAACATGAAGCAGTGAAACATCAATTCGGAGTTATTCACATTGACTGCGATGTTTATCCTGCCGCTCTGCATGCGCTTGAATTTGCGACCCCCCATCTGGCAGATAATTTCATTTTACTTCTGGATGACTATGACTCTATGTGGGGTGACAGCTCTAAAGGAGAAAAGCGCGCCCTGAATGAATGGATGTGCAAGCACCCTGAGTGGGAGGTTTCAGAGTTCAGAAGTTATTCCGCGACCGGCAGATCATTTTTATGTCACAAGAAATAACGCTTCTGAAACAGTCGCCTGTGGTGGCGCCGGATCAGCGCCTTATCGTTGGACTGGAGTTTACAAATGCGTGTAATTTCAGATGTCCTATATGCCCGCAATCATACCGTTATTCAAAGCAACCTCAGCCAGCAGGAGCCACGTATGACAGAGCAATTGGCAACATATCTTCTGCGGTCTTTTCCAGAATTGCGGACGAATGTGAGCGGGTTGCCAAAGTGGTTGAACTCAACTTCTTTGGTGAGCAGACGTTACATCCAAAGTACCACGATTTTCTGGAAATATTGGCCAGACGTAAAAGTTATCAACTGGTAACGAATACTAATATGTCGCTGATGGATGAAAAAACCATGCGTACATGGATTAAGGCCGGAATGAATCAGGTCAGACTGAGTATCGATGCTATTGATGACGACGTATTTGACATTGCACGCCCTGGCAGAGTCAAAGACTTACAGGGAAATAGTATAAAAAAGAACAGGTTGGAAGCGATTCACGAGAAGATGAAATTGTGGTTCTCGATGCCTGATCATTCACCTACCAGATTAGTCTTCGTGGAGAGTCAGTACAACAAGGGGCAGTCCGCCCGGTTCATGGATTATTGGCAACCCTACCTTGGGGTACGGGACGAAATTATTGTGAAGCCCGTTTTGTCTTACGGCGGTAAAATTGCCGATCCGTCCATTACCAGCGGAACATGTAATGTATGGGATATAAAGTTTTGTCAGTTAGACTGGCAAGGTAATGTGTCACCTTGCAATCTGGATGTAAATATGGATTTGCATCTAGGCAATATCATGGAAGATTCTTTGTATGATATCTACTATTCGGAATTTGCCGGCAAACTACAAAAGAAAACGGGCTGCGGAAACGACATTACGCCCTGCAAAACTTGTACGGACAGTAATTTCTGGGACGGTATCATCAGAGTGAAAAGTAAGCACTGATTGCTGTTTTAGCAGTAAAAATGCAAAGCTGTATGTCTGTGAGGTAACCCCCGGGCATTGGCTTCAAACGATTAACAGAGACTGAATTAAGGTCAGGGTATGACAGATTCCCATATAGAAAAACTATTTTCAGCATTTAAACAAACTGCGACACTGACTTTTCCGCAAAGGAAAGGTGCTTCTGATGAGAATAATCCATTTGAAGCGTACTATTACCGTGAAGACGCGGAGAAAGTTAAATTAGACAAGTGGCCTCACTATTTGGAAATTTACGAAGAAGTGTTCGCAAAATTCCGAAATAAAGAGAAGGTCAGGATCCTCGAAATCGGTGTGCATCATGGTGGCTCGCTTCACATGCTTAAACAGAGCTTTCCGGATGCTTATATAGTTGGTGTCGATATCAAACCTGAGTGTAAAGCATGTGAAGTCCCTGAAGATGATATTTATGTGGAAATAGGTGATCAGGGGGCTGTCAGCTTTCTTGAAGATGTTGTATCCAAACATGGCCAGTTTGATATTGTTATTGATGACGGTAGCCATATAGCCTCACATCAAAAAATTTCCTTCCTGTATCTGTTTTTGAATGGCCTTTCTGACAACGGGGTTTATCTCGTTGAGGATGTGTTTGTGAACTACATGAAAGCGTTCAATGATACTAATCCCAACTTTATGGAAATGGCCTACGATCTGGCAAGAGAGTTACAGTCACCTTATAAAGGAGAATTTGTTCCTGCAAGATTCCGCGTTGATAATGAAGATAAATATCAATCTTTGGATGTTTCAATAGCATACAAGAATATTCACTCGATAAGTTTCTTCGATAACATTGTCACGATTTCAAAAAAGGTGCGCGATGGCCTCCCATGTATGGAGTACCGGTAGCCAGGACTGCAGAGAATTACCGCGAGTCCGGTGAAATGGTAAGGTAGGCATCTCAGGAAAATATAAACCCCGCTGTTGCGGGGTTTTGTTTTACAGAGAGAAGTTTTGCATTTACGTTTTAAGTGTTGTCAGCCAGCCACTTCTTTTGTCTCAGATAAACAGTTTCATCAATCATATAAAAAATGTCTTCTAACTGAATCGTTCTGTTCCTGATTACTCCCCGGTCTCCTTTTATATCGACAGCAATCTTATGATAGTCACCGGGATTTAAAGGTATGGCGAGATAGTTGCCGAAATCCAAAAACAAATCTGAACCTGAAAGTTGAGCAATTTGCTTTTCCATGCTTTTAATTGCTATTTCGTCAGGCTCTGCAACAAATCTGAGCTTTTCTACAAACAAACATGCGTGAGCAATTCCTTTGCGCATTAACGGCATTTGTCTGGCGTGAAACAGCGGAGCGAAAAAGGGAATTTCTCCCTTGAATAGCCGGTTTTCATCATCGATTGAGTCATCATGTTTTGAGGGGTAATAATAAAAACTCGCGTCCGGGAATTTGTCTTTTAAAGCAGATCGCCAGCGGTCTATATCAGACCAGTTGCATGTACCTGTGAAAAGTAAGTCACTGTTTGAATCTGTACAAATCGCAATGGCTCTGGCGAAACTTACATCGTCCCAGGATTTATTGAACATAACGAGTTCTTTCTGCGCGGTTTCTTCAACGCAATTTTTATTTTCGAAAGTACCGTTGTAAATCTTTTCAAACATGCCATCCGACGTCGGGATATAAAACTCGCACAACCGGTTAAGCGTATATTTATTGCAATAACTCACTATCCGTAAGTGGCGGAAAGAAGATATCAAATCATAAGCGTCAGGCGCTTCAAGGTAGTCATTAATCAGAATTTCCGACCACTTCTTCCAGCTTTCCAGAGCTGCAGGCAGCAGGGTTTCAGCTTCGTCTGAGGCGATAACTTTTATCAAAAAGGCATTGGTGTAGTTCACAGTCCCGTGAAGCAGATAGAACAGCAGTGACTTGCCATTCGAATAGGAATCAAAAATCAGCTTTCTTTGCGCATCAACCAATCTTTCCACTGCTGTGGCGGTAGCCTCTGTACTGTCTATTAATGACCGTAATTTTCCTGCTTCGTTTCTGAAACTGTCAGTCTGGTAGCGCTCATTATATGTTTCTGCAAATTGTGCAGTATTGCTGACGGGCCGGAAGGCCACAGTATCGATGAAGGTCAGGGAAGCTTCCCTGGCTTGCGGGGGTGATGTGGTTAATATTAAATCCGGAGCCAGTGGGGACGTACCATTGATGAACGCACCATCGCTGGTGTTGTAGCAGGTTGACCCCGGATATTTTGAGTAAACCTGTTCCAGTATTGTTCTGGACATCTTGAATTCGTATTTGGTAAAAACGAACGGACGGAAGTTTCCTCTGGTTTTAATTGCTGTGTTGTTGGCTTCACGATAATCGTATATTTCATTACCGTCTTCGTCGTAGTAACCCGAGTCCTTACTGTGATGATAGGTGTCGTCGGTGAACCCCAGGTCAATACCGAACAGATATAATTGAGTAAAGCCAAGTTCACAGAACAGGTTATTCACTAAGTTGGCTACGGTAGGGTAGGCAAATTTAAGTTCGGTATAATTTTCCCGTCCGAGCACTTCAAGGCTGGATACTGTTGAAGACTCCCCGTCTTTAAACGCAATCAGTGTTTTACCAAAAAGATCTGAAGTATCAGGATGGATGCCGTTACAGGAGATCAGAGTGATTTTCTTTAGATAATTGAAGGCACCCACTCTTGAGCACCAGTCGAATGTGGAGCGGTTTTGTTCTATTTCCGCGTGATAATCAGGCGTGATGCCGGCTTTTTCCAGTGGCATGAGCGCAGTGCCGCAAGAGATGACAATGGAAGAATCCCGCCACTCCTTTATTGCCTCAATACTGGCATCAAGAGAAGGGCCGTTACCCACTATGAATACCGGAACATCAGCAATGTCGGCCGGAACAGGCCGCAATGCTTTCTTAGTGAGGATGGGCGAACCGCGCAAAATCATTTCTTTGGTATGCGAAATTCCGAATCTGGCATGATCAAAATATTCTCCCATGCTGATGAGCAACTGGAGGTGCTCACGCATATTCGCTATCGCGTGAGACAGGGTGGGATTGAAGTAACTTTGATAGAAATATGTGTCGACCAGATTATAAGGGCCGACGGCATAAAACTGATGAGTTAAATCGTTGGACAGATTGCTGCCATCGTCTCCTATATTGACATACAGCCTGCCTTCAATGGCTTCTGTCTGATCGAAAATTGCCTGCCAGTCGATGGCAAATAGTGAGGCGTAGAAAAAGTCGCGGTCAGGTTCACAAATAAATAGCTTATTTACAGAGTGGGACGCGAGCAATGCTTCAAGCTGATAACCAAAGCCAAGGCCAAAAAGAATCAGAGATTTTATCTCTTCAGGTAAATGACTCTTTGTCTCATGCAGTTTGTCCAGCAAGCCTTCTGTTTCTTCAACATACTGATAATGGAGGTAGTCGTTTAACTTACCTCCTGTGTATCCCATGATTAAACCATCTTTGTGGGGATATCTGGCAAAGTTTTGCTGATTAAGCTCACCTTCTGTGCGCGGATTTGATAAAAACAGCGTGTTATCTGTTTTATCGAGTAAGTTAATGTCACCGTTTTCGCATTTCACCGGAAACCAGTATGTTGGTGTAAATTCCTTAAATTCGTCAAAAATATCCGGAAAGTACTTCTTAAACGCCTTCAGGTTTTCAACAAATCGGGGGGCGCTATCATTTAACGCTTCGTGTGTGTCAGGGTCCAGATAAACGGTTGACCATACAGGCTTGAGTACATCACGGCGAATGTACTTTTCTACATTTAGGTTTTGTGCAGAAAGTACCGCCCAGTCATCTTCGCTGAAAGCACGGAAAATAGCGTCGAAAACCGGCGTGCTGTAATGCTTATAGAGGTAGAAGTCGTTAATGTTTTCATGCTGTTTAAGTTCAAGCAGGTCATCAACAATGGTGTTGCCGTTATTTTGCGGCATGAAAAAGAGCAGGGTATTTTTGTCCCGGGCTACAGAGAATATTCTGCTCCAGTCGCACATCATCAGTGATGCTTTGAAATACTGAATCTCCGGCTCATATATAATGAGGTGGCGAATGGAATATTCAGTTAATAAGTATTCGATATGTATTCCGCCGCCCAGGCCAAGACAAACCAGTGTGTCGATGGTGTCACCTTTTACCAGGGGGGCGTTTTCCAGCCGTGCAGATTTATCCGGAGACGGTGGTGATGTAAGAGAATACCGTTTGGCTGCATGGCTGGCCCAGCTGTCTACATGGGAGCACACTTCCTGTTCAGGATGTAAACCGTAGAGTGCCTGCCCTGCGCCGTAATCAATGATATTGAGTTCGCCAAATTTATTACAAAAAACGGATATGTTGCTGCTACGTTCATTTTCTACAAGAGAGGCGAGCTGAGGCATGTTGATCTTCAGCGTTTGCAGGCCTTTTTTATATGTCTTGATCAATGTTTCTGCATTTTCGGCCTCGATAGATTTCTGGATCTCTTCATCAGCATGCAGGTGAATTCTTATATCGTTTATGATCATTGACGGGAACTTTAATCATCGGAAAACATAAATGTTATGCCGAACTACCCGGCAGGGCAAGCCGGTGAAGTTAATTGATTTATAAGAACCTTCAATGCCTGATGAGGGCTGCCGGTTATCAATATCCGGTTGAGCAAACAGCCGGCAACACCTGTGAATTTTGGTTATGGAACTCCATACCTTGTAATTCATCCTCATAACCTTAAAGTTAACCATTGTGTTATCACAGATCTGCTATACTTCGTCATAGAGGAGGCGTGTATGATCAATTTCAACAGCAATTCGTCATCGACAACATCATTACTTCAGCAGGTGCAGGAAAAACAAACCAGCCTGATGGAGAAACTGGCGTCGGGCAAACGCATTAACAGTGCTGCCGACGGTGCGGCTGCGCAGCAAATCATCGACCGTCTTACTTCTCAGGTAGAAGGCAACCGTCAGGCAATTAATAATGCCTATGACGGTATCTCGCTGGCGCAGGTTGCGGAAAGTGGCTTGTCCGGCATTAATGACGATGTCAACCGTATCCGGGAACTCACCTTGCAGGCCGGCAGCGGCGTACTGAATGATGCCGATCGTCAGGCGATACAGTCTGAAATTACCCAGTTGCAGGATAATATCTCGCAAACAATCGATCAGACGACCTTTGGCGGTAAGCCTCTGCTGAGTGCTGAAGGGGAAATTAATTTTCAGGTCGGGGCAAATCCTGATCAGTCCGTGGGCGTACGCACTTCTGATGTTGCCGGCAATCTGTCCGGTATTTTGAATATTGATATCACTTCCGGCGATTTGGATGCTGCGTTGCAGGCGGCTGATGAAGCCGTTGAGTCTGTGGGCGGATTCCGCGCAGATCTCGGAGCGACACAGAACGCACTGGCCAGTACGGCAAGAAACCTCAGTGAAGCCGATGTGAACGTGTCTGCAGCCCGCAGCCGAATTCAGGATCTGGACTATGCGCAGGCGGTATCAGAAAATATTTCTAACAGCGTACTGGGTCAGGCTGCTACTTCTGTGCAGGCACAGGCGAACCAACAGCAAGGACAGGTTCTGGCATTGTTAAACTAGAACGGGTGTGATTACGTTTTAATCAAAAAGGCAGGTTAAACCTGCTTTTTTTGCTTCAGGAACAAGAATCAGTGTTTGCGAACTGATCTTTTACCGCTACAATCATGCAGATGCGCTAAACTGTAAATAATAAAAATGCGTTCTCGGGGAATAGATGAAGGAAATTCTGCTCGTTAGTGATGACGGCGAACTCATTCAAAAATTAGAAACCGTTATCACGTTCATGGGGGAAGCTTGCTACGGGCAATCTTTTGCGGATAGCTACGGCTATCTGAATACCCATACCGTTGAAGCGGTCATGATTGATTACGCCAGAGCTGACCAGGTTCAAAACCTGGTGGCGCAGTTTCCTCACATCCCGTTTGTCGCTATTCAGGCGCAGGATGGCCTTATTGCACCGAATTGCAATCTGGTCAGCACCGCTACACTTCCTATTACTTACCCGGTACTGACTCAGGCAATTCATCGTTGCCAGGAATACACCCGTCACCGTCCGGGCCCGGTAAAAACCGCTGGCCTGAAAACCCGTCTTTTCCGTAGCCTTGTTGGCCGCAGCCAGCAAATCCAGACTGTACGTAAACTGGTTGAGCAGGTTGCTCCGACCGATGCCACCGTGCTGATTCTGGGTGAGTCCGGTACCGGTAAAGAGGTTATCGCCCGTAACGTTCACTTTATGTCTGAGCGTAAAGAAGGCCCGTTTATTCCGGTCAACTGTGGTGCCATACCCGGTGAACTGTTAGAGAGTGAATTATTTGGCCACGAGAAAGGTGCCTTTACCGGAGCAATCAGTGCACGGAAAGGTCGTTTTGAACTGGCAGAAGGTGGAACACTGTTTCTTGACGAAATAGGCGACATGCCGCTGCAAATGCAGGTTAAATTACTGCGGGTATTGCAGGAACGGACATTTGAGCGTGTTGGTGGTCATACACCGATAAAAGCCAATGTACGTATTGTTGCTGCCACCCACCGTAATCTGGAAAACATGATTAAAGACGATAAGTTCCGTGAGGACCTCTACTATCGCCTGAACGTGTTTCCCATCGACAGTCCTGCACTTCGTGAACGCCGCGAAGATATTCCGTTGTTGCTGCAGGAATTGATCAGCCGTATTCAGGGTGATGGTGTATCGGTGGTTAAATTCACCGAAATGGCTATTTCCTCTTTAATGGAACATGACTGGGCGGGTAATGTCCGTGAGCTGTCTAATCTGGTAGAGCGGCTGAGTATACTGTTCCCTAATCAAATCGTTGATATTCAGGACTTGCCGCCTAAGTATCAGTACGGTGAAATTCAGGCTTACGAGCCGGATTATCCTGAAGAGTTGCTGGAACGCGATGCATTCAATGAATTGTTCGCCGAGTCAGCTGCTTCAGAAGATTTACGTTCACCGGTTGAAGATTCGGCTTATGCTGTCCCCCGTGAAGAGGGCGCGGAGTCTTCCCAGCTACCGGAAGAGGGCGTAAATCTTAAAGAGTATCTGTCGGAGCTGGAAATTAATCTGATCATACAGGCTCTGGATCAGCAGGACTGGGTTGTTGCCCGCGCTGCTGATAAACTGGGTATGCGCAGAACCACTCTGGTTGAAAAGATGCGCAAGTATGAAATTCAGCGCGAAGAGTCGGTATCGTCAGATAATTGACTTTAACCTTCTTTACAAAACCTCTGTAACCAACTGTTTTAAATGTAAAATAATACTGGCACATCAAATGCATTAACCCAGTCAGGACGTAATGTCTGCTTTTTGACGAGGGTTATCATGACATACGATGGGCATAGCTACGCAGCCGCTGCCGGCGAAGCATCCGTACATTTATCTGACTATCATTACGCGCATTCTGCACAGGCGGAAAGCAGTAGTGATGATATTGATGTGCTTAAAAAGCAGGCCAGTCGTTTATCTCATTTATTGCAGGTCATGCCTGCCGGCGTTATCGTTATTGACGGGCAGGGGATTGTGCGTCAGACGAACGGTCAGGCTAAGTCACTGTTAGGTGAACCCCTCGAGGGCCAGCTCTGGCGAATCATCATTGTCCGTTCATTTAAACCCCGTGCGGACGACGGCCATGAAGTGTCATTAATTGACGGCCGCCGGGTAAAGCTATCCATTACCCCCCTTGATAACGAGCCGGGCCAGCTTATTGTACTGACCGATCTTACCGAAACCCGGCAATTGCAGGCCAGAGTCAGCCACATGCAGCGCTTATCAGCGCTGGGCAAAATGGTGGCGTCACTGGCGCATCAAATCCGCACGCCGCTTTCTGCTGCGATGTTGTACGCCGCTAATATGAAACGCAAAGGCCTCGGGGAAGCAGCCACAGCTGATTTTGCCGGTAAACTCACCGATCGTCTGAAAGAACTGGAGAGCCAGGTAAACGATATGCTGTTGTTTGCCAAATCCGGTGAAGATCAGGTCGTGTCTGTACTGACACCTGCACAACTTGAAGATGCCATTGTTCCTGTTGCAGAAACCATGACCCGTCAGGCCGGCGTGAATTTATCTGTCAGTGGTTTCAGCGCTGACGCCACACTTACCGGCAATCTTACAGCCCTGCAGGGAGCGTTACTTAATCTTATACATAATGCCTGTCAGGTCAGTGAAGCAGGCGGGACGGTCTACGTTAATGCTGTTTGCAGCGGGGAACACATTGCTGTGTCCGTTATTGATGAGGGGCCGGGGGTTCCGGCAGCTGTGCGACAGAAAATTTTTGAACCGTTTTTCACTACCAAAACACACGGCACGGGCCTGGGACTCGCGGTAGTGAAATCTGTTGTGAATGCACACAAAGGCCGGCTTGGTGTGACTAATTTAGAGGGACAGGGAGCATGCTTCACCGTGACGCTGCCTGTTACCCGGACCACTTTATCCCCTGAGAATACAGGAGACCTTGTATGAGCCACTCTACTATTTTGATTGTTGAAGACGACGCGGGGTTGCGTGAAGCATTAAATGACACGCTGAAACTGGCTGATTACCGGGTTATTGCTGCGGCTTCTGCAGAAAATGCACTGATTCAGCTGGCTGCGGAGAAAGTCGATCTCGTCGTCAGTGACATTCAGATGGGTGATATGAACGGTCTGACCCTGCTGAAGAATATCAAAGCCCGTTATCCCCAGTTACCGGTATTGTTGATGACGGCGTATGCCACCATTGATGATGCTGTTCAGGCCATGCGTGACGGAGCGACAGATTATCTGTCCAAGCCGTTTGCTCCTGAGGTACTGCTGAATCTGGTCAGCCGCTATGCGCCGGCACATAAAATTGAGTCCCGTACGCCCATTGCGGCAGATCCCGGCAGTCTCAGATTGCTGGAGTTGTCCCGCAAGGTTGCCGGTTCTGATGCCACGGTAATTGTACTGGGGCCAAGCGGTTCCGGTAAAGAAGTACTGTCTCGTTACATCCACGATCAGTCATCCCGCGCTGCAGAAGCGTTCGTGGCAATCAACTGCGCAGCCATTCCTGAAAATATGCTGGAAGCCACATTGTTTGGTTATGAAAAAGGTGCCTTTACCGGTGCGGTTCAGGCATGTCCCGGCAAATTTGAGCAGGCGCAGAACGGCACTATTCTTCTGGATGAAATTACCGAAATGGACCTGGCTCTGCAGGCGAAATTACTGCGTGTATTACAGGAAAAAGAGGTCGAGCGCCTGGGCGGACGCAAAACTATTGCACTGGATGTCCGGGTCATTGCCACCAGTAACCGTGATTTGCGTCAGGCTGTAGAGGCGGGGGAGTTCCGGGAAGATTTATATTATCGTCTGAATGTTTTCCCGGTGGTCTGGTTGCCGCTGGCGAAAAGACCGGGTGATATTGTTCCGCTGGCCGAACACCTGATCCAGCGTCATACCGGCGGTCAGCGTGAAAATACGCTGCGTTTGTCCGGTGCCGCCAGAAACAAGCTGGTTCAGTATGACTGGCCGGGCAATGTGCGGGAACTGGAAAATGTTATCCAGCGCGCTTTAATCCTGTGTGACGGTGAAGTTATCGAATCCTCTGATCTGATGATTGATATGGCTGCTACACTGGCAAGCCACAGTATCCAGGCTGATGAAGTGGTAAGCGACGACAGTAAGCTCGGTTCTGAGCTGCGTCATCAGGAACATCAGATAATTCTTGATACGCTGCAGTTGTGTAAAGGGAAACGTAAAGAAGTGGCTGAAAAGCTTGGTATCAGTCCCCGTACCCTGCGCTATAAACTGGCCAGAATGCGGGAAGAAGGTATCGACGTTCCTGCCTGATCAATATTGCATCAATGTATTCATTGCAAGTGTGTGTTTCACACTAAAGCCTCTTGCCACGGCAGCCGCCGTGGCTTTTTTCGTTTTTCTCTCCTGCCTGTGTCATTAATTTGGCATTCTTTTTAACTCACTGATTAAATTGAAAAATAAAAGTTGGTATTGCTTTTGCTGTTGTCTGTTTATGAACCAGTGTCAGACAGCTTTCTGACGATAAGCAATGTAATGAGGAGTGGGGTATGGACGTTAAAGCCAACAGTTTGTATCAGGAGATGCAATCAATGATCGGCCAGACTCGTCTGCAGGCTACAGAGATGCCCGAACAGGCACTCGAAGTAAAAAATGCCTCTGCCAGCGATTTTTCAGCCATGTTGAAACAGGCCGTTGAAGGTGTGAACAACATGCAGATGGAATCAAAATCAATGCAACAACGCTTTGAGATGGGCGACCCGTCATTAAGTCTTGCCGAAGTCATGCTGACCAAAGAAAAAGCAGGCATTGCCTTTGAAGCGACCGTTCAGGTACGCAACAAGGTGCTGGAAGCTTATAAAACCATCATGAACATGCCGGTGTAGTGGAGTAGTACGTCATGGCCGAAGCAACAGGTACTAACCTGACAGTCAGCGACTCAACCGGCGAAACCGGCGGTTCAGACGCGGAGAATAAATCCGGATTCATGGACACGCTGGGCAGTGCCGACATGGTGCGCCAGATGGCACTGGTCGTTGTACTGGTGATTTGTGTGGCCATCGCCATTTTCATTTTATTGTGGGCACAGGAGCCGGATTTCCGGCCGCTGGCGAAAATGGAAACCGAAGAGCTTATCGAAACACTGGATTACCTGGATGCCAGTCAAATCGAATACAAGCTGGAAGGTAATACTATATATGTGCGCAGCGACGAGTTTCAGGATGTGCGCCTGGGAATGACCCGTCAGGGACTTACCCGTGCAGGAGATGCCGGCACCGATATCATCATGCAGGACATGGGATTCGGTGTATCGCAACGGGTTGAGATGGAGCGCCTTAAACACGCCCGTGAACAACAGATTGCAGCCACAATCGAAGACATGGCCAGCATTCAGAAAGCCCGTGTTTTACTGGCTATGCCAAAAGAAAACGTGTTTGCCCGCCGGGAAAAGAAAGCCAGTGCTACTGTTGTGCTCACGGCAAAACGTGGCAAAGTGATTGCCGGTGAAGAAGTGGATGCGGTGGTGGATATCGTCGCTTCCGCTGTACAGGGCATGGAGCCGTCACGGGTTACCGTTACAGACAGCAATGGACGTCTGCTGAATTCCGGTTCGCAGGATTCCATGAGCGCACGGGCGCGGAAAGAATATGAAATCGAGCGTCAGCGTGAACAGGAATATCTGGAGAAAATTGACGCCATTTTGATCCCTGTTCTCGGAATTGGTAATTATACAGCGCAGGCTGATATTTCCATGGACTTTACGGCCATGGAGCAAACCCAGCGTACATACAATCCGGACCTTCCTGCTGTACGCAGTGAAATGACGGTAGAATCAAATTCCGTTGGCTCTATCGCCGGCGGTATCCCGGGCGCGCTGAGTAACCAGCCGCCGCTGGAGTCCAATATTCCTGAAAACGCCATCGGACAGGATGGTCAGTCAGCGCCGGTTCCCGGACGCAGCAATCGCGAGTCCACGAAAAACTATGAGCTGGATACCACCATCAGCCATACCAAAAAGCAAACCGGTGTGATCAGACGTCTCAGCGTGTCTGTGGCGGTGGATCACGATCGTACCGTTGCTGAAGACGGCAGTGTCACTACCGCACCGAAAAGTCAGGAGCAACTGTTAAATATCCGCCGTCTGCTGCAGGGTGGTATAGGATTCGACGTCGCCCGCGGGGATTCTCTGGAAGTCGTCAGTGTACCGTTCACGCGGATGGATGCAGAAGGTGTTGAAGAAGTGCCTTTCTGGGAACGACCGGAAATCTTACCTATACTTAAACTGGTAGTGGGTGGGTTGATCATCATTGTATTGATTATCTTCGTGATAAGACCCATGTTACGTCGTCTTATCAATCCTGAAGAATCGAAAGACACCGACGAGTTTGATGCAGATGAAAGTCTCGACCTGGGTGATGACACCATTAGCATGCTGAGTCAGGATTTCGACGAAGCACAGGTTGGCTTCGCGCCGGACGGCTCACTGATGCTGCCGGATCTGCATAAAGATGAAGATGTTCTTAAAGCCGTGCGCGCGCTGGTGGCCAATGAGCCGGAGCTGTCTGCACAGGTTGTTAAGGGCTGGTTGACACTGGATGATTAAGGTTCAACGTAATGCCTGATGAAATGGCTCAAAGCGAACAAAGTTACGATATCAGTAAATTAGAAGGGGTGGAGAAAGCTGCCATCCTGTTACTGAGCTTATCGGAAGAAGATGCCGCGCAAATTTTAAAACACCTGGAGCCGAAGCAAGTGCAGAAGCTCGGTAGTGAGATGGCAAAAATCGAAGACATGACACAGCCGAAAATTACGGCGGTGCATAAGCATTTCATCGAAGAAATTCAGAATTACAGTACCATCGGATTCCAGAGCCAAGACTTCGTGAAACGGGCGCTGACTGCGGCATTAGGTGAAGATAAAGCGGCAAACCTGATTGACCAAATCCTCATGGGCAGTGGTGCAAAAGGCCTCGACTCTCTCAAATGGATGGACTCCAAACAGGTTGCCAGCATCATCCGGAACGAGCACCCCCAGATCCAGACTATTGTGTTGTCTTACCTTGAGCCGGAGCAAAGTGCCGAGATTTTGTCTCAGTTCCCGGAAAAAGTGCGTCTCGACTTGTTAATGCGTATCGCCAACCTGGAAGAAGTGCAGCCGGCGGCACTGCAGGAGCTGAACGAGATCATGGAGAAACAGTTTGCCGGGCAGGCTGGTACTCAGGCAGCGAAAATGGGCGGCCTGAAGTCTGCTGCCGATATCATGAACTACCTCGATACCTCCATTGAAGGTCAGTTGATGGATGCTATCCGTGAGCAGGATGAGGAAATGAGCCAGCAGATCCAGGATCTGATGTTTGTCTTCGATAACCTGATTGATGTGGATGAGAGAGGTATTCAGGCCATCCTCCGCGAGGTTAATCAGGATTCACTGCTCAAAGCGATTAAAGGTGCTGACGAAGAGCTTAAAAACAAAATCACCGGCAACATGTCCAAACGTGCTGCTGAAATGCTGCTAGATGATCTCGAAGCGCTGGGGCCGGTCCGCTTGTCTGAAGTGGAAACTGCGCAAAAAGAAATTCTGTCCGTTGCCAGACGTCTGGCTGACTCCGGTGAAATTATGCTGGGCGGCGGCGGTGGTGAAGAATTCCTGTGATAAGTGCTTGTGCAGTTAACGGGTGCCAGATTGTATGACTGATAATACAACACCAGATGACGAATTTAACGAGGCTAAATCCTGGGATTTACCGTTTTTGTCTGACGAAAAATCAACGCAGGATTTACAACGCACCAATGCGCTGAATCGTCGCAGTGACTGGAAATATGAACCTCCGGAGCCGGAAGAAGAAGAGATCCTGCCTCCTACTGCCGAAGAAATTGAAGCCATCCGTCAGTCAGCCCATGATGAAGGCTACAACGAAGGCAAGCAGACCGGCTTTGAAGAAGGCAAAGCGCAGGGATATACCGAAGGCAAAGAGCTGGGCCATGGTGAAGGTCTGGAGGCCGGCAAAGCCGAAGGTCTGGAGGCCGCTCAGGCTGAAATAGATGCACTGGCTGCAAACTGGACATCTCTGGCAGATAATCTCACTGCGCCGTTATCGCAGGTAAATGATGATACCCGCAAACAACTGGTCAGGCTGGCTGTATCACTGGCAAGGGCAGTGATCCGCACCGAAGTGAAAACCGGTGAAGACGCTATTCTGCAGGCGCTGGCAGAAGGATTAAAAGCCCTGCCGGTGAACGAAACCCGTTATCACATCACCATGCACCCCGACGACATACAGCTGGTCACAGAGCATTACGGAAAAGACACGGTAGAGCAGAAAGGCTGGCAGTTTATTGAATCTCCGGCAATGTCCCGTGGCGGCTGCGATATTACCACCCAACAGAATGCTGTTGATGTGTCTGTAGAACGCCGCTGCAAAGACATACTTAACAAATTCCTCCTCGACCGGGGGCTTTCAGATGACTAGTCCCTGGGGCAGTTATTTTGAAGATCTTGTCGACCAGATCCCCCAGCCTCCCGTGGTTGCCGCCGGAAAACTGGTTCGTGGTATTGGTCTCACCCTAGAAGCCGTTGGCTGTCAGCTGCCTGTTGGCAGTCAGTGTATGGTGCAGACCATTGAAGGGGAAATCGAAGCTGAAGTCGTCGGTTTCGGCGACGATATTACCTATCTGATGCCCACTGAAGCGGTGCGCGGAATTGTACCCGGTTCAAGAGTGTTGCCGCTAAACCGTGAAAGTGGTCTGGCTGTGGGTATGGGTCTGCTTGGTCGTGTGGTCGACGGTAATGGTCAGCCTCTTGACGGATTAGGACCTTTAAAAACCGACACCCGTGTGCCCACCACCAAACCACCCATCAACCCGCTGACACGCCGGCCAATCTCTGAACCTATGGATGTGGGTGTACGTGCAATTAATGCATTGAACACAGTAGGCGTAGGGCAGCGGATGGGACTCTTTGCCGGATCCGGTGTGGGTAAATCGGTGTTGCTGGGCATGATGACCCGTGGCTGTGGAGCTGATGTGGTGGTCGTGGGTCTTGTGGGAGAACGGGGCCGAGAGGTCAAAGAGTTTATCCACGATATCCTTACTGAAGAGGAACGCCAGCGCGCCGTGGTTGTGGCTGCGCCGGCAGACACCTCACCGTTAATGCGCCTGAAAGGCTGTGAAACAGCCGTGACGATTGCTGAGTATTTCCGCGACCAGGGCATGAACGTATTGCTGCTGATTGATTCTCTGACCCGTTATGCCATGGCGCAACGGGAAATCGCGCTTGCCGTAGGCGAACCCCCGGCAACTAAAGGCTATCCGCCCTCTGTGTTTGCACGCTTACCGGCACTGGTTGAGCGTGCCGGTAATGGCAGTGCCGGTCAGGGCTCGATCACTGCTTTCTATACAGTTTTAACCGAAGGCGATGATTTACAGGATCCCATTGCCGATGCGGCCAGAGCTATTCTTGACGGTCACGTGGTGTTGTCTCGTGCGCTGGCAGACAGTGGACATTATCCGGCAATTGATATTGAAGCGTCTATCAGCCGGGTGATGCCCATGGTGACCAGTGATGAGCATTTACAGCAGGCGCGGCGTATCCGTCAGGTGTATTCCACGTACAAGCAAAATCGCGATCTTATTTCTATCGGTGCTTATGCGAAAGGCTCTGATCCCCGAATTGATCTCGCTATCCGTGCGGAACCGGCTATTAATGCATTCCTGCAGCAAGGTATGAAAAACGTTTTGCCCTATGATGAGTGTCTGCAGGGCATGTCGGCACTGGCCGGCGGGTTAAGTAAAGGGTAACGTCAATGAGTCAGCTGGCACTGGTTGCAAAATTCGAACTGGAAAAAGAGCAGAAAGCTGCGCAGCAGTTTCAGCTTGCTCAACAGCACGTTATTCAACAGCGTCAAAAACTCAGCAATTTGCAGCAGTACCGTCTTGATTATGTCCGTCAAATTCAGGCAACCGGTAAAGGTGGCGTGGCGGCGAAAGCTTACCATCAGCATTTGTCGTTTGTGGGTAAGCTGGATAAAGCCTGTCAGCAGCAAATGAATGTGATTTCTCAGGCATCACTGGTCGCTGAGCAGCGTAAAAGGGCCTGGCTGGAGCAGCAAAAGCGCCGTAAAGCGGTGGATATGCTCATCGACAAAAAAGCGCAGGAAGCGCAGCGTATTGAAGCCCGCCGTGAGCAGCAAATGCTTGATGAATATGCCTCTCAGAAATTCTACAGAAATCAATTAACTAAATCACCATTCTAACTGCCGGTGCCTATGTTACGGCATAAATAAGCCCGGCGGTGCCGTAATTAATTTCTTCTTTAACGTCTGAAACCGGCGACCTGGAACAGCTTTTGCGTAGTTGTTAACGTGAAAGTAACTAACCCGCAAATACCACTGTTTTTTGACAGAAATACGTGGTTTCCGGGAAGAGGATTAAGATTATGATGCAACAAGTTGCCACTCAGCGTTCAGAAATTGCCGCTTTGCCGATAGATATCGATACATCCGCCGGTGTAGCGACGTCTGACGGACCGCAACAGGCTTTTGCTGATGTGTTTAACCGCGCTGCCACACCGGCAGAGCAGGCAAGAAAATCCTCTTCTGCCAGTCAGCGTCCTGACAATACTACAGATGCCAAATCCGCTGACAGTAAACGCAGTGTCTCCTCCCGTGATTCACAAACAAGTCGTGAGCCCATGGAACGGAATAAAAACCATGTGGCAGACGAACACAAAGTGACTGGTTCTGCGCAAACTGCGGCAAAACAATCTGCTAAAGAAAAGGCAGACGTTGAGAAAAGTAATGCATCTGAAAATACTGTGGTAACAGCAGAGGCTGAGTCAGAAACAAACGTGGAAAGCGCCGCCTCTGCAGATACGCAGAGTGCCACAGATAAAGCAGAAGATTCCACAGACTGGCTGTCTTTTGTTGATGCCGTGCGCCGTCTGAACGAAGGTGAACTTAACACCGGTGCACAGGTAGAAGGTGATGTCACTCTGGCTACCAGTGTTGAAGCGTTGCCGGAGGAACTGCACCTTGACGCATTGATCAGCGGCGAAGAGCTGTTTGCCGGTAACGGCAGTGATGAGCTTGAAGCGCTGATCACCAGCTTAAAAGAGGCGCAAAAAACGCAATCCGGAACGGGTGAAAGCAGTGAAGTTGACGGCAGTGAGTCATTACAGGCCCTTGCTGATGCCCTTAACGAAGCCGTCAATGCGCTGATTGCCTCACAGGAAGAGGAAAGCGCTGCCGCTGGTGCCGGTGATGCAGAAATCTCAGATGAAGAGGCAATGAAGCTGGCTGCCGCCATGATTGCTGCTATGAATAAGGCGTCAGGCAAAGATGTAAACAAAGCGGCCTCAGAGAATGCTGAAAATGCCGGACTGACTGAAAGTGAACTGGAAGCAGAAGCTGCCTTGCTGGTTTCTCTGATGAAAGCAGAAATGAGCGGCGAATCCGGTGCGGATAATCAACAGAGCGGGAAAGAACAGCAAACACTGAACAGCAGTGTATCTGCGAACGCTGAAGCGGGCATTGTCGCACAAAACACAGCCGGTGAATTTGCCAAAATACTGGCGTCATCATCAGAAGAATCACAGACACTGGTGACAGACAACCTGGCTGATAAGGTGGTGACTATGTTACCCGACACCGTCAGTGAAGGTCAGAAAGCAGAAGTAAAACAAGGCGTCATTGATGCCGTTAAGCAGTTTCAGGCTCAGTTGCAAAGCGGCAGTGAACAACAGTCAGCGCTGGAAGCGATGATTGCCGGTGCCATTGAAGAAGCCGGCGTGGCGCCGGTGGAAAACCTTGAGGTCATGCTGCAAACCGAGATGAGACAACTCACTGCCATTACGGGGACCGCTTCGCAACTGGCGCAGGGCTCCACAGTGACAGCTCTGGCATCACTTCATTCGGGCTCAGATACTACCGTAGCTGATATTCAGCAGGCCAGGACTGAACGGTCAGCCGCTCAACAGGCCGCTGATGCAGACAAGCCGGTGAATATTCATCAACCGGAAGGACAGCAGCAACTGGCTGAGAAAGTACGTTGGATTGTCAATGCCAGAAATTCCATGGCGGAAATCCGCCTCGATCCGCCGGAACTGGGCAGCATGCAGGTGCGGGTAAATGTATCCGGTGACGCCGCAACGGTAAACTTTGTCGTACAGTCAGCGCAGGCCAGAGATGCTCTGGCTCAGGCCGAGCCACGCCTGCGCGAAATGCTGGCAGAGCAGGGAATTAATCTGGGCGAATCTTTTGTCAGTCAGCAACAACAGGGTGGCAACGGTGAAGGTGGTGAAGGCAGTCAGCAGGGGGGCGGAAATGGCCAGCTTGCACAGGAAGCCGGCGAAGACACACAAGTAACAGAACAATCGCTTACCCGCCAGGCACAGGGCGGAATTGATGACTATGCTTAACCATGAGCAGACATACGCAATGGTTATTGCCAATTGTCTGTAATTCACCATAATACTCGCCGAAATGGTTAACGGGGAAAGCGCAATGGCTGATGAAGAGTTACAAATCGAAGAAGAAGGTGGCGGCAAGAAAAGTAAGATGATGTTGATCATCATTATTGCTGTGGTATTGATTGGTGGTGGTGCCGGGGCTTATTTCTTTCTGTTTGCCGGTGGTGATGAGCCTGCAGCAGAAGCATTAGCTGAAGGTGAAGAGGGCGCAGCCGCCGAAGTTGAAGGCGAAGCGCCGGAAGCTGCTCCGGCTTCGGGTTCTGCGGAAGTGGGAACAGCCTTATATGTTGCTTTACCGCAACCCTTACTGTTCCATATTCCGGGCAGTGGCCGCGAGCGTACGGTACAGATTAAAATTCAGTTGCTGGTCAGGGGCACTGATAATGAAGAAACCGCGAAAGTGAATATTCCGCTTATTCAGGGGCGTTTATTGCAGGTATTCAGCAGCAGTAATGCCGATGATCTGGTCACAGAAGCGGGTAAAATCGAATTGCGGGAAAAAGCCCTTGAAGAAGTACAGTCGGCCATGAAGGAATATACAGGGTCAGAAGTGGTTGAACAGGTATTGTTCACAGGTTTCGTGATGCAATAACGGGTTATCACAGTGAGCGATTTATTATCACAAGACGAAATTGACGCGCTGTTACACGGTGTCGATGATGTCGAAGAAGAAGAGGTATCGGACGCACCCTCCGACAGATCTGCGCTGGAATATGATTTCTCCTCGCAGGACCGGATTGTACGTGGCCGTATGCCAACGCTGGAAATTGTTAACGAGCGTTTTGCCCGGCATTTGCGGGTGAGCTTGTTTAACATGATGCGACGGTCTGCCGAAGTCTCTATTAACGGCATCCAGATGATCAAATTCGGCGAGTACATTCACACACTGTTTGTACCCACGAGTCTGAACATGGTGCGCTTCCGCCCGTTGAAAGGAACGGGGCTCATTACCATGGAAGCCAGACTGGTGTTTATTCTGGTGGATAACTTCTTCGGTGGTGATGGCCGCTATCACGCGAAAATCGAAGGTCGCGAATTTACGCCTACTGAACGGCGTATTATTCAGATGTTGCTGAAAATTATTTTCGAAGACTACAAAGAAGCCTGGGCGCCGGTCATGGATGTCTCTTTTGAGTATCTGGATTCTGAAGTTAACCCGGCCATGGCTAACATTGTCAGTCCCACGGAAGTGGTAGTTATCAGTTCTTTCCACATAGAGCTGGATGGTGGCGGTGGTGACTTTCACGTGTCGTTGCCCTATTCCATGCTGGAACCTATTCGTGAATTACTCGATGCCGGTGTGCAATCTGATAAAGAAGACACCGATTTACGCTGGAGTAAGGCACTGCGTGACGAAATCCTTGACGTAAAAGTGGCATTAACTACGCATATGCTGGATGTGGACGTACCACTGCGTCAAATTATGGAATTTAAAGCCGGGGATATCATTCCGGTGGAAATGCCGGAGCACATTACTGTGCTGATTGAAGATCTCCCCACGTTCCGGGCTAAGCTCGGACGCTCCAGAGATGCGCTGGCACTGAAAATTTCCGATAAGATCCCGCGTCCGACGTCGGTGAAATCGGAACTGCAATTATTAACCCGCGGCGGGCGCGTTATTGATAACGACGCTGAGCTGCAAGTACTTGAAGAAGATCTGTAGTGACGATCTTAGTAAGAGGGCAAAGTCATGAGTGATAATGACGGAATGGACGACTGGGCCGCAGCCATGGCCGAGCAGGCTGATGCTGAAGCTGGCGAAGGTGAAGGTGGTGATGACGTTCAGGTTGCTGAGTTAGATGAGCTGACCGATGATGCGCCGATTACTCAGGAAGAGAAAAAGAAACTCGATACCATTTTAGATATTCCTGTGACCATTTCTATGGAAGTGGGACGCAGCCAGATAAGCATCCGTAACCTGCTACAATTGAACCAGGGTTCCGTGGTCGAGCTGGACAGGGTGGCCGGTGAACCACTGGATGTTCTGGTAAATGGCACGTTGATTGCTCATGGAGAGGTAGTAGTGGTCAACGATAAGTTTGGTATTCGGTTAACGGATGTTATCAGTCAAATCGAGAGAATCAAAAAGCTTCGCTAAAACGCTTTCTAAAACAGGGGGTTGCATTCTGCTGCCCCTGTTATTTAGCCATCAGGCCTGTGCTCAAAGCACCCAGTCAATAACTAATCCCACGTCTGTACTGTCAATTTTCCTGTCATTGCTGGTGGTTGTCGGCATTATATTTTCCCTCGCCTGGCTTATGCGCCGGTTTAATGTCACTCATGCTGCGAACGGGCAGATGAAAGTGGTTGCCAGCATGATGGCCGGTGCCAAAGAGCGCATTATGGTTATTCAGGTGGGTGACGAGCAGCACCTCATCGGCGTTACTGCTCACAACATCAATCATCTCAGTAAACTGGAAACGCCATTAGCACCTGCCGGAAACGGACAGGAGAGTAACGGTGCCGATTTTCGTCAGAAACTGGTTAAAGCTATGGCTGGCGCCATGAATCCGGCAGTGAAAGGAGAGGGCAATGATAAGCAATAAATGGTTGTGCCGTTTTCTGACACTCTGTCCGGTATTATTTCTTCTGGCTCTGCCAGCCAGTGCCCAGCAGGGGATTTCTGCTGTCACTGTGACCACCAATGCGGACGGCACGCAGGATTATTCAATGACGTTGCAGGCATTGTTCATCATGTCTGCGCTGAGCCTTATTCCTGCGTTTATTATGATGATGACGTCATTTACCCGTATTATCGTAGTGTTATCCATTCTCCGTCAGGCCATTGGCCTGCAGCAGTCTCCTTCCAATCAAATCCTTATCGGCGTGAGCCTGTTTCTGTCTATGTTTATCATGACACCGGTGTTTGAAGAGGTAAACGAGCGCGCTCTGCAACCTTATCTGAACGAGGAAATGACCTCCCGCCAGGCGCTGGAAGAAGCGGCAGAACCCATGCGGGCGTTTATGTTGTCACAAACCCGGGTGAAAGATCTGGAAACCTTTGTCCGTATTGCCGGCGATGAAGATAAGTATGATGAGCCTGCAGATGTGCCGCTGACCATTCTGATCCCGTCATTCGTGACCAGCGAGCTGAAAACCGCATTTCAAATCGGCTTCATGTTGTTTATTCCATTCCTCATTATTGACCTGGTGGTGGCATCCATTCTTATGGCGATGGGTATGATGATGCTGTCGCCGATGATTGTTTCACTGCCCTTCAAATTAATGCTGTTTGTACTGGTGGATGGCTGGAATCTGATATTCGGCACCCTGGCAACCAGTTTCGGCATGGGCGTTTAGGAGACAACACATGACACCTGAAGTCTTTGTTCAGATTCTCCGTGAATCCATGTTTATGGTTATCCTGCTGGTGTCTGCGGTGATTGTGCCCAGCATGATTGTAGGTCTGATTGTGGCAGTATTTCAGGCGGCCACATCAATTAACGAACAGACAATGAGTTTCCTGCCCAGACTTATCGTGACCTTGCTGGCACTGGCGTGGGGAGGTAACTGGCTGGTGGAGCAACTGATGGACTTTACCTTTCATATGGTCAATCAAATCCCACAGGTCGTCGGGTAAAGGTTACGTTCCGTGAACGTGGATTTATCTACCATTAATCAGTTTCTGGCTGATATGTTGCTGCCGTTTATGCGCATCAGCGGCATGTTTGCAGCCATGATTGGATTAAGTGCCAAATCTATCCCCCAGTCGGTGAGAGCCCTGCTGGCTATCTTTCTGACCCTGGTGATTATGCCGGTCGTTAAACCGGTACCCGTGGACGATTTGGTCGGCGTAGGATCTTTTCTGATGGTTATTCAGCAGTTGCTGATTGGAATCGCCATCGGGTTTATTTCTATGATGGTCCTGAACACCTTTGTTCTGGCAGGTCAGATCATCGCCATGCAAACCGGTCTGGGGTTCGCCTCCATTGTCGATCCGGTAAACGGAATTAACGTGCCGGCAGTCGGTCAGTTTTATCTCATCCTGGCGACGTTGCTGTTCTGGACCGTTGACGGCCATCTGGCCATGATCCAGATGATTGTTATCAGCTTTGATGCGTTTCCCATCGGCGAAGCCTGGTGGACAGCAGATCAGTTCCGCGATATCGCAGAATGGGGCGGCTGGATGTTTGTGTCTGCGATTACGTTATCGCTGGCGCCTATCGTGTCACTGCTGATCGTGAACCTTGCGTTCGGGGTGATGACCAAAGCATCGCCACAGTTAAATATTTTCAGCATTGGTTTTTCCATTGCACAAATCATGGGGTTAATCATTATCTGGATTACCCTCGATAATTTTACGTCCCACTTTGCCACCCAGTGGCAACGTGCTCAGCAATTCATGTGCGAGTTGCTGATGATCTGTCCCGTGTGAGGTAGACGATGGCTGACGAACAGGAAAAAACAGAAGACCCCACGGGGAAAAAACTCGACGACGCACGAAAAAAAGGCCAGCTGGCCCGGTCCAGAGAGTTATCTACGACACTGGTTCTGGTGGTCAGTGGCGTCATGTTTCTTGTCATGGGAGGCACCATCGCACAGGCTATTTTCGGCATGATGAAAAACATGTTCCAGCTTTCCCGCGACCAAACCTATGACGCAACTCACATGTTTGGTGCCTGGGTTTATGGTTTTTCTGCGGTGGCAGCGCCTGTTTTACTGTACATGGTCGTGGCGATGGCCGCCGGTATTTACGGCTCTATCGCGCTGGGCGGATACAATTTCACCTGGGAATCGGCGTCGCCGAAAATGAATAAGCTGAATCCGCTAAACGGCTTTAAGCGCATGTTCGGTATTAATGGCCTGGTGGAACTGCTTAAGTCCATTGCCAAGTTTTTCGTTATCGGTTCCATGGCACTGGTATCGTTAATGTACTTTCAGGATGAAGCACTGCATCTTGACCTTGAGCTGTACCCGAATAATTTGTTCCACGCACTGAATATGCTCGAATGGGCGTTTTTCCTGCTGACACTGGGCATGATCCCCATCGCTATTTTTGATGTGCCGTACCAGCTGTACAAGCACAACAAAGAAATGAAAATGTCAAAGCAGGAGGTGAAAGACGAACGTAAAAATGCCGAGGGTGATCCTCAGGTGAAAGGACGTATACGTCGCCTGCAATATCAGGCAGCAGCCCGCCGGATGATGCAGGAAGTACCGAAAGCGGATGTGGTTGTGACTAACCCGACGCACTATTCCGTGGCGCTTAAATACGATGATAACGGCGGCAGAGCGCCTGTGGTGGTGGCAAAAGGAATTGATGAACTGGCCATGCACATCCGTAAAATTGCCGGTGCCCATGAAGTGCCTGTTGTACCTTCACCTATGCTGGCAAGGGCTATTTATTATTCCACTGAAGTTGAGCATGAAATTCCCCATAAATTGTTCATGGCGGTGGCACAGGTATTGGCGTATGTGTATCAGTTGCGGGCGTTTAAAGCCGGTAAGGGCAAACGGCCTAAGCCACTTAAGAAAGACTTGCCGATCCCACCTGAACTCAGACGGTAAACCCGTCAGTGCTTTTATCCACAGCAATGATGGCGTCGCGGCCTTTTTCTTTGGCCTGATATAATGCTTTGTCGATGGCTTCCAGTTCTGCGGCCATTGTATCCGGTCCGGTAACGTATCCTATTCCGCCGGATACCGTGAGCGGGCCCAATGCATAGGGAAGGGCATTTCCGGCCGCTTTGAGGGCTGCTCTGAATTTGTCTGTAGCAGCTTTTGCTTCTGTAATATCCGCATCAGGAAATATGAGTAAAAATTCTTCACCGCCTATTCTGCCTGTAATATCGGTTTTTCTGAAATTGTCTCTGACCAGAGCACCAAAGGTGCGTAATACTTCATCACCGGCAGCGTGACCAAAATTATCATTTACCTGTTTAAATAAATCGATATCGAGCAGCGCGACAGCTAGTTTCTTGCCGCAGGCCCCGGCGATGTCAGCCTGCTCTTCCAGTAATTTAAAGGTATGCTGGCGGTTAAGAAGAGATGTCAGGCTGTCAGTCATCGCAATTTGCTCCAGTTTATGCTGATACCTGGCGCGCTTTTTCTGCAAAATAACCAGTGCCACGCACAGACTGAAAAGTAAAACGAGCGCCGATATCATAAAGAAGCCCCGCTGGCGCTCGGTTTTTATGCGCAACTCCTGAGCTTTCGTCATCGCTTTGAGGGCGGCATTTTCCTGATTTTTCTTATCAACGTCGAAAAGAGTCTGCAGTTTGAACAGCTTTTCAGCACTGATTTCATTCAGGCGCTTTACTTGTTTATTGCGTGCGTCTTCAAGAGTTTGATAAGCCTCGCTGTAGTTGCCTAACGCCGCCTGAATTCTTGATTCCAGTAACCGTGACTCAATCATTTCTTTGGGCGTAGCGGATGCGGAGATCGTTTCTGCGCGGGCCAGAGTATCCAGTGCGGTGCCGAAGTTGCCGGTATGATAATGGGCATTTGATAAGCCCCGTAAAATGTCCCCGTAATACTGTTCAGACGGCAGTATTTCCTGAATCGCCGTTAAGTGCTGGTAAATAGCCAGTGCCTCTGCAAAGGCTTTCTTTTTCATCAGCCTGTCAGCGTCAAGAAGTTGTAATTCAACCTGTGCGTTTTTGTCTGCCAGTTCACGGGCAATGGTCATCGCTTCGTCAAAGTAACGCTGCCCTGCAATTTCGTCGCCCGTTGAGAAGTAAGAAAGAGCAAGCTTGTGTAACAGGTTTTGCTGATTAACCCGGTTGTTCCTGGTGATGGCAAATTCCAGTGCCTCCTGCAAATAGGGAAGGGCATTGTCGTACTGTTCAGCCTGCTGAAATACCGATGCAATAAGACCGGCTATGTGAGCAGGCGGGATTTGAGTAGCGTTCTCCGATGCAATTCTGTGGGCAATGATCAGCTTTGTCAGCGCGGCCTCACGATTTTGTAATGATTGCTGAATTAATCCTTCCGTCATTAATGCACCGATGTAGAGCTGGGTGACAGTCTGCTGCTGCGCCCACTCACTGACGACAGCAACATAATGCAGCGCCAGTACCTGGCGGTCTGTTTTTTCGTATAGTTGCGATTTTTGCAGCAGTAAACGGTGATAGAGCAACGGTTCGCCTATTTGATCTACGTTTTCAAGCCCTTGTTCCAGAAGAGACTCTGAGCGGCTGAAATCACCCAGTTTCATGTAAAAGTACGACAGCAGATATTGAATAGTGGCAGGCGTATATTCGGGCAGGACATCATCAAGCATCTCTTCCAGACCGAGCACGGTTTCCTGCGGGTGCTGATGAAAAGACTTAATGACGCGGATAACCGCATCGTCGGGCGCAGATACCTGTGCCGGTGCCGCAAAGGTGCAATAAGACATACATATCAGGCCTGTTGCGGCGACAACAGGGAAAATAGTGTTCTTAAATGCAATACGTCGCTGTTTTAACAGGTATTCCGGCACATGATGTCCTGAACATGTCTCATCCGGTTTAACTATAGTTCAAAAAACACTGACGGGCGCACGCAGACAAACATTTTCAAACTGGCACATTAGTTGAACTGACACTGACAGACACGAAGTAAGCGTCAATTTTCTGTTAGCGAGAGCAAATTTTATGCAGCTATCCGGCTATCTGCAGCGGTTCGACAAAAACCAGGTTCAAAATATCACCAGTGGTTTGGGGGCGCCTGTCGTTTTGCTGGCGATTATGGGTATGGTTATTTTGCCAATGCCGCCCTTTCTGCTCGATGTTCTTTTCAGTTTTAACATCGCCCTCAGTCTGGTCATTATTCTTGTAGCTGTATTTACCCAAAAGCCGGTGGATTTCGGTATATTCCCCCTGGTTTTGCTGATTGCTACGGTGTTGCGGCTGGCATTGAATGTTGCCTCGACGCGGGTCGTTTTGCTGTATGGTCATGAAGGCGGCGATGCTGCGGGGAAGGTAATCGAGGCCTTCGGAGCCGTGGTTATTGGTGGTAACTATGCGGTGGGTGTGGTGGTATTCGCCATCCTGCTCATTATCAACTTCAAAGTAGTGACAGCCGGTGCCGGCCGTATATCTGAAGTTAGCGCCAGATTTACACTTGATGCCATGCCCGGTAAGCAAATGGCCATTGATGCCGATTTGAATGCCGGCTATATCGATCAGGATGAAGCCCGCAAGCGCCGTGAAGAAATCACTGCAGAAGCAGACTTCTATGGTTCGATGGACGGTGCGTCAAAATTCGTTAAAGGTGACGCGGTAGCCGGTTTGTTCATCATGATGATTAACATCGTCGGTGGTTTATTTATCGGCATGATTCAGCATGACTTGTCCTTCGGAAATGCGCTGGAAGTTTACACTATTCTGACCATCGGTGACGGTCTGGTTGCCCAGATCCCATCCCTGTTGTTGTCGGTGGCAACGGCAATTATCGTCACCCGCGAAAACGAAACTCAGGAAATGGGTAAGGAAATCCGGACACAGCTGGGTAATCAGCAGGCTCTGTATATTGCCGCAGCGGTGCTGTTTGTCATGGGTATTGTGCCCGGCATGCCCCACGTGGCCTTTCTGGGATTCTCTGCTATTGCTGCCGGTTATGCATACTGGCAGGGTGTGCAGGCGAAGAAAGCGGCAGAAAAACCGGCTGTGCCGGCCAAAATGGAAGGCGGTGCTGACCAGCCTGCTCCGGAAATTAAAGAGCTGGGTTGGGATGACGTACAGCAGGTTGACACTATCGGCCTTGAAGTCGGTTACCGGCTCATTCCGCTGGTGGATAAATCACAGGGCGGCGAATTGCTGACCCGTATAAAAGGTGTGCGGAAAAAACTGTCTCAGGAACTGGGCTTTCTGGTTCCGCCGGTGCACATCCGCGATAATCTTGATCTCGACCCGAATGCTTACACGATCTCCATGCTGGGTGTGACCATCGGCGATGCGCAAATCAGTCATGATGAAGAGCTGGCGATTAACCCCGGGCAAGTGTTCGGTAAGCTGGAAGGACGGGCGACTAAAGACCCCGCTTTCGGACTGGATGCCGTGTGGATACGGCCGAATCAGCGGGAGCATGCGCAAACCCTTGGTTACACAGTAGTGGATGCGGCCACCGTGGTAGCGACACATCTTAGTCAGTTACTCAGCAACAATGCCTACCAGTTACTCGGTCATGAAGAAGTTCAACAACTTCTCGATATGCTGGCGAAATCCAGTCCTAAGCTGGTGGAAGGGCTGGTACCCGATATTCTGCAGCTGAGCACCGTAGTAAAAGTACTGCAAACCTTGTTGTTCGAAGGCGTTCCCATCCGCGATATGCGTACTATCGTTCAAACCTTATCGGAATACGGCCCCCGCAGTCAGGATCCGGATGTGCTGGTATCGGCAGTGCGTATTGCGCTGAAGCGTTTGATTGTGCAGGAAATCAGTCAGGGAGCGAAAGAAGTGCCTGTCATAACTCTGGCACCAGAGTTGGAACAGATGTTGCACCAGTCACTTCAGGCAGGTGGAGAAGACGGCGCCGGCATCGAACCGGGACTGGCCGACCGGCTCCAGCAATCCCTGCAACAGGCCGCACAACAACAAGAACTGAATGGCGAGCCTGCGGTACTGTTGACGTCAGGCATGTTAAGACCTGTGCTGTCACGCTTCCTGAAGTATTCGGTAGCTGGCCTGCATGTGTTGTCTTATCAGGAAATCCCTGATGACAAACAAATCAAAATTGTCAGCTCTGTGGGTCAATAATCTGACACCGGGTGAGTGAAGAGGTTGAGATGAAAATCAGACGGTTTTTTGGCAAAGATATGCGGGAAGCATTAAGCCAGGTAAAAGCAGAATTGGGCAGTGACGCCGTAATCATGTCGAATCGCAAAGTGGCAGACGGTATTGAACTGGTCGCCGCTTACGATAAAGAGCCAGAAGCAAAAATAAAACTCAACACCCGCCATGACGCAGGTAAGCCTGCTGCACAGAATGCGACGCCAAGCCTCAGCGAAATTATCGGTGACGACGGTCCGGATACTTTACGGGCGTTACTTGAAAAGCAGGCTGCAGAAAGAGCAGCGGCTGCCAGAAGTGAACGTCAGAACCCTGCAGTTTCTCCTGCACCACAAACATCGTCTGCCTTCGCCGGAGATACCCGTGGAGTCAATTCACAACCCGCTGCATCTCACAACGAAGAGGCATTTTCATTTGCGGATGTATTTTCTGCAAAAGAACCCAAGCCTGCACCGGTATCTCAAATGAACCCCGACTTTAAAGCGGCGGAAAGTCAGCAGTCTGCCGGTGCCCCTGCCAGTGAGCTGGATGCGATAAAAGAGGAACTGGCTTCTCTTCGCAGCGTTTTACAATATCAGGTCGCAGACTTGATGGATGCTAAAAAGCAGCGTCAGCGTCCCGTACACAGCTATCTGACTCAGTGTTTAACCGGTATGGGGCTGAGTGCTTCACTGGCTGAGCAACTGGTGCACTACACCCCTTCTCAATACACCGAGCGGGAAGCGTGGATTTACCTTCTCAACCTTTTGGCTAATCGCCTTAATGTTTCCGGTAATGATATCCTGACCCAAACCGGTGTGGTTGCTCTTGTTGGTCCAACGGGAACTGGCAAAACCACGACTGTTGCTAAATTAGCAGCACGCTATGCGCAAAAATACGGTGCTGATCAGGTGGCTATGATCACTATCGATACCTACCGTATTGCCGCTTATGAGCAGCTGGCAACGTATGGCAAAATTATTGGCTGTACCACAAGGAAGGCGCAAAGCAGTGAAGAATTAGCCGAACTTCTCTTCCAGTTACGCCATAAGCGTCTAATATTAGTAGACACGGCTGGTTTTAGTCAGCGCGACAGTCGTTTAATTAAGCAACTTGGTCAATTTAATCACGGACAAATGCAACCTGTCCGTAAATACCTGGTTGCGCAGGCAAATACCCAATATCCTGCATTGCAACGCATCATTGAAGCGTATAATTCCGTTAAGCTTGACGGATGTATCTTCACGAAAGTTGATGAATGCTACAGTTTGGGTGAGGTTTTAAGTGTTGCTGTTGAACAGCAATTGCCAGTTAGTTATGTGACCGACGGGCAGCAGGTACCTGAAGATATTAAAGTTGCTGATGCAAAATCTCTCGTATCTGCCGCTGCAAAGCTTTATAAAAAGTACGGTTTGAATCATACTAAGCGTAATCATGAAGTTAATTCAGTTCAGGCAGTATGATCGAAGATCAAGCGAGTAGCTTACGAAAGATGAATCAATCACGCCTCATAAAGGTTATTGCCGTTACCGGCGGCAAAGGTGGTGTTGGTAAAACCAACATTACATTAAACACGGCGATTGCTATGGCCAAGCAAGGTAAGCGGGTCATGGTACTCGATGCCGATTTAGGATTAGCGAACGTTGACGTCATGCTGGGTCTGCGTGTTGAGAAGAACCTTTCTCACGTATTATCCGGTGAATGCACACTTGATGATGTTCTGGTAACCGGACCTCACGGTATTAAAATCGCTCCGGCGACTTCAGGTACTCAGGCAATGACTGAGTTATCGCCCACTGAACATGCCGGATTAATCCGTGCTTTCAGTGAGTTGCGGTCGCAGATTGACGTGCTGATTGTAGATACCGCTGCCGGTATTTCCGATATGGTACTGAGTTTCTCCCGTGCCTCGCAGGACATCATGGTCGTGGTTTGTGACGAACCGACTTCTCTGACCGATGCCTATGCACTGATTAAAATATTGAACCGTGAACACGGCGTGTTCCGGTTCAAAATAGTGGCAAACATGGTTCGGGACATCCGTGAAGGGCAGGAATTATTCAGTAAATTATCAAAAGTGACAGGCAGATTCCTGGATGTGGCACTAGAATTGGTGGCAACTGTGCCTTTCGACGAAAATATTCGTCGGGCAGTCAGAAAGCAAACCGCTATTGTGGATGCATTTCCCGGTTCTCCTGCGGCCGTCGCGATTAGTCAGTTAGCCACCAAAGCGCTTAACTGGCCGGTACCGGCTCAGCCGGGTGGTCACCTGGAATTTTTCATTGAACAACTGGTGACGAAGCAAGCAGTAGGAAGCCAACGTTGAATAGTAAAGCGGCAGCTTACCAGCAGCAGACCGACAAGTCGCAGCTGGTCGAGCGCCATGCATCCCTTGTAAAACGTATTGCCCATCACCTGATGGCGCGTTTGCCTGCCAGTGTGCTGGTGGATGACCTGATTCAGGCAGGGATGATCGGATTGCTGGAAGCAGCCAGAAATTTCGACGGCTCGAAAGGGGCCAGTTTCGAAACCTTCGCAGGTATCCGTATTCGTGGTGCTATGCTGGATGAAATCCGTAAGGGCGACTGGACACCCCGTTCAGTGCATAAAAATAGCCGTGCTATTACGGAAGCCATAACACAAGTTGAAAGAGAAACTGGCAGAGACGCGCGTGATACAGAAATTGCTGCTAAGCTAAGTGTCAGTATTAATGATTATCATCAAATGCTTAACGAGGTGAATGCCGGTAAACTTGTCGGTATTGAAGACCTGGGTGTGTCAGAAGATGTAATCAGCACAGAACAGAATAAAGGTAATGATTCACCCCTCGAAGATTTAATGCAGGGGGCGTTTCAAAAGGCGTTGGCGCATGCCATCACAACATTACCTGAACGGGAAGCAATTGTACTGTCCCTGTACTATGATGAAGAACTGAATTTACGTGAAATCGGTGAAGTTCTTGAAGTCAGTGAGTCAAGGGTCAGCCAGATTCATAGCCAGGCCATGTTAAAACTAAAAGCCCGAATGCAATCATGGCAGGCAGAAGAATAAAACATACTAATATTAATAACGATTGATAATCCTCACCGGAGGCTATTTTGGACAAGAGTATGAAAATTCTTGTAGTAGACGACTTCTCTACTATGAGACGAATCATAAAGAACCTGCTTAAAGATCTTGGATTTTCCAATATTCAGGAAGCTGACGATGGAAGTACGGCCCTCCCCATGCTCCAGCAAGGCGACTTTGAATTTGTCGTGACAGATTGGAACATGCCAGGTATGCAGGGTATCGACCTGTTACGCGCTATTCGTGCAGACGACAAACTCAAGCACTTGCCAGTATTAATGGTGACAGCTGAAGCGAAAAAAGAGCAAATCGTTGCTGCAGCACAGGCAGGTGTGAACGGATATGTTGTGAAGCCTTTCACAGCCGCTACACTTAAGGAAAAACTCGACAAGATTTTTGAGCGTTTAGGTTGATCCAGCCGCTCCCGCCAGAGAAGAGGATTACTGGATGTCTCCTACTAAAAAAGTCCCTATTTCGCTCGAAGAAGCAAAACAGCTGGTAGCATATCTTGAGCAGGGCGATGACGACTCCGCCAGCGCCCTGCTTGAAGCCGTATCTGCCAAAGAGTCTGTCGAACTTTTTGCTGAAGTTGGCAAACTTACCCGTCAACTTCATGACGCCCTCAACACCTTCCAGTTAGACGAGCGTATTGCTGGTCTGGCTAATGATGATATTCCTGATGCGCAAACGCGTCTCACCTACGTAATTGAAGAAACTGAAAAAGCGGCTAATACTACAATGGACGCTGTAGAGTCCTGTATGCCCATTGCTGAATCTTTATCAGACCGGATCAATGCTATTGAGCCTGAATGGCAAAAGCTTATGACCCGTCAGATTGAGCTCGGTGAATTCAAGAGTTTATGTATGGATATCGACGCCCTGTTTAAGGACATGTCGAAAGATTCTTCTAAACTTAACAGCCTTTTGACCGAAGTATTAATGGCACAGGGTTATCAGGATTTGACAGGCCAGGTTATTCGCAGAGTGATTGACCTGGTGAAAGAAGTCGAAGACAGCCTTGTGAACATGCTGACCGTGTTCGGTGAACGGGATGCACCTGTTAAAGCACAGAGCACCACGAACAAGCCGGACGCTGTTGAAGCGGAAGGGCCAATCATGAACGCTGAGAAGCGGGATGACGTAGTACAAGGCCAGGATGATGTGGATGATCTCCTGTCGAGCCTTGGTTTTTAGGGGAGCGAATGAATGTCGTTTGATGTTGATGAGGATATATTACAGGACTTTCTGGTCGAAGCCGGAGAAATCCTGGAACAATTACAGGAACAGTTAGTTGACTTGGAGAATAATCCGGAAGACGCTGACCTCCTCAACGCGATTTTCCGTGGATATCACACGGTAAAAGGTGGCGCAGGTTTCTTATCTCTGACTGAACTGGTTGAGATTTGTCACGGCGCAGAAAACGTCTTTGACGTAATGCGTAATGGCCAGCGTACATTGACGCCGGAATTAATGGATGTCATTCTGCAAGCGACAGACGTCGTAGTGGAAATGTTTGAGCGGGTAAAAGCCCGTGAACCACTCGAAGCCGCTGATTCAAATCTTGTTGATGTTTTGCATAAGTTGAGCAAGCCAGAAGCCCCCGGCGAAAATATTTTTGGCGGGGAAACGGCAGCACCGGCAGAAGAAGTGCCGGTAGCAGAAGAACCTGAGCTGATAGTTGAAGAGGTACCGGTTGTACCGGAAGCCGCAGCTGTTGCAGAGCCTGCCGGTGATAACAGCATTGAAGATATCAGCGAAGATGAATTTGAAGCATTACTGGACCAGCTGCATGGTTCCGGTGCGCCCGGCAGACCGTCGGCAGATGCACCTGCAAAGCCAGCTGCACCTGCGCCCGCTCCGGCAGCAGCGGCAGGCGGAGATGGTGAAGATATCACCGATGATGAATTTGAGGCTCTGTTAGACGAGCTTCACGGTAAAGGACAGTTTGGTGGCGATGCCGCACCTGCCGCTACACCAGCGGCAGCAGCTCCGGCAGCGGAACAGGCTGCATCCGGTTCTGACGGTGACGAAATCACCGATGACGAATTTGAAGCTTTGCTTGACCAGTTACACGGTAAAGGTCAGGGACCCGGCATTGCCGGTGGTGTTGAAGTCGACACTCAGGCAACCAAAGCCGTTCAGGCTGCCAAAGCGGAACAGTCTAAACCTGCAGAGCCTGCCAAGCCGGCTCAACCTGCTAAAGCTGCGGCACCTGCTCCGGCCGCAAAATCGGCTCCGGCTGCGCCAGCCGCACCCGCTGCACCTTCAAAGCCCGCAGCGCCTGCTGCCAAAGCTGCACCTAAAAAAGAAGAAAAAGCCCCGCAGGCAGAAACTACTGTTCGGGTAGACACCAAACGCCTTGACCAGATTATGAATATGGTCGGTGAGTTGGTGCTGGTTCGTAACCGCTTGTTAAGTCTTGGTATCAATACCAATGACGAAGATATGTCGAAGGCTATCGCGAACCTGGATGTGGTGACCGGTGATCTTCAGGGCGCGGTAATGAAAACCCGCATGCAGCCCATTAAGAAAGTCTTCGGGCGTTTCCCCAGGGTTGTCCGCGACCTTGCCCGTAGCCTGAAAAAAGAAATTACCCTTGAGCTTGAAGGGGAAGAAACGGATCTGGATAAAAACCTGGTTGAGGCACTGGCCGATCCCCTGGTTCACCTGGTGCGTAATTCCGTCGACCATGGTATTGAAATGCCGGATGACCGTGCTAATGCGGGTAAACCGCGCATGGGTACAGTGAAACTGGCAGCATCACAGGAAGGCGATCATATCCTGCTTACTATCACCGATGATGGTAAAGGGATGGATCCGGAAAAGCTGAAAGAAATCGCTATCAGTCGTGGTGTGCTTGATGCTGATGCGGCCGCCCGTATGTCTGACGTGGAAGCATTTAATTTGATATTCGCGCCGGGCTTTTCAACCAAGACAGAGATCAGTGATATCTCCGGTCGTGGTGTGGGCATGGACGTGGTTAAAACCAAAATCAACCAGTTGAATGGTACCGTAAACATTGATTCTCATCTGGGCAAAGGTACCCGGTTAGAAATCAAAGTACCGTTAACGCTGGCAATCCTGCCAACTCTGATGATTGTTGTCGGTCAGCAAACCTTTGCATTGCCATTGGGCGCTGTTAACGAAATTATCAACATGGACATCAAGAAAACCAATACGGTAGATGGTCAGTTGACGATGATCGTCCGCTCTAAGGCTATCCCGTTATTCTTCCTTGGTGAATGGCTTATCCGCGGCCCGAAAAATATCGAGAAAGAAAAAGGTCATGTTGTTGTAGTACAAATTGGTACGCAGCAGGTGGGCTTCGTGGTGGATGCACTGATTGGTCAGGAAGAAGTGGTGATCAAGCCACTGGATGCCTTGTTACAAGGTACACCGGGTATGGCTGGTGCAACCATTACGTCGGATGGCGGAATCGCATTAATCCTTGATATCCCGAGTCTGCTTAAGCGATATGCGCGCAGGTCATAGTCGCAATTAAAGGAACATCATTACTATGGCTTTTAAAGTCCTTGTTGTGGACGATTCGACGTTTTATCGTCGTCGTGTACGCGAAATTCTGGATGAGGACAGAGAACTCGAGGTTGTTGGCGAAGCCAAAAACGGTGAAGAAGCACTGGATATGCTGATGAAGTTGTCACCCGATGTGGTGACAATGGATGTGGAAATGCCGGTTATGGACGGTATTTCCGCTGTAAAAGCGATCATGCAGAAACGCCCTGTACCTATTCTCATGTTTTCGTCTCTGACACATGCCGGCGCGCAGGCAACTCTGGATGCGCTTGAGGCCGGTGCGCTGGATTTTCTGCCGAAAAAATTTGAGGAAATTTCTAAAGAGCGTAAAGAAGCTGTTGGCTTACTACGGACCAAGGTACGTTTACTGGCGCGACGGGGAGTTGGCATACGCCGCCCTGTTATCTCCAGAAAAGAGCCTGTGGCAAAGCCCGCTCCTCCAATGCCTGCCAATGCCCCCAAGTCGACGTTTTTTAAAAGCTCGTCTATTCTCACCGGACGTACTGAAACTGCATCCCAGCCTACTGTTTCTAAAGTTAAGGCATCAGGAAAGCGGTATAAATGTCTGGCCATCGGGGCTTCTACAGGCGGTCCTGTGGCACTGCAGAAAGTGCTGTCAGGGCTGCCGGCTAACTTTCCTTATCCGATTTTATTGGTTCAGCATATGCCCGGCACGTTTACAAATGCGTTTGCCCAGCGGCTGAATAATAATTGCGAGATTTCGGTAAAAGAAGCTGAGCATGGGGATATTCTTAAACCCGGTTGTGCTTATCTTGCACCCGGGGGCAAGCAAATGGTGGTGGAGTCTATATCACTGCCAAATATTGTTATCCGTGATGCCCATGAACATGAGAAAGATACCTACAAACCCAGTGTGGATATTACACTTAACAGTCTGGTGGATATTTACGGCGGCGATGTACTGAGTATTATTCTGACGGGCATGGGATCTGATGGACGTGAAGGCTGTGAAGCACTTCACCTTAAAGGCGCCAAAGTGTGGGCGCAGGATCAGGACACCTGTGTGGTATACGGTATGCCACAAGCGGTAGCGAAAGCGAACATCGCAGAAAAGAGCATAGCCATTGATAATATCGCTTCGTGCATACTCACGGAAATGATGCAGAAATAGTTCAGTCAGCAGGAGTTGAAGGTTGAAAATATGGACGATTGCTAACCAGAAAGGCGGGGTAGGGAAGACCACTACCACCGTGACGCTGGGCGGCATTCTGGCGCAACAGGGAAAGCGCGTTCTGCTTGTTGATACCGACCCTCATGCATCGCTGAGTTACTATTTCGGTATGGATGCCGAGGAGCTAAATGCTTCTGTTTACGATATTTTTATTAATCATGAACAGATTACTGCCGATAGAGTGCTTGACTGTTTATGTCCGACAAAATTAGACAGTCTGTATATTTTGCCTGCCTCAATGGCACTTGCCACGCTGGACAGGCAAATGGGTATGCAAAACGGTATGGGGCTTATTCTCAAAAAAGCACTGGATACTGTACGCAACGAATTTGACTACGTATTGCTGGATTGTCCGCCGGTTCTGGGCGTGTTGATGGTTAATGCGCTGGCTGCATGCCATAAAGTCATTGTGCCCGTGCAGACCGAATTTCTGGCATTAAAGGGCCTTGACCGGATGATCCATACACTTGAGATTATGGGTCGTTCGTTAAGAAAAGAATTTGATACATTGATAGTGCCGACTATGTTTGACCGCCGGACTAATGCGGCCATCCAGGCACTACAAAAACTGAACGAAGATTACGGTGATAAGGTTTGGCACGGGATGATTCCTGTGGATACCCGCTTCCGTGATGCCAGCCAGGCGCAGTCGCCTGCGTCTGTTGTCTATCCGAAAGCACGGGGCGTTTACGCCTACACCAAATTGTTAGATGAACTGGAGCAGTGAGTCACCTATGAGTAAAAGTACGCCCTTCGCCCGCGAAGATGTGATGCAGGCGTATCTCGACAGCTTGTTACAAAGTCCGGAAGATCCGGCTGAAGTAACGGCTAACACTGCCCGTTTGCTGGAACAGGCCACGGCGGACATTATCGCCAAAGAACCTGTGGTTGCTCCTGTGGCTGAGCCGGTCATAGCGCCGCCAGCCACTAATGATGTTACGGAGACGGCCGTTGAACAACTGAGCGGGGCAGTACCTCCGCCGGTCAAAACCACGCCTGTGAAAGACATGCTGGAAAATCGTTTTCAGGCATTGTTTTTTGAAGTGGCGGGGTTAACGCTGGCTGTACCGCTTATCACTTTAGGTGGCATTCACCGGATTGAAAAAGTGGGTGGGCTGATAGGAAAACCCAAATGGTTCAAGGGCGTAATGCTTCATCGTGATCAAAAAATAAACGTTGTCGATACTGCAATGTGGGTTATGCCAGAAAAATACGACCAAAATCTCGCAGAAACGCTAAACTATCAGTATCTTATTATGTTAGGGGACAGTTTGTGGGGCTTAGCCAGCGACAAACTGGTCAACACCGTTACATTGACCAGGGACGAGGTAAAATGGCGTGAGTCAGGAGGCAAGCGTCCATGGTTAGCGGGCATGGTAAAAGAAAAAATGTGTGCGTTAATAGACGTATATCAGTTAATCGCAATGCTAAATAGCGGCTTAGGCAGTAACGATCAGACGCCATAGCCCGGGGAGCCAGGTTCATGAATGACAAGAGCACAACGAATAACGCGCCGGATAACGATCAGGTGCTTCAGTGGGTTACCTATCGTTTAGGTGACGAAACTTACGGTATTAACGTAATGCAGGTTCAGGAAGTCTTACGCTATACCGAAATTGCGCCTGTTCCCGGTGCACCGGATTATGTGTTAGGCATTATCAATCTGCGTGGTAATGTTGTGACGGTTATTGATACCCGCGCCCGCTTTGGCCTTATGCCAACCGATATGACCGACAACACACGGATTGTAATTATTGAATCCGATGAGCAGGTTGTCGGCATCCTGGTAGACAGCGTTGCCGAAGTGGTTTATCTGAAATCATCTGAAATTGACAGTGCGCCTAACGTGGGTACTGAAGAGAGCGCCAAGTTCATTCAGGGCGTGAGCAACCGTGATGGTGAATTGCTGATTCTTGTAGATCTTAATAAGCTTCTCAGTGATGATGAGTGGGATGAACTGAGCAGTCTGTAATGTCATGCAGCGCCTGCTAATCCGGCGGGCGCTTGTCAATGCCTGTATCTTCGCTGCGCTGTTCAGCGCGCGCTATTATCAAAGGGAGAAAACACATCAATATGGACGTGCCGGCACTATCTTTACTCGCTGTTGCTACAGGGTTACTCGCCGTCATTGCTGTTATATGGATGTATTTTTTCTTCAACCGTCAGTTTAAAGAACTCGACGATACTGTCCGCTATCAAAAAGAACACATCGATACCCTGCAACTGGAAATTAATGACCTGGAAAACCAGAACGGTGAAATGCAAACCCGTTCAATGGTACAGGGCAAACACATGCGGGAGCTGGCAGATCAATGCACACAACTCGAAAACCAGTTACGTGAAGTAAAAAGTCAGGACCCGTCCATGCGCTTATATACCCGCGCCGCTGAGCTGGTCAAAGCCGGCGCTGACGTCGAAGAGGTGATGCAAGCCTGCGACCTGCCCCGTGCAGAAGCCGAGCTGCTTATCAGCATGCATCGTCAACGCAGTTAACGGTAAGTTTCTCTCTTTTACCAGAGTTAGATGAATGTGTTGAGCCGTTTAGACGTCCAGCCGTAAGGATGTTGACATCTATCGGGATTCAGCCACAATAACGTTATTATCCGTTAATTGTTGGAGCTGCCATGCCTATTTGTATTCCCGAACAACTTCCCGCGCAGGATGTGTTGTCAGGTGAGAATATCTTCACTATGGACAGCACCCGCGCAGCGACGCAGGATATTCGCCCCATGGAAGTGGGGATCCTGAATCTCATGCCCAATAAAATTGAAACGGAAGTGCAAATCTTACGTTTGCTGTCTAACACACCTCTGCAGGTGAACGTGAACCTGATCCGCGTAGACAAATTAGCGCCAAAGCACACGCCACAATCTCACATGGACGCCTTCTATCACGACTTTTCTGAAATTGCTGATAAGAAATACGACGGTTTAATCGTGACAGGTGCACCGCTGGCTCACCTGCCTTATGAGGAAGTGAAATACTGGGATCAGATGACAGAAATTTTGGAGTGGGCGCAACGTAATGTGCAGTCCACACTCTATCTGTGCTGGGCTGCTCATGCGGCGATGTATCATTTTTACGGCGTGCAGAGAAAACTCAGAGAAACCAAACTTTCTGGTGTGTTTGAGCATAAAGTGCTCGATCCTTATAACGAGTTGCTGAGAGGTTTCGATCCGGTTTTTTATGCGCCTCATTCCCGTTTCGGGTATATTGACTCCGGTGAATATAACAGTGTTGAAGGTTTGAAGGTCATTACGGAATCTGATGAGGCGGGTGCATACACCATCGCATCTGAAGATAAGCGTATGGTGTTTGTTACCGGGCATCCTGAATACGACCCGGAAACTCTGCATGACGAGTATTTCCGTGATTTACAGGCGGATACCCATCCGGCAGTGCCGGCTAACTACTTTACAGACGATGACCCCGCAAAAGAGCCTTTAGTTCGCTGGCGCTCCCATGGTAGTCTGCTGTTCAATAACTGGCTGAACTACTATGTTTATCAGACAACACCTTATGATTTGAGTCAGCTGGCTGAGAAACCCCGGCCAAAGAGGTAATAAGTGACATCAGGTACAAAACAACAACTTCTGGATGCAGCGGCAAAACGCGTTTTGATTCTGGACGGTGCCATGGGTACTATGATTCAGGAGCATAAACTGGAAGAAGCCGATTATCGTGGTGAGGCATTTGCTAACTGGCATTGCGATTTAAAAGGCAATAACGATTTGCTGGCGATTACTCAGCCGGACATTATTTATAATATCCATTGTGCTTATCTTGAAGCCGGTGCAGATATCATTGAAACCAATACGTTCAATGCTACCACCATCGCCATGGCTGACTACGACATGGAAGCGCAGTCGAAAGACATTAACCTTGCTGCTGCTAAGCTGGCCCGTAAAGCCTGTGATGAGTTTACTGCAAAAACACCGGATAAGCCCCGGTATGTGGCAGGGGTCCTCGGTCCCACAAACCGCACAGCATCGATATCACCAGATGTTAACGACCCCGGCAAGCGGAATGTAACCTTTGATGAGCTGGTAGAAGCCTACATCGAGTCCACAGAAGCGCTGTTAGATGGTGGTTCAGATATCATCTTAATAGAAACTATCTTTGATACCCTGAATGCCAAAGCGGCAGTATTCGCGGTAGAAACCGTATTTGAGAAACGTGGTGAGCGCGCACCGGTGATGGTATCAGGTACCATTACCGATGCATCGGGCAGAACCTTGTCAGGACAAACTGCTGAAGCCTTTTACTATTCCATGCGTCATGTATCGCCGGTTTCCATGGGCCTCAACTGTGCACTGGGTCCGGATTTACTTCGTCAGTACGTTGAAGAAATCAGTAATATTTCTGAATGCCTGGTCTCGGCTCACCCCAATGCCGGTTTACCCAATGAGTTTGGTGAATATGATTTGGGCGCAGAAGAAATGGCAGCACACATTAAAGAATGGGCAGAGTCCGGTCTGGTGAATGTGGTAGGTGGTTGTTGCGGCAGTACACCTGAACATATCCGTGCCATGGCAGAAGCGGTAAAAGACGTGAAACCACGTACCGTGCCGGTTTTTGAACCTAAAATGCGCCTTTCCGGGCTAGAACCTTTTGTTCACTAAGGTGTTATTGTGACAGCAGAGTTTTCAACCTTTATTAATGTCGGTGAACGGACAAACGTTACCGGATCGGCCGTATTCAAACGCTTAATTTTAAATGCTGAGTACGAGAAGGCCCTCGATGTAGCCCGCCAGCAGGTGGAAAACGGTGCGCAGGTGATAGACATCAACATGGACGAAGCCATGTTAGATTCTGTTGAGGCCATGCGTACGTTTTTGAACCTCATTGCTTCAGAACCTGATATTTGCCGTGTTCCGATTATGATTGACTCTTCAAAGTGGGAAGTCATTGAAACCGGACTCAAGTGCGTTCAGGGAAAGGCGATTGTGAACTCAATCAGCCTGAAAGAGGGAAAAGAGCAGTTTGTTCATCAGGCTAAACTGATCAAGCGCTACGGTGCCGCAACGGTGGTCATGGCGTTTGATGAAACCGGCCAGGCCGATACCAAAGCGCGCAAAATTGAGATTTGTCAGCGCAGCTATAAGGTGCTCACCGAAGAAGTCGGATTCCCGCCGGAAGATATCATTTTCGACCCGAATATTTTTGCTGTCGCGACGGGCATTGAAGAACATAACAATTATGCGGTGGACTTTATCGAGGCCACCCGTGTAATCCGTCAGACTTGTCCTTACGCACATATCAGCGGTGGACTATCAAATATTTCATTCTCGTTCCGGGGCAATAACCCGGTACGTGAAGCCATGCACTCGGTGTTTTTGTATCACGCTATCCGCGCGGGTATGGATATGGGCATTGTGAATGCCGGTCAGCTGGAAGTGTATGATCAGATCCCAGAAGAACTCCGTGAAGCAGTGGAAGATGTGATCCTGAACCGTCGGGAAGACGGCACGGAGCGTCTGCTGGACATCGCACCCAAATATCAGGGGGATGGCAAAGCCGCGGCGGCAGAAGATCTCACCTGGCGTGAGCAGCCGGTGAACAAGCGGCTTGAACATGCGCTGGTCAAAGGTATCACCGATTACATCATTGAAGATACTGAAGAAGCCCGGCTGGCGGCTGAACGTCCCCTTCATGTGATTGAAGGGCCGTTAATGGACGGCATGAACGTGGTCGGCGACCTGTTCGGTGAAGGTAAAATGTTCCTTCCTCAGGTGGTGAAGTCTGCCCGGGTGATGAAAAAAGCGGTTGCTCACCTGCAACCGTTTATCGAAGCAGAAAAGGACGGCAAGTCATCGAGTAACGGTAAAATCCTGATGGCCACCGTTAAAGGCGACGTGCACGATATCGGCAAGAACATCGTCGGCGTAGTACTGCAATGCAACAATTTCGAAGTAGTAGATTTGGGCGTCATGGTGCCCTGCGCTACGATTTTGCAGGTGGCCAAAGACGAAAACGTGGATATGATCGGGTTATCCGGTCTTATAACCCCGTCGCTGGACGAAATGGTACACGTGGCTAAAGAAATGGAGCGCCTGGGGTTAGATTTACCACTGCTTATAGGCGGTGCGACGACATCCAAAGCCCATACTGCGGTGAAAATTGAGCAAAACTACAGCCATCCGGTCGCTTATGTACCTAATGCAAGCCGCGCCGTGGGTGTGTGCCAGAAGCTGATTAACCCTGAGTCCCGCAAAGTCTTTGAAAAAGAGCTGTCAGACGAATATGGAAAAGTACGGGCCCAGCATGCCCGGAAACAACCCCGCAGTAAGCCGGTTACGCTGGCAGAAGCACGGGCAAATGCGTATAAGCCGGATTTTTCTGTTCTGCCTGTAAAGCCCAAAACGCCGGGCGTAACACCTGTGTCCGTCGATTTGGCGACATTAAGAGATTATATCGACTGGACACCGTTCTTTTTGACCTGGTCACTGGCCGGTAAATTCCCCCGCATTCTTGATGATGAAGTGGTGGGAGAGCAGGCGAAAGAACTGTATGCCGATGCCAATAAAATGCTGGATAAAGTCATTGCTGATGGCAGTCTGCAGGCAAAAGGAGTAATTGGTTTATTCCCTGCTAACCGGGTTGGCGACGACATTGAAATTTATCGGGATGATAACCGCGATGCCGTGCTGGGCGTGTCCCGTCACTTGCGTCAGCAAACGTTAAAAGACAAGTTTGCGAATTATTGTCTGGCAGACTTCGTTGCTGAGAAGCAAAGTGGTATTGCTGACTACATCGGTGCGTTCGCTGTTACCGGCGGGATCGGTGAAGATGAACTCGCTGAGTCCTACAATAAAGCCGGAGACGATTACAACGCTATCATGGTGAAAGCTGTGGCTGACCGTTTGGCAGAAGCGTTTGCCGAATATCTGCACGAGCAGGTGAGAAAAGACTACTGGGGCTTTGCGCCTGATGAGCATTTCGACAACGATGCGCTCATCCGCGAGAAGTATCAGGGGATCCGTCCTGCGCCCGGTTATGCAGCCTGTCCTGAACACACTGAGAAGCAGCTAATTTGGGATTTGCTCGATGCCGAAGCGCATACCACCATGAAGCTGACAGAAAGTTACGCTATGTGGCCGGGAGCAGCAGTATCAGGCTGGTATTTCTCGCACCCTGAATCCAAATATTTCGCTGTGGCAAAAATCCAGCGTGATCAGCTTGAAGATTACGCACAGCGCAAAGGCTGGAGCACAGAAGAAGCTGAAAAATGGTTAGCGCCGAATCTGGATGATTAACCCGCCTGACAGCCGGAGTCCCTTATGACTGATGAACTGCCTTTCTCACAGGCATGCGAAAATAACAAAGGGCCCATTTCTGCCATTTTGGAAGTGGCCCTGAGTCAATGTAAGCGTGTGCTTGAGGTGGGTAGTGGCACTGGACAGCATGCGGTGCACTTTGCACCCTTGTTACCTCACCTGATATGGCAGACCAGCGATCAGCCCCGGTATCACGAAGGGGTACTGAAATGGATAGCTGCGTACCCGTCTGAAAATCTGTTACCTCCGCTTAACCTGACCGTGGGCAAAGACAGGTTGCCTTTTTCTGAATATGACGGTGTTTATTCAGCGAATACTGCTCATATTATGCAGAAAGCCGAAATTAAAATGATGATGCAGAGCCTGTCTGAATCACTGCCGCAAGGTGCAGTATTTTGCCAGTATGGCCCGTTTACCGACAACGGTGCATTCAGCAGCGAGAGTAACAGAGAGTTTCATCAGCATCTGATAGCCAGTGGCTATGGCGGTTACCGGGATATACAGGAATTGCAGGCATGGGCGCCGGCACTCACGCTGGAGAACATCCATGAAATGCCGGCCAATAATTTGTTATTGCAGTGGGTAAAAAACTGAACGCCGGGTCTGTTCAAAAATCATTGAAAAACGGTGCTCCGGCACCGTTTTTTATGTCGTCAAATCAATTCTTTTTTCTACAATAACAGGCACACCGTTACGCACTGCAGAAATGCGCACTCTTACCCGTTTATCGTCGCCGCTGCCACTGCGATACTGAATTTGCTTGTCTTCTTTCAGGCGGGTGAGATAAAGACTGTCTCTTCCCATTATTCTTACGCCTTTGCCGGCAATAATGTCAGCTTTCACATTATGATAATCAGGGTGGACTTCATAGCTCAGTAACAGGTTGGCGCGGTTAAAGGCATCATTAGACACTGACAGCGAAACCTGGATAGGGGCCTGTACCGGCGGACTGAAATGCTGCAACATGACCGGATGCAACGCAGGCTTCAGCGGCGGAAACTGAGGAATATTATTTTCCGTCGGCTCATGGAACTGACAGCTTATCGCATCGGCCGCCATTAAGCTGAGAATGGCTGTCAGACAGTAAATTTTTTTGTTCATAGTGAGGGCTCTGATTAAGTAATAAAGGCGTATGTGCGCCGGTCCTGAGCCTGAAAATGCAAAGCATGAACCCGTTGTCAGTGGCAAACTGCTTTGGTTCTGCAAAAGAATTAATTTATTATATTTCTACTGTATAACCTTAAACCAGCAAAGCCGGAGGGTAAAGTGCTACCGGTTAAGCTTTATCGATGAATGATTAACATCCGACGTATTTTCAGCCGTTTCAGAGCGCAACCCGTAGCGGCGGTGGTGGTGGCAGGAACTGACTATCCGTCATACCAGCTGGCGACCAGAATTCAGCAAAATCCTGCGTTTCATCTGGCTTATTTTATGAATGAAGAGCCCTGGCATCACCGCACCTTTATACTGGGTGTTGAACTGCGTTACGCCAGTGAGCTGCTTTCTCTGGTGAAAAAACACGATATAAAAGCCGTGTTTTGTGCCTGCGAAGATGATTATCACAGTTGGCTTTCAGATATGGGAACGGCGTTGACCCAACATCATTGTCAGGTATTGCTGTGCCGCCCGGGTGAAACGCCGCAACTGCCAGCCGTTTAAAGCGTATCTGTCAGTTTCTTTTTAATTGGCATGCTGCCCCTGCTCAGGGCGTACCTAACGCTCTGGCGAGTCCGATAAAGGCTCTGATAAACGGTGCATCAGCATCACTCTTTCTGAACCCCATGTGCAGTGACTTGGCGATACCGTTTTTTCCCGGCCTGACAGTTGTAAGGTTTAAGCTGCCGTCCTGCTCTTCAATCAGCCATTTAGGCAGTGCACCGATGCCCCGGCCGGCACTGATCATTTGCAACATGATTTCAGTGGTTTCAATGGTTTTGTGCTTTTTCACTGTACAGCCCGCAGGCGTCAGAAAGTGTGAAAAGATGTCCAGTCTGGAAGGCTCTACCGGATAGGTCAGTAAGGTTTCTTCTGCCAGCGCTTGTGGCGGTACCCATTCACTGGCTGCCAGTCTGTGGTCGCGGCTCATTACCAGCACCTGCTCATAGCCGAATACCGGCTCGTATTGCAGAGAGGGCAGGTGAAGAGGGTCAGGTGTTAAAAGCAGATCAATATCATAGCCGTGCAGCGCCTGCAGGCCGCCGAACGTAAACTTTTGACGTACGTCTACATCTACCCCCGGGTAATCCGCCAGAAACGGTTTGACGACCTTCAGGAGCCATTGATAGCAGGGATGGCATTCCATTCCGATGCGCAGCACGCCTTGTTTACCCGAGGCGATCTGACGCAGCTGCTCTTCTGTGTGCTCAAACTGGGGTAACAGCCGGTGGGCAAGATTAAGTACTGCATTGCCCGCATCTGTCAGTCGCAGTCGTCTGCCATCTTTTTCCCATAGCGGCGCACCGCTGTGCTGTTCCAGCTTTTTCATACTATGACTCAGTGCAGACTGGGTCAGATGCAGATGTCCGGCGGCTTCTGTGAGCGTGCCGTAGTCATGAATGGCAGCAATAATTTTGAGGTGTTGACGATCTAACATAGCGGGAATGAGCAAATTTCACTGGTTTTGCTAAATGTATCACTTAAATTCATAGATTGTGAAAGGCAGCGGTGAAGCTGCCACAATATCCGGCTAATGGTTTACCTTGCTCAGGACGGGGAAATATCAGTGACAGACACCGCTGTGGCCAGCCGGTCGCTGATCACACTTCGCATCAGACTCGCCAGTTCTCTGAACGTAGCGCGGGCAGGGGAGGTGTTCCGCCATGCCAGCATGTGCTGACGTACTACCGGCATATCAGCGAGTTCACACACATGAAGGGCTTCCGGGTTATGCAACTCAGAATGAACATAGAGTCCGGGCATAAAAGCCATTCCCATGCCCATAACCACCATCTGCCGCAAGGTATCAAGGCTCGTCCCCTCATAGTCGCGGTCCACATTCGCGCCCAGTTGAGTACAAATTTCCTGTACCTGATAGTGAAAGTGATGCCGGTCTTCCAGTGCCATAATTTTCTGGCCCCTAATTTCTTCCGGTTCAATAAATTGCCTGCCGGACATCGGGTGGTCCGCAGGCAATACAAATTTCAGCGGTTCTATAAACAAAGGCTGAACCTGAATTTGAGAGTCACGGTTCGACATGGGAGACAAAGTGATGTCAAATTCGCCGGTCAGCAGGCCTTGCAGCAACTGTTTGGGTGCTGCTTCGCGGACATAGAATTTCAGCCCGGGACGCAGACGATGAATGTCCGGCAAAATATGGGGCAGCAGGTAAGGGCCCAGCGTCGGCGGGATCCCCAACCGGTAGGTTGTGGATTCGCCCTGGGCAAGTGATCGTGCCATCTCACCGAACTGCATCGTCGACTGAAGCACAGCTTCTGCGTATTCAAGTAACGACTTCCCCTGTGCTGATAACAGCGTGCCTGATCGGGAACGTTCGAATAAAATCAGACCCAATGTGTTTTCCAGCGCACTGATCTGGCTGGTTAAAGTGGGCTGACTGATCCCTAAAATATTTGCCGCCCTGCGAAAATTGAGGTGTTTTGCGACGGTGACGAAGTACCTGATCTGGTTCAACGATGGGGTTTTGCCGTTGAATAACATGGTGTAGTCCTGCTAACTCGATTAAAATCCGCTGTCTCTGATAGCTCATGTCTATCTCCATTTACTCTATAATTCTATAAAGCTATCAGTCAATCTTAATAGTATCTGAATGTAGCAGTATTTTATTCAATTTAATTTAGGAGTATTAAATGGACCACGTAATCTCTGGCGTAGCTAAATTCCAGCGTGATGTTTATCCTGAGAAAAAGGAAACTTTCCAAAAATTAGCTAACGGTCAGAATCCGGAAGTGTTGTTCATCACTTGTGCCGATTCCCGTATCGATCCTAACCTGGTTACCCAAACAGACCCGGGTGAACTGTTTATCTGCCGTAATGCCGGCAACATTGTACCTCCACACAGCAATCAAACCGGTGGCATGACTGCTTCTATCGAATTTGCTGTTGCTGCCCTGGGCGTAACGCACATTGTTGTATGCGGTCACACAGACTGTGGCGCAATGAAAGGTGCACTGGCGCCTGAGAAACTGGACAGCCTGCCACATGTTAAAGAATGGCTGGGTCACTGCCGTTGTGCCACTGAAGTTGTGAAAGAAAAGCACGGCGAACTGACTGCCGATCAGCTTGGCGAAGTAACCAAAGAAAACGTGTTACAGCAGTTACAACACTTACGTACTCACCCTGCTGTTGCTGCGAAGCTGGCTACGAAAGCCGTTCAGCTTCACGGTTGGGTTTACGACATTGAAACCGGCATGATCCATTGTTATGACCCGAAAACGGAAACGTTTAAGGAAATGGAACAGGCCTATGCTGAGCGCACTCTGGTAGCAGGCGCATAAGGATAGCCTATGAAACTTGATTTATCGTTCAAAGAAATTAAAAGCGACTTACCTGCCAGTATTGTCGTTTTCTTTGTAGCTCTGCCGTTGTGCCTGGGTATCGCCCTGGCATCCGGCGCACCGTTATTTTCCGGCGTAATCGCCGGAATCATCGGTGGTATTATCGTAGGTCTGGCCAGTGGTTCTCGCCTTGGTGTGAGTGGTCCGGCGGCGGGTCTTGCTGTTATCGTTTTTGATGCCATCGGTACCCTGGGAAGCTGGGAGTTATTCCTTTGTGCTGTGGTTCTGGCGGGTGTGTTCCAGTTAATTCTGGGCTTCATGCGTGCCGGATTTGTCGCGTACTTTTTCCCGACGTCAGTTATCACAGGTATGCTTGCCGGTATCGGTTTGCTTATCGTGCTTAAACAATTGCCATACCTGTTCGGCTGGCACTCTGATTTTCTGGGCGAAGAAGCTTTTAATCAGGTTAACGGTGAGAATACGTTCTCTGCTATTGAGCACGCGGTTTCTATGATGTCTCCGGCTGCTATTGCCATTTCGGCAGTGTCTCTTGCGCTGCTGGTGATTTGGGATAAGTACCTTACAAAGGCACATAAAATTTTCCAGCTGATTCAGGGACCGATTGTCGTTGTGTTACTGGGTATCGTAGCTTCAATCATGCTGGCTCAGGCTGGTATGCCTCTGCAGGCTGATCAACTGGTAAGTTTACCGGTTATCGACAGCTTCGAGGCGTTCAAGGCAGAAATGGCGTTTCCGGCCTTTTCAGAGATGCTGAACATTGATGTTTTCACCATTGCGCTGGTTATGGCGGCGGTTGCCAGTATCGAGACACTGCTTTGTGTTGAAGCGACTGATAAACTGGACCCGCAGAAAAATACCACACCCACAAACCGCGAACTGAAAGCGCAGGGTATCGGTAACATCGTGTCTGGTCTGGTTGGTGGTCTGCCAATCACTCAGGTAATTGTACGCAGTTCTGCGAACATTGCGTTTGGTGGTAAAACGAAAGTTTCAGCCATTCTGCACGGTGTGTTTCTGTTGATTGCTGTATTTGCCGCTGCGTCTATGCTGAATCAGATCCCGCTGGCTTCTCTGGCAGCCATTCTGATTACTGTGGGTTACAAGCTGGCTAAGCCTGCTATGTTCAAAGTCATGTACAAAACGGGTTGGGAGCAGTTCCTGCCGTTTATCATTACCATTGGCGTAATGTTGTTCACAGATTTGCTGACCGGTGTTGTTGTTGGTCTGGGTGTGAGTGTTTTCTTTACGCTTAAACACAGCTACCGCAACTCGTACCAGTTCACTGAAACAGTGAACGAAGACGAAGGTGGCAGCAAAACGCACCACATTGTTATGGCCGAAGAAGTGTCTTTCTTCAACAAACCAAGCATTCTGAAAAAGCTGAACTCTATTCCCGGTAACTCAAAAGTTGTACTGGATTTCTCCAAGAGTAAATCTGTAGCCTTTGACGTAAAAGAGCTGGTGAAAGACTATCTTAATCAGGCTGACAGTAAAAATATCACAGTTGAAACGATTCAGTTTCAACACTAGGTAACTTACCTTTCCCAACCTGCCGGTACTTCCGTACCGGCCTTTTAAAAAGGGGCGGCAATTTGGCCCCTTTGCTTTACCTCCGCTAAATGCGATATCGTTCATCTGACTGCATAATTGATACTTATCTCATACTGATAGTTTTTATCTATCGCGAGATGCGGTGTTTTTCTATGAAGCTATCAGTTAAAACTTTCTTTAGAAAACAATGATAACAATATGTTAATATGAGGTAATTATCATGGATCATGTCATTTCCGGCGTTGCCAAGTTTCAAAAAGAAGTCTTTCCGAAAAACAAAGAAGTTTTTCAGAAACTGGCAAACGGCCAAAATCCTGAAGTCCTGTTCATCACCTGCGCTGATTCGAGAATCGATCCCAACCTCGTGACTCAAACCGGCCCGGGTGACCTCTTTATCTGCCGTAACGCGGGCAACATTGTGCCGCCGCATTCAAATCATACTGGTGGTATGACAGCGTCGATCGAGTTTGCCGTGGCGGCTCTGGGCGTAAGCCATATCATCATTTGCGGGCACTCAGACTGCGGTGCAATGAAAGGCGCACTGGCACCTGAAAAGTTAGACGCCCTGCCGCATGTAAAAGACTGGTTGAGTCACTGTCGCTGTGCCACAGAAGTGGTGAAAGAAAAACACGGAAAGCTGACAGCTGATTACCTTGATGAAGTCACTAAAGAAAACGTGTTACAACAAATACAGCACATCAGAACCCATCCTGCCGTTGCAGCTAAAATTGCCACTAAGCAGGTGCAATTGCATGGCTGGGTGTACGACATAGAGTCAGGCAATGTACTTTGCTATGACGAAAAAGCTGAAGAATTCAGACTGTTACAAGAGGTTTACGGCGGTAAGCCTTTCGGTAAGAAAGACAGCAAGGGAGAATAACCCATGAAAGGCTTATTTAATAATGTACGTGGTGATCTTACCGGCGGGTTAACGGCAGGTATTGTTGCTCTACCTCTCGCGCTGGCGCTAGGTGTTGCGTCGGGCGTAGGTCCGATGGCGGGTTTATACGGTGCGATTGCCGTTGGCTTCTTTGCAGCTTTGCTGGGTGGTACACCTTCGCAAATTTCCGGTCCGACAGGTCCGATGGTTGTGGTTCTGGCTGGTCTGTTTGCATCTCTGTCGGGAGACTTAGGCCTCATATTTACCGCTGTTATGCTTGCCGGTTTGTTGCAAATCATAATGGGCTTCACCGGGGTTGGTCAGTATATCCGGCTTGTGCCTTACCCGGTCATTTCCGGTTTTATGTCAGGCATCGGTGCGATCATCATCATCCTGCAACTGGGACGGTTAATGGGCCATGAGCCTCCGGGCGGTACAATGGGCGCATTAATCTATCTGCCTACCGCTCTTGCTGATATCGATTTTGTGACCCTGGGTTTGGGATTGGGCACGCTTATTATTGCCTATAAGTGGCCTGCCAAACTTGGCAAAATTGTACCCGGCGCGCTGGCTGCCCTTATCATCGGCACACTGGTGAGTTTGTCTCTGGAAACCCCGGTATTAGGTGACATTCCTACAGGATTGCCTGAGTTGCACATGCCGGTATTCGACCAGTCTAAGGCGCTGCTGGTGTTCGAGGCTGCCTTCATTCTGGCCATTCTGGGTGCTATCGACTCATTATTGACTTCGCTGGTCGCTGATAACATGACCCGTACCCGTCACGACAGTAATAAAGAACTGATCGGGCAGGGTGTGGGTAACACGATTGCCGGTTTGATTGGTGGTATTGCCGGTGCCGGTGCAACCATGCGTACTGTGGTGAATATCCGCAGCGGTGGTAAAGACCGTTTATCAGGCATGGTTCACGCACTTGTGTTACTGGCTATTGTGCTGGGTCTGAGCCCTCTTGCGGCTAAGATCCCTCATGCTGTTCTGGCTGGCATTCTGGTGAAGGTAGGTCTTGATATTATTGACTGGAGTTACCTGAAGCGTGCCCATACCGGCCCTCGCTGGGACTTCGCGCTGATGCTGCTGGTACTGGGCCTGACTGTATTTGTCGATTTGATTACGGCAGTGGGTGTGGGTGTTGTTCTGGCTGCACTGGCCTATGTTAAGCAGGTTGCACAACTGCAGTTAGATGAAGTGAAGAAAATCCCTGACACACTTCAGGATCCGGAAGAAGATGCGCTGCTCAAGCAGACGAATGGCAAGGTGCAGATCTTCAGTTTCGGCGGTCCTCTGAGCTTTGGCGCTGCCGCAGACTTAGGGCATCATGTCCGCGAAAAAGTTAAAGGCGGTTCGAGTGCTCTGATCCTCGATTTCAGTCGTGTACCTGCCATGGATGTTTCCGCTGCCATGGCCGTTGAGACCATTACTTCTGATGCAAAGGCAGCTGGCCGTCAGGTACTGATGTGCGGTGCTGTTGAAGCGGTTAACACGGTACTGAATAATATTAATGCGCACCAAAGTGGTGTGACAGTATGTGCAACACGTAAAGAGGCACTGGCGAAAGCTGTTGAAATGGTGAATCAGCCGGGAAAGGCTGAGGGTAGCGGTTCAGCTACCCAACATCTTGCAAGCGTGTAACTGAATTAACTAACGTTCAGTAATACTGAAAAAGGCTTCCCGGGGGGAAGCCTTTTTTAGTTTTAGTCGTAGTCAGACCGAGCCGGATATTTATCCGGCACAGCTGCAATTACATGGTGTATCTGGCCCCCAGGAAAATCTGAGTACCTGTATGGTTGTATTCACGGATAAGGTTTTGTGAACCGTCACCGGTGGTAAACAAACGCTCATATTCATCAGTGAGATTAATGCCTTCGATGGTAAATGTGAGGTTCTCGTTGTAATTGTAATAAGCAGATAAATCAACGTATGTCGGGCCGGTAGTGGCTTCTTCCGCGTTACCGTTACTGCCGCTGTAATCCGTAATGTAGTCATCACGTTTGTTCAGCGACAGCCGGATACCGTAATCTTCGCGCTCATAGTAGAGAGTTGCATTATAGGTATTTTTTGACAGTCCGGTAATTTCACCTGCTGACACACGGGTATAGTTCATCACCGTGCCTAAACCGTCAAACGGAGCCGGCAGAAAACGGAAAGGCTGCTGATAAATAATCTCAAAACCATTCACTGTAGTGCCTTCACCGTTCACTGGTGAGGTATGTGTATACGGCACAGTACGCGGGTCGAGGGCCAGTGCTGGATCGTACTGCGGATCAGAATCAATAAACGGCAGATATACCGCATCAACCAGACGCTCTTCCGTTGCTGAGGTAATAAACGTTTCTATATCTTTATAGAAATAGTTAGCTGCCAGTAAAGACTCTTCCGCAAAGTACCATTCAAGCCCCAAATCAACGTTGTTAGACGTGAATGGATCCAGATACGGGTTACCGGAACTGACAGTACCGTTTACGTAAGAAAATGAAGGATTACCCGGGTTCAGCGAACTGAGGCTCGGACGGGTCATAGTGCGTGATAAACCCAGACGGGCAATGACATCTTCAGTCACCGACAAAGACAGGTTCATCGACGGCAGGAAATTGTCATAGTCGTTCTCAACCGTGACTTCATCCAGCTGAATGTAGCCCGAGGCCGTGGACGTGGTTTTCACATAACGCATACCGAAGTTAGTGCGTAAGCTCATGTCAGCGATATCGTACTCAGAATTAAACTCTAGGTAACCACCCAGTGTTTCTTCGCCAACTTCCCAGCTTTGCTCTGTGCGGGGAGTCCAGGTTTTATCCAGCAGCTGAGACTCGATGGCACCAAAGTCAGCTACAATAAAGCGATTCAATTCTCCGTCAAATCCGTTACCAAAGTCGTCGTAAGGGATGAGTTCTGCAAATCCGACCGCCGAGTCCTGATCAGGGAAGCCGTTAATTTGCTCCTCACTGTAGGCGACGGTGCGGTCGTTCCAGGCCATACCCATTTTGATTTCTACACTGTCATTGGTATAGATAAAGTCGACTTTCGCGGTGTCGTTCTTGCGTTCAACGTCAGTGGCCCGTAACCGGCCATCAGATAAATCGTACAGGCTGGCGTCGGTGATATCGTAACCGTAATCCATTACCGGTACATTGGCATTGCCACTGAAATCAAAACTGAACGTATGGGGTGTCAGGTTCGTCATGTTATAGCGGTACTGTTCAGAACGGGCGTCTGATTTAGCGGTACCGGCCATAGCATTCATTTTCAGTTCATCAGATAAATAGAATTCACCACTCAGTACATACTGGCTGAAGTCGGTTTCTGACAATTGCTGACGACTCTCTACCCGTGATGTCATATTGTCAAAGGTACCGGCAACAACCTGCTTACCGCTTTCATCAACTGTCAGTGACACCGGTGTGATATCACTGAATGTGCTGCGGAACATTTCAAAGTTGTTGTACATGGTACGCTGGTTCTCCAGCGTGGAGTGCAAGGTGTCGAAAGTGATTGTACCTGCATCTCCGACAGCAAATTGTAATGACCCGGTTATGCCCAGACGGTCCTGATTGTTACCGAAGAAATCATAGCGGGGCAGGCGGGGTGTCCATAAACAGTTTACCGGATCGACAGCTTCGCCGTCAGCCTCACAGGGACCGGTATTGATTGTACCGTTGATGGTTGTATTCCCGGTGTCGGTATAAATACCACCACCGTCCCTTACCGGCGTGGTCCAACGGACGGTGCCGAAACCTTCCTGGCGGACGGTACGCTGTGATTTGGCAACGGAAAACAGTGCGCCGATGGTGTCGTCAGCAAAGGTGTTGCTGATCATAAAGACCATACGCGGATCGACTTCTTCCGTAACATCGTTATAGCCGGCCTGACCTGACGCAGCTACGTGAAAGCCCGGATTAGAGAAAGGTTTCGCGGAATACAGGTCGACAGTACCAGCAATACCGCCTTCTTCCGTAGATGCAGACGAGGTTTTCTGAATGTCTACCCGGTTAAATAATTCAGAGGCAAAGACGTTGAAGTCAAAAGCACGGCCACCGTTTACACCACCACCGGAATCGGTTCCGTCGGTACTCGACGGGACTTCCATTCCATTTAACGTGGTACGGGTGAAGTCAGGACCTAAGCCGCGCAGTGTAATCTGGCGACCTTCACCCCCTTCGCGGGAAATTGCCACACCCGGTACCCGTTGCAATGACTCTGCAATATTCAGGTCCGGAAATTTACCAATGTCTTCACTGAGTATGGTTTCTTTTGAAGTCACAGCACTGCGTTTTTCAAACAACGCACGGTTCAGCGCGCCACGAAAGCCGCTGACTTCAATAATTTCATAATCTTCTGCTGTGGTATCTTCAGTTTGTACTTCCTGTGCAAATGCCAGGGAAGAAGTAGAACAGCTCAGCGCAACAATCATCGCGCTGAATACAGGGTTTTTACGGAAACGGTTTTTATTCATGGTGTTCCTCTGCTCAGTTCGTCCTGCATTGTTGTAGGGTGCTTAACAGCGGCACGAAATCAACAATGGGTGTCGTAGGGTATGACAGCCATGTTCACACATATTTATAAATGAAAGTGCATGTGTGAACTGGACAGTGTTAAATTTGCCACCGGTGGCAAACTGGGCATAACGTTACAGACTTGTTAATGATATTGTCAATAAAAATGTGATCGCGATTACAAAATAGTTAACTAATCTTTCACCGCTTCCGCATCCTTCAACGCAGAGAATTTACCGTTCCAGAACTGGTTGCCAATCTGCACATTCTCAAAGTGAATATTTTCTGCGTTTTCCAGGATCAGAGGGATGTCAGCCTTTTTGATACGGATATTCCGGAAGGTCACGTCGTGAACAGGGGCTGCATCCGGAGCATGGATTTCAAGTACGGTGCCCACATTCTCTACGGTCATATCTTCAATGATGATGTCAGTGTAAGTTGCCGGAAAATTACCGTGCAGATTGCTCGGGTAATTGAGCTGGAACCAGAAAAGATGTTTAAACGAGGCGACTTTACTCCCGCGGATCCGTATCATTTCAACACGTCCGCCTCGATATAAGTTGCTTTTGAAACGGTAAGCCGAATCTCCTTCGTGGAGGGTATTATTCTCAAAGAATACCCGTTTGATACCACCGGACATTTCCGACCCCAGACCAATGCCGTCTTCGCCACCAAGATCATTATTTCTTACTACAATATCAGTACTTGGAATACCTATGTTACGGCCATCCGCATCGCGGCCGGACTTGATTACAATGCCGTCATCACCAGTGCGGAAATGATTGTTTTCTGCCAGTACAAACTGGCTGGATTCAATGTCCAGTCCGTCGTTATTGTACAGGTGGCTGTCTACTTTCACCCTGCGAACCGTTGCATGAGAGGTGTATACCAGATGATTAACCCAGAAGGGGGAGTTTTTGGCCGTGTAGTCTTCCAGCAGAACACGTTTGGCATGGAAAAACTGGATAAGCGGGGGGCGAAGAAAATGCCCTTCACCGAATTGCCTTTGTTGCACAGGAACACTGTCAAAACCCATTCTTCTCAGCGCATGCATGTCAGTATTTTGCTTTTCGTACCAGTTGATAAAAGCAGAGTTTGCATTGCCATCTATTGTGCCTTCACCCGTGATAGCCACATCTTCCACATTGGCAGCGTAAATCATTGGTGAGTAAGTAAATACTTCCGTTCCTTCCCAGCGTGTTTTCACAACCGGGAGAAATTCAGAGGGCGTAGCTGAAAAGAGTAGTGTGGCGTTTTTCCCGAGATGCAGATTGATTTTACTTTTCAGGTGCAAAGGCCCGTCAACATGCCAGATACCCTCCGGAATATGAACAATACCACCACCGGCAGCCGCTGCTTTGTCGATAGCTTGCTGAATGGTTTGTCTGGCGGCCTTTCTGATTGAAGGTGAGTCTTCCACAACAAACTGTTTATCCGGAATGTCCGGTAAGCGTATTTGCTGCAAAATTCCGGTCGCAATTCGCCAGTCTTGCTCAGTAGAAGCGCGGGTTGATAGCGGGATCAGAAAACACAGGATCAGGGTAAGGCGGAATATCATGAAAGCTCCGGTATTCCCGAAAGAGTCGTGTTACGACTGCGGGAAGTTAATTGATTTACAATATTTACAATAAGTTAATAATGCTACCGGTGGCATTTGGTGTCAAAGTATTTAATAAAAATTGGTTTCTCAGGTGTGAGGAAGGAGTAATGAAAATAGTTTTTTGGAGCGCATTAGGAGATTATTTTGCTCCCCCGTGCGGAGGAGCATGTTTGTCAGCGTGTTACCAGATTTGAACGCGGTCTTCCGGTGCAAGATACAAGGCATCGCCGGGCTGGACGTCGAAAGCTTTATACCAGATATCCAGATTACGTGGCGCCTGTGTACGGTATCGGGCCGGAGAGTGCGGATCAGAGCGGAGCTGGTTAATCAGGCTTTGCTCAGTGCGTTTCTCACGCCATACCTGTGCCCAGGCGAGGAAGAAGCGTTGATCGCCGGTGAAGCCGTCGATGACAGGGGCTTCTTTGCCATTCAGGCTCAGCTTGTAGGCTTCATAGGCCATTGACAAACCACCCACATCACCAATGTTCTCACCCATGGTCAGACGACCATTTACATGGTTGCCGGGGATTGGCTCATACTGATCATACTGAGCACCCAACTGGTCAACTTTGGCAGTAAAAGAAGCCAGATCTTCTTCAGTCCACCAGTTGCGCTGAATACCTTTGGCGTCTGACTTGGCGCCCTGATCGTCGAAACCGTGTCCCATTTCGTGTCCGATAACAGCGCCGATAGCACCATAGTTCACAGCAGGGTCTGCATTCGGATCGAAGAAAGGAGGCTGAAGAATTGCAGCAGGGAATACAATCTCATTAAATGACGGATTGTAATATGCGTTCACCGTTTGAGGTGTCATGCCCCAGCGTTCGCGGTCAGTCGGCTTAAGTTCTGCTTCCACATCTTTAGCGTTAAAGAATTTGCGCAGGTTACGAATGTTTTGCACCAGCTTATCTGAAGATATCTCCAGACCACTTAAATCTACCCATTCGTCCGGATAGCCGATTTTAGGATGGAAAGCTGCCAGTTTTTCTTTCGCTTCTTTTTTCGTTTCTTCACCCATCCAGTCCAGGTTGTCAATGCGCTTGCCCAGCGCTGCGCGAAGGTTTTCAACCAGTTCAGACATTTGCTCTTTCGAAGACTGGGGGAAGTAACGGTCGACATAAATCTTGCCCAGCGCGAAACCCAGAGACTGCGTACCGGACATTTGTGCAACAGCGCGTTTCCAGCGGGCTTCCGGTTCTTCCTGACCATTCAGCTTTTTGTTATAGAATTCAAAAGATGTCTGATAAATCTCTTCCGGCAGCAGAGAGGCATTTTCACTCAGAGTATGGAAAGTCAGATACGCCTTCCACACAGCAAGATCCGTTTCGTTGATGATGGTAATGACATCTTTAACGGGTTGCGGGGTAGTGATGTTCAGCTCAGGTACTTTTAAGCCACTTTGTGCGAAAAAGGTATCCCAGTTGAAACCCGGATACGCATCGGAAAGAGACGCTCTTTCAATCTGGTTTAATGTCAAATCACGGTCCCGGCGTTTTTCCCGCGGCCATTGAGCATGAGCAATACGGGTTTCCAGGTCCATAATTTGTTGTGCCTGCTGTGCAGCGTCCTGAACACCGGCAAACGATAGCATTTTTTCGATATGAGACAGGTATGCTTCACGAATATCAACAAAGCGTTCCTGATCACTTAAGTAATAGTCCCGGTCAGGCAGACCCAGGCCGCCAACACTGACACTGACCTGATACTCGTTGGGATCAAGACGATTGTACCACATGCTGCCCAGCAGAGGCGTTGCTGTGCCGTACAACCAGGCATTCCCGAACACCTCTGTCAGTGCCTGACGGTTATCAATGGCCTGAATTTTAGACAATACATCTGAAACAGGCTCAATACCTTTCGCATTTATGCCTTCCACATCCATATAAGCGGTGTAGAAATCTTTTACCATCTGTTCTTCAGCTTTCAGATCTTTCCTGGTCATCAGGTCGTCTATGATGGCTTTAACCTGTTCTTCGCTGCGGTCACGCAGGGCATTAAATGCACCGAAGCGGGTTTTATCTGCCGGAAGTTCATAATTTTTATACCAGGTGCCGCTGGCGTAGGAAAAGAAATCGTCGCCGGGTTTTACGGCTTTGTCCATTGCTGTCAGGTCGATGCCGAAGCTGCCCAGTTCTGCACTGCCTTTTTGTACGGCAGACTGTGACTCTGATGATGGGGCTGTGGTGTTTTGTTCCGGCTTGCTGCAGCCGGTTAAACTTAAGGCCGCTGCAATGGTGGCAGCGAGTAATTTATACTTCATTGTCGTTTCTCTTTTTTGTTGTTGCAGCGTCCGGAGTGACCACTGCTGTACTTGTTGTTTTTAGTGTTGTTTGCATCGCTTCATTGAAAGGTAACACAGTGGCTGCCTGTTGAAAGTAACGGGCAATCTGTGGCGTCTCCTGCTGTAAAAATTGTTCTACAGCATGCTGGAAATCTGCATCATACAATTTGTGAAGAGATACACACCAGGTGGGCTCAAAGCCCCGTAAAATCTTGTGTTCGCCCTGTGTGCCGGGGTTGAATAAAGGTATGCCACGCTCAACAGCAAAAGCAATGCCCTGATTGTAACAAGTTTCGAAATGCAGGCCGTCGACCTCTTTCATCGCACCCCAGTAGCGCCCGTAAAGCCCGTTATCTTCATAGAAAAACAGTGCACTGGCTACAGGTTCCTGTTCTTGTGCTGCAATGACCAGCACAACATTTGATGCCATGGTGCTGAAAATCTGGCGGAAAAAAGCCGGAGTCAGATATCCCGTATGGCCGGAGCGTTTTAAATAAGTTTGCTGATAGCAGCGGATGAAAAATTCAATGTGTTCTGAGGTGAGGACATCACCGGTAATTCTTGTCAGCGAAACACCGGCCTGTTCAAGTTTCTCCCGTGACTTACGCAGGGCTTTACGCTTTCTTGATGTCAGTGCAGCGGTAAAATCGCTGAACGTCTGATAGCCATAGTTGTACCACTGGAACTGCACGGAATAACGGCGGGCAAAGCCCTGTTCATACCAGCTTTTGCTGTCGTGGTATGGCGAAAAAAGAATATGGGAAGAAGAGCATCCTTGTTCTGATAATGCCTTCAGAGCAGGCACCGCTACTTGGAGAATGTCCCTTTCTTCATACTCAGGGGATATCAGAAGTCTGTTGCCGGTGACCGGTGTAAAAGGCACTGCACTTATCCACTTGGGATAATAATTCAGCCCGTGCTGATCGTAAGCATGTGCCCAGCCGTGATCAAAAACATATTCCCCGTAACTGTCTTCTTTCAGGTAACCCGGCATCACCGCAACGAGTTTATCACCGTCGCGGACACTCAAATGATAAGGTTGCCAGCCAGTATCAGAACCCACGCAGTGGCATGCTTCCATGGCAGCAAGAAACGGATATTGCAGAAAAGGACCTGCATCCCGTGCAAGTGCCTGCCACTGTGATGAATCAATATCTTTAATCGATGAGATAAAGGATGTGGTATATTTCATTTTTACTTTCGCAGTAAACACGTTTTTAATTCACTGCTTTATCGTGGTTAGTCACTGCATTGTACTGCGACGAACTCTTCCATGAATGCCGGTACGTTTACATTAGAGCTAAATTAAACATTCTTCAACATGACAGACCCTGACCGCAAAATCATTATCGACGCGATTACGCGCATGCTGGCACGACGAGAGCACAGCCATGTGGAGGTACTGACAAAACTGACACAGAAAGGTCTCGACGCCGGTTTGTCGTCGGCTATTTTGCAGGAATTCGCCGACGCTGATATTCAAAGTAATGCCAGATACGCCGAAATGCGTGTCCGCGCCTGTGTATCGAAAGGTCAGGGGCCGGCCAGAATAAAGCGAGAGCTGGCGCAGCATAAACTCGATGACACTACCATCGCCTCTGCGATGAGCGAAGCCGATATTGACTGGTTTGAATTAGCTCTGAAGGTAAAAGAGAAGAAATTTGGCGAAGGGCAGGAGCGGGACTTCAAAGCCAGACAAAAGCAAATGCAGTTTCTTAATTACCGGGGCTTTACTCAGGAACACATCCAGTACGCCGTAAATGGTGACTAAATTAACCTCGAATGCCTTAACAACGGCGCGTGTTCCATGATATGTTTGCGCCCTGCGGGCCGTATGCCCGATTTAGTGACTTGTGCACCACAATTCCAGGCATCTGACGAGCCATTTTATCAGAGTAAATGTGTGCTCCCGATGTTCACCGTTAACAAGAGTAGGAAGTTAGGATTTCAATGACATTATCAACTGCTGACATACGCCAAAAGTTTATCGATTACTTTAAAAGTCACGGCCACCAGGCAGTGGCGAGTTCCTCATTGGTACCTGCAGATGATCCTACGCTCCTGTTCACCAACGCGGGGATGAACCAGTTCAAAGACGTTTTCCTTGGCGCAGAAAAGCGCAGCTACTCCCGTGCAGTGTCTTCACAACGTTGTGTCCGTGCCGGTGGTAAGCACAATGACCTGGAGAACGTTGGCTATACCGCCCGTCATCACACCTTTTTCGAAATGCTGGGTAACTTCAGTTTTGGCGATTACTTCAAAAAAGACGCCATTTCCTTTGCCTGGAATTTCCTGACTGTTGAGCTTGGATTACCAAAAGATAAACTGCTGGTAACCGTTTATTCCGAAGACGATGAAGCCTTTGATTTGTGGGAGAACCACATTGGCGTACCGGCAGAAAAAATCATCCGGATTAACACGTCTGATAACTTCTGGTCGATGGGTGATACCGGACCCTGCGGTCCCTGCTCTGAAATTTTCTATGATCACGGCGAGCACATCTGGGGTGGTCCTCCGGGAACGCCTGAAGAAGACGGTGACCGGTTTATTGAGATCTGGAACCTGGTTTTCATGCAGTTCAATAAGCAGGCAGACGGTACCATGGAGCCGCTGCCTAAGCCTTCTATCGATACCGGTATGGGCCTGGAGCGTATTTCTGCCATTCTTCAGAATGTGCACAGCAACTATGAAATTGACCTGTTCCAGAACCTGATCAAAGCGACTGCTGACATTACCGGCGCTAAAGACCTGGAAGACAAGTCTTTACGTGTTGTGGCTGACCACATCCGTTCGTGCGGTTTCCTGGTATGTGACGGCGTAATGCCGGGCAACGAAGGTCGCGGCTATGTTCTGCGCCGTATCATTCGTCGTGCTGTACGTCACGGCTATCAACTTGGCGCGAAAGACATTTTCTTCTACAAACTGGTAGCGGCCCTGGTGAAGGAAATGGGTGAGTTCTACCCTGAACTGGCTGACCAGCAACCTGTTATTGAGAAAGTATTGCGGGTTGAAGAAGAGCAATTCAGTAAGACTCTTGAACGGGGCATGAACATGCTCAATGACACGTTATCTTCACTGGAAGGCGATACGATTCCCGGTGAAGTGGTGTTCAAACTGTATGACACTTACGGATTCCCGGTTGATCTAACCAACGATGTTGCCCGCGAACACGATGTGAAAATTGACGAAGCCGGTTTTGAAAAGGCCATGGAAGCTCAGCGTGCCCGTGCTCAGAAAGCCAGTAACTTCGGTGCCAATTATAATGACCTGCTGAAAGTTGAACATGAAACAGCATTCACCGGTTATACCGATGTGGAAGGCGAGGCAAACGTTGTCGAACTTATTTATGACAATCAGTTTTGTGAATCGCTCACCGACGGACAGGAAGGTGTTGTGGTATTAGACCAGACGCCCTTTTATGCCGAATCCGGTGGTCAGGCCGGCGACCGTGGTGTGCTTAAAGTGGCTAACGGTGAATTTATTGTTACTGATACCCAGAAAATGGGTAATGCATTCGCGCATAAAGGTAAGGTTGTCGGTGAAATTCGTAAAGGCGAAAAAGCGGCTGCGGCTATCGACAACAGCAATCGTGAAGCCGTGAAGCAAAATCACAGTGCGACGCACTTGCTGCATGCTGCGCTGAGAGAAATCTTAGGTGAGCATGTCACTCAGAAAGGCTCTTTGGTAGAAGCACAACGCCTGCGTTTTGACTTCTCCCATTTTGAAGGCGTGACGGCAGAGCAGTTGCTGACAATTGAAAACCGGGTAAATGAAGAAATTCGCGCTAACCATGCGCTGCAAACTGAATTAATGGAACTGGATGAAGCCAAAGCCTCTGGTGCGATGGCATTGTTCGGTGAGAAGTACGACGAGAAAGTACGCGTTGTCACAATGGGTCCGTTCTCTGTTGAACTTTGCGGTGGTACTCACGTCAAACGTACAGGTGATATTGGTTTATTTAAGATTGTGTCAGAAAGTGGTATCGCATCAGGCGTTCGTCGCATAGAGGCGATAACCGGCGCAACTGCAGTTGAGTTTGTTCAACAACAACAAATTCAATTACAGACCGCAGCCGGATTGCTGAAAACTGACGTATCAGGACTGGTTGACCGTATCGGTGTACTGCAAACGCAAACGAAAGAGCTTGAGAAGGCATTATCAGCGGCGAAGCAAAAACTGGCTTCTCAACAAGGCGCTGACATGCTGGGTCAGGCTATCGAAATTAGCGGTGTGAAAGTGTTAATTTCTGAACTGGAAGGCGTTGAGTCGAAAGCGTTGCGTGGAATGATGGACGATCTTAAAAACCGAATCGGCGAAGGGATCGTAGTACTAGGTATGGCTGATGGTGCGAAAGTCAGTTTGATAGTTGGTGTGACCAAACAGCTTACCGGCAAAGTGAAAGCAGGCGAATTAGTAAACTTTATTGCCTCACAGGTTGGCGGAAAAGGTGGTGGCAGACCAGACATGGCGCAAGCCGGTGGTAGTCAGCCAGAAAATTTGGCAAGTGCATTGGCTTCGGTTAACGCATATTTGTCAGATAAGCTATAATCCAGATTGTAAGGTAATCAGTGAGTTTTTGGAGTGACACAAAAACACGGAATCACTGTCGTTACCGTCGGGTCGTGCCGGCGAGTGACATAAGGTTAAAGGATATTTTCATTTGTAAAGGATCAGGAGCAAGCGAATGCTTATTTTGACTCGTCGTGTAGGTGAAACCCTGATGGTCGGTGATGATGTAACGGTTACCGTATTAGGCGTTAAAGGAAATCAGGTACGAATTGGTGTGAATGCGCCGAAAGAAGTATCAGTGCATCGTGAAGAGATTTACATGCGTATACAGGCTGAGAAAGGCGGGCAGCCGGGTAACAGTGTTACCGAATAATCCCGATAGAAAAAGGCCGGTTGAACCGGCCTTTTTTGACTCTGAGGTATGACAGAGCGGGCTTTTTATCCGATTTGTTTAAAATGGCAGCATACGATTCATTTTATTGAAAAAAGGGTTTGACTCCCTCACGAGTATCAGTAAAATGCGCACCACTGTTACGGAGAGGTGGGTGAGTGGCTGAAACCAGTTCCCTGCTAAGGAACCATACCTATTACTGGTATCGAGGGTTCGAATCCCTCCCTCTCCGCCATTGTTCAAGGTTGGACGTGGTGGCCAACAATAAGTTTTAATGCGCGTGTGTAGCTCAGCTGGATAGAGTACCTGGCTACGAACCAGGCGGTCGGAGGTTCGAATCCTTCCACACGCGCCATCTTATAAAAGCACCACCTTTTACGGTAAAACGTAAAAGTACAGTTAAAGCGTGTGTAGCTCAGCTGGATAGAGTACCTGGCTACGAACCAGGCGGTCGGAGGTTCGAATCCTTCCACACGCGCCATACCGGAAAGCCCACCATCAGGTGGGCTTTTTTCGTTTTAACCTTCCTCTTTGACTTTTCTACCTTGCGATTGCTTAAATATCGCCCACACTGAATGCATAGCACATGTGCAGGTTTGTCCGGTGTTCTGTCTGATTTTCATCGCAAAATGTTGCTTTTGTTGGTGAATATAAGGCCGAAGTCGCATTGTTTCTGCATGTTTAACATGTTACTTATTCTTAATACTCACATCACAATATAAACAGGTTCTGACATGGCATCGGATTCGTTAGTTAGTTTGCTTGGTGAAGCTGCCACATTAATGTTAACCGGCATGGTATTTGTGTTCGCTTTTCTGGCACTGCTCATCGCAGGTGTTAAAGCCATTGCCTGGTACTGCCGGCGTTATCCAGGCAATGAAGACGTCGCTGCACCGGTAAGAACGCCATCAGCACCTGCTCAGTCAGCCGTAAGCGGGCAAACCATAGCTGCCATCACAGCAGCCATTCATCAGCACAGAAACAATCAAAAATAGCATTAAAGAGGATTTTTTATGTCTAAGCCACTGGCACTGACAGAACTTGTATTGCGTGATGCACACCAGTCTTTACTGGCTACCCGCATGCGCCTGGAAGACATGTTACCCATTGCAGGCGAGCTCGATAATGCAGGTTTCTGGTCTGTTGAATCCTGGGGAGGGGCAACGTTTGATGCCTGTATCCGTTATCTGGGGGAGGATCCGTGGGAGCGTATCCGGGCGCTGAAAAAAGCCATGCCGAAAACGCGGCAACAAATGTTGCTGCGTGGGCAGAACTTATTAGGATACCGCCACTATGCTGATGATGTGGTTACCCGGTTTGTTGAACGTGCCCATGAAAACGGTGTAGATGTTTTTCGCATATTTGATGCGATGAACGATGTTCGTAATCTGCAAACGGCAGTTAAGGCTGCTATTGATTGTGGCGCGCATGCTCAGGGTACCATGTCCTATACCATCAGCCCTATGCACACCATCGACGGCTGGCTGGATATGGCTAAAAAATTAGAAGACATGGGTGTGCACTCCATTTGTATCAAAGACATGGCCGGTTTACTTAAACCTTACGAGTGTGAAACGCTGGTTACCCGCCTTAAAGAAACCGTGCAGGTACCTATCACCATGCAGTGTCACGCCACAACCGGCCTGAGTACTGCAACGTATCAGAAGGCCATCGATGCCGGCATTGATATGCTGGATACCGCTATATCTTCAATGAGTATGACATACGGTCACAGCGCCACAGAGACTATCGTGTCGGCCCTGGAAGGCACAGAAAGAGACACTGGCTTGTCGCTTGAGGGGTTAGAAGACATTGCCGCTTACTTCCGCGACGTGAGAAAGAAATACGCCAGTTTTGAAGGCAGCCTCAAAGGTGTGGATGCCCGTATATTGCTGGCGCAAGTACCCGGCGGCATGTTGACGAATATGGAAAGCCAACTGAAAGAGCAAGGCGCAGAAGATAAGTTTGACGAAGTATTGAAAGAAATTCCCCGTGTGCGTGAAGATTTGGGGTTCATTCCTCTGGTCACACCCACCTCGCAGATTGTGGGCACACAGGCGGTGCTGAATGTGCTTACCGGTGAGCGCTATAAAAGTATTTCCAAAGAAACGGCGGGTGTACTGAAAGGCGAATATGGCGCAACTGCTGCGCCGGTGAATGCTGAATTGCAGGCCCGTGTGCTTGATGGTGGTGAGCCGGTTACCTGCCGTCCGGCTGATTTGATCAAGCCGGAAATGGAAAGCCTGACTGACGACCTCGCATCATTGGCCAAAGAAAAAGGCTTCCTGTTGGCGGAAGAGCAAGTTGACGACGTACTCACTTACGCCTTGTTCCCGCAAATCGGTCTGAAGTTCCTGCAAAACCGCGGCAACCCGGATGCCTTTGAACCTGCGCCGGGCAAGGAGCCGGAAGTGGCTACAGCACCTGTTGCTGCTCCAAACGCCGCGGGACAGCCCTCAAGTTACGATGTGAAAGTAGACGGCAAAGTGTATCACGTGGAAGTGGCTGAATCCGGCACGCTGACCAGTGTTACACCGGCCGAAACAGCGCGCGCACCGGCTCAAAGCAGCACAGCCGCACCGGCTGGCGGACAGGCAATCAATGCTCCGTTATCCGGCAATGTGTTCAAAGTTTTAGTATCTGAAGGTGATGCTGTGTCCAACGGGGATGTGGTTATTATTCTTGAAGCGATGAAAATGGAAACCGAAATTCGTTCCGCTTTTGACGGAACAGCTGGCCGTATTCTGGTGAAAGAGGGTGACAGTGTTGCCAGTGGTCAGGCGCTGATAGAGTTAAACTGATGGAAAAATTATCAATTTTATGGGACAGCACTGCGCTGGCGCATTTTCAGGGCGGGCAACTGGTGATGATGGCTGTGGGGTTACTGCTTTTATATCTGGCCATCGTGAAAAAATTCGAGCCGTTATTGCTGTTACCCATCGGTTTCGGCGCGCTGTTAACCAATATTCCGCTGGCTGGCTTCAGTGAACCGGGTGGCCTTTTATATTACATCTATGAAGTGGGTATTCATTCCGGCGTGTTTCCGTTATTAATTTTCATGGGTGTGGGAGCGATGACGGACTTTGGCGCACTGATCGCAAACCCCAGAATGTTGCTGCTGGGCGCGGCGGCTCAATTTGGTATTTTTGCCACATTGTTCGGTGCTATTGCCCTAAATTTTATTCCCGGTTTTGACTTTACGTTAAAAGATGCCAGTGCTATTGCCATCATCGGTGGTGCTGACGGACCCACGGCAATCTTTCTGGCTTCCCGTCTTGCCCCTGATTTGCTGGGGGCAATTGCTGTCGCCGCCTATTCTTACATGGCACTGGTTCCTATTATCCAGCCTCCTATTATGAAGGCACTGACCAGTGAAGATGAGCGGAAAATCGAAATGGCGCAGTTACGCCATGTGTCGCAAAAAGAGAAAATCATATTTCCTCTGGCGGTACTCGTTCTGACCATTTTATTCCTGCCTTCTGCAACACCACTGGTGGGCATGTTCTGTTTCGGTAACCTCATGCGGGAATGCGGCGTGGTAGACCGGCTGTCAAAAACGGCGCAGAATGAACTTATCAATATTGTGACCATTTTTCTCGGCCTGGCTGTGGGGTCTAAATTATCTGCCGATAAATTTTTAACGGTGGAAACGTTAGGGATCCTCGGCTTAGGTGCGATAGCTTTCGCTATCGGTACTGCCGCCGGCGTATTGATGGCAAAACTCATGAATAAAATGAGCGGTGGCGGAATTAATCCGCTTATCGGCGCTGCCGGGGTGAGTGCTGTACCCATGGCGGCGAGAGTGGTCAATAAAGTGGGTTTGCAGAGTAACCCGCACAATTTCCTGTTAATGCATGCCATGGGGCCCAATGTGGCCGGTGTACTGGGGTCTGCCGTCGCAGCGGGTATTCTGCTGGCGTTGGTGGGGTAACTGTCTTTCCGGGCAACGTTGACCACTCAGGTCAACGTTTGCTGGGGCACCAGTGACTGATATGCAAGGATCAGCTTTTTAGTCATATCATGTTGCGGCCAGCGGAAGATTGTTTCCGTTTTGCCGGTTTCAACAATCTGTCCGTTTTCCATCACGATGATCCTGTCGGCAATGTGTCTTACAATGCCTAAGTTGTGGGAGATAAAAATAAACGACAACCCCAGCTCTTTTTGCAGGTTCAGGATCAGGTTTACCGTTTGCGAGCGTACTGAAGGGTCCAGTGCGGCAAAGGGTTCGTCTGCGACCAGAATCTTTGGCTGTAATACCATGGCTCTGGCGATGGCTACACGCTGCTGCTGACCGTCAGACAACATGTGGCGGTAAAAGTAGTAGTGATCACGCAGTAATCCCACTTTAACCAGAATATCTTCGATGACTTTCTTGCGTTCTGTTTCATCCAGTTCAGTATTCAGCGATAACGGCTCATCAAGAATACGCCCTACAGGAATGCCGGGGTTCATGGCTTCGCTGCTGTGCTGAAAAATCATGCGGATATCATTGCTGGCGTTATAGCTCTTAGTCGACTTCTTTTTGGCCGCGTTATACATCACGTTGCTGAGGAATATCTCGCCTTCATCGGCAGGCACTGCACCCACCAGCAGCTTGGCAAGCAGGGATTTTCCGGCGCGGTTTTCACCTATGATGGCAATGGTCTCGCCGCGCTTCACACTCAGTTCTATAGGCCCTAAGGCGAATACTTCCGGCTTTTTCAACCAGCGTTTCTTATCACTGTGGCGGAATGTCAGGCCGCTGACATGCATGATCTCACTCATAACTTCTCCATGTGCAGAGGGAAGTGACAACTGTAAGTGTGGTCATGGATACGACGCACGCCGGGCGTACTGACACAAGCGCGCTGGGCGCGGGGGCAGCGCGGGCCCAGCCGGCAGCCAATGGGAACGTGCTGCAATGAAGGAATGGTGCCGTCCAGTGCCGGCAGCACTGACTTAGGCGGTAAGTCATTCCTGAAACTAGGCGCACTGTCCAGCAGTGCTTTGGTGTACGGGTGCAGCGGCCGTTTACGGATATGCTTCATCTTGCCGGATTCAACAGTTTGTCCGCAGTACAGTACCGTCATGGTGTGAGACATACTGGCGATGGCCAGCAAGTCGTGGCTGACAAACAATATGGATAGTGATTTTGTTTGATTCAGACGTGTCAGTAACTTCAGTACTTTGGTCTTCGTGGTCGTTTCCATGCCACGGGTGGGATCGTCAGCAATTAGCAGTCTGGGCTGTGAAATCAGCGCCATAGCAATCATGAACTTCTGACCAATGTCGGTAGGCACCTGGTGGGGATACGCATTCAGATAGTGCTTATGATTTTTAATCCCGACTTTGTGCACAGTACTGATAGCAGTTTTCCGGCGGTCCTGCTTACGTTGCCAGAACCATTTACCGTTTACCAGTTCATCCGGGATGGCTTCCTCTAACTGCTCACCTAATGTGGTGGAGGGATCCATGGCTGATACCGGATCCTGAAATACCACGCCGATATCCCGGCGCATCAGTTCACGCCGCTCTTTTGCTGACATGGACAGCATATTTTTGCCGTTCCAGCTCATTCTGTCAGCGGTGATACGCCACTGCTGGGGAAGTGAACCGGAAATTGCCTGAACCATCAAACTCTTGCCTGAACCGGATTCGCCAACCAGCGCGCGGATTTCTCCGCTGTTAACGGTCAGGTTCACTTTATCTAACGCTTTAACACGGGTATTCCCGTTGTCTATCTCAAGCGTCATATTCTTTATATCGAGCATGGGCATTAGTGTGTCAGCCTCCGTCGAAGTGCAGAGCGCAGTCCGTCACCGACAATGTTCACCGCCAGTACCATCAAAAATATCGTCAGGCCGGGAAGGCCCACATTCCAGGGCGCGATATAAGCCACATCCAGTCCGTCTGCCAGAATTACGCCCAGCTCGGGAAGGGGCGGCTGTGCACCGAGATTCAGAAAACCCAGTGCGGAAATGTCGATGACAGCAATGGATAAGGCGAGTGAACCCTGTACCACCAGCATTTCAATCATATTCGGCAGCACCGAGTGAAAAAATAACTGCAAAGGCCGGGCGCCATCCAGCCTGGACGCCAGAATGTATTCTTTTTTCATTTCACTGCGCACATAAGAGCGGGTGTGATGGATAAACTGAGGGATAAGTGCCAGCGTAATTGCCCACATACTGTTAACGAGACCAGTACCCAGAATGGCCACGATAATAATGGCTATCAGCAGAGTAGGGATGGCCATCAGTGCATCCAGAGTATGATTTATCACACTGGAGCGAACACCGCTGGTCATGCCGGCGATGGTGCCGATTGTTACACCTGCCAGCATAGCGATAAGCACCAGCATCAGGCTGGAACCGAAGGTAACACGGCAGCCGTACATAATGCGTGAAAATACATCTCTGCCCAGTGCATCAGTACCGAACAGGTGAGAGATGGTACCGTTCGGTTCCCAGCTCGGCGGCACCAGCAGGGCATCGATGTTTTGTTGTAACGGGTCGTAAGGCGCTACCAGCGGCGCAAACAGAGACACGAAAAAAAACAGTCCGAGCACGATGAAGCCGGCAAAGGCCACATGACTGCTGCGGAACTCTTCCCAGGTGCGCTGCCAGGGAGAGGGCTGCGATTCTTCCTGATATAAACTAAACCGTGCCACGTTCGTACTTTTCCCTGCTTGGATCGATAAAGCGGTTAAACAAATCAATCATAATTGTAAAACTGATCACCACTGTAGCTACTGCCAGCATACCAACACGCAGTGCCGGATAATCGCGCTGGTAAATGGCTTGGATCAGCCAGTTGCCAATACCCGGCCAGGAAAACAAGGTTTCAACAATCATGGCATTGGTGATGAGCGTCGTAATCTGGATCGCCATCAGTGGCAGAATGGGGAGTAAAGCGTTTCTCAGTATATGGCGGAAAAAGATTTGCCGCTTGGAAAGTCCGCGGGATTCTGCCGCTGCAATGTACGGGCTTTTCAGCACGTCGATCACTGAACGCCTTGTCAGCCGGACCATGGAGGCGGTGGAAACCAGCGCGATAGATACCGTGGGCAGGAGTAGGTGGATGAGTGCATCGCTGAGTGCCAGGCCGCTGTCCACACTGTCAGCAATGATGATGTCGATGAGGATAAAGCCGGTCTGCGGAGGCACATCAAATAGCAGGCTCACACGCCCTGATAACGGTACCACACCAAGATTCAGACTGAAAAACAAGATGAAAACCAGTGCTATCCAGAATACCGGAAATGAGTAACTGACCATACTGGCTGAGTTAATCAGGTAATCCCGTTTGGTGTAACTGCGTAACCCCGCGTAACAGCCAAGAGGCACACCTACAAAAATGGCGATAAAAAGCGCATAGGCACTGAGCTCTATTGTGGCGGGCATGGCGATACCGATTTCCTGCCTTAACGGCAGACCGGATATAAAACTGTACCCCCAGTTCCCCTGAAGCAGTTGCTGAACATAATAGATAAATTGAAACAGATAGGGTTTATCGAGCTGAAACTGGCGGATGAGTGCAGCACGCTGCGCCTCATTTTGCGGCGTGATTCCTGTCAGATTCACCAGTACGTCGCCGGGAAACAAATAAGCAAGGGCGAAGGACAATGCCGCCAGCACGAGCATAGTGGTTATAAACAGGGTCGCATAGCGGATCAGAATTTGTATCACAGGGATTTCGTCACTCCGGCAAAACGTACACCACCGTACGGATTAATACTCATGCCCTTCAGATTTTTACGGTAAGCCTGATACCGGTATGCATGAGCAATAGGCACGATGGGTAATTCATCATACAGCAAGCGGTTCACTTCTTCATAGATTGCTTTGCGCCGCTCCATATTTTGCGTTTGCAGGGCTTCATTAATCAGTGAATCGTATCGTTCGTTACACCACATTGCGCGATTGGTGCCGGACGGGATCGCGCCGCAACTGAGCAAAGGCCGGTAAAAGTTGTCCGGATCACCGTTGTCTGCGGACCAGCCAATCAGCACGCTATCGTGTAAGCCTTCCCGCAGATGGCGGCGAAACGTGGTCCAGTCATAAGTGACAATATTCACCTGAATATCCACCGCTGACAAATATCGCTGGATCAGCTCAGCCATTTTGGTGGCATTCGGGTTGTAAGCGCGCTCCACCGGCATTGCCCAAATTGTCATGGTAAAGCCCGGTTCAATACCGGCTTCAGTGAGTAATTTTTTCGCCAGTACCGGATTGTAAGCGGTGTCTTCGGCATCACTCTGGAAAGCCCAGCTGGCTGTAGGAAGCAGGGTTTTTGCCCGTGTGGCACTGTCAAAGTACACAGCTTCAAGGAGGGTGTTTTTGTCGATAGCCAGTGCCAGCGCTTTACGCACGTCCGGATTGTCGAATGGAGGCCGGTTGGTATTGAACGCCCAGAAACCGATGTTCAGACCGGGTTTTTCAGATAACTCAAGCTCTTCACGGTTACGGATTACCTCCAATTCTGTCTGGGCAGGGAAGGCGATAGCATCACACTCTCCGGTGATCAGTTTGGCAAGCCTGATTGAGCTCTTCGGCGTGATGTCGTAAATCAGGTGTTCCGTGTTTGTCTGGCCCTCCGGCAGCGACTGTTCACCCCAGTAATGTTCGTTGCGCAGAAAACGGATATAGTGGTCTTTGCGGTAGCTTTCAAATTTAAACGGGCCTGTACCAACAGGGTAATAGTCAATTCTCTCCGGCGTGCCACGGCTCAACAGAAAATCAGCATATTCGGCTGATAAAATAACGGAAAAGTCTGTCGCCAGGTTCGCCAGGAAAGAGCTGTCACGCTGTTTTAAGGTGATCTCAATCCGGTAGCCATTGATGCGCTTCACATCTTCAATATTGGCAGCGATGCCGAGACTTTCGAAATAAGGGTAGCGTCCACCGGACACGCGGTGATAAGGATTGGCCTCCAGCCGCCAGCGGTTAATGCTGAAAATGACGTCGTCGGCGTTAAAGCTCCGGGTCGGGGTAAAGTAAGGCGTGGTGTGAAATTCCACATCTTTATTTAACTGAAATGTATAGGTAAGCCCGTCATCCGATACCAGCCAGCTGCTGGCCAGGTTTGGCACAATCTGACCGGTTTCAGGATCGAAATCCATCAGCCGGTCGTAAACCTGGTGGGCGGTGGCGTCTGCGGTGGTGCTTGATGTATCGGTTTGCGGGTTAAAATTCACCGGATTACTTTCAGAACAGTAGATGATACCTGACTGGTAAAAAGCAACCTGCTCTGATTTATCGCAGGCCTGAAGCCCTGTTAGTGCGACCAGTATAGTTGCCCACCGAAAACCCCGTCGCACCGTTATGCCTCCACAGATTCCGCTGAAGAATCCAGTAAATTGTATTTCTTTAAATAGCCTCTGAGCTGATGATAAGTCAGACTCAACTTTTCTGCAGTCTTTTTCTGATTAAACTGACTGTCTTCAAGTGCTTGCCTGATCATATCAATTTCAAATTGCTGGGAGCGCTCCTTCAGATCCAACGGATAAACCGGAGCTTGCGGAGCCTCGGGCACCGGCGTAAATACAGCGTCGTTGGGAGGCGGGGGGAAATCAGGCTGAATGCCGTTGATTTCAGATGCCGGCTGGGGAGCGGTAATTCTGTCCTGAGTCTTAATGCGACCTTTTGGTCTGAAGGGGGATTCAAACGGGTCAAGAATGATTTCGTGGACAGGCAGGTGAGGGTTATTGCAGCGGTACACGGCTCTTTCCACCACGTTTTTGAGCTCACGGATGTTACCCGGCCAGTGATAATCGAGTAAGGTGCGGCGGGCCTTCTCTGTAAAGCCACTGAATAATTCCATATCCAGTTCCCTCGCCATATTAATGGCAAAGTTTTCGGCCAGTAACAGAATATCTTCTTTCCGTTCTCTCAGCGGTGGAATGGTAATAACGTCAAATGCCAGTCTGTCGAGTAAATCGGCGCGGAATTCGCCGCTTTCCGCCAGTGCAGGCAAATCTTCGTTGGTTGCTGCTATCAGACGAACATCTGTTTTCAGTGTTTTCGTACCGCCCACACGTTCAAATTCACCGTATTCAATGACCCGGAGTAATTTCTCCTGAATCAGACCTGAGGTGTTCGCTAACTCATCCAGAAACAGGGTGCCGTTGTTGGCGACTTCAAAGCGGCCCTCACGGCGTTTGGCTGCACCGGTAAATGCTCCCGCTTCATAACCGAAGAGTTCACTTTCGAGCAGATTTTCATTCAGCGCGGCACAATTCAGCTTGATGTAATTTTGATCCCAGCGCTGAGACAGAAAGTGCAAACGGGCGGCAATAAGCTCTTTACCCGTCCCCCGTTCTCCGATAACCAGCACCGGCTTATTAAGTGGTGCGATTTGGGAAATTTGTTCCAGTGTTTCCAGAAAGCTGTTGGCCTGACCCAGCAAGTTATCCTGTTGGCGAAATCTACTCATTTAGTCCCTCAATTGTTAGTCATTTAGACCAATAATTAGTGTAGATGAAAAACTTCACAGAATCGAACATTAATTTAATTCAGAAAAAATGAATAAATTCAGTGAATTAAAAAGTCTTAGCTAGTTGGCAAGCATATTGAATAGCTTGTGACAGAGATGCGTATTAACTACGAGCATTAAAATCCATGCACTTTTGCATGATTCCATACGAGCTGGAGGTAATGAATATGGGTATCTTCTCGCGTTTCACCGACATAGTGAACTCAAATATTAATGCATTACTGGATAAAGCTGAAGATCCGGAAAAAATGGTTCGTCTGATTATTCAGGAAATGGAAGACACACTGGTTGAGGTGCGTTCAGCATCTGCGAAAACCATCGCCAGTAAAAAGGAAATTACTGCACAAATCAGTAAATACGAAGCCGATGCACAGGACTGGCAGGCCAAAGCGGAACTGGCTTTAAGTAAGGACAGAGAAGATCTGGCACGTGCAGCGTTACAGGAACGTAAGAAAGCTGCAGAAGCTGCCGTTGCTCTGGGTAAAGAGCTTGCAGTAGTGGAAGAGCAGATTTCGAAACTGCAGGACGAGGTTGGGCAGTTACAGGACAAGCTGGCCGATGCAAAAGCCCGTCAGAAAGCGATTATCATGCGCCAGAAAACGGCGAGTTCACGTTTAGAAGTGAAACGTACTTTGGATAGCAGTAAAGTAGATGCTGCTATGGGCCGGTTTGAGCAATATGAGCGTAAAATCGACGACCTGGAGTCTCAGGTAGAAGCGTACGACTTAGGTAAGAAAACGCTGAATGATGAATTTGCCGAGCTGGAAGCCGGCGATAAAATTGACGAAGAATTAGCGGCGTTAAAAGCTAAAATAAAAGAAAATAAAAGCGCAGAATAATGCGCGCCCGGTGCCGGTTTCCTTGCTCACAGGAAGCCGGACAATCGGCTTTGTGGGCAGTTCTCACTAGAAATCGGAGGTTATGGTTATGGACGAGGGAATACTGGCACTGCTATTGGTACCCTTATTTTTGTTTTTGATATTTGTCGCACCCATCTGGCTTATTCTGCACTATCGCAGTAAGAAGCAAGTCAGTCAGGGATTAAGCGCAGAAGAGTTCGCAACGATTAATGAACTCGCGGAAAAGGCTGAAAAAATGTCTGACCGCATCAAAACATTGGAAGCCATTCTTGATAGTGAAGCGCCTCAGTGGAGAGACAGAGCATGAACCGTCAATTCTATCGTGACACCGAAAATGCCAGAATTGCAGGGGTATGCAGTGGTATAGCAGACTATTTCGGGTTGGAAAGATGGCTGGTCAGAATTCTGGTTGTGTCTGCTTTTTTCTTGCTGGCCGGTACCTTCGTGTTCATCGGCTACATCGCCTGCTGGTTTATTCTGGAACCGAAACCTGCCAATATTTCTGCTCAGCAGGATGATCCGCTAAGCCAGTTTAAAGGGCACCAAGGTAAAAGCTGGACGAACAGCAATACCGGCGCACAGCAGCATGAATCATCCGGCAAGGTGTCGGTAAAGACGAAAGTCTGGCAGGCCGGTGAGCCACCAAAACAGGCAGTGCACGATATCGCCTCGAGGTTCAAGGAATCAGAATTGCGTCTGCGCAAGATGGAAAAATATGTAACCTCCAGAGAGTTTCAGTTAAACCGTGAAATCAGCCAGCTCTGAATAAAATGACGGGTGAAGCAGACCGTTAGTCAAAGAACTCAAATGAGGGCCGGTGACACATCAGTGTCACCGGCCTTTTTATTTACTTTCAATAATTCAGAGGCTTATATTGAATTGTAAAATTAATGTTACATCGGAGATCTCAGGCTGAATCAGCCTGAGACTTCCACAGTGTCATAAATTCCTTAGACTAAAATGAGTAACAGCAATTAAGGTTTTTTATGGCGAAGTCATCTGCTTATCAGTCCGGGCAACCGGACGAAAACGGTGTGATCTCCTGGTCCGGAGAAGAAAACAAGATTTGGTCTGAGCTTTATCAACGTCAGGATTCGTTATTACAGGGCAGAGCCTGTAAACAGTATATGGACGGGCTGGCACTACTGGACCTGCCAGCGCACCGCATACCACAATTAGGTGAGATTGACCGGATCCTGCAAGCAACAACAGGTTGGCAAACCGCGCCGGTACCGGCACTCATAAACTTCTCATCCTTTTTCTCGCTGCTGGCAAATAAGCAATTTCCGGTGGCAACATTTATCAGAAGCCGGGAAGAATTTGATTATCTGCAGGAACCGGACATTTTTCACGAAGTCTTCGGCCATTGCCCGCTGTTAACCAATCCTTCTTTTGCGCATTTTACCCATACCTACGGGAAGCTGGGTCTGGATGCGTCGAAAGAAGAACGTATCTATCTGGCCCGCCTGTACTGGTTTACCGTTGAATTTGGTCTGGTTAAAACGCCCGGAGGGCAGCGTATTTATGGCGGCGGTATTTTGTCATCGCCGGGTGAAACCCTTTATGCGCTTGAAAGCGATGTCCCTGTGAAAGTGCCTATGAATGCGCTGGATGCCCTGCGTACACCTTACCGCATCGATATTATGCAGCCGCTGTATTATGAGCTGTCTGATTTCGATGATCTTTTTACTCTGGCAGAAAGCGACATCATGCATTTAGTGCGTCAGGCCATGCGGCTTGGCCTCTATGACCCCCTGTTTGAACCTGCGCCCAGACGGGTGAGTTAAACAAATTTAAGCGTTCCAATGTTAGTATTTTGTGATATCCTGTAAATATATATTTACAATAAAAAATGACAGAATACTATGCGCTTAGAAATCAGTTGTCAGGACCGTCTTGGGATCACTCAGGACATCCTGGATATCCTGGTGGCTCATGAAATCGATTTGCGGGGCATCGAAATCGATGAAGCGGGCAAAATTTTCCTCAATTTCCCTAATCTTGAATTCGAAGATTTTCAGCATCTCATGCCAAAAATCCGGAGGATCAATGGTATTGATGACGTGAAAACCACGCCGTATATGCCCGGCGAGCGGGAGCGGAATCAGCTTTCGGCCATTTTGCGTACTTTACCTGACCCGGTATTTTCCATCGACAACCGCTGTCGTGTACTTATGTGCAATGAAGCGGTGATCAGTGGTCTTGAATTGCCGTTTTCCGATATTGAGTCCACAGAAATCAGTGAGCTGGTTAAAGGGTTTAACTTTAACCGCTGGATGGAGAGCAAGGATAATGCGGCCACTTCAGTGAAGGTGAAGTTTATCCAGCAGGATTATCTGGCGGATATTTTGCCGGTAATAGTGCCGGATGGTCAGAACAGTGCCATCTTTGCCGGTGCGGTGGTGATCCTGAAATCAGAAATGCGTCTGGGTCAGCAATTTACGGCTTTCCATCAAACTGAAACGGATTCTTTCGACCACTTCATCATCCGGTCACCGGCTATGGCAAAGGTTGTTAACGATGCCAAACAAATTGCCGATCTCGATGCGCCGGTACTTATCTTCGGCGAAACCGGTACGGGAAAGGAAATGATTGCCAAAGCCTGTCACCAGGCAAGCCGGAGAAACAAAGGTGAGTTCCTTGTACTGAATTGCGCTTCGTTACCCGACAGTGTCGCAGAATCTGAGTTATTCGGTTATGCAGCCGGTGCATATAATCAACTGGAGGGTAAAGCAGGCTTACTAGAGCTGGCAGAAGGCGGTACAATTTTGCTGGATGAAATCGCTGATATGTCTCCGCAATTGCAGGCTAAATTGCTTCGCGTACTGGAGCACAACGAATTCAGACGCGTTGGTGATGATAAACCCGTAGCGGTAAACGTACGTTTCATTTGCACTACCGGTCGGGATTTCGGGCAGATGGTGGAAGAGGGCGTGTTCCGAAAGGATTTATACTATCGCCTGAATGTACTGAGCCTGGTCATGCCGTCATTAAAAGAACGCAGACCGGACATATTGCCACTGGCCGAAGCATTCATTTTGCAACACAGCAGTAAACTGGGACGCCGTCCGGCCAAGCTGAGCAAGTCCAGTGTGGATTTCCTGCAGCAGTACCCCTGGCCCGGAAATGTCAGGCAGTTACAGAACGCCTTATTCCGTGCACTGTCGTTGCTTGATGGCAATGAAATCTCTAAAGAAGATATCCAGTTGCCTTCCTGTGCACCCAGTGTCACGTACATCGATGAAAACTTTGACGGCACGCTGGATGAAGAGGTGAAGAAATTTGAGCGGGATCTGCTGAAACGTTTGTATCCGTCCTACCCGAGTACCCGTCAGCTGGCGAAAAAATTAGGCCTGAGCCATACAGCCATTGCCAACAAGTTGCGTGAATATGGCATTAATAAAGGTACTGTAAAGTTATAGATACGCTCTGTACTGCCCGCTTTACAAAAATCCCGGGGCAGGGGGCTTCACAGGCGGGCATTTTAATGGTGTCCGCCTGTTGTTCAGTTTTATTTACGGCTTTCCTCCGTCAGACCGCCAATGCTATCCGCAGGCCCTGTCTTTTCTGATTGTTAAATTTGGTGTTTATTGATCACATAACTTTTATAAGTGTGAGGAAACACCATGTCACAAGTCGATTACTCTTATAACCCGCTGGGCTCAGACGGTTTCGAATTCGTTGAATATACCGCTGCTGATGAGAAAGGTATTGCGGCCCTTAAAGACCTTTTTTCATCGCTGGGTTTTGCTGAGGTAGCCAGCCACCGTTCCAAGCGTGTGTGGTTGTATCGTCAGGGGGATATCAATTTCATTGTGAATGCTGAACCGGCATCACAGGCAGAAGAATTTGCCAAATTGCGTGGCCCCAGTGTTTGCGGCATGGCGTTCCGTGTTAAAGATGCAGGAATTGCAATGAAGCACGCACTGGCAAACGGCGCGAAGCAATTTGTGGGCAATCTGGGACCCATGGAACTGAATATTCCTGCCGTTTATGGTATCGGCGAGAGCACGCTTTACTTTGTTGACCGCTACGGTGATGACAGCATTTACGACGTAGATTTCACCTTTTATGACGATTGGCAGGCAAGAATGGAAAAAGCCGGAGCCGGCCTCAGTTTTGTCGATCATCTCACTCACAATGTCCGCCGGGGTAACATGGCGTTGTGGGCCAATTTCTACGAGAACATCGGCAACTTCCGCGAGATCCGTTACTTTGATATAGAAGGCAAACTCACCGGCCTGGTGAGCAAAGCGATGACGTCTCCCTGCGGTAAAATTCGTATTCCTATTAATGAATCGTCCGACGATAAATCACAGATTGAAGAGTTTATCCGTGAATATAACGGAGAAGGTATTCAGCATATCGCATTAGCCACTGACGATATCTATCAGACCGTCAGAGATTTGAAAGCCAGAGGTATGCGCTTTATGGACACGCCGGATACCTACTATGAAGGCGTGGATGCCCGTGTGCAGGGGCATGGTGAAGATTTGAATATGCTCAAAGCATTGCGCATTTTAATCGATGGTGCACCAATGAAAGATGGCATCCTGCTGCAAATCTTTACCGATACAGTCATTGGCCCTGTATTTTTTGAAATTATCCAGCGCAAAGGTAACGAAGGTTTCGGTGAGGGGAATTTCAAAGCGTTATTTGAGTCCATAGAACTCGACCAGATCCGCCGTGGCGTTTTAGATGGCCAGGCGCAGGACGAGAAAGAAAATGCGTAACTGGATCCGGTTTCCGGCTGCGCAGGGGACGCACTCGAAGCAGGCACACGCCGATTTTCCGGAAGAGGGCATTTATGAACGTGAAATTGGTCGCAGTGGCTTTTTTGGCCCTGCGAGTCATTTACATCATAAACATGCGCCGACCGGTTGGATTGACTGGGAGGGGGATTTACGACCCCGCGCCTTCGACCTGAATAAGTTGCCCCGTGATGCAGAGCTCGGGCCCTTTTCCGCTCCTATGATCCTCGGCAATGCTCACTGTAAATACCGCTTATGGCATTGCCATACTGCCATGCCGCGCCTGGCCCGTAATGCTGACGGTGACGACTTATTGTTCATTCATGAAGGTGAAGGTGAACTGTTTTGTGATTACGGACATCTGCCGGTAACCGCCGGTGATTACGTGCTTATTCCCCGCTCCTCGCTATGGCGGCTGGAGCCGGCAAAGCCCATGACCATGTTAATGATTGAAGCGACTAACGAAGCGTATCAGTTGCCGGACAAAGGCATGCTGGGAGGTCAGGCGATTTTCGACCCCGCCGTGCTGGAAATACCGCAAATCAATGACAGGTTTATCGGCCAGCAAGACGAGAATAACTGGCAGGTAGAGGTGAAACGGGGCAACAAGGTGTCGGTGATCACTTATCCGTTTAATCCTCTCGATGCCATTGGCTGGCATGGTGAAGTGTGTGTGGTTAAGCTGAACTGGCGGGATATAAGACCTTTAATGAGTCACCGTTATCATTTACCACCGTCAGCCCATACCACTTTTGTAGCTCCGCGTTTTGTTGTCTGTACGTTTGTACCACGGCCAATAGAAAGTGACCCCGGCGCTTTAAAGGTGCCGTTTTATCACAATAACGACGATTATGATGAAGTACTGTTCTACCACGAAGGTGACTTTTTCAGCCGTGACAACATTGAAAAAGGCATGGTGACTTTTCATCCGGCGGGGTTCACTCACGGCCCCCATCCAAAAGCCTTTGCAGCCGGTCGTGCCCATAAGAAGACATTTACTGATGAAGTCGCCGTGATGCTGGATACCCGTGACGCGCTTGAGATGGGGGATGCCGCGCTGGCGACAGAAAATCCGGAGTATGTGAATAGCTGGAAGACACCGGTGAAGGAGAATGAACAATGAAATTTGCGACCTATAAAAACGGCAGCCGTGACGGGCAACTAATGCTGGTTTCACGGGATTTGACCCGTACTGTTGCGGTACCGGATATTGCACTGACGTTGCAACACGCTCTGGACAACTGGGCGCAGGTTGCCGGCGCATTGCAGTCACGATATGAGCAATTAAATGATGGATTAATTGAAAGTGAGGCGTTCAAAGAAGAGCGCTGTAAGTCGCCTCTGCCACGTGCTTATCAGTGGGCTGACGGCAGTGCCTATGTGAATCATGTGGAACTGGTGCGTAAAGCCCGCGGTGCAGAGATGCCAGAGAGCTTCTGGACAGATCCGCTGATGTATCAGGGCGGGTCTGATGACTTCACCGGCCCCCGGGATGACGTTATTCTACCCAGTGATGACTGGGGTATAGATTTTGAAGGGGAGGTGGCGGTTGTCACCGACGATGTGCCAATGGCATGTTGTGAAACTGTCGCGGCTGAACGCATCAGGTTGATTATGCTGGTGAATGATGTGTCACTCAGGGGGCTTATTCCCGGCGAACTGGCTAAGGGATTCGGATTCTTTCAGTCTAAGCCTGCCAGCAGTTTTTCACCGGTGGCGGTAACACCTGACGAACTGGGTAGTGCATGGAACCAGGCACAGGTTTGCCTGCCATTACGCTCAACCTATAACGGAGAGTTATTCGGCATGCCCCATGCGGGCACCGACATGACATTTAACTTCGCGCAACTGGTTGCGCATGCCGCGAAATCGCGTAATCTGGGAGCAGGAGCTATTATTGGCTCAGGTACCGTATCGAATAAACAGGGTACGGACCATGGCAGCGCTGTGAAAGAAGGTGGTGTGGGTTATTCCTGTATTGCCGAAATCAGGATGATTGAAACCATCCGTGACGGCAAGCCATCCACTCCCTTTATGCAGTTTGGCGACAGGATCCGCATAGAGATGCTGGATGAGCAGGGACACAGTATCTTCGGCGCGATCGAACAACAGATTAAACCACTCAGCTAACAAGAAGTGGCAAGCAAAAAAGGGCGAAACATGAGTCTGAAACTTTATGGTTACTGGCGTTCTTCGGCAACCTACCGGGTGCGCATTGCAATGAACCTGAAGGGGTTGGATTACGAATATGTACCGGTTCACCTGGTAAAAGAAGGCGGTGAACAAACTCATGAGGTGTTTAAGCGTCTGAATCCGGCGCAACTGGTACCTGCACTGGTGGATGACGACGAAGATTTCGTACTCAATCAGTCTCTCAGTATCATCGAATATCTGGATGAAAAGTATCCAGAAACATGCCGTCTGATCCCCGAGCACGCGCTTGAAAGAGCTCGGGTTCGCGGACTGGCCCACGATATCGCCATGGAGATGCAGCCGTTAGGAAACTTACGGGTGCTCAATGCATTGCGGAATGATTTCAATGCGGATGATGAAGACATTGCCGCATGGGTGCGCAAGTGGTCAGAAAAAGGATTCCAGGCGATTGAACGTCGTTTGCAGACACAAGCCGGAAAGTACTGCTTTGATTTTAATGTCACCATGGCTGACGTTTGCCTGGTGCCGCAGGTATACATTGCTAAGCGGTTTAAACTGGACATGACACCGTTTCCGCTCATTTCCAAAATTGTTGATAACTGTCTGGCGCTGGATGCGTTTGAAAAAGCGAGACCGGAGAATCAGCCGGACTGTCCTGAATAACCATGACATAAAAAACAAAAAGCCCGTTGATACTGCCATGTATCAACGGGCTTTTTCGTTTCTGATAACCGCTTACTGACTTTTTATTGGTAACTCTGTGGTGTTCTTCACCTGCTTCAATGCAAAAGTGGAGCTTAAGTGATCGACCAGTGGCAGATGGGTCAGCTTGGTTTTCAAAAGATATTCATACTCTTCAATACTTTCAACAACCACTTTAAGAAGATAATCCTTCTCTCCGCTGGTGGTATGACATTCTACGATTTCATCGATTGACTGTACCGCCGCTTCGAAATCGGTGAGTGAATCTCCGTCGTGGTTTTTCAACGTCACGAAAATGAAAACCGATACGCCGAGATTCAGCTTTTTGCTGTTCAGCAGCGTCACTTTACGAAGAATAATTCCTTCTGATTCCATGCGTTTAACACGGCGCCAGCACGGCGTATGTGACAATCCGACCTTTTGACTCAAGTCGGCCATGGAGACAGTGGCATCCTGTTGAAGCACGCGAAGAATTTCGCGGTCAAATTTATCTAATTTCATTAATCAGGCATCTCGTCAGGTGTATGATAATTATTATAACACTCACATAATACTAGGATATATATCCTAGTCTATAGTTCTTGTGAATAACCATATTTCCTCTTGTAAACATAGCTTGAAATTAATGCAAAATCTGTCCTCGTGATGTTCGGATAAGATAGCCGGGTTATCAGTCACGATCAGAAGAAGAAAATCCATGTCAGTTTTTGAACATCCAGAGTTTGACAGTCACGAACATGTGGCATTTTTCCACGATGAAGCTTCGGGCTTAAAAGCGATTATTGCAGTGCATAATACGAATCTCGGTCCGGCATTAGGCGGTTGCAGAATGTGGCCGTATATCAACAGTCATGAAGCGCTGACAGATGTTCTCCGGCTTTCAAAAGGCATGACCTACAAGTCTGCCATGGCCAACCTGAAGCTGGGGGGCGGGAAGTCAGTGATTATCGGCGATCCCCGTAAGCACAAGTCTGAAGAAATGATGCTGGCTATGGGAAGATTTGTAGATTCTCTGGGCGGCAAGTATTTCACTGCTGAAGATTCCGGCATTGCAGTGACTGATTTGAAAACCATGGCAACGCAGTCGGAATACATCACCGGTGTAAGTGCTAAGTATCATTACAATAATGAGCAGCCTGACGGCAATCCTGCTCCTTCAACAGCCTATGGTGTCTTCACCGGCTTGAAAGCAACAGTCGAATATGCGCTGAAATCAGATTTGAAAGGGGTGCGGGTGGCCATTCAGGGTGTTGGCCACGTGGGTTATCGTTTGGCGCAACATCTTCATGCCCACGGCGCTGAATTGTTTGTCACCGATATTTTCCCGGAAGGCATAGAACGGGCTGTCTCTGAATTAGGTGCGACGGCGGTGAAGCCGGAAGAACTATACGGACTGGACGTGGATGTGATTGCACCCTGTGCGCTCGGCGCATCCATTAATGATGAAACGGTGCCTGAGATAAAGGCCAAGGTGATTGCCGGTGCTGCGAACAATCAGCTTGCCAGAGAATCTATGGGGGAAGTTCTGCGTCAAAAGGGCATTGTTTATGCGCCTGACTATGTGATCAATGCCGGTGGTGTGATTGATATTTATCACCAGCGTATGGAGTCATCCAGTGAAGCTATGCGTGAGCATATTGAGCAGATTGGCCTGACGCTGAAAGAAATCTATCAACGTGCTGATTCTGATGAAAAAGCCACCAATATTGTGGCAAATGTTATCGCTGAAGAACGATTTAATCACAAGGCTTGAAACTTCGTCTTCAAATCGTCATAATGCGCCGCTCCTGAGGACCGCCGTTACGGCATAATATCCGTTTTCAGGAGCACGCAAAGTTCAATGGTGGGCCCTGGTCCTCTCGCAATGATACTCTGTGAACCCGGTCAGGCCCGGAAGGGAGCAGCCGCAGCAGACGACTCATGTGCCGGGATGTGGCTGGGGCCCGCCACCCAATCTCCTCACTCATCTGTTCGTTTCGATTTTGCCTGGTCCAGATATTTTATCGCCTTGTCCACGGCGTGTTCCACATTCATTTCCATTTGTTGTCTTTCACTCTGAGGAAGATAAAACGCCATATCAACTTCAAAGCGGATATACCGTGGCGGTACCTGATTCAGCGCAAGGCAGCAAATATCTGCCAGATAGTCTGATGATTTAGTTTTATCAAGCTCCAGTTCGCTAAGCCGCTGCAAAACAAGGTGCTCATAATAGTTATGGATATCATCATCTAACTTCATAATTTTTCCTTTTTACCGGTAATTACTAAACTTACCCATGTTGCCATGCTTACCTTAACAGGGTGTAAACCTGTTCTGCCAGCACAAAAATGCCCTGAGTCTGGCGCACAGTTCCCTCTACTGTTTATAGTTTGTTTCGTCTAAATGTCGAGAATTATCCGCCACATCAGCATGTTTAGTGGTGCAGCTATCAGTTTGATGTTCACGACAGTCGAAATCTCATTACCAATAAGGCAGGAATATGAAAAGGAATACCACGCCGGTTTATTACGGCGATTATTTGCAACTGGATAAAATTTTAGGCGCACAGGGCCTGCAAAGTGAAAAGTATGATGCTGCGGCCCACGATGAAATGCTATTCATCATTGTCCATCAGGTTTATGAACTGTGGTTTAAACAGGTACTGCATGAATTAAATGCGGTCATAGATACCTTCTCTCAGGACAAGGTAAAAGATGAACAACTTATCGAAGTGGTTCACCGTCTGCACCGTATAATTCAAATTCAGCAACTGATGAATGATCAGATCTCAGTAATGGAGACCATGACGCCACAGGATTTCATGTCTTTCCGTGATTACCTCGTGCCTGCGTCAGGTTTTCAGAGTATTCAGTTCAAACGTCTGGAAATATCTCTTGGATTAAAGAGAGAGTTCAGAATCGACTTCGATAAACAGAGCTTTTATAACCGTCTGACAGATCAGGATCGTGCGTTGCTTGAAGCGCTGGAGTCAAAGGACAGTCTGTTTGAGCTGATTGACCGCTGGCTAAGCAGGCTACCGCTGCTCAAAAAAGATGAATTCACCTTCTGGCAGCATTATCAGGAAACTGCAGAAGCGCTGTTACTGCAAGACAAAGCCACCATTGAATCGACAGCACCCGATGAAGCATCACGGCGTCAGGAATTACATGACTGGCAAACAACAAGAGATAATTTCGCCGCGCTGTTCGACAATAAAAAATATAATGCACTAAGAGAGAAGGGGACATTCAGACTTAGCCATGACGGCATGCTGGCTGCCTTGTTCATCAAGCAATATTCTCAGGAACCTATATTTAATCTTCCGTTCCAGGTGATTACCGCATTAACGGAAATTGATGAGAAGCTGACGATATGGCGATACCGCCATGCAATGATGGTTCAGCGTATGATTGGCAGCAAAATAGGAACCGGAGGTTCGTCCGGACACCATTATCTCAAGCGGACTACGGAGTCGAATCGCATTTTTACTGATTTTTTCAACATGGCGTCTTTTTTATTACCTAAGGCAGTGCTCCCTCCATTGCCGGAAAATATCCGTAAGTACTGTGGCTTTTATTTAAGCGAATAGCATTGATTCGTATTAACTGCGCGCTTGCTGCTTTTTTTGTATAGATAAATTTACGGTATGATCAAATATGTCGCATTAAGTTATCAAAATGTTACTTGATCGTGACTTCTGTTTAACGCTGAAATGAAGAATATTTCCAAATTTTGCTTTTACAAGGATGAATGTTTTACGTAGTTGTATTTTTTAGTGTTTTTATTTCATTAAGAGCGGCTTTACTGTCCTTAAAGATGATTGATTTCCTAATAATGTAAAAATTCAAAAAAAATTTGAACTTTTGGAACTGACCCCCGCAAAGTAAGTTGACCGTCTGATAAGTATGTGGTTATTATCATCGCTGAGGTGTTATACCTTTTAATAATAAGTCGTGAAAAAACGATTTAATAACACACACACTAATTATTTAGTGGTCCAGGGAGACAATACATGTTTGAAAATACAAGACTGGCGAAGTCAGTGAAGCTTGCTTGTGCCTTCGGCGCAGTAACTGCTGCCTCAATGACCAGCAATGGCGCATTCGCGCAAGAGGAAGCCACGGCAGATGGTGAAAAAGTTGAGAAAATCCAGGTAACTGGTTCTCGTATTCGTCGTACAGACATCGAATCTTCCAGCCCGGTGCAAATTACATCAGACGTTGAAATTAAACTGTCTGGTTTTACCCGTGTTGAAGATCTTCTGAACAGCTTGCCACAAATCGAAGCTGGTCAAACTTCGTTCCGTGCGAACGGCGCTTCAGGTACCGCGTCAGTTGACCTTCGAGGTCTTGGTCCAGAACGTACACTGGTACTGGTAAACGGTCGCCGTTTGCAGCCGGGCGGTGTTTACTCACAGTCTGCTGACATCAACCAGATTCCTGCTGGTCTGGTTAAGCGCGTTGAAGTACTGACCGGCGGTGCTTCAACCACTTACGGTGCTGACGCGGTAGCGGGTGTTGTTAACTTCGTGATGGACACTGATTTCGAAGGTTTTGAATTCACTGCCGGTGCGCAAGGTTATCAGCACGACAACGACAACGCCTACATCCAGGGACTGATGGATCAGCGCGATTTCGAGTATCCTACAGGAAGTTCTGGTATTGACGGCACGTCTTTCAACTACGACCTCGCAATTGGTGGTAGTTTCGACGGTGGTAAAGGCCACGCTGTTGCTTATGCAACATACCGTCGTGACAACCAGCTTCGTCAATCAGCTCGTGATTATTCGTCATGTGCGCTGAACAACTCTGGTACTGCTTGTGGTGGTTCCGGAAACGCTGTAAATCCAAACTTCTACATCTCATCAATTAATCCGGATTGGTTTGTAGACCCAGTTTTAAATGATTCGTTTGACTGGAGCAATTATGGTTATTACACATTAGACACTGATAGTAATTTCATTGACTCAGTAGGAAACGTATATAACTACGCGCCACCTAACCACTTTATGCGTCCGGATGAGCGTTACAGCATCGGTGCGTTCGTAAACTATGAAGTTAACGAGCACTTCAATCCGTACATGGAAACCATGTTCATGCGTGACGTAACACGTGCGCAAATCGCAGAATCCGGTACTTTCTTCGCTGAAACTTATCTGCTGGATTATGACAGTGAGTACATTAATGATTCTCAGCGCGCTTTCCTGACGTCTGAGCTGGGCTTAACCAGTGGTGACCAGTTTGCAACTTACATTGGTAAGCGTAATACTGAAGGTAGTCCCCGTTCTTCAAATCTTGAGCATAATTCGTTACGCATGGTTGTCGGTACCCGTGGTGCTGTAAACGATATGTGGGAATACGATTTCTCAGTACAGTACGGAACTACTTCTTCATCTGCAGCATATTTAAACGATTTTGTGACTGCGAGAATCGGTGAAGCTATCAACGCTTTAGAGTTAACTGATGATGGTCTGATTGGTTCAGATTGTGCCACTAACGAAGACTGTACACCTTACAACGTATTCACCTACCAAGGCGTAACAGCTGAAGCGGCGGATGCAATGGTTGGTACTGGTGTATTAAACGGTGAAACTGCTGAAACAATCGTAAACGGTTATATTAGTGGTGAATTTGATTACACTTTACCAAGTGCTGATGCGCCTATTGCGGCTGTATTCGGTGGTGAATATCGTAAAGAAGAGTTCGTTCGTATTGCTGATGAAGTATTTGCGACTGGTGCGTTAGCTGGTCAGGGTGGTCCAACGCCTAGTATTACCGGTTCTTACAGCGTGAAAGAGGTGTTCACCGAGTTAAGTGTTCCGGTTCTTGAGTCCCTTACTCTTGACTTAGGCTATCGCTATTCTGACTACGACATACAGGGTAGCACTAGTACTTACAAAATTGCCGGTGAGTTCCAGGTGGCCGAAGACTGGATGATTCGTGCTAACTACAACCGTGCGGTTCGCGCACCTAACGTGGGTGATCTTTTCACTCCTCTAGGTCTTGGACTATGGTCCGGTGAAGATCCATGTTCCGGCGCGACTCCTGAGTATACTGCTGAGCAGTGTGCGAATACTGGTGTAAGTGCAGAGCAATATGGAAACATCGTAGCTAGCCCGGCAAGCCAATATAACAGCTTGACTGGTGGTAACATTGAATTAAAGCCTGAGATTGCTGATACTTATGGTTTAGGCGTAGTTGCTAACCCAATTGAAAATCTTAACTTCTCAATCGATTATTGGTTAATCGAAATGGAAGACGTTATCGATGAATATGGCTCAGAGTTAACTGTTCGTCAGTGTGCTGAAACTGGTTCAGCTCAATTCTGTGACAATGTGGTTCGTTCAGGTGCAGGTTCTCTGTGGTTGGGTGAAGCTGGATATGTTCTGAACGCTAGTTACAACCTTGCAGGCCGTACCTGGGAAGGTATTGATATCGACGGTAATTATGAGCTGGAAGTGGGAGAAGGTACTATTACTACTCGCCTTGTTGGTTCATACTTCCTGACAAAAGAGACTGATACTCTTCCTGGTCTGACTGACCCGTATGACTGTGCCGGTGTAATCAGCACACAGTGTTTTGCGCAACCTGAATGGCGTCATACGCTAACCATGACCTATACCACAGGTGATTTCTGGTCTGTACAGGCAAAATGGCGTTACTACGGTGAAGTCGACTACGACGGAACAACCGATACACTGCTTGCTGATGGTATCTCTGCACAAAGCTACCTTGATCTGAAAGGTACTTTTGATGTGAATGACCACGTTGGTGTACTGATTGGTGTGAACAACGTTCTGGATAAAGAGCCACCTCTCGTAGGCGGAACAATCTCTTCCAACGGTAACGCAGTTGCTGGTTTCTACGACACACTGGGTCGTTTCCTGCACGCTAGCGTAACTGTTCGCTACTAAGATAAAGTTTATCTTTGTATAAGCCCCGACTTAGTCGGGGCTTTTTTGTTTTTATATCGTTAAAAAAGTGTTATTGGTCGCAATTGACTTGCTTAAAGTACTTGATTTGTGTGTCCCGCTGTTACAAAAATAGAGAGGTTGAAGAATCCGGAAAATAAAATAATAAATATAAGCAGGTAGTTACGTGGAAACACTCAATCGCGGTCTGAAGGAAATTCAGTTGCTGATGCAGCAGCAGCACTACGACAAAGCGCTTCATGCTATAAATGAACTCGAGCGGGCATTCGGGCCATCAACTGATACAACATTGTTTCGCGCCAGAATATGTTTATACACCCACAGGTATGCTGACGCAGAGAAAAGCTACCTTATAATCGGGGTCCCGGCGCTCATTAAATGTAATGAGATCTATAACTTTCTTTTTGTTCTGAAAAAGCTAAAAAAAATACACACAGCTATCAGTCAGTATCAGCAGTATAATCTCGCGGTCATGTCTCTGAACCTGGCATTACTGTATTGCCAGTTGCTTCATGAAGCAGGCATGGCTGAGCACCTTTTGAAGCATCTGAAAACGGCTACAGTTAAATTTCAACATGATGAACTGTTTTTGATTACCAGTGCTTTCTATCATCGTCTGGCTAATCACCCGTCCCCCTCTTTCGAAGCGTTAGAAGCAAAATCAGGGACTTCAGAGCATTACTTTCTGGAGCTCGCACACGGTTACCTCCATCAACAACAGAACGCAAAAGCAACAGAGGTTCTGCATCAGGGATTGAAATGTCATCCTCAAAGTATTGCCTTGCACAAGATGCTGGCAGAGACATTACGCACCATCGACCCTGACGGGAATATTTTTGAGGTACTGGATGAGCACATTGCCCGTCTCAATCAAAATAGTGTGCAGGTACTACCGCTGGCTTTTCTTAAAGCAGAAATACTCATTACCATCAAATCATTCAGTGAAGCCGGTAAATACCTGGCATCTCTGAGCCAGCGCTATCCCTCGCAACTCAGGCTGAGTTATTTGAAATCTGTGGTTGCTTGCCGGCTGGAGAAGTATGCTGAAGCCGAGCAATTACTGGATATTTGTATCAATGGCAGCGGTCCTGACAAGCGACTCTTTATTGATAAGTCTTTTTATCTCATGCGAAGAGGGGATTTTCCCGCTGCAGAGTCGTTTTTGATGAAGGCAGCCAATATTGCGCCATTTGATCAGGAAGTATTGGGGTACCTCAGTGTTTGCTGGCAGCAGAATAAAGCACAACACCGCAACTGGCTGGTCAATCAGCACGAGTTTGTGAAGTGCATACCGGTTAAAAGCGATTTCGAACAGCTTGTACAATCAGAGGATGCCTGGCATCAACTCACCGGGTTTCTCAAACAGTTACACAGCAATCAGTATGACCCTCTGGATCAGAGTGTTAATGGCGGGTCACAAACAACCGGCAATTTGTTCTCGTTAACTGATCCACTCGTCCTCAACCTCAGACAGGTTCTCGAAAGGGCTGTTGATCAGTATCTCAAATCCTTGCCAAATGATCCCAATCATCCGTTTTTAAAACGAAAAGGCTCCGGCTTTTGTTGTTCGGGAAGCTGGTCAGTAAGATTACGGGGTGAAGGCTTTCATACCAACCATGTCCATCCGGTAGGCTGGCTTTCAGGTTGCCTGTATGTCGATGTGCCATCGTCATTATTAAATAGCCATGTTATGGAAGAAAAAGCGGGCTGGATCAAATTCGGTGTCTCAGACATTGTGCCGGATGTTGCGCCTGATGCCATGTACCCGCCGGTGCCGGGCCATCTGATGTTGTTCCCTGCGTATTTCTGGCACGGCACTAATCCGTTTAAGGTGGAAGAAGCAGAGCAGGGGGCTTCACGGTTAACCGTGATTTTTGATATAGAGCCGGTTTACGGTTAGTTGCCGAATAGTTCGCTGTAATGGTTCCAGCGTCCGACGGACCGGTTATGAAGGGGCTGACGGACTTGTTCCATAGAAGCCGTGGTAATAATCCCGTTATCATCTGACCCGCTGTTGCGGGCAGCGGGGTCAAGACCAAGCCATTTGAGCACGGTATCAACGGTGTCCGCCTGATTTGCAACCAGGTCTTCGTAAGACACAGTCAATATGTCCTCTTCATAGTGTGTTTGCCAGTAAGACAGTAATGACTGTTGACGGTCGAGGTAGTCCAGCGCAGTTTCTGTAGTCAATGAATAAGACATTGCGGGACCAAAACGGTTAAACAATAAAGATGTCGCAATGTCTTTATGATTGCGCCCGGTACATATAAACCGCGCGCGGGGAAAGAGGGTTTTAATAAATCCGATTTTTTCAAAATTGTCCGGTCGTTTATCAAGCACGGTAGCATCACCGGTTGTTCGTAAAGCATCGAGCCGCTCAAGGTAGGTTCGTCTGATCCGGTCAATAGATTCAGATGTTATTTCAGCAGCAGGTGGAAATCCTCCGCATATCAGGGGAGCGAATTTGAAGAAATGATCAATCTCTCCACCTGAACAGAGAAAAGGGTGAGCTGACAGTTGTTTTTCGAGGAGTGTTGAGCCACTCCTGAAAGGGCCGCAAATAAACACAGGCGACACATCATCTGATTCTGAGACAGGGTTCTGCGGAATCTTGCAATAGATTTTGTGCCAGGCCCGTATGTCAGACAACCGTTTCCGGTGACAATCTTTTATAGACTGAATATTCAAATGTAACTGAACGAGGTCGGCATTGTTGGCTTGTACTATTAACTGGGATGCTGTGTCGAAATCATGTCTGCTGTCAAACCAGCGGGCAACTGCATAAACAAGATCAACGTCATCGTTATCTTTAAATGCGCCCGGAGACACAAAATGCGAAGATACCTGACTTGCGAGCCGGGTAATATCCGCAGACTGATGATCGCCCGGAAATTCAACTAATCTGGCAAGAGCACGCTTTTTATATTCCTGAGTTGAAAGCAACGACTCAAACGCACGTTTTGCTGCAGGATAGTCTCCGGTTTTCTGTAAATATCCACCGTAGTCAAATAACCCCGCTTTGTAACCGGGGGATAAAGACAGCGCCTTACGGTAATGTTTGAGTGCCGTGAGTTTATCAAGGTAATGGTCTGTATAGATAACCGCGAGCTTAAGATGCACTTCTTCCGGTTGCTCAATATTTTTTTCAAGACACAGTTTGTAGAAGCGAATGGCTTTCCCGTAATCCCCGCAGCCTTCTGCATACCACGCAATATTAAACAAAATATTATGGTTATCGGGATGGCGTTGATTGAAAGTTTCCAGCAGTTCAACGGCCTTAAAAATCTCGTTATTGGAAGCATAGGTTTCAGCCAGTTTTTCGCTCCACAGAGGATTGTCATTTTCACGCTCAGATTGTTGTTCATAGAAACGTATTGAAAAAACGGAGCCCGGTTGTGCTTTTGCCAGTTCAAAATAAAAGGGAAGCTTTTCACGTTCTGCAAGAGAGTGCTGCTCATCTACCATACGCCGTGCTTCATCAAATTGTTGCTTATCAAGCAATTGACGGAAACTGGAAAGAAGTACAGCTATATTCATCGGGTTCTCTTTTACTGAAGCGCACTCTCAATGAATGCGGGTAAATGCATTAAGCAGGGTAACATTTTTCCACGGGAATCCGAATTGGTAAACCTGCTATTTATGTGCGGTGAGTGGTTGATAATTGGCCATGAATAACCGAAGTTTGCTTGTAGCTTATTTGTAACACTTGAGAAAAAATGCCGGAGTTAAAGCAAAAAAACTGCTCTAAACGGCCTCTTTCTCCAGAAAAGTAGGAAAACAGAGCAAAGTTACAATAACTGAATAACGTTTTATTAACGTCAAATCCTGAAACGCCTTAAACACGGGTATTTTGATCGGGGGTGCTGCATTAAGGAAAAAGCGATATCCGACAACATTTATCGCAATTTTACGCCTTTTTATCTATAAAGTAGGGCAAAATATGCCGGTTTTCACAAGTTATTCTGGTAAGACCATTGCAAAATTGGTTATTCAGTAATCGTTCAGTCATTTTAAAATGCGGTGTTAAGACTGTGTTACTTGACTCATTCTATTAATCCGTGTGAGTATTAGAGTTCGTAGTGTTGGCGTTTTACGACAATCACTACCTTCCTTAAAAACATTGATAAAGTTTTTACGCCCCTGGCTCGAACATAATTTTATGTATCGCGCGAGGATTCAAATAAGAAATTTGGTTGGGAACTATGTCCAAGATGAGCAAGAGAACTCTTATTGCTTCTACTGTGATCGGTGCTTTCGCACTAACTGGTAGTGCAGCTGTCTCTGCAGTGGAGCTATCCGATCTTCAAAAAGAAGACGCGAAGATTCAGGCTGCTGCAGCGAAATCTCAAGAAAAAATCAACACGCTGTTCGAACAGTCTCAAGAACTACTTGTTGAATACCGTCAAGTTGTAGATCAAACAGAAAACCTGAAAATCTATAATGACTACATCGCTAGCCTGGTTGCTGATCAGCAACGTGGTATCGATTCATTGCAACGTCAAATCGATGGTATCGAAGCGACTAAGCAAGGCATCGTTCCATTAATGTTCCGCATGATCGATAGCTTGGAAAAATTCATAGAATTGGATAAACCAATTCATATTGAAGAACGTCGTGAGCGTGTTCAACGTCTTCGTGATCTGATGGCTAACTCTAATGTAACGGTTTCTGAGCAGTTCCGTCAGGTAATCGAAGCCTATCTGGTAGAAGTTGAGTACGGCTCAAAAATGTCTTCTTATCAGGGCACAATTGAAGCTGATGGCTCAGAACAGACTGTTGATTTCTTCAACTTAGGTCGTACAGCGTTCTTAGCACTGTCTCTTGACCAGACTCACGCCTGGGTATGGAACAACGACGCACGTGCTTGGGAAGTATTGGGTGATGAATTTATGTCATCGACCATTGATGCTGTGAAGATGGCTAACGGTGTAATCCCACCAGCCCTGATCAAGTTACCAATTAAAGCAGCGGAGTAAGCATTAATGAAACCAGTATTCAAATCTCTTGTAGCCGCTGCAACATTAGCAGTGGTAGCTTCCGGTGCGCAGGCACAAGAAGCAGTGAGTCTGCAGGACCTACTGGAGCAGGTTAAGCAAAACCGTGTCTCTGAAGCTCGTATTAACCAGCAGCGTGAAGCAGAGTTCCAATCTGCACGTGCTGACAAGCAAGCATTGCTGAAAAAAGCCCAATCTGACCTGACTGCCGAGCAGAATCGTGGCGATCGTTTAGCAAAGCAATTCTCTGACAACGAAACAACGTTGAACGAAAAGGCTGCTGAGCTGGACCAGGCAACTGGTACGCTGGGTGAAATGTTCGGTGTTGTTCGTCAGGCATCCTCTGAAGCTTATGGCCGTGTTTCTACTTCAATCGTAAGTGCACAGTATCCTGGCCGCGATGCTTTCCTGGCTAAAATGTCTGAAGAAGCAAGCGGTCTGCCTAGCATTAACGAATTGGAAGACCTGTGGTTTGCACTGCAAACTGAAATGACTCAGTCTGGCGAAGTTGTTCGTTTTAACACTGAAGTTGTTAGCCTTGAAGGTGGTTCATCTGAACAGGAAGTTGTTCGTGTCGGTACCTTTAACTTGATCGGTGATCAAGGTTACTTAACGTATGACGTTGAAAATAAAGTTGTACAACCTCTGGGCCGTCAACCAGACAGTCACTATGTTGCGTCTGCTCAGGACCTGACAGATGCAAATTCAGGTTTGGTATCTTTCTATGCTGACCCGTCTCAAGGCGCAATCCTTGGTTTGCTTAAGCAAAAGGCGACCATGGCTGAGCGTTACCATGCAGGTGGTGTAGTAGGTTATGTAATCACTGGTATGCTGGCGATTGGTCTGTTAATCGGCGTATTCAAAATGATTCAGTTGGGTGCAGTTGGTGCGAAAATTAAGTCGCAACAGAAGAATCCAAGTAATCCTTCTACCAGCAACCCACTGGGCCGTATCCTGACAGTTTACAAAGAAAACAAAACTGTTGATGCAGAAAGCCTTGAACTGAAACTGGATGAAGCCATCCTGAAAGAATTACCGACTATCGAAAGCGGTATTAACGTTATCAAGATTTTCGCTGCAATCGCACCTCTGTTGGGTCTGTTAGGTACAGTTATCGGTATGATCGAAACCTTCCAAACAATTACTCTGTTTGGTACAGGTGACCCGAAAATGATGGCGGGAAGTATTTCAATGGCACTTGTAACTACTGCTCAGGGTATTATCGCGGCTCTGCCTCTGATCCTTACTCACAGCATTGTAGCTTCACGCAGCAAGTCAATTGTTCACATCCTGGACGAGCAAACAGCGGGTATCATCGCTGCTCACTCAGAGTCGGAGAAGGCGTAATATGTTATACCTGATTGGATTATGGGAATCAGTCAGGGATTTTATCGCTACCGGTGGTGACGTACTTTATTTCGTCGCCCTCGCGCTCTTTCTCATGTGGGTACTTATGATTGAGCGCTACTGGTATATCACTTCAGTATTTCCGACGGTGAAGAAAGACATCATCGCAAAATGGGATGCTCGTAGTGATACTACCTCCTGGTATGCGCATAGAATCCGTGAGGCATGGATTTCTCAAGCGTCAGATGATCTGAACGCGAGGATGCTAATTATCCGTACATTAGTGGCAATGTGTCCATTAATTGGTCTGCTGGGAACAGTGACAGGTATGATTAGCGTATTCGAGACTATGGCAACGCAGGGAACCAGTAATGCACGTTTGATGGCATCTGGTATCTCAATGGCAACAATCCCGACAATGGCGGGTATGGTTGCGGCATTGTCCGGACTATTCATCAGTTCTCGTCTCGAAGCAAAAGCGAAGTTGGCAAAAGAAGGCTTAGTTGATAGCCTGCCACATCACTAGAGAGAACGATTATGGCTCGAAAAGTCAGAACAGAAGAGGAAGAAGCTGCGATTGACATGACGCCGATGCTCGACATCGTGTTTATCATGCTTATCTTCTTCATTGTTACTACTGTTTTCGTTAAAGAAGCAGGCATAGAAGTAAATAAGCCTGAGGCGAGCCAGGCGTTTCTTCACAAAAATGCAAATATTTTCATCGCTGTTACAGAGGATGGAACTGTTTGGATGAATAAAAGTGAAGTCGCTGTGGACTCGGTCAGAGCTACGTTAGAACGATTGCTTACGGAACAGCCTACGGATTATGTATTTATCCAGGCTGACATCAAAGCCAAACATGGTGTCGTAGTCAAGGTTATGGACCAGGTTAAAGCTGCGGGCATCGATCGTATATCGGTTGCGGCGAGGGGTTAAGATGGTAAGGATAATTGTCTCTATATTATTAGGTGCGTTAGTTGCCTTTGGTCTGTTTGTTGTGATGGCAAAGCTCATCCAGAACTCTGGCAGACCAGCGGATGAGGTTGCTCCTGCACCTATTATCGATATTGTAATGCAGAAGCCGAACGACGATACACAAACACGTAATCGTAAACCGCCTCCGCCTCCGCCGCCACCCCAGCAGCCACCAAAAGTTCAACCTGTTGAACCTGAAGCTGCTGAGCCGGATAACTCAGGCTTTAGCTTGGCTATTCCAGCTATTGATACCGGTGGTGTTGGTGTAGATATTGGCGGTGTTGGTGCGATGCAACGCGATGGTGATGCTACACCAATCGTGCGTATCGATCCTAAGTACCCACCTGATGCTGCCCGTGATGGTCGCGAAGGTTGGGTAAAACTGCAGTTCACTATTAATGAACAGGGTGGTGTTGATGACATCAGTGTTATCGATGCAGATCCCAAGCGTATCTTCGACCGTGAAGCGCGTCGCGCGCTGAGCAAGTGGAAGTACAAGCCAAAAATTGTTGACGGTAAAGCGGTTAAGCAAGAAGGCATGTTCGTTCAACTGGACTTTAAACTGGAGCAATGATCATGAAACTACGTACATTTAAAATGTCCGCCGTTGCTTTGGTCATGGGTATTGGTGCTGCGATTGCAGCGCCAATGGCCGCAGCGCAAACAGCGCCTGCAGCGGCTAAACCTTCTGGCCCTGTACTGTGTCCTGGCTATGTCAAGGGTAAAACTACTCTTGTTGGCGAGCGTACCGGTAAGAAAGTTCAGGCTGCTTTTGAAGCCTACAATGAAGACCGTGTTCAGGAAGCTATCGATATCCTTAAAGAAGTAGATCCAAGTGACGACTTCGATAAGGCATACGTAAACCGCTTCCTGGGTAACCTGATTGCGTCTCAGGAAGGTAAGGGTGCAGAAGCATTCGGTTACCTTCAGTCAGCGGTACAAACTAAAGTACTGAATGACCTTGAGCACGCAGGCACGTTGAAGTTACTTGGTGACTTAAGCATGCAGGAGCAGAAGTTCAACGACGCTGTCACGTATTATGACAAGTGGATGGACTTTACCTGTAAAGAAGATGCACAGGTTTACACACGTAAAGCACAAGCATTGTATGAGCAGAAGAAGTTTAGCCAGGTTGCAGCAACTGCTGACAAAGCTATCAAACTGAATTCTGAAGCTGGCAAGCCAGACAAAAACCCTTATCTGTTGAAGCTTTCTGCTTTCTTCGAGAGCAAGAAGTATCCTGAAACAGTAAGCGTGGCTGAAGTGCTTGTTAACATGTTCCCTGAGAATCCAACTTACTGGGTTCAACTGGGTAGCTTCTATATGATGGTTGAGCGTTTTGATAAAGCTGTACAAACTCTGGATATCGCTTACACGGCGGGTTATCTTGAGAAAGACAGTCAAATCAAACAGCTTGCTTCCCTGTATGCAAATGCGGGTAATCCACATAAGTCTGCTGAACTACTGTCTAAGTATGTTAAGAGCGGCCTGCTGAAGAAAGATGCGGAGATGTATGCAAACATCGCTAACTCTTATCATCAGGCGAAGGACTATAAAGATGCGGCCAGTTATTACGGTAAAGCTGCAGAAGCAGATAGCGATCCTGAATATTATCGTAAGCAGGGTACTTTGTTACTCGTAGCTGAAGATTATAAAGGTGCTATCAAAGCTCTGAACAATGCTCTGGAACGTGGTGCTGAAGATCCCGCTAAGATTCACTTCTCATTAATGGAAGCGAACTTCTATATCGGTAACTACAAAGCAGCTTACGATCACATTCAGATTGCTAAGAAAGATAAGTCTTTACGCAGAAATGCGATGGCGTGGGAACCTTATATTAAAGATAAGGCTAAAAACCGCGGCATTAAGATTTAATGCTTAATTAGAATTAAAAAACCCTGCATCAGCAGGGTTTTTTGTTTCAGTACTTCTAATTTTATTTTTTGTATCCGGCCCGGAACCTGATTTCACACCTGACCACCGTCTTGCACCGACGACAGAAGTTGTTCACACCGGCGTCTCAGATCATTAACCATCTCTTTCTTACCTTGCAGGCCCGTGCGGTCCGCTAACTGTTTCAAAGAGTCACCTGCAGATAATCTGCGAAGTATTGCAGCTAATTCGATATCAGTGCCGGAATGGGCTTTATCAGCCATTTGGGTTAAATAATTCAGCGAGGAATATAAATGGTCGATACTCCGGCTGCCTTCAACGAACTGGCGGATCCTTAATAAATGGCGACTACGCAGTAGCGGGGGGATCTCATCGTTTTCTTCCAGTGCCAAAAGCTGGTCAATGGCTTCTTCTGCCCTCTTAGAGACCGGATTGACGACCAGAGCACTGATCAATCCTGATGCTTTGTCCGGTTTATTGCCCCGTTTTACAATGGTAAAACCATTAGTTACCCAGAATCTCAGTAACTGGTCTTCAGCGCCAAACGATGAGGTGATCAAATCAGCACCTTCAGTCTGGCAGGTGAAAATAATTTGCTTGAGTAACTTTGACCCGAGACCTTTTGACTGCCAGCCAGGACTCACCGCAATGCGGTTAATCCGCCTTATTTTCATGGATGCAAAATTAACATCAGTGCTCATTAAAGCCAGACTCTGTGCCGTCAGATGACCCTTTACACGACGTTTTCCTTCTGCAATATGCTCCGTGAGGGCTACCGGCGCAATGCTGCCTTCATGCTCTACTACTGCGGCAGCAATAATCTTGCCTTTCACAGTAAGAAGGTGGAAGTTGTTTTGAGGAGAGTCTGTCAGTCTTAACATGTCATCGGGACTACTCTGGTAATGCGCAGCAGTAAGCATTTCCAGAACCTGACGGAGTGTTGATGGTTCCATTTCTCTTGCCGGCAGGACAAGGTGCTCCGGTGAAACAGGTTCCCGCGGCTCGCCCGGTTCTTCACGGCTCAGCGGTTGTCTGAATGTCAGGTTCGATACCAGAGTTTCCAGCTGGTCGCCACCGCGCCATCGTACAGGCTCTGTCAGCTTTCTCACCGGAATATTTTGAGGCTGGAGAAACTTGGTTCTGAATCCTTGTCCACTGCCTTCATAACCGTCTATGGTAGAGCTTAAGATAACAAACGCAGGTGTTGATAATAAGCGCTGTAGCAGCGGCAGTGGCAGCGCTGCTGCTTCGTCTATGACGAGAACATCAATGTTATCTTCGGATAACAGCGGGTTGTCCGTAGCCATCCACTGCGCTCTGTTTCCGCTTTCGCATTCTAAGGACGCGAGTAATCCTGAGACAGAGGCTTGCGAATACGCTGTAACAGCTACATTTAACCCCAATTTCAGAAAGTGGGCGATAATTTTACCGGATAAAAAAGACTTCCCTCTGCCTCTGGCTGCCTCAATACAAACACACTTGTAAGTGCTGCAGTCATTCTGCGTGATCTCGTCAAACACCTTCTGCTGGGCAACTGTCAGTCTGTCAGACTCTGAAATGCGGGAAACTTCCACAGGCTGCGGGGAGGGTAAGTACACGCTGTCACGGCTGATCACGCCCGTCTCCGGAGTGTCTGTTAAAGGGCGCAGAATCTTATCGATATACACACTGCTATCCAGTGTTTCTCCGTAGCTTAAAAAATAGGGGCGGGTAACCGACGGATGATTGTGCCAGGTATCTGATGGCGGTGTCAGGAGTATTAGTGCTCCGGATACTTTTACTGTGCCGGCCAAAGCCGTCAGTACAGATGGCCTGAATTGCTCCGAGAAGTCGATGATGACTATGTCATACTCACTGCCTAAACACTGCCGGTATAAATTGAGTGGCGTGATCTTCGTTATCGTGGATTTTGCTGTATCAACAGGCCTGACATTAAGTTCGCCGGCAATGCAAACAGAAATACCTTCAGTCAGTGATGAGAGTATGCCTTCTACTGTGGTGGCAAGGTGATGCTTATCGCCATGGATCACCAGTCTTTGCCGGTGATAATCGCTGGTATTACAAAACAAGGGGACTGTAAGCCAGTCAGTCACAGTTGTCTGAGCCATTTGATATCATTTCACGTATAATCCAGCCGCTATTTTATCTATTGTTTACGAGGAATTCGAATGCGCTTTTTATCCCGCCGGCTTGTCATGCCCAATGATCTTAACTACGCCAATGCTTTATTTGGTGGCCGGGCGATGGAATGGATTGATGAGGAAGCGGCAATTTTCGCTATTTGTCAGCTGGAAACAAATTGTCTGGTCACAAAGCATATTGGTGAAATTACGTTTGAATCCCCGGCGTTACAGGGCGATATCGTTGAGTTTGGTCTGGAAACTAAATCGGTGGGGCGTACGTCGATTACGGTAACATGTCTGGTGAGAAATAAAGCGACCAAGAAAACCATATGTCTCGCTGATGATATTGTTTTTGTAACTCTCGATCCGGATTCCCGTACTCCGACGCCCCATGGTAAAACGATGGAGATATTGAAAGCACAAACAGAGGCTGAAATCCGCAGCCTGAACCTAAATGCAGAATAAGCTGTTAAAACAACCTGCTCATATGCTTTGATGCGGGTAAGCGGCACTGATCATTGATATCAGGCCGCTGAAACCCGCCAGCTCGTCACGATCTCTTCCAGCATCTCACTTTGCACCTTAGTCAGCGTATCCTGACTGTATTCAGGTGTTTCCTGTGAATTCAGCAGATTGAATGCGATGGTATGACACAGTGTGATCTGACCCGTCAGGTTGTCAGAGTTTCCATTTTCGTCGTTGCTGCACAGTTTCCACAATTGCTGATTCACTGCACTGTTAAAACCCCATCTCAGTAACATTAACGATGTGGTGCCATACAGGCAAACGCCGTATTCATCATTGATACGGTTAAGGAAAACGTCAAATGAAGGGCTTTCGTCCCAGTGAGTGACTGCGCCGTCGGAAAACAGACATTCGTCGTGAAAAATTAGAAACAGGGATAACGTGCCAAACAGTAAAAGTTGTTTGACCTGCTCAGTTTGGTCCTCGTTTAAGCGGTTAAAACCGAACAGGCGCTGAAAGATAGTCAGGCTCAGCAGCATCGCATCAGTGAGCAGGTTAACTTTATCAAACCGGCATTGAGAGGTTAGCAACTGCTGCGCCGCGAAAATTACGGCAAGATTCCGGATATTGCCGAGCCCGAGATTCCGGCCGATTGCCTGTTCAAGATTTTTGGGTACAGAGCCATAAACCGCTCTGCTGGCCTTGCTCATAACGTGGGCCTGAAAAATCGGATCTTTTTCAATCAGTGAGACCACATCCGCCAGCGTCATTGTTTCGCAGTCCATATTCAACAGAGACTGAATTGAATTGGGCAGGGGAGGCAGGTTCTCCACCACATTAATGAGATTACCGTTACCTTTTTGAAAACGCAGGCGGTTGCCAAGCTGGCGTAGCTGTCCTGCACTGATCCCGGCATGTTCCTTAAAACTGCGCTCAAAGGATCGGCGGTCAGAGAAGCCAAGGCGGGCGGCGGTGTCTTCCGTTTTTTCGCCACTGAGTAACCGGTGACATGACTGGTCATGAATGTACTCTTTGAGTAATGCGCTGAAGGAAATTGACTCTTGCCTTAACTGGCGACGAAAAGCGGACTCCGTCTGACCGAGTTGCGTCGCTACCCATTCCGAACGGATCCGTGCCGGGCTCGGGGCTTTGAGAAATGCTTCTTTAACCTGCTGTTTTAACGGCAAATCATTGCTGGTGTCGAGGTTTCCCGCCAGCATTTTTTTAATCGACTGAGAATAGTAAAACGACGCCTGTGTACACCACTTATTATCAAAAAACAGGCTTACAACGACTCCCTCATGTCTGATATCACCGCTGCTGACCGGCCTTAATAAGCTGACCGGTTGTTCGCCTGATGGCGGTAAGGTGACCGTGGTGAAGTCGAATTTTCTGCCGGCGAGGTGACGGCACAAAGCGAGGAGGAAATAACAGCGGAATTCGGTAAGAACAGGATGTGATGATGGCTGAAACCGGAGACAGGTTTCATTTCCGTCAGTTTTTACGGTCAATGCTGCACTGTTGCCCAGAATATAGTGGTAGTGTTTCCCCAGTACATGGAGTGCGTCATCAATATGCTTACTGGCCGTGAGATACACCACCAGATTACTCATTTTGTTGAAATCAAGATAGCCAATCAGGGAGCGGCCAATTGTCTCATTTTCACTGGCAGGACAAAGAGAGTGAAGAATAGACGCCAGTCCGTCATCGTCCATTTTCTCATTTTCTATTTGTGTGATGCTTTCGAGCATCGTTGTGTCATATTCGTTATCAAGTCCGTTATCCCTTCTCAGACTCAATAAAGCGCGGATGACTGCCGACCAGAAAAAACCGTGATACTGCACGTTTGCTCCCAATACCGGATCCCTTCAGTCAAGGATATAAGAATTACCTGTGCCTTGACAGAAAAAGGGTGAATTTTGTGTTGGTACAAATTTGTACCGGATTTCGTTCAGAAGTGTCCTGTTTTACTTGCGGGCCTCTCCCTATCATTACAACCGTCGACTCATTGGTGGAAACGTCACTTCCACAGAGTAGATTCGCCAAACCTGTCGTGAGGCAGGGACGGAAAGCCACGGGTCTTATACCGCCATAAGACAGCCGGGTTGCAGTGAAGTTGTTTAACTATTTTCAGGCACACACTGCTCAAGGAACATAAATGAAATTTAGCATCAAAACTGCAGCCCTGCTAACCGGCTTCTGTGCGGCATTCACGGCTAACGCCAACATTATCAGCAGCTACGATATCGACTTCGCTGCCCAGACTTTGACTGCACACCAACAAAGTGGCACGTCTAACTACGGAACCTGGACAAATAATGGCAGCGTACTGAACCTGCGTGAAAACAGCTGGTTCACACTAAACCTGGATGATGCTTTCGGGATCCAGAGCCTGGATTTAGACAATTCTGCTTCAGATATTTTGTTGTCATTTGAATTTCGTATGACGCCGGGCAACAACAATACTAATGCAAACCCTTACTCTGAGATTGGCGGGATCTGGCTGGCAGATTTCTCTGCCGGTGAACAGAATAACGATGCCAGCCGCACGTTTGCTCTGGGTGGCACACAGAATTTCGGTCTGGATGACTTTACTTATACCAGCGAACCAGCCTGGGAGACCTTCTCTATTACTCTGGATGATTACATGTCAGGACTTATTACCGACATCGTATTCATTAACGATTGTGATGCAGCCAGTGGTTGCGGAGATATGAAGGTTCGCTTCCGGAATGCCTCTATTACAGAAGTCAGTGAGCCAACCGCCATGTCACTGATCCTTCTGGGAATAGGGTTTATGGGATGGCGCACAAGACGCCAGAATCAGAAGGTCGCCTGACCTTCATTGCCCGCCACGTCACATCGCGGGCTTTTTTATTGCTTTTTCGGGGCTGCCGGCAACTTGACTAAGTCACTGAAGTTGTTAGACTGCCCTCGCTTAATTTGCGGACTCCGTAATAAGCATTAGGCCAAGGGGTGCCGTCTTTACGGCTGAGATCCATTCCATGGGAACCCTTAAACCTGATCCGGATAATACCGGCGTAGGGATGGTGATAAAAGCAATCTGAAAACCTCAATACCTGCCGTAAAGCCGGATCTTTTTGATGACTAAAGAGATCCTAATGAAAAAAAACGCAATTCTTCTCGCACTACTTGCACTGCCTGCTTTTGCTGATGACACAGCAGACATCGAACGTATTACCGTCAGCGGTGATTTCCGCACAGCGACTCTCGATCAACTCAGTGCCAGCGCTTCTGTGTTATCAGGCAACCGCCTGGACAGCCGTCAGGCTACCTATATCGACAATGTATTAAGTATTGCGCCGAATGTTAATTTTGCGGCCGGAGCATCCCGCGGACGTTTTATTCAGATCCGGGGGATTGGTGAGCGCAGCCAGTTTGCTGAACCGATTAATCCTTCAGTCAGCTTCCTGGTCGACGATTTTGATTTCTCCGGTCTTGCTGCAGCAGGTGTACTTTTTGATACACAGCAGGTAGAAGTTTACCGGGGACCGCAGGCGACAGTCTTCGGAACCGGTGCCCTGGCTGGTGCGGTTAAGATTGTCAGCAATGCCCCCTCAGAAGAGAGTGACAGTCATTTTGAATTGTCTGTGGGAAACACATCTTTCTTCCGCGCTGAAGGTGCCCATGGCGGACAAGCGTCTGATTCTCTGGCCTGGCGTGCTGCGTTTGTGCACAACAGCAGTGACGGTTTTATTGAAAATGACTTTTTGGGTGCCGACGATACCAATGGGATTCATGAGAATGCAGTAAGGCTGGGCACACTGTGGGATGTGACTGACAAAACATCCGTTGCGGTGGATTTACGCTGGTACGATATCAATAACGGTTATGATGCTTTCTCACTGGATAACAACCGTCACACCTTGTCGGATGAACCCGGCTTTGATGAGCAGGAAACTAAAGCGGTCAGCGCACATATCAATCATGAAACTGCCGGAGGTTTGCTGGAAATCATTGCGACTATGGCCGGTCATGATATCGCTTACGGCTACGACGAAGACTGGACCTACACCGGTTTCCACCCTTGGGGCTATACGTCCTTTGATGCATATTACCGGGATGTTTCCCAACAATCTGCCGAGGTGCGTTTTACTTCTGCAGAAGATAAAAAAATCTTCAATGACACTACGACCTGGGTTATCGGCGGCCGCATCAATCAGAGTGAACAGGATTTACTGCGTCAGTATACTTATGCTGACGGCGACTTTATCAGTACTTTCGAACCGCAGACAACAGCGGTTTACGGTCAGCTTGATACTCAGCTGACTCCGTCTTTATTGCTGACGTCCGCGCTGCGTGTTGAAAATTACGCCTATGATTATGCAGATAATGCGCAGGTGGTGTACGACGATGACACGACCATGACCGGCGGCAAACTGGCACTGACCTGGGATATGGGAGGGGACTACCTGTATGCCAGCGTATCCAGAGGCTACAAAGGTGCCGGCATTAACTATGATGAACAGGTTAGCCGCGAGCGCCGCTTCTTTGATGCGGAATACAACTGGAACTATGAAGCAGGCTACAAAGGCAAATTGTTTGTTCCTGAATTGACAGCCCGCGCAGCACTGTTCTTTATGGAAAGGGAAGATACCCAAATCAGCGATTTTGATGTTCAGGAACGTGAAGATGGTTCTGCCGCCTTTATCGACATTACAGCGAATGCCGATGTGGGCACAAATAAAGGTGCAGAACTGGAGCTTTCCTGGCAGGCAACGTCATCCTGGACAGTGCAGGCCAGCGCGGGTTACCTCAGTGCCACCTTTGAAGGTTACGAGACTGCCGACGGTGAATATGTCAGTAAGCAGCATCAGGCTCAGGCACCCAGATATACAGCGAACCTGTTCAGTGAGTTGTGGCTGACTGATTCTCTGGTATGGCGCGCTGATATGGACTTTAAAGACGAATACCGCTTCTCTGATGGCCATGATGAAACAGCACCGGCCACAACGTTGTACAACACAGATATCACCTGGGTAAAAGGCATGTTGCGCACCACACTGTGGGTGAAGAACGTGTTTGATAAAACCTGGTACACCCGCGGTTTCGGGGGATTCAGTAACGATCCCCGTGATTACTATGAGTTTGCTGAACCTTATTATCAGTTAGGTGATGGCAGACAGTTCGGCGTCACAGCCCGTTTTCAATTCTAAGGAATCTCTATGCAGGTCATGGTTGAGTTATCTCTGTATCCTCTGGTGAATGAGTACATTCCACCCATAAAGTCGTTCATTGACAGACTGAACAGTTACGACACCCTTGATGTGACGACCTGTTCTACCAGTACACAGGTCACCGGCGAGTATGCCGACGTTATGGCGGTACTGGGGAAAGAAATGCAGCGCACCCATGAAGAAGTCGGGCAGGCCATTTTTGTGGCAAAGTTTCTGAACTTCGATGTGATGCAGGCCCGTAAGGATCAGGATGACTGATTTCATCCCGCATTTCTTTGAACAGATAGCCGCGACATCACTGGCTGAGTGGGTTGCTGTGGTGCTGGCACTGGCCTATGTCTGGCTGGCTGCCAGGCAAAACCGCTGGTGCTGGCTTTGTGCATTTATCAGCACGGCTATTTATACCTGGCTCTTCTGGCAGGTCACACTGCCGTTTCAGGCCATCCTGAATCTGTATTACATGGTGATGGCAGGATACGGGTATTATCAGTGGAATCGTCAGGCTGCCGGCGACGACCGGGTGCATTCCTGGCCATGGTATACCCATGCCATGCTGGTGCCGGGACTACTCCTGATTGCCTGGGGCTTATCCCTCTGGGCACAGGGGCAGTTCAACAGCGAACATCTGCTGCTTGATGCAAGCATTCAGGTGGTCAGTGTGGTGACTACCGTGATGGTGGCCCATAAGGTTTTACAGAACTGGTTGTACTGGATAGTAATCAATCTGGCTTCAGCTTATCTTTACGCACAAAGCGGCCTGATGTTGTCGGCGTGTCTGTTTCTGGGATATGTCGGATTTGCCGTATTTGGTTATGCACAATGGCTGAAACAATGGAAGATGCAGGAACATGACGCCCGCGCTTATCGTTAAAGCGTTAGCAGAGCCGTTGAAGCTTAGCGGTAATGCCACCTGCGAATCACGGCAGGGCGGGGATGTGAACCGCCTGTTCAATATCACTGACGGCGAGCGTGAGTTCGCTGTTAAGTGGTCTGCCGGTGATAATTTTACCGGCGTAAACAAGCATGCTCAGTTTACACTCCAGCATAGCCTGTTCCGTCAGGGCATTGCGCCTGAACCTGTGTGGCTGAGTCCTGACTGCACGCTGTGGGCAGAACGCTGGGTCACCACGGATGCGAAACCGGCGAACAACGCAAACAGTGAAGATAGTATCATTTTGCTCGCCGTCGCGTTACACACCATTCACTGCACAGCCATTGACGCGCCACCTCTGTGTCTAGAGCCCAGACTGATGCGCTATTTTGAAAGTGCAGATCTTGAGGACAGTCATCCCCTGGCTGAAGCATTGAGAAACGTGATTGATTCCGGTGATGCACAGCAACCGCCTGCTGAACAGGCGGTGCTTTGTCACAACGATCTGTCTTTGCCGCACATTGTGAGAACCGGAGCCGGTGGCGCTAAACCCGTTATCGTAGACTGGGAATATGCTGCCAGCGGCAATCGTTATTTTGATGTGGCATCCTGTGCTGCGATTAATCAGTTAAATGACGAAGCCGCTTTGCGCTTGTATAAACACTACGCCGCTTTAAGCGGGGCCGCTGAAGAGAAGGTCATCTTTGCCTGTGAACAGCAACGCCGGGTGGTAAATGTCACTGCTGCCCTCTGGCAGGCAGCACTGGAAAACACTAACCGGCAGAAGGGGAGTGAGCCGGAGTAACAGCCATGCTGTGCGCTTTTTGTGCGTATTGTGCGAATGCCAGGCAAAGGCACTGGTTTTGCTGTTTTTTTGCCATAAAAAGGCTTTACCTTTGTTAACGCATACGTATAATGCACAGCGCGCTAGGGGTGTAGTTCGAATTGGTAGAACAGCGGTCTCCAAAACCGATGGTTGGGGGTTCGAGTCCCTCCACCCCTGCCACTTTTCCTCTGAGTAAGTTATAGTGTTCCTACTTTTTTCCACTCAAAAGTAAATCCATTTTCATGACGTCCGGTTTAAATCCATATCAAATTGCTGTTCTTCAGGAAATGGGTATCTGTGTATGGCAATCTCAGGCTGTATCACAGACTCAGGCAACATCTGCTGCCGGTAACAGTCACACTGCTGAACTAACGCCTTCCGGCGCTGCCGTTCCATCTCAGTCTTCTGGTCAACCCGCCGCAAATGGTCAGGCCCGCATTGCGCAACTTCGTTCCATGCTGGGAAATAAACCGGATAAAAAACCATCTGCCCCGGAAAAAGTGCAGGACAATGAAGCAAAACCGGCATCACCGGTGGTTGAAACCATTGATCCCCGCAGCTTCGGAACTGCCGGACAAGACATCTTGCAGGCGTTGTCTCTGTTTCACGATGCAAAGTCTGTTCGCTGGCAATATGGTTCAGAGTTGTCCCTGAAAAATAATATTCTTTCATTACCTTATAAAACTGCGCCATCAGACGCTGCGGAAAAGCGCCGTCTGTGGCAGATCATTTGTGCCGGTCAGTAAGTGATGCCGTCGTTCACACTCCAGCCACTTTCTGACGCCCTGATCAACGACGCCCATGCTATTCATCAGCAGGCCACTTATAATCCCTGGTCCTTATCTACCTTTGCGGACTGTCTTACACCGCCCTATGCGGGTTTGGCAGCACTGAACAGTGAGCTTAAGCTCTCCGGTTACGCAGTGATATTACTGGTTGCCGGCGAAGCCACGTTAATGGACATTGCAGTTGCTGTTTCTGACCGGGGGCAGGGTGCCGGAAAACAGTTATTAGACGGTGTGATTGCATGGTGCCGGCAACAACAGGCTGAGTCACTGTGGCTCGAGGTAAGAGCCGGAAACCACAAAGCCATTTCACTGTACGAAAAAGTCGGTTTTGAAGACATTGAAGTGCGTAAAAATTACTACCCTTGTGATGGCGGTAAAGAAGACGCGCGGATAATGCGTATGTTGCTTGCTTAGGGCGTCAGCGATTATACCCGGCAGTTGTATCCTACAGAGTAAACCATCTACCGGTCAGAAAAATAATCTTAAATCTCATCCAAATTCCTCTCTTCACGTATAATTAACAAGAATGTGTTTTATTCAATTAGCAGGTGAATATGATGGCTGACAGCAATAAAAAAGCCCGTGAACATGAACGGGAAATCACGCTGGCGGAAGAAGACTTTCGTCATGATGAAGAAGAATTCGATTCTGTCGCCGGGGAAGAGGAGCCCGGGGCTGCATTAGAAGAGTTGGTGGAATACGATAAATCCACACCGGAGAAGAAAAAGTAAGACCTCCGGCGTACAAATTTTTAATACGCTGGTGCAAATGCGCCCGCGGATTTCTCCCGTAGAGAAAAGGGCGGCAATTTTTCTCAATTCTGGTATCATGCGCGCCAATTTTTGAAATTCAAGGTGGCGCCGCCCGCAAGCTCTGAACCCGCGTCTACCCTCACACAGTGACAGATCAGAATATCCATGAGTAACCTAACCAGCGAAATCAGCAAACGCCGTACGTTTGCGATTATCAGTCACCCCGATGCGGGTAAAACCACCATTACTGAAAAGGTCCTTTTGTTCGGACAAGCTTTGCAAAAAGCTGGTACCGTGAAAGGGAAGAAGTCCGGTCAGCATGCCAAATCTGACTGGATGGAAATGGAAAAAGAGCGGGGGATCTCGGTCACGACCTCGGTCATGCAGTTCCCTTACCGTGAAAATCTGGTGAACCTGCTGGATACGCCGGGACACGAAGACTTCTCTGAAGATACCTACCGCACACTGACTGCCGTTGACTCCTGTCTGATGGTTATCGATGCGGCAAAAGGTGTTGAGGATCGTACCCGTAAGCTGATGGAAGTTACCCGTCTGCGCGATACGCCTATTATTACCTTCATGAACAAGCTTGACCGCGATATCCGCGACCCGTTGGAGTTGCTTGATGAAGTTGAAAACGAGCTGAAAATCCTGTGCGCGCCGGTGACCTGGCCAATCGGCTGTGGTAAAGAATTCAAAGGTGTTTATCACCTGCACCGTGATGAAGTGATTTTGTATAAATCCGGTCTGGGTCACATGATTCAGGATGTACGCATTATCAAAGGTCTGGATAATCCGGAACTTGAAACAGCTATTGGCAGCGGTTTGCTGGAAACATTGAAAGACGAACTGGAGCTGGTTCAGGGGGCGTCTAACGAGTTTGATCAGGAACTGTTCCTTGAAGGGGAACTGACACCGGTATTTTTTGGTACTGCACTGGGTAACTTTGGTGTTGACCATATGCTGGATGGTCTGGTTGAGTGGGCACCTGCGCCGCAGGGACGCCAGACAGAAGACGGTGAAATCAGTGCTGATGCGCCTGAGTTCAGTGGTTTCGTATTTAAGATCCAGGCAAATATGGATCCTAAACACCGCGACCGTATTGCCTTCTGCCGCATTGTTTCCGGAAAATACGAGAAGGGCATGAAAATGCGTCATTCACGTATTAATAAAGACGTCCGTATTTCTGACGCGCTGACCTTCCTGGCCGGTGACCGGGAACTTCTGGAAGAAGCCTATGCCGGCGATATTATCGGTTTGCACAATCACGGGACTATCCGCATCGGTGATACGTTCACGTCCGGCAATAATTTCCGCTTTACCGGTATTCCTAACTTTGCGCCGGAACTGTTTAAGCGTATCCGCCTGAAAGACCCTCTGAAGCAAAAACAATTGCTTAAGGGACTGATCCAGTTATCTGAAGAAGGTGCTGTGCAGGTTTTCCGTCCTCTGATCAACAATGACCTGATCGTCGGTGCGGTAGGTGTACTGCAGTTTGATGTGGTTGTGGCCCGCTTAAAAGCGGAATATAACGTAGATGCAATCTACGAACATATCAGTGTGAGTACAGCCCGCTGGGTATACAGCAAAGATGCGAAGAAGCTGGATGAGTTCCGCCGTAAAGCAGAACAAAACCTGGCGCTGGATGGCGGTGACAACCTGGCCTACATTGCACCCACTATGGTGAATCTGCAACTGGCTAAAGAGCGTTACCCGGATATCGAATTCAAAGAAACCCGCGAACATTAAGAACAGACAGAAGACGAAGAAACGATGAACATACATGCTTTATTAGTCAGCCGTTTTAGCGAAGCACTGGAAAAATTAGGTGCTGAAAATGCGCTGGTGCCAGTGGCACGCAGTTCGCGGCCTGAATTTGGTGAATATCAGTTCAACGGTGCGATGGCACTGGCGAAACAATTAAGACAAAAGCCCCGTGACATTGCGGAGAAAATTGTTGAGCTTGTTAACCTGGATGACGTTGCCAGCAAGCTGGAAGTGGCAGGCCCCGGTTTTATTAATGTGCATCTCAGCGATTCGTGGCTTGCGAATCAGTGTGAACTGGCACTGCATGATCCCCGCATGGGCGTGGCAAAAGACAGCCAGCAGACCATTGTGGTGGATTACTCTTCCCCGAACCTTGCTAAAGAAATGCACGTGGGCCACCTGCGTACCACTATCATCGGTGACGCTGTTGTAAAAGTGCTGGAGTTCCTTGGTCATAAGGTTATCCGCCAGAACCACATGGGCGACTGGGGGACACAGTTCGGCATGTTGCTGGCACACCTGTCAGACAAGCTGGAAAGTGAGGTTGCGGAAACCGCACTGTCTGATCTGGAAGACTTTTACCGTGAAGCGAAAGTACGCTTCGACGAAGAAGAGGGCTTTGCAGACCGTGCCCGTGAATACGTGGTGAAATTACAGGGGGGCGACGAGCAGTGCCTTACGCTGTGGAAACAGTTCATTGATGTATCCGTTCAGCACAGCGAAGAAGTGTATGACAAACTGAATGTCAGTCTGACCCGTGACGATATTATGGGTGAGTCTGCCTATAATGATGATCTGGCGAATGTCATCCGTGACCTGAAAGAAAGAGGCATTGCGGTAGAAGATCAGGGCGCGCAGGTTGTGTTTATTCCTGAACTGGCGGACAAAGAAGGGAATCCGGCAGTGTACATTGTGCAAAAATCCGGTGGCGGCTACCTGTATTCCACTACCGACCTTGCAGCTATGCGCTACCGCAGCGGCAAACTGAACGCTGACCGTACCCTTATTCTTACCGACGCCCGCCAGGCGCTGCACTTTAAGCAAACTGAAATTGTGGGCCGTAAGGCCGGTTTCATGAAAGCAGAACAGACTTACGAGCATTGTCCTTTCGGTATGATGCTTGGCAGTGACGGCAAGCCATTTAAAACCCGTACCGGTGGTACGGTGAAACTGGTTGAGTTACTTGACGAAGCGGTAGAGCGCGCCGGCAAACTCATCAGCGAGCGGGACAATGACCTGTCAGAAGCTGAGCTGGCTGAAGTGGCCCGTAAAGTGGGTATTGGTGCTGTTAAGTACGCTGACTTAAGTAAAAACCGTACCACGGATTACGTGTTTAACTGGGACACCATGCTGAGCTTTGAAGGCAATACAGCGCCTTATTTGCAATATGCCTTTACCCGCGTTAAGAGTATTTTCCGTAAATCCGGTATTGCGATGGCAGATCTGAAAGGTGCAATGACCTTTACTGAAAAGCAGGAGCATGCACTTGCTGTTCTTTTACTGCAATTTGAAGAAGTGATTGGTCTGGTATCCCGTGAAGCAACGCCTCACGTGTTGTGTACTTACCTGTACGATGTGGCAAGCGCATTCATGAGTTTCTACGAAGCCTGCCCGATCCTGAAAGACGGTATTGATGAAGCAGTGCGTAACAGCCGGCTTGAACTCGCTGCTCTGGTGGCCAATACACTGGAACAGGGTCTGAGCCTGCTGGGAATCGAAACACTGGAAAAAATGTAAGTCTATCAGGCTCCGCTGATATCAGAGAAACCGGCAGTCGCTTGTGGCGTCTGCCGGTTTTTTGTTTCCGGTCAAATTTGTACGCCGCATCAGGCAAACTGCTCTGTGAGCCAGTTTATGAAAGTGCTGATTCGTTTAGGCATGTGACGTCTCGATGTGTAAACCACGGAAAGTGGCAGGGGCGGGCAGGTAAAATCATCCAGAATTGTTACAAGCTCGCCACTGGCCAGGTAATGCTTAACCCCGTGATGAGGCACCTGAATGATTCCCAGTCCCGCCAGACAAGAGGTCAGGTAGGCGTCTGTAGTGGCCACAGATACCCGGCTTGTCATCGCTACCTGATAGTTATGCCCGTTGTGAAAATAATCAAAGGAATCTGCAGCGGGGCGCATATCCGGTGAGTAGCCCACTACGAAATGATTGCTCAGATCAGCCGGTGAAGCAGGGTGTCCATATGCTTTCAGGTAAGCGGGGCTGACACAGTTCACCATCACAAAATTACCCAGCGGGCGGGCGATGAGTTCGCTGTCTTTAAGCGTTCCTGCCCTGATCACACAATCCACGCTTTCCTTCACCGGATCGATGCGATAGTCCGCGCCGAGCAGGCGGATGCGGGTTTTCGGGTGCAGGCGGAACCACTCAGCCAGTTTCGGTGCGACAACGGAGGCATATAACCGGCCCGGCATATCTACCACAATGTCTCCGGTCAGCTGGCCGGCATCGTCCTGTAACTGGCTCTCTACTGCATCGAGATCGGCCAGAATACGCTGACACTCAGGAAGGTATTGTCTGCCGGATTCTGTCAGCGTGACCTGGCGGGTACTGCGGTGAAACAGGCGGGTTTGCAAACGGGTTTCCAGTTTTGTCACTGAGGATGACACCGCGGATTTAGGCACATCCATCTGGCTGGCTGCCTGAGAAAAACTACCGGTTTCAGCCACGGCAAGAAAACGGCGCATACATTCTACAGTGTCCATCACACTTCTCATTGTTCATTTTATGTGAACAGTGTGTCTTTATTTGCCCTGTTTATCAATATAGTGCGGAACGATACTCTGAACCTGTCATTAATTTCCGCCTTAAATCAGGCGGACACAGTAAGGAAATAACTATGAGTGATACCGCACTGATCACCGGTGGCAGTCGTGGCCTTGGTCGCAGCACAGTACTGGCTCTGGCAAACAAAGGGGTGAACAGCATTTTCACGTTTGTTCACGACGAGAACGCTGCAAAGGATGTGGTTGCTGAAGCAGAAAAGCGGGGCGTAAAGGCCGTGGCGCTGCAGTTTGATGCAACGAAATTCAGCGATTATTCTTTATTTATCAGTACCGTGCGTACTTGCCTGCAGCAACACTTCGGGGGCGGCAAGCTGAAGTATCTGGTAAATAACGCCGGCACAGGACTGCATAAAGCATTCAGCGAAACCAGTATGGAAGAGTTCGATGCCCTGTCAGATTTGCATTTGAAAGCACCGTACTTTCTGACGCAGGCACTGCTCAGTGATATTGAAGATAACGGACATATTCTGAATATCTCATCGGGTCTGGCCCAGTTCAGCTTGCCCGGCTCAAGTTCTTATGCAGTGATGAAAGGTGGTGTGGAAGTACTGACGCGGTACCTGGCAAAAGAGTTGGGCAGCCGGGGGATCAGCGTAAACACCATCGCACCGGGTGCCATTGCCACAGATTTCGCTGGCGGTACGGTAAGAGACAACCCGGACGTGAACCAGTTTGTCAGCAGTGTAACGGCTAAGGGCAGAGTAGGGGAAGCTTCCGATATCGGCCCGGCAATCGCCAAAATACTCAGTGATGATTGCGCATGGATGACCGGTCAGCGCGTGGAAATTTCCGGCGGCATGTTTTTGTAAAATCATCAGATTTGTTTGTTTTTATACCGTCCGGTAAAGGCTACATAGCAGTTGCCGGACACATCCCTTCGCCGTAACCGGTCATAACCACTGAAAATCTGGTGAAATTCGCCTGATTCCCGGTACGCCTACTATCAAAATCCCGCCAGATTCGGTACTATCCGCCGTCCTGTTTTTTAATTTATCTCCTGGCGAAATCATGTTTGAAGTAAATCCTGTCAAAAATGCCATAGCAGATATCCGGGTGCGCTCTGAAGCACTTAGGGGGTATCTTTGACTTCGATACGAAGTCTGAACGTTTAGAAGAAGTTAACCGTGAGCTTGAAAGCCCGGACGTCTGGAATGAGCCTGAGCGCGCACAAGCCTTAGGGAAAGAAAAAGTAGCCCTGGAGCAGGTGGTTGAAACCATTCAGAAGCTCGAACAGGGTGCTGAAGACGTTGAAGGCCTTCTGGAACTGGCCATCGAAGCGGAAGATGAAGAAACCTTCGAAGAAGCGAAATCTGAACTGGATTCCCTTGTTGAAGTGTTGGAAGTCCTCGAATTCCGCCGTATGTTCGCAGGCCCTAACGATGCCTGCGATGCGTATATCGATTTGCAGGCGGGCTCCGGTGGTACGGAAGCTCAGGACTGGGCCAATATGCTTCTGCGTATGTATTTGCGCTGGGGTGAAGCACACGGCTTCAAAACAGAAATTATCGAACTGTCAGAAGGCGAAGTGGCGGGTATTAAGAGTGCCACAATCCGCTTTGAAGGCGAGTATGCGTTTGGCTGGCTGAGAACGGAAACCGGCGTACACCGCCTGGTACGTAAGTCACCGTTTGACTCCGGAAACCGCCGTCACACGTCGTTCTCTTCTGCGTTCGTTTATCCTGAAATTGATGACAATATTGAAATCGATATCGATCCGTCTGATTTACGTATTGATACTTACCGCGCCTCCGGTGCAGGTGGTCAGCACGTTAACAGAACGGACTCTGCGGTTCGTATTACCCACGAACCCACGGGCATCGTAGTGCAGTGTCAGAATGACCGCTCACAGCACAAGAATAAAGATCAGGCAATGAAGCAACTGAAAGCCAAACTTTATGAGTTTGAGCTGCAGAAGCAGAATGCTGAGAAGCAGGCGTTGGAAGATAACAAGTCTGATATCGGCTGGGGCAGCCAGATCCGCTCTTATGTGCTGGACGATTCCCGTATTAAAGATTTACGTACAGGTGTAGAAACCCGTAATACGCAAGCCGTCCTCGACGGTGATTTAGATAAATTCCTGCAAGCCAGTTTGAAATCTGGCCTGTAAATTACACTTAAAAGTGAACAGGTTATGACCGACCAACAACTCGACGAAAATAAACTCATTGCCGAGCGCCGGGCTAAATTGAGCGCGATTCGGGAAAACTGCCGTGCAAATGGTTTCCCTAATGACTTCCGCCGCGAAAACTACGCTGAAGAACTGCAGGTGCAGTTCGGTGAAGTGGAAAAAGAAGCACTGGCGGAACAGGGCAATAAGGTTTCCGTTGCCGGCCGTATTATGGCCAAGCGCGGTCCGTTTCTGCTGCTGCAGGATATGACCGGTCGTATTCAGGCTTACGCCGACAAAGAAACACAAAAAGAAATTAAAGCGAAATTCGGTAGTCTGGATATCGGTGACATCATCGGTGTAGCCGGCGACCTGCACAAGTCAGGTAAAGGTGACCTGTACGTGAACATGGAAAACTGGCAACTGCTGACCAAATCACTGCGTCCGCTGCCAGAGAAATTCCATGGTCTGAGCGATCAGGAAACCAAATACCGTCAGCGTTATGTGGATCTGATCACCAGTGAACATACCCGCCGCAACTTCAAAATCCGCAGTGCCCTGATTAACGGCATCCGTCAGTACCTGACCGAGCGTGATTTTATGGAAGTGGAAACGCCTATGCTGCAGGTCATTCCGGGCGGTGCAACGGCCAAGCCTTTCGTGACTCACCACAATGCGCTGGACATCGACATGTACCTGCGTATCGCACCGGAGCTGTACCTGAAGCGTCTGGTTGTGGGTGGCTTCGAGCGGGTATTCGAAATCAACCGTAACTTCCGTAATGAAGGTTTGTCGACCCGTCACAATCCTGAGTTCACCATGCTGGAGTTCTACATGGCGTACTCTGATTACAATGACCTGATGAACCTGACTGAAGACATGCTGCGCAAGCTGGCTCAGGACATTCTTGGCACGACAGAACTGGTTAATACTACCCGTGACAGCGAAGGCGAAGTGACGTCTGAAACCCGCTATGATTTTGGTAAGCCTTTCGATCGTCTGAGCATGGGCGAGGCTATCCTGAAATATTGGCCAGAAGCCAACGAGGCGGCTATCCGCGACCCGGAAGCGCACTTTGATGAAATGAAAGCCATGGCGAAACAGCTGCACATTAAAGAGCCTGAAGTAGACGGAATCTGGGGTGCAGGTAAGTACCTTTGTGAAATCTTTGAAGCGACAGCTGAAGAGAAACTCATCCAGCCTACCTTCATCACTGAGTATCCGTGGGAAGTGTCTCCGCTGGCTCGTCGTAACGACGATAACCCGTTCATCACTGACCGCTTCGAGTTCTTCGTAGGCGGCCGTGAACTGGCGAACGGTTTCAGCGAGCTTAACGATCCTGAAGATCAGGAAGCCCGTTTCCGTAAGCAGGTTGAAGAAAAAGATGCCGGCGATGATGAAGCCATGCACTTCGATGAAGATTACATCCGTGCGCTGGAATATGGTTTGCCGCCAACAGCGGGTCAGGGGATCGGTATCGACCGTCTGGCGATGCTGTTCACTGACAGCCCGACAATCAAAGACGTTATCCTGTTCCCGCACATGAAGCCGGAAGTACAGGAATAAATTTCTCTGCTGTTTGCTAAAAAAACGGTATGCGCGAAAGCCCATACCGTTTTTTATGTCTTTGATTCAATCGCTTTACTCCGGCCCGTCGTATCACTCGTAACAAGACGTATTTAAGAACACTTTTGCAGGAACCGGATATGACAGGGAAAGAGAAACACGAAGACGAGCGTCATGTTGACTCGCCGCTTACTAAGGAAGAAGAACAGGATGTGCGTGATCACCAGAGTCTGAGTTCAGTTTCTCTGTATGCGGTAATTCACCGGGAGGGGCTTGAAGAGCTTGAGCGGCCGGGTATGTCGCTGTGGTGGTCCGGTGTGGCCGCCGGCATTGGCATATCAACCTCAGTACTTGCAGAGGGCATTCTGCATACGGTGTTTGAAGGTTCAGACTACCAGTTTGCGCTGGAGAACTTCGGGTATACCGTCGGTTTTGTTCTTGTGATCATGGGCCGTCTGCAACTGTTTACTGAAAATACTCTCACTGTCATTTTACCGCTGCTTAACCACCGCTCTCTTGCCATGCTTGGCTGCACCGCAAGGTTGTGGGCTATCGTGTTTGCCGCCAACATGGCGGGTACATTACTGGCCGCGACGTTAATGTATCAGTTACATACCGTGCCGGCGGAATACATCGAGGGGATGAACGCTATTTCAAGACATTATGTGGAGCTGGAATTCGGGCAGGCCTTTTCCTACGGGGTCATTTCAGGTTTCATTATTGCCGGTATTGTCTGGATGAAACCGTCGGTGCAGAGTGCGGCTTTCTTCGTCATCGTTATGTTTACTTATCTCATTGCTATGGGGAATTTCACCCACGTGATTGCCGGGTCTACGGAATTGTTCCTGCTTGCGATGCAGGGGGAAGTCACACTGTACCAACTCTGCTCGCTGATTTTTGCCACGCTGCTGGGGAATATTGCCGGCGGGACAGGGTTATTTGCCATGCTGGCTCACGGGCAGGTCGCCCACGAAATCGATTAAGGCGGAAAGCGGTCTGTCAGTGCATCAAACAAAGACTGATGAGCGGGAACCGGAATGTGATGCGCTGCAGCTTTCTTTAACAGGTATCCGGTAATCGCGCCGGTTTCCAGCGGGCGACCGTGAGCAGCGTCCTGATGCATACTGGAGTAGTTAGCCGCTGTGGCCCCGGCAACCCGTAATACACGGTTTTTCAGAACGTCTGCACTTTCCTTGTAACCGCAAGCCTGCATGACCAGGCTGGTTTCGCGACATAACGATGAAATCACTGCGTCATATGCCGGCTCCAGAAGTTGCCCGTTGCGGATGTTATGCAGTGCCGTGAGCGGATTAATCACCAGATTGACAGACAACTTCTGCCAGAGAGCCAGGGCAATATTGTCGCAGCGTGTTACCGGCGGAAATGCCTGCTCAAGGAAACGAAACACTTTTTCATCCGTACTGTCATTCCTGTTTAGTCCTGTTGCCGGGCCTGCCAGCGTTTCACCAGAACCGGTATGGCGCACAGCGTTCTGCTGACGCAGAGCGCCGTGGCTGGTGGTTGCCTGATAAAGTCTCACAGAAGGCAAAACAGAACGAAAGATTTCATCTCCTCCCATACCGTTTTGCAGCAGCAAGGCCGGCGTATTATTCGTGAAAAGGTGAGACCACTGTGTCAACGCTTCTTTCAGTTGATAAACCTTCACAGGAATAACAATCAGATCGAACAGGATATCCACCGGACTGTCAGGAGTAATAATGGCGTCAGGCAAGGAAACCGTGCTGTCATTTTGCAATGTCACCGTTTTTACGGTGGTCTGTTGTGCACCAGAGCGGGGCTGTCTCACTGCACGGGTGACATCAAAGCCGGCTTCCAGTGCCTTTGCAGCAAAGAGTGAACCTACAGCGCCGCTGCCTATAACACAGAGCCTGACTGACATTACCGGCTCTTTATTTCCGGCAGGGTGAAAGATGGCCAGGGCAGTGACCGGTTGTCCGGTTGTTCCGCAAGCCAGCCGGAAAATGCCTCAGAGACAAAGTGTGAGCCTTCCTCAGGCGTACAGGTGATGCTGAAATCCTCGCCGTTATAGCAAAAGTGTAATTGCCACGCGTGCAGATATACCCGGTCAGCTTCTTTGCCGCCATATAACGTGTCACCCAGAATAGGCGCACCCAGACTTTTCATGGCAACACGAATCTGATGGGTTTTCCCGGTAAGCGGTTTAACCAGCGCAATGCGTCCGGTTTCAGCCCGGTGATAACTGAAGAACTGGGTGACAGCAGGGTTGTCACGGGTTTTCATCAGCACATGCTGTCCACGGCGCCGGTTTTTCATATCACCGGCTATGGTGCCCTGTTTCTTCGCCGGTTTTCCCGAAAGGATGGCCAGATAATATTTCTGTATGTCACGACCGGCAAACAGTCCGCTTAACTGTGCGGCTGCAGAAGCATTACGGGCGATCAACAGACAGCCCGAAGTCACAGTATCGAGACGGTGACATAAGTAAAGCTGCTGTTCACCGGTGAGTGCCCGGACAGCATGTATCACGCCCAGCGCGTCATCGTGCATAGGCATGCCGACAGGTTTATGAATGACATAGAAGTCGGGATGTTCAAAACACATCCCGACAGAGGTTGCGGGGCTATCCACGGATCAGGTTCAGTGCGGTATCGTAATCAAGTTCGTCAATGGCATCGCGCAGGGTTTGTTGTAATGCCGGATCCGGCGTGGTGGCGGCCAGCCAGCTGTCCAGTTGGTCCTGTGCAATAAATTCACTTTGTTCCAGCGCCTGAATAAAGGCTGCAGGCGCCTGACCGGTTTGCGGAGCAGAAGCCGGAGATCTAGCGGTACCGGCGGTGGCTACAGCAGGCTCGCTGTCCTGATGACCGGCTGCCGGCGCATTCATAGCGGCTTCTGCGGCTTGCAGGTCGTCAAGCAAGGCCGGATTAGCCTGTAATGTTGCGATAGCGTCCAGGGTAACAACCACTGTTTGCTTGAGGGCAGGGAGGGAAGCCGGCACCGTTTCCTGAGCTTTAAGCTCGTTTTCTGCTTCTTTACAGGTCAGGTGAAGCTGGTTAATCCCCAGATTACTCGATACCCCTTTGATGGTATGAATATACACTCTGGCTTCCTGCCAGTCACAGTTATCGAGTAAAGTTTGAAGTTTATCTGAGGCGTGCTGGTATTCGTCGGCAAACTTTTGCAAAAGTCGCAGAAACAGCGTTTTATTCCCACTTAACTGAGAAAGGCCAAATTCGAGATTGATTATCTTTTCGGCAGAATCCATACAGTCTCTCCAGGTGTTTACACCAGTGTATTTCATTAATAAATAAATTGATACAAAGGGGTTAAGGAGACCTGGGCTTTCTGTGCCAAATTCTGGTAGTCTCAGTAACAATCTGTATTCTGTTCCGGCACAACGGGGCAGACCTGTTTAAGACGGATTGTCTTAACAGTGACGAACTTACAATGAAAAAAGGAAGCCTGATGGCGTTATCTCTGGCCACAAAAGTTTTAGTGTGTGCGAGCGTTGCAGTGTCATTAAGCGGATGTCAGTCTCAGAAGCCTGCTGAGCAGACAACCGTTGCGGTGCAGGAGCAGCAAGTCCATATCCCTTACGAAAAATATACGCTGGATAACGGTCTTACCGTTATTTTGCATGAGGACCATTCCGATCCACTGGTACACGTGGATGTGACGTATCACGTAGGCAGTGCGCGGGAAGATGTCGGTAAGTCCGGCTTTGCCCACTTCTTCGAACATATGATGTTCCAGGGCTCAGAGCATGTTGCTGATGAAGAACACTTCAGGATCATCACTGAAGCCGGAGGTACTCTTAACGGGACCACCAATACAGACCGGACCAACTACTTTGAAAGTGTACCGGCTAATCAGCTTGAAAAAGTACTGTGGCTTGAAGCAGACCGCATGGGCTTTTTGCTGCCGGCGGTAAATCAGACCAAGTTTGAGAACCAGCGCGATACTGTGAAAAATGAGCGGGCGCAGCGGGTGGATAATCAACCCTACGGATTGCGGTCTGAGAAAAATGGTGAAGCCCTGTATCCGGCAGGCCATCCTTATTCCTGGTCTACCATCGGCTATGTGGAAGATCTCGACCGGGTTGATGTAAACGATCTGAAAGCCTTCTTTAAGCGCTGGTATGGTCCTAACAATGCCGTGCTGACCATTGGTGGCGACATAGATGTCGCGCAGACCAGAGCGTGGGTGGAAAAATATTTTGGCTCGGTGCCCCGTGGTCCTGAGGTGGCAGATCCCGAACCTCAGCCGGTAACCCTGACGGAAGACAGGTACGTGACGCTAGAAGACAAAGTGCATCTGCCTTTACTGCAAATTACGTTTCCAACGGTTTACGCCAGACACCCTGATGAAGCGCCCCTTGATGTACTCGCTGACATTCTCGGCGGCGGTAAAACATCGCTGTTCTATAAAAACCTGGTGAAAGAAGGCGTCGCGGTTCAGGCGGGTGTTTCTCACCCCTGTCGTGAACTGGCCTGCGAGTTTCAGTTACTGGCACTGGCGAACCCGCAGAAGGTAGAAAAGCTTGCTACGCTGAACACGCTGGTTGATGAAACACTGACAGAGTTTGAAACCCGCGGCGTTAATGAAGATGATCTTCAGCGCACCAAAGGCGGGATTGAAGCATCAACCATTTTCGGTCTGCAAAGTGTATCGGGTAAAGTCAGTGCCCTGTCCGGCGGAGAAACCTTTTACGGCCAACCTGACCTGGTTCAGGCTGATCTTGATCGTTACCGTAATGTGACAGCAGAAGACGTTATGCGGGTTTACCGTCAGTATATTAAAGGCAAGCATGCTGTGACGGTGTCTGTGGTACCTAAAGGACATCCGGAAATGGCGGCTGCCCCGCAAAACTTCACGCTTCCGCCCCGTGATATTCCCGGAGCTGATGAGTCCGCCGGTGACGTTGTGACGGCGGAAATTAAAGATTCGTTTGACCGGACTGTGGTACCGGAAGCGGGTCCTGCGCCGACGGTGCATGTGCCTGAGTTCTGGAAAACCAAACTTGCGCCGGGTATCGATATGCTTGGTGTAACCAGCGCAGAAACGCCAACGGTGACACTGACGCTGAATCTGGAAGGCGGCATGCTACTCGATCCGCAGGATAAGGCAGGTCTGGCTTATCTCACGGCTGCGATGATGAACGAATCAACGGAAAATTACTCCAACGAAGCGTTATCAAATGAACTGGCGAAACTGGGCAGCTCGGTAAGCTTCAGCGCGTCCGGCCGTTACACCCAGGTGTCGGTATCGTCGCTGACAAAGAATCTGGATGAAACCATGGCTTTGGTGCAGGAAAAGCTGTTTCATCCTGCATTCAATGAAGAGGATTTCAACCGGCTGAAAGCACGCATGGCGCAAAGTCTGCAGCAAAGTATGCGTAATCCGGATTACCTGGCAAACCGTGCAAAAGAAAAAGTGCTGTACGGAGAAGAAAACCGGGTAAGCCTGCCTGCCTCCGGTACCCTTGAAACGCTGGCTAATATCGAACTGGCTGACATTAAAGACTTCTACAGCAAGTACTACACGCCGTCCCATGCCACTATTGTGGCAGTCAGTGATTTAACGCAGATCCAGATGGCTTCTGCTTTATCTTTCCTGTCAACGTGGCAGCCTGCGGACTACACCATTCCTGTGTTCAGTGATTTTCCTGAGTATGATAAAACACAGATCTTCGTTGTAGATAATCCTCAGGCCGTACAGTCGGTGGTATATCTGGTGAAACGGGCGCTGACCTTCGATGCAACCGGCGATTACTTTCTGGCCCGACTGATGAATTTCCCGCTGGGCGGAGCATTTAACAGCCGCATTAATCTAAATTTGCGGGAAGATAAGGGATATACCTACGGTGCGTCCACGTCTTTCATTGGCGGTAAAACCTTGGGCTGGTTTGAAGCCCATGCAAATGTGACGGCGGCAAATACCGCTGACTCCATCAAAGAAATGATGAAAGAAATTAAGCTGTACAGAGAGCAGGGCATGACGGAAGAAGAACTCCGCTTCATGCAGAACGCCTTTACGCTCAGTGATGCGCTGGAATACGAAACGCCGAACAGCAAGGTAGCATTTCTGCGTCAACTGCTGGCCTACGATCTGGCAGATGATTACCGTGAAACCCAGACCAGCCTTATCAGGAATATGACAACGGACAGGTTGAATGCTGTGGCGCAGCGGGAATTGAATTTGGACGAGATGCAAATTATTGTGGTAGGGGATGCTGAGACACTGGCGCCACAGCTTGCTACACTGGATTTGCCCGTTGTCCCGCTGTCACTGAATTAATTTTTATTGAAATTTGAGGGTTACGCCCCACATCGTGGTGCTGACCCTCCTCTATGGATGAATACATTGACCTCATCAGAGCCAACTTTCTCCCGTCGCCTTGCGGCGATGAACGCGACTGCGTTTTCAAGTGCACTAAAAGACATTAAACATGGCGTCGAACGTGAAGGCCTCCGTATACAGTCCAATGGCCGGCTGGCGGAAACAGCCCATCCTCAGGCTCTGGGTTCGGCACTGACCCACGAGTGTATCACTACCGACTTTTCTGAAGCCTTGCTGGAATTTATTACACCGCCGGTGGCAGACAGTCAGGTAACAGAAACCCAGTTAAGGGACATACACAAATTCGCCAGCGAAAATATGAACGGCGAAATGTTGTGGCCCATGAGCATGCCGTGTTTCATTGATGATGAAAATAAAATTCAGTTGGCTTATTACGGTGAATCTAACGTTGCACAAATGAAGCGCGTGTACCGTATGGGACTTAAAAATCGCTACGGCAGTATGATGCAGGCGATTTCCGGTGTGCATTTTAACTTTTCATTGCCGGATACATTCTGGCAGGCGTGGGCAGAACTCAACGGTGTAGAATATTCTCAGGATCAGGTTTCTGCTGATTATTTCTCGCTGATCCGTAATTACCGTCGTTTCTGCTGGTTGTTGCCGTATCTGTACGGGGCATCGCCGGCGCTGTGTCAGTCCTTCCTGAAAGGGAAGCCGACGACGCTGAATTTTGAAAAAGTCGGTAAAGGCACGGTTTATCTGCCTTATGCGACCTCTTTGCGTATGAGCGATCTGGGTTACACCAACTCAGAGCAGTCAGCTTTGCAAATTTGCTATAACCACATCGATACCTATGTGGAAAAGCTTCGTAGTGCCATGTACACGCCGTCTTCACGGTTCGGCCAGTTTGCCGCCGGTGAGGGCGGGCATTTTCAGCAGTTATCTAAGAATATTCTGCAGATTGAAAATGAACTGTATTCTCCCATTCGTCCCAAGCAGCCCACGCGTTCCATGGAAAAACCTACCGATGCCCTTGTGCGCCGCGGTGTTAACTATGTGGAAGTGCGGGTACTGGATGTGAATCCTTTCTCGCCTGTGGGCATTGACAAAGGCCAGATGGATTTCCTCGATGTCTTCATGCTTTCTTGCCTGCTGACAGACAGCCCTGAAATGACGGCAGAGGAGCTCACCGTTTGCAGGGAGAATATGGATAAAGTGGTTCTGGAAGGACGTAATCCTGACCTGATGCTGGAAAACAAAGACGGCAGTGTTGCCTTCCGCGAATGGTGTGAAGGGCTGTTTGCTGTATTTGAGCAAACGGCAAAAGTGCTTGATAACGCCAACGGAACATCGGCTTACAGCGATGCTGTCAAAGCTGAGTGGCAAAAAGTACTTAATGCTGATGAAACGCCATCCGGTAAAATTCTGGCAACGTTGCTTGAAAATGATATGGATAACGGCGTACTGGGGCTTAATCTGGCTAAGCAGTACGCGGAAGCCTTTAAAGGCTATGAATATCTGCACTATGATTTGAAAGCATTTGAAAAAATGGCCGCTGATTCACTGGCTGCGCAGCACGCTGTTGAGGCGACGGATGAAGTACCTTTTGCAGATTTTATTGCCGGTTATTTCGCAGAACCGATGGCTACACGGGACAGCTGAAGCCTGAATTGACCTTGCCGGGGATAAAAAAATGCCTGGCAAGGGAGCCAGGCATAAGAATGTTCCAGGGAAACACACACATTTATTACCAGAACACTTATTAAGACAGCGGGCAGTGAGAAAGTTCAACAATTCACAACGATTTTTTGCAGGTGCCGGAATTGTACTGCTTTTAAGTGGTATCACCGGTTGTGCCACGTCGCCTCCTCAGGACACCAGTAACATTTGCGAAATCTTTTACGAAAAAGAAGACTGGTATGATGCGGCCGCTGATGCCCGCGATAAATGGGGCGTGCCAATCCATGTTCCTATGGCAATCATGTATCAGGAAAGCTCATTCCGGCATGATGCACTGCCACCAAAACATTATGTATTTTTTGGTCTTATTCCATGGGGGCGGGTCAGTTCCGCTTACGGATATTCTCAGGCTAAAACGGTTACCTGGTCTGACTATGTCAACGAAACCGGCAACAGCTGGGCGGACCGGGATGATTTTGATGACGCCATGGATTTCATGGGCTGGTTTATTTCCAAATCATATAAAATTAATGGTGTATCAAAGTGGGACGGCTATGCCCAGTACCTGAATTACCATGAAGGGTGGCGCGGGTATAAACGCCGTACCTACAACAGTAAGCCCTGGCTGAAAAAGGTGGCCGGAACGGTTAAAGCACGCTCATTGCGTTATGCTACCCAGTTAAAAACCTGCGAAGAAGACTTGCAGAAAAGCTGGTTTTGGAAACTGTTCACATAATGATGATGTGACTGCGTAAGGGGCTGGCATTCTTGGTGAAAAAATACCGGACGCGGCAGTGTTTTCAATACGAAGGACTCAATACGAAGGTTACCGGGAGAGAAAAGAAGTAGGCAGGCGCACCACACACCTGCCTACAATCGACGCTAAGCCAAGACCGTTAATCACCCAACGTCGAACAGGCAGGAACAATATAGTGTAAATGATAATGATTTGCAATATCGTTTTGTGAATTAATTCCTATTTTTTTAAAAAAACCTTTTTGATCTGCATCACGGGTCTTATTTGCATCGACTGTTCCCATTGATTCAGATCACAGATTTACCTGTCGCAGCCATGCACACTAGCACTGTAAAAAGTTATCAATGTTAGGGAGTAATCTGATGTGGCTAACCATGCTTAAAGACCCTGTAGTATGGGGTTCACTTCTGGGTATTTTTATCGTTGTTTTGATGATGTGTTATTACACATGGCTGTTTATGCACAACAGCGCGGGACCGGATAAATAGTTTGTTATTGTTTACTGAGGCCCGGATCAAGGGTTTCGATAAGCACCAGTAACGCGCCTTGCCCGCCATACTCCAGGGGAGCCTGGTGAAACGCTTTGACATGGGGGTGTTGAACCAGGTAGTGAGGCAAGGCGTTTTTTAGTACGCCGGAACCGATGCCATGGACAATGGCAACACAGTCAATAAGCTCTTTGCGCGCGGTATAAATGAGTGCGGATAATTCCAGCTTTACGTTTTCGCGGTTCAGACCGTGTAAATCCAGTACAAGCTCAGGATAGAAATCTCCCCGTCGTAATCGCTTCAAACTATGTGTCGGTTCATTTTCGCGGCAATACCGCATGGGGCCCTGATGGGGCAGGCTGGCCTGATAGACATCTGAAAAGGCAAAACTGGCATCCAGCAGCTTTTGCTGACGGCTGTCCGGGCGGGTGGCGGAATGTAGTCGCTTCGCCGGCACATGACGGCGTTTATGCACAATTTTGTCCTGTGACAGCGGCTTTATACCACTTACCGCTTCCCGGAATAATGACATGTCATTGTCGTCGTCTTCCGGTTTCCACTGATCAGCCAACCATTTTCTCCTGTCTGTTTTAACCTGTGTTCATCTGCACGTCTGTTATCGCGCAATTTGTGTTGGGTGTCATTGCGAGTTTCGGTATGATACCAGCTTTATTTCTGGCGATGTACCACACTCCATGACCGATAAGATTTATTTAGACGAAGCCATCCGTGAACTGCACACCATGCTGGACATGGTGAGATGGTCTGTGAGCCGTTTTAACGATGCACACCTGTACTACGGGCATGGCACTGATAACAGCTGGGATGAAGCTGTTTGCCTGGTAATGCATGCTCTGCATTTGCCACAGGATATTACATCGCAAACCGGTGACGGCTTATTTTCAGCCCGTCTTACCACTTCAGAAAAAGAGAAAGTTGCAGATTTAGTCTTAAAGCGGGTACAAACACGCATGCCGTTGCCGTATATTACCCGTGAGGCATGGTTCTGCGACATGCCTTTTTACGTTGACGAAAGAGTGTTGATCCCCCGTTCACCGTTTGCCGAATTGATCAAAGACCGCTTTTCCGCTTATCTGTCATCTGAGCCGGCCAGTATTCTGGACATGTGCACAGGTGGGGGTTGTATTGCTATTGCGCTGGCCCATACATTTCCTGAAGCTCAGGTGGATGCTGTGGATATTTCCCACGACGCCCTGGAAGTGGCAGATTTCAATATTCAGGAACATCAGTTGGGCGACCGTGTTTTCCCCATTCATTCAGACTTATTTACCAGTCTGGAAGGGCAGCGGTACGACTTAATCGTGTCGAACCCGCCTTATGTCGATGAAGAAGACATGAATGATTTGCCGGACGAATATCAGCATGAGCCTGAATTAGCCCTTGCGGCAGGAGAAGATGGTCTGGATCTGGTTGAGCAGATGCTGAAGCAGGCACCGGTGTATTTAAAAGAAAATGGCTGGATGCTGGTGGAAGTCGGCAACAGTCAGGTGCATATGGCTGAACGTTTTGCCGGGTTAAACGTGGAATGGGTAGCACTTCAACACGGCGGACACGGTATTTTTGCCGTCTCCCGTGCGTCTTTGGTTTCATATCTTAACGGGAAGGAAAGTTAATACAGATGTCTGGTAATAGCTTTGGAAAATTATTCACTGTCACCACATTCGGTGAAAGCCACGGGATTGCAATAGGTGGCGTGGTTGATGGCTGTCCTCCGGGACTGGAAATCTCAGAAGCCGATCTGCAGATTGATTTAGATCGCAGAAAACCCGGCACTTCCCGTTACACCACCGCCCGCCGGGAAGGTGATGAGGTACAAATTTTATCGGGTGTGTTTGAAGGTAAAACCACCGGTACCAGCATTGGCCTGTTGATCCAGAATACCGATCAGCGCAGTGGTGACTATTCCAATATCAAAGACCGTTTCCGTCCCGGTCATGCGGATTACACCTATCATCAAAAATACGGCACGCGGGACTACCGTGGTGGTGGCCGCTCTTCTGCCCGTGAAACAGCTATTCGTGTTGCGGCAGGCGGTATTGCCAAGAAATTCCTGAAAGAGAGCTGCGGCATCGAAATTCATGGCTATCTTTCCCAGCTTGGACCGGTAAAAGTGGAGACCGTTGATCACAGCGTGACAAACACCAATCCGTTTTTCTGTCCTGACGAAAGTAAGCTGGACGAATTAGACCAGTACATGCGTGACCTGAAAAAATCAGGCGACTCTATCGGTGCGAAAGTCTCGGTAGTGGCGACGGGAATGCCTGTAGGGTTAGGCGAGCCGGTTTTCGACCGTCTCGATGCTGACATTGCCAGTGCCATGATGGGCATTAACGCGGTGAAAGGCGTTGAGATTGGCGATGGTTTCGGTGTGATAGAACAAAAGGGCAGTGAGCACCGCGATACGCTGACACCGGATGGCTTCAGCAGCAACCACGCCGGTGGTGTGCTGGGTGGCATTTCCAGTGGCCAGGATCTGGTTGTGCACATGGCGCTTAAGCCAACGTCCAGTATTTCAGTGCCCGGTAAAACCATTGATGTGGACGGCAACGAAATCGATATCGTGACGAAAGGTCGCCATGACCCGTGCGTAGGTATCCGTGCTGTGCCCATTGCTGAAGCAATGCTGGCGATTGTGTTAATGGATCACGTGCTGCGCCACCGCGCACAGAATGCCGGTATCACGTCCGGCACCCCTGTCATTCCGGGCAACTCTGCGAAATAAGCGCCTCTCTTTGAACAATTCTAATCTGTGGTGCGTGTTATGAATGCTCATTCGCGCACCAATATCATTCTGCTTGCGGTTACCTACTGGTTGTATTTTGGTCAGCTTGGTGTACTCACGCCTTATTTAGGCATTTTTCTTGATGGCCGCGGGTTTACCTCGTCAGACATCGGTGAATTGTGGGCAGTGATTACCTTATCCCGTATTGTCGGTCCGTCTCTGTGGGCCAGTGTGGCGGACAAAACCGGTAAAGCGGTAAATGTTGTCCGCCTGGGTTGCCTGTTGTCTGTGGTGTGTTTTACATCTGTATTCTGGTTTAGCAGTTTCTGGGGACTCACGCTGGCTTTCGGGTTAATGATGATGTTCTGGACGGCGGTGTTGCCTCAACTTGAGGTGATCACCATTCAGTCAGTAAAACCCACCCGGATAAGTTATGGCCAGGTTCGTCTGTGGGGCAGTATCGGTTTTATAGTACTTACTGTGTCCACAGGAAAAGCGCTGGATATCTTTTCCTCAGAGGCGCCGGTGTATGCCAGTTTATTTGTGCTGACCGGGTTGTTTCTGGCTTCTCTGTTTATTCGTCAGCCGGACAAAGTGCCGTCTAAGGATGAAGAAACCGGTACGCTGTGGCAAATTGCCCGCAACAGAACCTTTTTGTTATTTCTGGCCTCCGCCGCTTTATTGCAGGTAAGTTTTGGGGCTTATTACGGATTCTTTGCTCTGTACATGCGTGATCTCGATTACAGCGGTCAGCAAACCGGTATGCTCATCGCCATTGGCGTTGTGGCTGAAATCGGTATTTTCCTGATCGCCCGCAGACTGATTGCCAGAGTGGGTGTGTGGCAATTGTTATTGTGGTGTATGGTGTTAACAGCAGGCAGATGGTACGCGCTGGCGGCGTGGGCAGAGCATGGCGTGGTTGTGGTGATCAGTCAGCTTATTCATGCGTTGAGCTTTGGCCTGGCGCATGTTACTGCTATGCACTTCATCACTCACTTTTTCCCGTCCCGTTTCCAGAGTCGCGGTCAGGCCCTGTACGTCAGTATTGCTTTCGGTATGGGCGGAGCGCTGGGCAACTATGTGGCAGGTCAGTTGTGGGACCAGGGTGTTCATGCTTATGAAACCTTTGCCTTTGCTGCCGGTGCGGCATTCCTGGGCGCTGTTTGTCTGCTGTTTTGCCATCGTCCGACAATTAATACACAGGGCGCATCCTAGCGTCCCTGTGCTTTTTTGCCACTATCCCCGTTGATGACAATTTGTTGCATTTAAAATAGCCATAAAGGTTGAAATACGTCTGTAAATCCCTCAGTGTAGATTGCACCTGGCGGTGAAATTTGTGTCATTCTGACTCTGATCATCGCCGTAATTTCTGGCAAGGGAGTGCATATGAAAAGGGTTTTTGTTTTACTGCTGGCTTTCGCTGCGTGGGGCGTCTGTGCACAGGGTTTTGACAGTGCAAAACTGGACAAATACTTCGCGTTACTGGAAAAAGAAGACAAGGCGATGCTGAGTGTAGCGATTGTTGATGGCGGTGAGCCCGTTTATCAACGCTCCATTGGCTTTGCTGATGTCGCCTCTGGCCGTAAAGCCGGAGCGGATACGCAGTATCGCGTGGGCTCGATCACCAAAGTGTTTACCGCAGTGATGATTTTTCAATTAATTGAAGAAGAAAAACTGAGCCTTGATACACCCCTCTCCACGTTCTTCCCAGATATTAAAAATGCCGGTGTTATCACTATCGGCATGTTGCTGAGTCATCGCAGCGGCCTGCACAATTTCACAAATTTACCGGCATACCGCTCATACATGACATCTCCCCGGAGTAAGGCTGAGATGCTGTCTGTGTTTGAAGCGCTGGACGCTGATTTCCCGCCAGGTACAGACACCCGTTATTCCAATACTGGTTATGTTTTGCTGGGGTATATCATTGAAGAGCTGGGGAACGACAGTTATGCCAGCCAGCTGCAAAGGCGTATTGTCAAAAAGGCGGGATTAAAGCGTACGGCTTACGGTGATGCCATTGACGTTGAGCAGGGGCAGGCTAATTCGTATTACTATGACGGTGGCTGGCAGCCGGCTACAGAAACAAACATGAGTGTGCCTCATGGTGCCGGTGCAGTTATTTCCACGCCCACAGACGTAGCGACATTCCTGACGGCATTGTTTGAAGGCAAATTAGTATCATCGTCATCACTGGATATGATGAAGAGGGTGCAGAAAGGGTTGGGCCACGGGTTGTTTCCGTTTCCTTTCTACGAAAGAACTTTGTGGGGCCACAACGGCAGTATTGACGGTTTTGCTTCCCAATCCGGCTATTTTGAGATGGGGAACGTAGGGTTTGCATTAACTGCAAACGGTGTGAATTACACCCTGAATGAAATCAGTGTTGCGGTGCTGAGTATTTACTTCGGACTGCCTTATGAGTTACCGGATTTTTCAAAAGAACCTGTGACGTTAAGTGAGTCGCAACTGTCCACTTACGAGGGGACATACAGATCGGATGCTATTCCTCTTAAAATCACGCTGACGGTCAAAGACGGGATATTAATGGCGCAAGCCACAGGCCAGAATGCCTTTCCGCTGACAGCGTTTTCGCCAACGGAGTTTCAGTTTGAGCCTGCCGGTATTGTGATGATGTTCAAATCATCCGGTAAAGAAAATGAGAAGCCCGCCTTTGACTTATTGCAGGGCGGCGGGAAATATCCATTCGTCAGAGAATAAGGTTCGCCGGGTGTCAGTAGATTAAGCGCAGCAGACAGACTTTCATCAGCCTGCTGCAGGCGCATATCAGGCGGCGTTAGCGGGGCGGGTGCAGCTTGCAATTACTTCTGCGCCTTCTACTCCATCCTGTTCTAAAAACACATCAAATTTCCACAGGCGGAATAAATGCCGCATGACTTCTTCTTTCGATTCTGCCAGCGGAATGCCCCGTTGCGGAATGTACCGCAGCGTCAGGGAGCGGTCGCCCCGGACATCTACGTTGTATACCTGAATATTGGGTTCCAGGTTACTCAGGTTGTACTGAGCAGACAATTTCTCGCGGATCTTCAAATATCCCTGTTCATCATGAATGGCACTGACACTGACAAAATTATCGCGTGCATCATCTTCAATGGCGAACAGCTTAAAGTCCCGTATGAGCTTGGGAGACAAAAACTGGCTGATGAAACTTTCATCTTTAAAGTTATGCATGGCAAAATGCACCGTTTCAAGCCAGTCTTTTCCGGCAACATCCGGTAAGTAGTATTTATCCTCCGCCGTGGGGTTCTGGCACACTCGTTTGATGTCCATGAACATATTGAAACCCAGGGCATAAGGGTTAATGCCGGAATAGTAAGGGCTGTTATATTCAGGCTGCATTACCACGCCGCTGTGGCTGTGCAGAAATTCCATCATAAAGCGGTCAGTGACCAGTCCTTCATCGTACATCTGATTCAGAATATGATAGTGCCAGAAGCAAGCCCAGCCTTCGTTCATTACCTGAGTTTGTTTTTGCGGATAAAAATACTGGGAGACTTTACGCACAATTCTCACCAGTTCCCGCTGCCAGGGCTCAAGCAGGGGGGCATTTTTCTCTATAAAATAAAGCAGGTTTTCCTGAGGTTCTGACGGAAAACGCTGTTGTTTCGGTTTTTCACTGGCGTGGGCGTCGGGCAGGGTACGCCACAGTTCATTTACCTGAGATTGCAGATATTTCTCCCGCTGCTCCTGTCTGGCCTGTTCTTCCTGCATAGATATTTTTTGCGGGCGTTTGTACCTGTCTACACCGTAATTCATCAGGGCGTGGCAGGAGTCCAGAATACTCTCTACTTCATCGGTGCCATAGCGTTGCTCGCATTTGGCGATGTAGTTTTTGGCAAACACCAGGTAATCGATAATAGAGCTGGCATCCGTCCACGTCTGAAACAGATAGTTGCCTTTAAAAAAGGAATTATGACCGTAACAGGCATGGGCCATGACCAGTGCCTGCATGGTGATGGTATTTTCTTCCATCAAATACGCAATGCAAGGGTCGGAATTGATAACAATTTCATAGGCCAGTCCCATCTGGCCGCGACGATAATTTTGCTCGGTTTGAATGAATTTTTTGCCAAAAGACCAGTGCGCATAATTAATGGGCATACCAATGCTGGCATAGGCATCCATCATTTGCTCAGCAGTAATGACCTCAATTTGATTCGGGTAAGTATCCAGTTTGAAATTTTTGGCGATACGATCGATATGGCTTTCGTACTGCTCAAGCATATCGAAAGTCCAGTCCGGACCGTCACTCAAAGGGGTCTTAGCCCGCTTCGTCGTTTTTGCCATACTATCCTCCCGGGGCTGCTTCCTGTTCCGACTTTTTAAAGAGTTCGCGGAATACAGGGAAAATATCGCTGACACTCTGAATGTGTTTGCAGACAAAGTTATCGCAACTGTTCTCGACCTGCTGGTATTCCCGCCACAGGCTCTGATGTTGCCGTTCTGTTATTTCGATATAAGCAAAATAGCGGGTTGCCGGTAGCAACTCCTTCATGAGTATTTGTTTGCATTGCGGCGAATCATCGGCCCAGTTATCACCATCCGATGCCTGTGCAGCATAGATATTCCAGTCGCTCTCTGTATACCGCTCTTTGATGATTTCATCCATAAGCTTCAGCGCGCTGGACACAATGGTACCGCCGGTTTCCTGTGAGTAGAAAAACTCCTGTTCGTCAACTTCTTTGGCCTGAGTGTGGTGACGGATATACACCACTTCAACGTTCTCGTAGGCGCGGGTAAGAAACAGGTACAGCAAAATGTAAAACCGTTTTGCCATGTCCTTGGTTGCCTGATCCATTGAGCCGGATACATCCATCAGGCAAAACATCACCGCCTTGCTGGTGGGCACCGGGCGCCGGTCATAGTTTTTGAAGCGTAAATCAAACGTATCAATAAATGGCACTCTGGCAATTTTTTGTTTCAACGCTGATATTTCTTTTTCAAGCTCCATGATGGCCAGCGCATTGTCATGCTTGTCAGCTTTCAGGGCTTTAAGTTGTGCTTCTTTCTCGCGGAGTTTTTTCCGGTCACTGCCGGTCAGCGCGATTCGTCTTGCAACTGAACCTTTCAGCGAACGGACGATGTCCAGGTTACTGGGGACACCATCAGTCTGATAGCCGGCACGATAGGTTTCGTACTGCACCACCTTATCAAACTGATTCTTTTTAAGATTGGGAAGGGCGAGATCGTCAAATAATAAATCAAGGTATTCATCTTTGGAAATTGAGAATACAAATTCGTCCTGGCCTTCGCCACTGTCACTGGCATCACCTTCGCCCTGTCCTTGTCCGCCGCCCCCGCCGGGAGGACGTTCAATTTTGTCCCCGGCCGTGAACTGATCATTGCCGGGGTGAACGATGGTGCGCTGGCCGCCCTGGCCGGTATGAAATACCGGCTCTTTGATGTCACGTGCGGGAATACTGATCTGCTCGCCGGTCTCCAAATCGGTGACTGAACGCTGGCCGACCGCATCGGATACCGCCCGCTTTATCTGCTGCTTGTAGCGGCGTAAAAAGCGTTGACGGTTTACCGTGCTCTTTCCCTTACTGTTTAACCTTCGGTCGATAAAATGCGCCATAGATACCTACTATTTGGTTGCAACAACAATGCGTGAGTCTGGTTTGCCTGAAGCGACAAATCAGGACGCTTTGCGTACCCGCAGATACCATTCGCATAGCAATCTGACTTGTTTGGAGGTATAGCCTTTCTCCACCATACGGTTAACGAAGTCATCATGTTTTTTCTTATCTTCAGTGGAGCCTTTAGTGTTGAAAGAAATCACTGGCAATAAATCCTCTGTGTTGGAGAACATTTTCTTCTCAATCACAGTGCGTAGTTTTTCATAGCTCGTCCAGGCAGGATTTTTGCCCCCGTTATTAGCACGGGCCCGCAGCACAAAGTTGACGATTTCGTTGCGGAAATCCTTAGGGTTACTGATACCCGCCGGCTTTTCTGTTTTCTCCAGTTCGGCATTCAGTGAGCTTCGGTCAAACAGTTGACCGGTTTCCGGATCGCGGTATTCCTGATCCTGAATCCAGAAGTCAGCATAAGTGACATAACGGTCAAACAGGTTCTGGCCGTATTCAGAATAGGACTCCAGATAGGCTGTCTGAATCTCTTTGCCAATGAATTCCACATAGCGGGGAATAAGATAGCCCTTCAGATATTCGCGGTATCTGTCCGCCGTATCCTGAGGGAACTGCTCACGCTCAATTTGCCGCTCAAGCACGTAGAACAGGTGTACCGGGTTTGCTGCTACTTCCTGATGGTCGAAATTGAACACACGGGATAAAATCTTAAAGGCGAAACGGGTAGAGAGCCCTTCCATACCTTCATCAACGCCGGCGTAATCACGGTATTCCTGATAAGACTTGGCTTTCGGATCGGTATCTTTCAGGCTTTCACCATCATAAACCCGCATTTTAGAGTAGACACTGGAGTTTTCAGGCTCTTTAAGACGGGACAATACTGTGAACTGTGCCAGACACTCCAGCGTGTCCGGAGCACAGGGCGCGCCGCTGAGCTCACTGCTGTCGAGCAGCTTGCGGTATATCCGCATCTCTTCTGATACCCGTAAACAGTAGGGCACTTTTACAATGTATACGCGGTCGAGAAATGCCTCGTTGTTCTTGTTATTCCGGAAAGACTGCCACTCCGATTCGTTGGAGTGAGCCAGGATCAGGCCATCAAAGGGCAGGGCAGAAAACCCTTCAGTCGGGTTATAGTTGCCTTCTTGTGTGGCCGTCAGTAGCGGGTGCAGCACCTTAATTGGCGCTTTGAACATTTCCACGAATTCCATCAAGCCCTGATTGGCTTTACACAGTGAACCGGAATAGCTGTAAGCATCCGGGTCGTTCTGTGCGAATTGTTCCAGACGGCGGATATCCACTTTGCCCACCAGTGATGAGATATCCTGATTGTTTTCGTCACCGGGTTCTGTTTTAGCAATACCCACCTGGTCGAGCACAGACGGATAAACCCGTACTACTTTGAATTTAGAAATATCGCCACCGAATTCATGCAGCCGCTTACGGGCCCAGGGTGACATAATGGTTTTGAGATAGCGTTTTGGAATGCCGTATTCTTTTTCCAGAATATTGCCATCCTCGGCAAGGTCGAACAGTGAAAATGGATGGTCGTTGGTCGGTGAGCCTTTGAGCATGTAAATCGGTACTTTTTGCATCAGCTCTTTGAGCCGTTCTGCAAGAGAGGATTTACCGCCCCCGACCGGACCAAGCAGATATAAGATTTGTTTCTTTTCTTCCAGGCCCTGAGCAGCATGCTTCAGATAAGAGACAATTTGCTCTATCGCTTCTTCCATACCGTAAAACTCATGGAAGGCCGGATAGCGCGCAATGACCCTGTTCGAAAATATGCGGCTGAGTGCCGGGTCAGTAGAGGTGTCGACCATTTCAGGCTCGCCTATTGCCTGTAACAACCTTTCTGCAGAGTTCGCATAGGCTGTCGGGTCGCTTTTACAGATATCCAGAAATTCCTGGATGGTGAATTCTTCTTGTTGGCGCTCTTCGTAACGTTGCTGGTAATGCTCGAAAATACCCATAGATTTCCCCAAAAAACGGATTCCCGTCTTTACAGCTTAGTCCTCTTTGGCAACTTTAAAAGGAAATTTTCAGGATATTTGGTAATAAACGCTCAATTATTAGTCTAATAAAAGAATGAACCTTTTCGAATAGATTTTGTCTTTAATGCCAGTCAGTTGACGTTAAATTTGTGTAACAAAAAACCCGCAGTCGATTGCGGGTTTTTTCTTTGGATTCAGCTTTCGCTCAGCAATTACTTCGCGAAGTTTTCGTTCGCGAATTCCCAGTTAACCAGTTTCCAGAAGTTTTCCAGATACTTAGGACGGGCATTGCGGTAGTCGATGTAGTAAGCGTGTTCCCACAGGTCAACTGTCAGAAGAGGTGTAACACCTTCTTCAGTAATTGGCGTACCTGCGTTGCTGGTGTTTACGATGTCCAGAGAGCCATCAGCAGTTTTCACTAACCAGGTCCAGCTTGAACCGAAGTTATTTACTGCTTTATCGTCGAATGCAGCCTGGAAGTCTTCAAATGAGCCCCATTTTGCTTTAATCGCTTCAGCAACGGAACCAGTGGCTTCGCCGCCACCATTTGGGCTCAGGCAGTGCCAGTAGAACGTGTGGTTCCAGATTTGAGCTGCGTTGTTGAAAACACCGCCTTCTGAAGTTTTGATGATTTCTTCTAAATCTTTGCTTTCCAGGTCTGTGCCTTCCACTAAACCGTTCAGTTTAGTTACGTAGGTGGCGTGGTGCTTACCGTAGTGGTATTCCAGCGTCTCTGCTGAAATGTGCGGTTCAAGTGCATTTTTTTCGTACGGCAGTGGTGGTAGTTCAAACGCCATTTGAATTCTCCATTCTTTTCAATGTATTAACGTCGATATTCCCACTTTGTTCACAACATGGGCGCGGGAAAACGACAACGGTCAAAGCTGTATACAGATATAAGGGTAGATTTTGATAACTCAATGACAAATTTATGCATTTTTAGTGGTGCAATGCAAAAAAATCATCATCTGATTTGCCACAAATAGTGATACTCACTGTTAAGGTTAACAGGAGATTTCAGATCACATTAATGAAAAGATAGTCATGCTATGACAGAAAAACCGCTTTCAGCCCTTGAATCCGGCGTTAAGATACCCATAATGCACTGAACGTATCTCCCACCACCAGAGAGGATCGGATGGAAAACAGTACCGAATCAACCGTAGACAGAATTAAGCAGCAAATTGGCGAAAACCCAATTCTTTTATACATGAAGGGTTCTCCTAAACTGCCTAGTTGTGGTTTTTCTGCACAAGCCGTACAGGCGCTGATGTCATGTGGTGAACCATTTGCATATGTGGATATTCTGCAAAATCCGGATATCCGTGCGGAATTACCTAAATACGCTAACTGGCCAACTTTCCCACAATTATGGGTAGATGGCGAACTGGTTGGCGGTTGTGACATCATTATCGAAATGTTCCAGCAAAATGAATTGCAACCTTTGATCAAAGACACTGCTGCAAAGTATAAAACTGAAGAAGAATAATCCGGTTTTCAGAGTCCGAAAAAAGTTAAAAAAATACCCGGCTTTTGCCGGGTTTTTTGTGTCAGAAAAACACAATACGGTCGAAAGGGAGATAACCAAGAGTTGTATATAAATTAGCCGGATCGGACTGATTTTCACTGCGCTTAAACCCCGCCAATATTGTAATAGACAGGTCAGAAATCAAAATCCTCCATCACTTTAAAAAATATTTTTATTTTGGCTAAAAAGGTTTGTTTTCTATGGGTTTGCGGTCTATAAGTTCCCCAACTAACGCGGTAAAAGTTAGTGTGTGTATTATTAAAAATATAAAAATTCCGGCTAAATTGACACGTCATTTTCAGTGCTGATTCAGCCGGGGGAAAAATCGCAAAATCCAGGAAACCACTATGAAAACGTCAATGTCAAAACTGACAAAAAATGTGCGTGCTGCACTGGCAGCTTCTGCTGCTGTAAGTATGCTGGCCTCTGTGAATGCTTATGCGCAGGAAAGTGAAGAAGCTGAAGCGAAAGATGTTGAAAAAATCGCTGTTGTCGGTACCCGTGCCGCTCCCCGTTCAGTCGGCGACTCTCCTGTTCCGGTAGATATCATCTCCAGTGATGAGTTCCAGAACCAGGGCGCAACGGACATGGTGTCGATGATGCAAACCGTCGTACCTTCTTTCAACGTAAATGACCAGCCTATCAACGATGCGTCAACACTGGTTCGTCCGGCTAACCTGCGTGGTATGGCTTCAGACCACACTCTGGTGCTGGTAAACGGCAAGCGTCGTCACCGCTCTGCAGTTATCACCTTCCTGGGTGGTGGTTTGTCTGACGGTGCACAGGGTCCTGACATTTCAGTTATTCCTTCATCTGCTCTGAAACAGGTAGAAGTTCTGCGTGACGGTGCTGCTGCACAGTACGGTTCTGATGCGATTGCCGGTGTTGTTAACTTCGTACTCAAAGACGCTGATGAAGGCGGCATGTTCGAAGCCCGTTACGGTTCATACTATGAAGGTGACGGTGACATGATGCAGGTTTCCGGTAATATCGGTTTACCGTTAAGCGAGAAGGGTTTTATTAACCTGTCTGCTGAATACCGTACTTCTGATCCAACGTCACGCAGTGTACAGCGTGATGATGCGGCTGCACTGATTGCTGCCGGAAATACCTTTGTTGCTGACCCTGCTCAAATCTGGGGTAGCCCTGAAATCAAAGACGACATCAAAGTTTTCGCAAACTTAGGTCTGGAACTGAGCGATAATGCCGAAGCCTATATGTTCGGTAACTACGCAGAGCGTGAAGTAGAAGGGGGTTTCTACTACCGTAACCCGCATAACCGTAGTGGTGTTAACGACGGTGGTACAGAAGCCGCAGACCTGAATGGTGATGGAGTTATTGATGATGGTGAAGGCTATCAACTGTTATTGGTTGGTGATCTGACTGACGATATGTCAGGCAATTGCCCAACTGATATCCGCGTTGGTGCTAACGTTCTTGAAAATCCACGTTATATCAATGAAGTGGCTAACAATCCTGATTGTTTTGCGTTTAACGAAATGTTCCCGGGCGGTTTCACGCCGCGCTTCGGTGGTACCGTTCAGGATATGTCACTGGTATTCGGTACCCGTGGTGAACTGGCTAACGAAATCGGTTATGACGTCAGCTTAAACCTGGGTCAGAATGAAATTGATTTTGCCATTTCAAATACCATCAACCCGTCTATGGGGCCGGAAACACCTACTTCTTTCAAGCCGGGTACCTATGTACAGTCTGAACAGACTCTGGATATTGACCTGACTAAGCCAATCGAAGTGGGTCTGAATGAGCCGCTGTACCTTGCCGGTGGTTTCCAGTACCGTCATGAAAGCTACGAAGCGAAAGCCGGTGACATTGCGTCTTACACTATCGGCCCGCTGGCTTCTCAGGGCTTCGGTATCGGTTCAAACGGTTTCCCGGGTCTGTCTAACAAGAGTCAGGGTGAAGCGTCACGTAACAACATCGCATTCTACCTGGATGCAGAATTATATCTGACTGACGACTTCCTGGTTGCAGCAGCAGTACGTTACGAAGACTTCTCTGACTTCGGTAATACCACGAAAGGTAAACTGTCTGCCCGTTATCAGGTGACTGACAGCATTGCATTCCGTGGTGCGTACTCAACAGGCTTTAAAGCACCAACGATTGGTCAGAGCACCGTACGTAACGTAACCACAGCATTCGGTTCAAGCGGCCAGCTGGAAGATCAGGCTACATTGCCTCCTACCGATCCTATCTCTGTTCAGAAAGGCGGTACGCCGCTGACGCCTGAAGAGTCTGTATCTATGAGCTTCGGTGTCGTTGCTGAATTTGATAACGGTCTGTTCCTGACTGCTGACTACTACAACATTGAAGTGACTGACCGTATCAGTACAACATCTGCTATCGCACTGACAGAAGAAGACATTGCTGCGCTGCTGGCGCAAGGCGTTTCTGACGCATCAAGCTTCTCCGCGGTTAAGTTCTTCACCAACGACTTCGATACCACTACTGAAGGTCTTGACGTTGTCGCTAACTACAGCCAGGACATGTTCGGCGGCGAGACTAAGTACTCTCTGGCATACAACTGGACTTCAACTACTGTAGACCAGGCGTCTGAGAACATCACACCAGAGCGTGTGCGTATGCTTGAAGACAACCTGCCGGCAACCCGCTGGAGCTTCACTGCTAACCACACCAATGGTGACTGGCGCGTGCTGGGTCGTGTGAACTACTACGGTAGCATCTTTGAAGATCACCTGGATTCAGGCTTACCAATCGATAACATCGGTTCTGAGCTGTCTCTGGATGTTGAAGTGGGTTACAGCGTAAGCGAAAACCTGCAACTGGTTGTCGGTGCGAAGAATGCGCTGGATGAATATCCGGACCGCAATACGCAGTATGACAATGAGATTGCCGGTGCAGCTTATCCGGTTACCTCTCCGCTGGGTATCAACGGTGGCTTCTACTACGTTCGCGGTATTTATACCTTCTAAGCGTAGCAAAGGGTTACAAAAAAGGGGGCAGCTGCCCCCTTTGTACCCAACTTAAGTATAAAAAATAATGCATGACTTCATGAGCAAAAAACTGGCATCATAGAGCGACTTGTAACGGTTTAGCTACACTGCCTGTAAAGAGATTATGTCCAACAAATCGACTATCGCCGCCACTTTTATAAAATACCGCACAAAGATGATGCGGGCGGTGAGTGCTATTGTCAGTTCGGATGATATTGAAGACATCGTGCAGGAAGCCTTTATTAAAAGTTATGAGGCTGAATTAAAACAGGAAATCCGCTATGAGCGGACCTACATGCTGAAAACGGCCAGAAATCTCGCGCTTAATCACGTGAACAGTGCGGCGAGCCAGTTAAACCAGCCGGTAGATGATATGGATATGCTTCCTCACGATTTAGTGGGTTACAGCCTTGAGAAGCATGTCGAAAGTAAAGAGCGCTTTATTCATTTTTGCAGAGCAACAGAGTCCTTGTCGCCTGAAGTGAAGCGGGTGTTTTTATTAAAGAAAGTCTATGGCATGAGCCAGCGGGATATTGCAGATCTGACGGGCCTGAGTGAAAGTACCGTCGAAAAACATGTAGCCAAAGGGCTGTTGCAATGTTCACGTTTTCTGGCAGCCAGTGCCGGTACCGGTGGTAAAGGTACAACAGGGCAGACAAGATCAGGACAAACAAGTAGTTAAGCCATGAGTAATGTGAGCAAATTCACCAGTAAGGATGACATACACGAGGAAGCTTGCCTTTGGGTAAGCCGTATCGATCGTGGCTTAACCAGCGAAGAAACAGACACGCTCAGGGACTGGCTGAATGCCAGTCAGAGCCACCGCCGTATTTTATTTGACGTGGCGCGTGTCTGGGATGATTTAAGTGTACTGAATGAATTAAAAGGCATGTTCCCCCTGCGACCGCAGATTAAAGGGGAAACGGGCAAAGCCAGAAAAGTACTTCGCCAGGCACGCTGGAGCGTAGCGGCCGGTTTTCTGCTTATGGCAGCAGCAGCTGCCATGATGGTTGATTCTTACTGGCTGGGTCAGAATGACACCGGCTATCATCTGGCGCAACGCATCGGAACGGCCATTGGCGAACAGAAAACACTGACCTTAAATGATGGCTCAGTGGTGCACATGAACACTAATTCGGCCATTCAGATTAACTTTGACGGCGAGCGCCGCCTTATTGATTTAATTAAGGGCGAAGCACACTTCACGGTGGCTCACGACGCTTCCAGACCATTTACCGTAACAGCCGGCATAAATACGGTCACAGCCATTGGTACCGCTTTTAATATGCAGTACACAAACAACGAAGCATTTGAGCTGGTGGTGACAGAAGGTAAAGTGCTGGTGCAGGACAAACAAAATTCTGTGAGCCGGGAAGAAATTGCTGAAATGATTCAGAAAGGCAATGCATTTGGCAATCTGAAACTGCTTACTGCCGGCGAAAAAGCGAACGTCGACGGCGAACTTAGCGACCTTAAAAATCTGGATACCGATGCAATGGAACAGGACCTGGCCTGGCAACAGGGTATGATCGTGTTTAAAGGCGAGGCGCTGGAAGATGCTTTACGTGAAATTGAACGCTACACCGCTGTTGATTTTACCATTGAAGGTGAAGCGCTGAAGCAGAAGCGGGTTGCAGGATATTTCAAAGTGGGCGACATCAGTGGCTTGTTGTCGGCGTTAAAGAACAGCTTCCACATTGAACATAAACGTGTTGACGCGATGACCATTCAGTTGTCTGAACAACAGGGATAACACAATGTATACTGCCCGCTAAGACGGGCAGTGTTGTAGTTAACGCTTTGACTGTCATATGAATATTCCGGAGAAATAATACCGGGTCCGCCGTTTAACCCTATATTTCCGCTTTATACTCTTTATTCCCACTTTTCCTGCTGTTTCCATATTGTGTAAAAGCACAGAATTCTGTAGCGTTGCGTATAAAGGAAGTGATCCGGTAAGGCGGGAAAATATTTAACTGAGCGGTTTGATGTTTTTGCGGTTATTATTGTACAGGGTTCTGGTTTTACTATTATTAACGAATAAAAGAAAAGTAGTTGTGTTGCTAAACGTCCTGTTTACTCACAAAAATAACAATAAAACGGGCTGAAAACGGACTTCCCGGTATGGGTGGCGGTTTTCTTTTTACAACAAAGATATTGTCGACTGTCAGATTTTCATGCGCAAAACACTTCTTCGCTTATCGCTAATCCGCGTGTTGACTGCTGCAAGCTTTTGCGCAGCCAGTTATACCGCGCCTGTGGTTGCGCAGCAAAAAATCGACTTCGATATTTCTCCTCAAAGTGCTGACGCTGCTCTCACTGAATTTGCCAAACAGGCAAATACCACATTACTTTTTCCCTACGAACTGGCAGAGAAAGTCCGCGCCAATGGTCTTACCGGCTCGTTTACTTTGCAGGAAGGGTTATTGCAGCTGCTTCGCGGCACTGCGCTTGCCGTACAGATTGACGCAACCGGCATGTTAACGGTGAAAGCGGTCAACGAGCTGAAAACACCGCCACCGCGTCCGCCACGCCCCAGAGTCAATGACGATATTGGTTTTTCTATTGAACGGATTGCTATTGTGGGCACCCGCAGCGCACCCCGTTCAGTTGTGGAGTCACCGGTACCTTTAGACATTATTGCCGGAGATGCACTGAAGGCGCAGGGCAGCACAGATGTATTAACCATGCTGGCCGGCGTAGTGCCGTCGCTGAATGTTAACGACCAGCCCATTAACGATGCCGCCAGTCTGGTTCGCCCGGCAAACCTGCGGGGAATGGCGGCTGATCACACGCTGGTATTGTTGAATGGCAAACGCAGACACCGTTCTGCAGTAATCACATTTTTAGGTGGCGGACTGTCAGACGGCGCTCAGGGACCGGATATTTCAGTGCTGCCGGCAGGCGCCATGCGTCAGGTGGAAGTACTGCGCGACGGCGCTGCTGCGCAATATGGCTCTGATGCGATCGCCGGTGTTATCAACTTTGTACTGGATAACCGCCGTGAGGGCGGGTATATCGCCGGCAAAACCGGGCAGTATTACGAAGGTGACGGAGAAAGCGTGCAGTTGCAGGCGAATACCGGTCTGGCACTGGGTGACGGTTTTTTTAATATTACGGCAGAATATCAGCAGCAGAATGCGACCAGCCGGTCTGTGCAGCGCTCTGATGCACTGGCACTGACCGAAGCCGGTAATCCCTATGTTACTGACCCCTCGCAAATCTGGGGCGCGCTGGATGTAGGCAGTGATATGAAACTGGCTTTTAATGCCGGTTTGCCTTTGGATGATCACACTGAATTGTATTTTTTCGGCACCGCGGCACGGCGTGCGGTAGATGGCGGCTTTTATTACCGTCATCCGCATACCCGGCTGGGTGTGTTCAGTGATCCGGAGTCGTCAGAGGATAAACTGTTAGTTGCCGATAAAGACGGCATAGGACAGGGGATAGCCTGTCCGGATATCTTCATTTCCGGCGCAAATGTGCTGGACAATCCTGCTTATCAGCTTATTGCAGATAACACTACGCCAACAGGGGCAAACTGTTTTGCATTCAATGAGTGGTTCCCCGGTGGTTTTACTCCCCGCTTCGGCGGTGTGATCAAAGACGGCTCTTTATTCGCAGGGATTCGGGGCGAACTGAACAAGCACTGGCTATTTGACCTCAGTGGCAGTGTCGGATACTCCAATGTGCGTTTTCGTCTGGAAAACACCGTTAACCCGTCCCTGGGCGATGCGTCTCCTTTATCCTTTTCCCCCGGCGCAGTAAGCCAGGTCGAGCGGACGGTAAATCTAGATTTTTCCCGCTTCTATGATGGCTGGACATCCAAACCGGCCAGCGTGGCTGTCGGGTTCGAATGGCGTCGGGAAACCTACGGACAAATAGCCGGCGATGAAGCATCGTGGGTGGAAGGGCCCTTTGCCAACGACGCTTCCCGCAACGATACCGCCGGCTTCAGTGTGGGTTCCAATGGCTTTCCCGGCTATCAGCCTATGTCTGCGGGCCACTGGAGTCGTCATAACTGGGCCATGTATGCCGATCTGGAGTTACACCTGACTGAAGATTTGCAGGTAGCAACGGCGCTGCGCGGAGAACATTTTTCAGATTTCGGCTCAACACTGGATGGCAAGATTAACCTCCGGTATGTCCTCAACGATGTGATTTCTTTTCGCAGCTCGCTGAGTACCGGTTTTAAAGCGCCTACGGTGGGGCAGAGCAACGTCATTAATATTACCACTGCCTATGCCTCTTCCGGTCTGGAAGATCAGGCAACCCTGCCGCCTACCCATCCTATTTCCGTGCAGCTGGGAGCAGAACCACTGACGCCGGAAGAGTCTGTGAACGGCAGTGTGGGCTTTGTTGCTTTTTGGGATGAAGATTTTTACCTCACGATGGACTATTTCAATATCCGCCTGCAGGACAGAATTAGCACAACATCTGCCATCCCTCTCACTGACAGTGATATCGACCTGCTGTTAAGTCAGGGCAACCGTGAAGCGGATAATTTTAATGCGATAAAGTTTTTTGCCAATGATTTCGATACCGAAACACAGGGTATAGATGTAGTAGTGAATTACCGTTTTGATGTCGCCGGCATCACCCATGCGCTTACTACCTCGATGAACTGGACTGACACCAAAGTGAAGCGGTTATCGGCATTCCCGCAACGAAACCGTGACGGTGAAGTGGTGCTGGTACCCAGTCTTACCCCACAGCGGGTCAGAATGCTGGAAGATAACCTGCCAGCTGTCCGGGTAACCAGCACGTTAAAACAGCACTGGCAGGCCTGGTCACTGTTGTGGCGCCTGAAATATTATGGTGGATTTTATGAGGATCATGTAGACGCCGCAGCAGACATGGACATTAACAGTGGCAGTATGATTACGCTGGATACAGAACTCAGCTGGCATTATTCAGAAAATCTGACCTTCGCGTTAGGCGCATCTAATCTGTTTAATACATATCCGGACCGGAATCCGTACAGTGAGGTCGTCGGCGCGTTATATCCGCCTACAGCGCCGTCCGGTATCAATGGTGGTTTTTATTATCTGCAGTCGCGATACGACTTTTAAGAAAGAAAGGGAAGAATAAACGTCAGAGAAGTGTGTCTATGAGGATCAGCACACTTCTTTGAAAAGAGATTCATCGACAATGGTCGAATCGATAATTTGCTGGGCCATCTGAATGCATTTTCCGCACTGGTTTCCCAGTTCCAAATGCTGACGCAGTTCACGGATGTTACCCACACCGTCCTGTTCCACTGCATTCATGATGTCTTTATCCGTCACGCCGTAACACATACAAACGAACATACAACAAACCTTATTAACTTCAACGTGAATGATAATAGTTGTTATTTGTATAATTAGCAATACTTCTGCAACAATCTTTCGATTAATCTTTAGTCTACATTAAGAAAACAAAGGGATTTATTTTTGATTTAGGCCTGAAAAACCTTGGCTTTCAGATAACTGCACCTATATTGGTTATGCCTGCGGGCAAACAGATAATATTTAAAAGATTAATGGAGCGAACAATGAGCGTACTGGTAGGCCGTCCGGCCCCTGACTTTACTGCAGCAGCTGTTTTAGGAAGTGGTGAAATTGTAGATTCTTTCACGTTAAGTGAAGCTATCAAAGGTAAGAAAGCCGTTGTGTTCTTTTACCCTCTGGACTTCACTTTCGTATGTCCTTCTGAGCTGATCGCATTTGATAAGCGTTATGAAGAATTCCAGAAGCGCGGCGTGGAAGTGATCGGTGTTTCTATCGATTCTCAGTTCTCACACAATGCGTGGAGAAACACACCGGTAAATCAGGGCGGTATTGGTCCGGTTAAGTACACTCTGGTTGCTGACGTTAAGCACGAAATTTGTCAGGCCTACGATGTGGAACATCCTGAAGCGGGTGTTGCTTTCCGTGGTTCATTCCTGATTGATGCTGAAGGTAACGTACGTCACCAGGTCGTTAACGATCTGCCTCTGGGCCGTAACATCGATGAGATGCTGCGTATGGTTGACGCGCTGACGTTCAATGAAGAGCACGGTGAAGTATGTCCTGCTGGCTGGACTGAAGGTAAAGCGGGTATGGATGCATCTCCTGCCGGTGTTGCTAAATACCTGTCTGAAGAAGCAGACAAGCTGTAAGCAAAGCCTGAAATACCGGAAAACGCCGCACGGAGCACTGCTCCTGCGGCGTTTTTTTATTTCTGTAGTGGCGTTATGATTTAACGCTGTGAGCGGGAAAGCGCATCTCCCAAATCTTCCAGCGTCTCTCCCCGTGTTTCGGGGAAAAAGGTAATCACACAAATAAGCTGGCAGGCCATCATAACGGTAAAGAACGCAAACAGAGCAGATGCTGAAAACTGGCTCAGCAACCAGGGCATCAGCAGGGCAATCAGCGCTGCAAACACCCAGTGAGTGCTGCTGCCCAGGGCCTGACCTTTGGCGCGGACACTGTTAGGAAAGATCTCCGAAATAAACACCCAAATCACAGCACCCTGGCCCATGGCATGAGAAGCAATGAATAAAAATATCAGACCCACCACGAGTATTCCCTGCCATTGCAACCAGAACGCGCAGGTGAGCAGACTCAGAGACACCAGATAGCCCAGTGAGCCGGCAAAAAGCAATTGTCGTCTGCCCATTTTATCTATCAGTGCCAGTCCGGCGAGCGTGAATATGAGATTAACAAGACCTATACCGGCGCTGGACAACAGAGCCGAAGAAGCATCCAGGCCGGCCAGTGAGAATATTCTGGGTGCAAAGTAGATAACAAAATTAATGCCTGACAACTGATTAAACATCGCTACCAGAAAAGCCAGCAACACCGGTAAACGGTAGGCAGCATTGAACAGTGACGGGCTGCGATGATTCTGAACGTCCCGCTTTACCGCAGCCAGCACAGCATCCGGGTCAGTTTCACCGGCGCGGAGCAAAATATCCCTGCTCTGTTTTTCATCATTCCGGTGCAGGAGCAGCCAGCGCGGGCTTTCCGGTACATTAAGTACTAGTAACAGATAAATCATTGCCGGAATGGCTTCTATACCCAGCATCCATCGCCAGTCAAGGCTGAACCAGGCGGAGAGTATAAAATTTGAAAGAAAGGCGATGAGAATACCAAACACAATCTGGAACTGATAGGCGGCTACCATGCGGCCCCGTTTCTGCGCCGGTGCAATTTCAGCAATGTAGGCGGGCACCGCAATGGAAGACACGCCGACCCCAAACCCGCCAATAAAGCGCATAATGCTGAAAAACACAGGATCGGTTGCCAGTGCGGAGCCAATGGCTGACACCACATACAAAATACCAATGCCAACAAGTACTGGTTTGCGTCCAAATTTATCGCAGGGAATATTGGCGGTAAGGGCGCCGGCAACGGTACCCCACAGGGCAGAAGACATGACCAGCAATCCGTGAGTCAGATCTGAGGTTTGCCATAAAGCCTGAATAGGCTGATCAGCGCCGGAAATAACAGCGGTATCAAATCCGAAAAGAAAACCGGCGAAGGCGACGGTCAGGGTCCAGAGGACAACGGGATGTTTCATAACGTACACGACTTAAACGATTCAGTTATTCTCAGTGTACGTTACAAGTTGTTAACAAGAAAGGGGCGACATCAAATAGAAACAGGATAACTGTCCCTGTGACCGGTCATTCAGCAGGCTCGACTGGCCAGCCACCTAAATGTTTGTAGCGGTTCACAATGTAGCAAAACAGTTCAGCTGTCCGCTCTGCATCGTAAAGGGCACTGTGTGCTTCACTCTGGTCAAACGCAATCCCGGCTTCCCGGCATGCCTTAACCAGCACTGTCTGACCAACGGCTAACCCTGCCAGTGTCGTTGTATCGAAAGACACAAACGGGTGAAACGGAGTGCGCTTAATGTTACTGCGGGCAATCGCGGCATTCACAAAACTCTGATCAAAGGTGGCATTATGGGCCACAATCACTGAGCGCTGACAGTCTGCATCTTTCTGCAGTTTGCGGATTTGCTTACATACGTCTTTCATGACATCGATTTCATCCAGTGCGCCCCTTAACGGACAATGTGGATCGATACCATTAAACTCCAGTGCAGCCGGCTCCAGGTTCGCGCCTTCGAAGGGATTGACATGATGATGCACGGTTTTGTCGGGGTGCAAATCACCTTGTTCATCCATACGCAAAGTGACAGCAGCGATTTCCAGCAGTGCATCAGTTGTAGCATTAAAACCGGCAGTTTCCACATCAATGATGACAGGAAAATAACCACGGAAACGGTGCTTTAACAAATTCGCGTTTTCAGACATAGAACGAAGAAGCCTCTGAATAAACAAGTGCATGGGCAAAGGAAAAACGGATTATCGCAAGATACGCCGTATGTATCTACCTTTGTTACCTGTGAGGGAAGGGGATTATACTGACCATTGTGCTAAACTTTTTTCGCAGGGCGGCGATAAAGAAAGAGCCACCTCTTTTTTCTTAGTTTCAGGGCATATTATGTTTCGACAGGCTTTATTGTGTTTTTTGCTGATAAGTGCGCCGGGTTACGGCGCAATGCGCCAGTATTCTGCGACTGTAGAATCCTCTGACTGGCAGTTGAAAGATGAAAGCCGTTTGCAGTGCACTTTATCTCACGCAGTGCCCGGTTACGGCGATGCCGCGTTCTCGAGCGTAGCGTCGAAGCAACTGAATATGGAATTCGAGCTGGACATGCAACTGCTGCCGAAGAAATTTGGCGTTGCCGCCGTTTATTCCGTCCCTCCTTCATGGATGCCCGGCGCAGCACCTAAAAATATCGCTGATATGACCCTGCGAACCCAATATAACGGTGATCTGCCGGAACAGGCTGCCTGGACAATGCTCAGTGAACTTGAAAAGGGTTACTGGCCGACTATTTACTATCAGGACTGGTATAACGAATACGACAAAGTGGCAGTTGCCCTGAATGCCAGCAACTTCACACCGGTATACCGCAACTTCGTAAAGTGCGTGTCACAACTGCTGCCCTACAGTTTTGATGATATTGCCTACACCGTGCTGTCGTACGAGAAAAACAGCGTAGACTTAACGAAATACTCAGAGAAGCGTCTCAGTATGATCGGAGAATACCTGAAAGAAGACAGCGGACTGGAATTGGTGTTACTGGACGGTTATACCGACAGCTATGGCGGACGCTGGAGCAACGAGCAGTTATCTGTCCGCCGTGCTAATCAGGTGAAAGAGTATTTTACAGCCATGGGTGTGGATGCCTCCCGTATCGAAGTCACTGGCCACGGCGAGAAGCGTCACATCTCGCCAAATGACAACAGTGACGCCCGTGCGCTTAACCGCCGCGTTGTAGTGCGGTTATCCAGGGGGTAGACGTCTGGCTATTTTCCGCTGTGTTGTAAAAAGCTTTTTACCGGCGGGACCTGATCGGTAAAAACACCATCAACCGCCAACGGTCCGGTTAGCAGTCCGAGGATCTTCTCTGCTGTCATACCTGTTGGCAGTGCATCAATTCTGAATGTGTAAGGGTGAATAATCAGCCCTTCTTTTTTCGCCGTTGCCAGCCAGGAAGCAGGGACAACCTTACCTTGCTGCATTGCCTTCATGTCCAGTAACTGTGGTAACCAGGGACCAATGCCATCAGCATATTTTGCAATATCATGCATGCCCTGTTCAGTCAGAAGTGCCTGGTAATCAGTGGGGGACTCACCCCAGCTGTTGTCAGCCAGCAACAAAACTATCTTGCCTTTAAAACCCAGCTCGTCGCGCAGACGCTTAACTTCAGCAAAATCAAAACACTGCACATAAATATTGGCATTCCCGCTATTGAGGTCATAGCCCGCCAGTGCATCAAGCAGAAGTTGGCTGATATCTGTGCCTTCTTTTTTATGCCAGGCGGGCGACTTGATTTCAGTATAAAAGCCAATATTGCTGTTAAATTCGCGGTTTAACTCACTGATGAGTTCTATATGTTCATCTAACGTAGCAATGGTAAACAGCGCTTTACTGCCATGATAGCGATTGGCAAACACTTGTTTTCCAGCGGTATCCGCCCGTTCTTTTACTTGAAGAGTGCGCAATTCCGCTAACGTAAAGTCCAGTGCATACCAACGGCCATCGTCACGGGCGCGGTCAGGAAACTTCGCGGCCACATTAGTCACCGTATCCAGATGAATATCATGAAGTACAACCAGTTCACCATCTTTAGTGGCTACCACGTCCTGTTCGATGTAGTCCGGTTGCTGGGCAAACGCCAGTGTTGCGGCTTCCAGTGTATGCTCGGGAAGATAACCAGATGCACCGCGGTGAGCAATGATATCGAATGCAGCAGCACTGGTACTCAAACACAGTGTAGAAAAGGTGAAAGAGAGCAAAGTGTTTTTTAACACAAACAGATCCTTTATTGGTGAACGACACAGGTAACGACAGCAAAAGAAAAGCATACAGGATGTTTTTGCCGGAACCAAAACCTCTATTCTGGCGGGGAAAGAAGACATTCGTGTGACGTAGATCTGTAAAGGCGGAAGGTACTGAAAAAATGGTCTGCAAGGAACCAGAACAGGACGGCTCAGTCAATTCTACGCCGCCCTGACATTATGTTCAGAAGCGCTTAAACGGGGGACGAGTGCCCTGTTTTCCGCTTTGTTGTTCCGTTTCCAGCATTTCAAACTGAGCGACATCGTATACAGGCATCGTTGTTGTGATGCGGCGGTAGGGAGGTTTACCCCGCATGATGACCTCTTTCACTTCCACATACTCTTTAGGTTCGCCAGCTGCCAACTCAAGTTGAGCCACGTCATGTACCGGCAGGCTGACTATTTTGCGTTTAAACGGTGGTTTACCGGCATAATCCACAACCTGGATATCAACCATTTCATTATTTCGTGTTTCGCCGGCAGCCGCTCCGGTAAACAGGGCCGGTAAAACACATAAGCTCAGCAGAGAGAGGGTTCTTTTCATAACAGTGTCCTTTTGTTTGCATCAAAATGGTGCTTTATTCCATTGTATGGCTGAATAAAAATGAAACAATACTATCTGGAGATAGTTTAAACCTATCAGCTCCGAAGCTTGAGCTATGGTTGGCTATCAAATATGGGCGATTTCTCTGCATTTTTATTTTTTTGCTGTCTAGTGGTGCAATTTAGCTGGTTATGCACTTTTTTGGTTTGTTGAATCGGCGCTGAGAGGAACGGGTTAGTGATAAATCAGTTACTTACCGGAATGGCGTTTAAGTTGCTGTAACTGTACAGGTATCGTCAGCAGGGCCGGAACAGTTATGAAGTACATCATTTTATGGGTAGCAGCAATGCTGCTTACAACTGCGGTAGTTGCCAGTGAACAGGCGGTGCCACTTGACCAGAGTGCCGGTGGTACCCTGTACCTTGAAGCGACGCTTGAATCGGCAGTCACAGCTTCATTTCTCCTCGACACCGGCTCCGGCTTGCTGACCTTAAATAAAGCAACTTTTGAGGCGTTAACCAAAGGCCGGAAGCTGAAACAATCGGGTAAATCGGCAGCCAGACTGGCGAACGGTAAAATTCTCACTGTGTCGCAGTATCAGCTCAGTTCAATCCGTATCGGACAGGCTTGCGAACTGGGTCCGGTAGAAGTTGCCGTGATGCCGGGAGGAAACAATATTCTGGGTATCAACACACTGCTCAAAGCGGCACCGATGACCATCACGGCTGAGTCTGTCACCCTTTCCGGTTGCCGCTGATCAATCAGATTTCTGTTTTTTCCTTAAACTCACACAAGTCTTCAATAATACAGGAGCCACAACGTGGCTTGCGGGCAATGCAGGTATAGCGGCCGTGAAGAATGAGCCAGTGGTGAACATCGACCTTAAATTCAGCAGGCACGACTTTTAACTGCTTTTCTTCCACTCTGTCCACGTTCTTGCCCATGGCATATTTAGTGCGGTTTGATACCCGAAATATGTGAGTGTCTACAGCGATAGTGGGCCAGCCAAAGGATAATTAAAGTAGGTATTGATTAAACCGAGTGTGGCTGGGGGGGCTGTTTAAGCTTTTCATCCCAATACGGTTCATTATTAAAGTAACTCGAAAAGTAATCAATAAACGCTCTGACTTTAGGTGCTAATTGTCTGGAGCTTGGGTAAACCGCCCAAATAGCGGTTTCAGAAATCAATGGGTATTCGGATAATACTTCTACTAACTCACCATTAATTAATTGTTGATAGGCACTCCAGGTTGAATTGACAGTTATACCTATGCCATATGAGCAAGCGTCCCGTATTGCTTCCCCGTTGTCGGTACTAAAGTTGCCGGTGACTTTAATATTTAGCGTTTCATTGCCACCCTTAAATGCCCAATGATCTAAATTTAAGAGGGTTATACAGTTATGATCTCTCAGTTCCATGGGTGAGGCAGGAGAACCATATTTAGATATGTACTCAGGGGACGCACATAAAATCCGTCTATCGTTTACTAGTTTTTTGGCTATTAGTGTTGAGTCTTTTAATTGCGAATTTCGGATGGCAATATCAAAACCGCCTTCTACTAAATCAACTATGGTATCGGACAGTTTTAAATCTATTTTTAGATTAGGGTATTCATTCATAAAGCCTTTCATCGCAGGCAATATATGCATGCGACCAAATGAGGCTGGAGCAGCAACACGCAACGTTCCACTTGGCTTTAAGTTCCCAACTCCCACCGATGCTTCAGCCGCTTCCACGCTAGCAATTACGTCTTCAGCATGGTGAAGAAATGCGACGCCATCTTCAGTTAAAGATATCTTTCTTGTTGTTCTATGAAAAAGCCTTACGCCCAAACTTTCTTCAAGCTTTCTAATATGGCTACTCGCCACAGCGGCAGATAAGCCAAGTTCAGCGCCTGCAGAGCTTATGTTGTTTGTAGTGGCTACTCTAACAAATAACTTTAGATACTCAATATTCATTATGAACTTTTTGTTGAAAGTGATTATTTATTTTGGCTAATTATCAACATCATCTTTGAAGATTATACTCGTTTTAGCTTAAACATGAACAGAGCGTAACCGGAGAGTCAAAATGAGAGCAATGGTAGTTAACAAATTTGGTGGACCAGAGGTATTTGAACTTAAACATGTCGGCAAACCAGAAGTGAAACCGATGCATGTGTTGGTGAACATAAAAGCCACGAGTGTGAATACCGTAGACACAATGATCCGTCAAATGGGCAGCGAGTTACCCTTGTCCCCTTCAGCGCCTGCTATTTTGGGAATGGATTTCGCCGGAATAGTAGAAGAAGTGGGCGATGGCGTGACAGATTTCAAAATAGGAGATGAAGTGTATGGGTGTGCTGGTGGGCTTGCTGATCTGCCCGGGACATTAGCAGAATATATCGCTGCGGATTTTCGACTTATAGCTAAGAAGCCAGGGAATTTATCCATGGAACAAGCTGCCGCACTGCCATTAGTGGGTATTACTGCTTATGAAGGGCTAACCCGTGCGGGTGTTAAGCAAGGCCAAAAAGTGCTGGTGCATGGTGGCTCAGGAGGTGTTGGTCACGTAGCGCTTCAACTTGCAAAATACTTTGGCGCTGAGGTTTATTCAACAGGAGGGGGAGATGCGCAGCTAGCTCTTATCAGTAAGTTAGGTGCCACCGCTATAAATTATAAAACAGAAGACGTAGCCGAATATGTAGAAAAATATACTAAAGGAATTGGCTATGATGTTGTATTCGACTCGGTTGGTGGTGAAAACATGCTGAACTCGTTTGAGGCGACTGCTTTAAACGGACACATTGCCACAACTGTTGCAATGCTTGACTTAGATTTATCGTGGGCTCATTTCAAAGGTTTGTCTTTGCATGTGGTATTTATGCTGATACCTATGCTCCACAATGTAAATCGGGAAGATCACTCTGACATACTTAAGGAGCTAGCCCGAATTGTTGAAGCGGGAGAGCTTGAAGTTGTTCTGGACAGTCAATCATTTTCACTAAATGAAGCGGGAAAAGCACATGAACGATTATCTAGTGGAAAAGCCATGGGCAAAGTTGTGATCAGCGTGTGAAGAGGGATGAAATGAAAACCATATTAATCACAGGTGCGACAGATGGCATTGGTTTAGAAACCGCGCAGATATTGGCTGGTTTAGGACACAACCTGGTTATTCACGGACGAAATGCAGACAAGCTGAAAAAGACTCACAAATTGCTGTTAGAGATTGCTCCAAATATTGAAATAGACACTTATAAGGCTGACCTCTCGGACCTTTATCAAGTGGTGCAGTTAGTGGACAATATAAAAAAATGTCATCAATCGCTAGATATTATTATCAACAATGCAGGCGTATTCAAGACGGATAAGCCTGTTAGCGGTGTCGGGGTGGATGTAAGGTTTGTCGTTAATACGATTAGCCCTTTCATCATCACCAAAAGGTTACTGTCAGTGCTAAAAGATAATGGGAGGATTATTAATTTGTCATCTGCTGCACAAGCGCCGGTCAACCTCGAAGCTATGCGCGGGAGTTTGACGATTGCAGACTACTTTCAGGCTTATGCTCAAAGTAAATTGGCCATTACTATATGGTCACAAGAGTTAGCCCAAGAACTAAAGACAGACCAGGTTGTATTAGCGGTTAACCCCGGTTCATTATTGGCTAGTAAAATGGTTAAAGAAGGTTTTGGTTTGGCAGGAAACGATATCGGGATCGGTGCTGAAATATTAGTTAAAGCATCGCTCTCTGATAAGTTTGCAGAAAGCTCCGGCCGGTATTTCGATAACGATTCTAAAACGTTTTCAGTGCCTCACGTTGATGCTGCAAATTCAGAGAAGAATAAAGCGTTAATGACAATTTTGGAAAGCTTCTACACCCAATTTGGATAAAACTACCCGGTCTTATCCTTAAACTCACATAAGTCTTCAATAATACAGGAACCGCAGCGGGGTTTGCGGGCGATACAGGTGTAACGGCCGTGCAGGATCAGCCAGTGGTGAACGTCGACCTTAAATTCAGCTGGCACGACTTTTAACAGCTTTTCTTCCACTCTGTCCACGTTCTTGCCCATGGCAAACTTAGTGCGGTTTGATACCCTGAAAATGTGGGTGTCGACAGCAATGGTAGGCCAGCCGAATGCTGTATTCAGTACTACATTTGCCGTTTTACGACCAACGCCCGGCAAAGCTTCCAGCGCCTCCCGGCTTTCCGGTACCTCGCCATTGTGCTTTTCAACAATGATCTTGCTGAGCTTGTGCACGTTTTCGGCTTTGGCATTGTAAAGGCCAATAGTCTTGATGTATTCCTTCAAGCCATCTACGCCCAAATCTGCGATAGCCTGCGGCGTATTGGCCACAGGAAACAGTTTGGCCGTCGCCTTATTCACACCCACATCGGTGGCCTGTGCTGATAAGGTCACTGCGACCAGCAATTCAAAGGGTGTAGTGAAGTTCAATTCAGTAGTGGGATGAGGATTAGCATCTCTCAGCCGGGTCAGAATTTCCTTTCTTTTCGTATTATTCATAGCAACACTTAACTTTCAGCAGTTACCCTGATTCGGGTGACGGTTTTGGCTTCCGGAACCTTTTTGGCAGCCATCCGCGCGTCGATAGCATTTTTAAGAGCAATGAGCAGACCCATGCCAATGAATGCGCCCGGCGGCAAAATAGCGAGCAGGAAAGGCTGGTCTGTATCAAACAAAGTAATGGTCCAGTTGGTCGCTATGCTGCCAAAAAGACGGTCAGCTCCGCTTAGCAAGGTACCGGAACCTAAGGCTTCGCGCATGGCGCCAAGTAACATCAGCACAGCAGTAAACCCTGCACCCATCATCAGGCCGTCAAGGGCTGCTGGCAGGACCGGATTCTTCGAGGCAAAAGCTTCAGCCCGGCCAATGATGGCGCAATTTGTCACAATTAACGGAATAAAAATGCCCAGTGTTAAATAAAGTTCGTAAGTAAAGGCGTTCATCAGTAGCTGAACAACGGTTACAAAACCTGCAATAACCATCACGAACACCGGGATCCGGATTTCGTTCCTGACAATATTACGTACCAGGCTCACGGTAATATTTGAACCAACCAGCACCAGTGTGGTTGCCAGCCCCAGGCCAAGCCCGTTAATAACTGTTGCGGTGACCGCAAGAAGGGGGCACAAACCCAGAAGCTGAACCAGTGCAGGATTATTTTTCCATAAACCTTCGATGGTCAGATTTTTCCACTCACTCATTCTGAACCTCCGGGTTGCTTAGTCATGCAATTATCTGGCAGGGCAAATAAAAACTCACGGTTTGCTTCGACATACAACAGTGCCCGTTTTACTGCACCTGTAACGGCACGGGGAGTAATCGTTGCGCCGGTAAACTGGTCAAATTTGCCACCGTCTTTTTTTACCTGCCATTTGTTCAGCGCCGAATCATCAAAGGACTCACCGCTGAAAGATGTTATCCAGTCACTGACTGACAATTCGATTTTGTCACCCAGCCCGGGAGTTTCCTGGTGTCTCACAGTTCGCACGCCGGTTACCGTCATGTCATCAGTGACACCGATAACAATGGCAATATCACCACTGTAACCGTCCGGTGCCACAGCTTCAATAGCAAGGGCGGCGGGCTCTCCGTTTAACCGTGCACGGTAAACGTGGCGTAAAGTGCCCGGCTTACCAAGCAGCGGATCAGCGACGGCGGTGCAATCTGCATACAATTCATTATCGTAAAGCGTTTGGGGTACCACTTCGTTCAGCAAAGACATCAATTTTTGCTGTTCCTGCTCTGCAATGCGTGACTCAGTGCCGAAAAAGGTAGTGGCAATTAAACCGGTGGTCACAATGGCAAAAGCGCCCAGCATGACGCCATTTTTCACAATACTGTTCATCATGCTTTACCCCGCGGATGGCCGTAGGTGCGCGGACGGGTGTAATAATCGATTAGCGGCACAGCCATGTTCATGATAATGACCGCAAAGGCGACCGCATCAGGATACCCGCCAAACGTACGGATAATCACAATCCAGAATCCGATGAGCGCGCCAAATATTATCCGACCTCTTGCTGTGGTGGAGGCAGAAACCGGATCAGTGGCAATGAAAAACGCACCGAATAACACGCTGCCGTTAATAAGGTGAAACACCGGTGACGCGTAGATATCCTGATTGAGCAGATGAAGAAATAAAGCGCACAGGGCAACGCTGGCGATCATGCTGCCCGGAATGTGCCAGCTGATAACCTTCAGACGCCACAGCGCCAGCCCGCCAAGGGCCCAGGCTGCGCTTAACCAGGACCAGCCAGCGGCACCACTGGCAAAAAGGCCGCCATCATAAATTGGCGATGCCAGTAATTCAGAGTAAGTTGAAGATCGGGTCAGGCCTGTTTTCACCTGATCCAAGGGCGTCGCGGATGTCATGCCGTCAGCCACATCCCTGATTTGAGTAACATCCAGACCGGTGTGCGTATAACCGGTAAAAATCAGGCTCAATGTATCTGTAAAGGTTAACGCAGCCGCTCTTACACCTTCCGGCGGCAACCACTGAGTCATTGCTGCCGGGAAAGATACCAGCAGCACGACATAAGCCACCATCGCCGGATTGAACAGGTTGTAGCCCAATCCGCCGTAAAGCTGTTTCACGATTGCTATGGCGAAAAAAGTGCCGGTAACGGTCATCCACCAGGGCAGAGTAGGGGGGATACTGACTGCCAGCAGGCAGGCTGTGAGTACCGCACTGTAATCAGACAGATTGCGTTTAACCTGTTTATTGCGCAGTGACAAAATCGCGGCTTCTGTTGTCAGTGCTGTAGCAACAGCAAGGAGCGCCTGAATGACGACGCCCCAGCCAAAGAATACAACCTGACAAGCAATGCCCGGCAACATGGCGTACAGCACCAGGCGCATGACCTGACTGGTATCACGCTTTGCGCGTAAGTGAGGGGAACTGGCAAGATTTAGTTTCATTTAGTCATTATTCCCGTTGTCTCTGGCGGCTTTTTTCGCTTTTGCTTTTGCAACCGCAGCAGCAATACGGGCTTTCTTTTCATCCGCGGGGTCTGCTTTTTTTTGTGTTGTGTCTGAATCAGCCTGTGCATCTGTTTGCTTGCCAGCGTCGGGTTTATCAGTCGTTTCCTGAGCCCCTGTTCCGGTTTTTGCATCCTGTTCCGGTGCGCCATCGTTGTCTTTTGCCGCCTTTTTCGCTTTTGCTTTGGCAACGGCGGCTGCAATACGCGCTTTTCTGGCTTCTTCAGCAGACGGTGCTGCCGGGGAGGGTTGGGCTGCTTCAGGTTCTTTTTGTGCCGGTTCTGTTTGTACCGGCGGTTTTTCGCTATTGTCGTCTGATGACTGTTGCGCTTCTCTGGCCGCCTTTTTGGCTTTCGCTCTGGCTATGGCCGCTGCCACTGCGGCTTTCTTATTGTCAGTTTCGCCTTCCGGTGCAGGAGCGGCGTCAGCGGAATCAGCAGGAGGCGTTGCATTTTGAGCTGCTTTCTTAGCTTTCGCCCGGACGATGGCTGCTGCCACTGCGGCCTTTTTATCATTTGCAGCAGAAGTTTCGTCCTGTGAAGCGGGCGCCGTTTCCGGTTGCGCTTCTGCTTTTTGTGCTGCCGCTTTGCGGGCTTTGGCTCGTGCCAGAGCGGCCGCTACTTTATCTTTTGGTGCTGTATCGCTGCTTTGAGAGGCTGGAGCGTCAGTTGCCGGTTGTGCGGCAGCTGCCAGCCTTGCTTCTTTGGCTTTACGATGTTTCGCTTCCCGCTCTTCTTTTTCCCGTTCAAGGCGGGCTTTGCGGGCTTCGAAACGTTCTTTGGCTTTGTCTGCTTTCGCTTTTTCGTCAAGCTCCAGGCGAATGTCGGCTTTGGCTTTACGGTAATAATGAACCAGCGGTATTTCACTGGGGCATACATAAGCGCAGGCACCGCATTCGATACAATCAAACAGATTATATTCCTGTGCCTTATCGTATTCTTTCGCTTTACTGTGCCAGTACAACTGCTGCGGAAGCAATGTTGCCGGACAGGCATCAGCACAGGCACTGCAACGGATACAGGCGCGTTCGTCGTCACCGTTGGTGAGTTCACCTGTAGCCGGTACCAACAGACAGTTGGTGGTTTTTATCACCGGTACCGCGGCGTCATTTAAGGTAAAGCCCATCATCGGGCCGCCCATGATGACCTGTGGCGTTGTCTGCTTTTCACCTAGGTAACCCGCCTGAGACAACACGTGATTCACTGGTGTCCCAAGGCGAACACGATAGTTTCCGGGGCGTTTAACTGCCTGACCTGTGACAGTGACGATCCTTTCGATCAGGGGTTTACCTTCAATAATGGCTTGTGCAACTGCAAAGCAGGTACCCACATTGAACATGGTCACACCCACATCAAGAGGTAATCCTTTGCGGGGCACTTCACGGCCGGTTACGACCTGAATAAGTTGTTTTTCACCGCCGGCAGGATACTTTGTCTCTACTGTTGCCACACGGATGTGGGGCAGGGTTTCAATCTGTTTTGATAAAACCCTGATGGCTTCTGGTTTGTTGTCTTCAATGGCGATCACCACGCATTTGGGTGACAGCAGGTGTACAAGAATTTCAATACCGGCCATGATGCCGTCAGCGTGCTCACGCATCAGCCTGTCGTCAGACGTGATGTAAGGCTCGCATTCCACGCCGTTGATGATCAGAAACTCAACAGGCTTGTTGGTATTCACCTTAATGTGGCTGGGAAAGCCGGCGCCCCCCATACCTGAAATTCCTGCATCACATAACTTTTCAGTCAGTGATACCTTTTCTTCTTTTGCATAGTCGGGGCAGGGAGAAAGAGGATACCAGGTATCATGGCCATCGGCTTTCAGCGTCACGCAAAGTTCATCCAGACCACTGGGATGAGCGGTAACATGCTGGGCGATGCCGGCTATGGTACCGGAAGTTGGCGCATGGACAGGCACAGAAAAAGGCTGGGTGGACTGGGTCAGTGGCTGACCCTTGAGAACCTTATCGCCCGGGCGCACCAGTAAGGTGCCTTCTGTACCAATATGCTGCCGTACCGGCACAACGTATTCCTTTGCCAGCGGCAGATCCACTATTTGTGTCTGGTTCGAAAGCCCTTTATGACCTTCAGGATGTACGCCGCCGGGAAAGCTGCTGAGCTGACCCTTATCCAGCCGGGCCAGAACATCTTCATAAACAGGAAACATCACGATTACGACACCATCTTAATTGGAATATCGCCTTTGGGCGTTTTATCAAAATCCCATTTCCATGACGCCGTTGTGGTTTCAACGGGCACCATGTCGATACAGTCAACAGGGCAGGGGTCCACGCAGAGATCACAGCCCGTACATTCCTGAGTCAGCACAGTGTGCATATGTTTTGCAGCGCCCAGAATGGCATCTACCGGACATGCCTGAATACATTTGGTACAGCCGATACATTCATCTTCGCGGATGAAGGCGACTTTTTTCACATCCTCTTCACCGTGGGCTGAATCGAGGGGTTTGGCTTCTTTGCCGGTCAGGTCGGCAAGTTTTTTAATCGTGGACTCGCCGCCCGGCGGACATTTATTAATGTCATCACCGTTTGCAATCGCTTCTGCATAGGGGCGGCAACCCGGATAGCCACACTGACCACATTGTGTTTGCGGTAAGATTTCATCGATTTGTTCAACCAGTGGATCGGCTTCAACTTTAAAGCGGATGCTGGCATAGCCTAAAAGCAGGCCGAATGCGACCGCAAGCACGCCGATGGCGATAAGTGCTACTGATATCGTCATTATAATTTCACCAGACCGCTGAAACCCATAAATGCCAGCGACATAAGGCCGGCGGTAACCATGGCAATAGAAGCGCCTTTAAAAGCCACCGGAACATCTGCCGCGGCCAGACGTTCACGCATTGCAGCGAATAAAATAAGCACAAGAGAAAAACCAACAGAAGCACCGAAGCCGTAAATCAGGCTCTCAATGAGATTATGTTGCTCTGTCAGGTTTAGCAGGGCAACACCCAATACCGCGCAGTTGGTAGTGATAAGAGGCAGAAATATTCCGAGTAGCCGGTATAAGGTCGGGCTGGTCTTATGCACGACCATTTCTGTGAACTGAACCACGACGGCAATAACCAGGATGAATGCCAGTGTACGCAGATAACCGATGCCCAGGGGCACAAGCAGCCAGGTCTCGACCAGATAACTGGTGACAGATGCCAGTGTTAAAACAAAGGATGTCGCCATGGCCATGCCAATGGCCGTTTCAAGTTTGCCGGACACGCCCATAAAGGGGCATAAACCCAGAAACTTAACCAGCACGAAATTGTTAACGAGTACTGTACCCACAAGGAGTAACAAAAAATCTGTCATAGTAAAAGCAGTGAACGCATATTGGACATTAGAAAATTAAAAAAACAGCAGTGTCTGTCTCGTTGCGTATTATCGCTTTTTGTCGCGCGATTAACAACTTAATACAAATGAGAATAATTTAAAGAAATGAATTTCTGCGATGAAACAAAGAGGGGAAATAAGAGTGGCTCCCCCTCCCCGACTCGAACGGGGGACCTGCGGATTAACAGTCCGTCGCTCTAACCAACTGAGCTAAGGGGGAACCGGATTTGTCGAAAGTTGGCTCCCCCTCCCCGACTCGAACGGGGGACCTGCGGATTAACAGTCCGTCGCTCTAACCAACTGAGCTAAGGGGGACCGGCTTTCAACGGAGGCGAATATTAATGACGTATGTTGTCACTGTCAACAAACGTTTTAAGGTTTTTATTCCGTTCGCTCAAAAAATAGCTTTTTTCTGATGTTCGAGACAAAAATTGCTCAAAGCGCTTAAAAAATACTCTTGTTTACACCAGGTACAGACAGGTTGTTGAAAAATAAGTCAGATTTTTGACTATGCCTGAAATCGAATAAACACAAACAAAGCTTATAACTAAAAAGTTAGCAGAGTAATTTAAAGGGTATTAAAAAGGCTTTGACTACTGTATTAAAGTACAGTTATTAATGTAACGGTAACGTGCATCAGCCAATCATAAGGTTAGTCTTCACTTACAAAAAAATCGACGGGATCCCGGAAAATACACGTGAATACTGGCCTTTACGCACTTATCCACTAAATCTGTGGATAACTATGTTGATAGGTGGGGGGATCGTTGGAATTTGCAGCAATAAATCAGTTTGATTCGTTGATGTGACGGAGTGAGTTTGTTTGGTTTGTTTATTAAATTCAACTATTTATATTGTTTGATCGTGCCCAGTGGATAATATGATCTGCATTGGTCACACATTAACACACTTGTGTGTTAATTCGCTAACAGCGGTTAATAAGGCAACAGGATTTTGACGATCTTTTTTAGTGTTAACGGATAATTAACATAGTTCGCCGGATCCGCACAGGGATTAAAAGGGTTTTCCCACGCCGGTTATATGACACAAGCTGTCAAATAGCTGTCATCCCACTGTCATTTAAAATTGTGGAAAATCATGGGTGTTTTTCATTTATAAAAGACAAACTTTTGACGGCTTAGTGACTGACAAGGCGATAAACCAAAATCTGTCAAATAAAAAAATAAAAATATTTCTTAAAAAAGAATAAAGGATAATACGGGGGTTAGCCGTGGCGGATAGTCGTGCAACCGGGCAGTCACTCAAGTAGACTAAGCCTGTTTTATTTCCCATCGTCACTTCATGGCGAATCAGTTAAGAGACCGACGTGACCGAATCAAAAAATAACACGCGCGCTTCCAGTTTAACGCAAGGTAATGTAGCTACTATATTAAAGCGAATGACCGTACCGATGATCATGGGTATGGTTATGATGATGAGCTTTGGCCTTGTTGATACGTTCTTCGTCAGTTTACTGGGCACTGAACCTCTGGCAGCAATCAGTTTTACGTTTCCGGTTACCTTTACGGTTATTAGTTTAAATATCGGCCTCGGGATTGGTACGTCAGCCATTATCGGTAAGTTGCAGGGTAGCGGGAGTTATTCTGAGTCCCGGGAGTATGCAACCAGCTCGATAACTTTGTCTTTCGTGATGGTGGGTTTGCTTGCCGTTGCAGGTTATTTTTTGATTGACCCGATATTCAAAGCACTGAACGCCAGTGAAACCTTGATGCCCTACATTCATGACTATATGACGTTGTGGTATTTATCAAGTGTGTTTCTGGCGCTACCCATGGTGGGAAACAGTGTGCTGCGGGCATGTGGTGATACGCGCACTCCCAGTATTATTATGGCGGTTGGCGGCGCATTGAATGCAGCCCTTGATCCCATTTTTATTTTTGGCTGGGGACCGGTACCGGCGATGGGGATTCAGGGAGCGGCACTGGCGACGTTTCTCGCCTGGGTGGCGGGAGCCAGTTATATCATCTGGTTGCTGGCAGTGAAACGAAACCTGATGGTCCCCCGTTTATTGACCATTACTGAGCTGCGCAGAAGCTGTGCGCCCATCCTGAAAATCGGTCTGCCGGCTGCAGGGGCGAATATGCTCACACCTGTCGCCGGTGGTGTGATGACCGCAGTAGTGGCGAATTATGGTGCAGAGGCCGTGGCAGCATGGGGAGTCGGGAACCGGCTTGAGTCCATTGCGTCTATCGTTATTCTGGCATTGTCTATGACCCTGCCTCCCATCATTTCGCAAAATGTGGGGGCCGGTTTGTATCAACGGGTTGAAGAAGCTTACCGGTTAACTGTGAAATTTGTGATTGGCTGGCAACTTGTCGTGTTCGCTCTCATGTGGTTGCTTTCCGGCTGGATAGCCCAAATGTTTGCTGAGGAAGCTGAAGTGGCCTGGCTCATTCATCTGTTCCTGATGATAGTCCCGCTGGGCTATGGGATGCAAGGTATTGTGATTTTAACGAATTCGTCATTGAATGCCATGCACAAGCCAATGGCAGCGTTGATCCTGAGTGTCATCCGGCTGTTCGTTTTTTACGTACCTGTATCCTATGTGGCAAGTTTGTTCTTTGGTTTGAAAGGATTGTTCTGGGGCGTCGTCATTGCCAATTTGTGTATGGCGACCATCTCTTATATTTATTTTAATCGGGCGCTGTCTGAGCATCGCCGGCAACCGGGAGAAGAAGTAGCACAATGAGTAAAGGCTTCGAACTGGAATCCAAATATCAACCGGCAGGGGATCAGCCAAAAGCCATAGAAGCTCTGGTTGACGGGCTGGAAAGCGGTCTTGCCAGTCAGACATTGCTGGGGGTTACCGGCTCCGGTAAGACCTTCACCATGGCGAACATTATTAAGCAGGTGCAGCGTCCGACACTGATCATGGCGCACAATAAAACCCTGGCGGCCCAGCTTTATGGTGAAATGAAAGAGTTCTTTCCGAACAATGCGGTGGAATATTTCGTTTCCTACTACGACTATTATCAGCCGGAAGCGTACGTACCCAGTACCGATACTTTTATTGAGAAAGATGCGTCAATCAACGACCACATTGAACAAATGCGGTTGTCAGCGACAAAGGCACTGATGGAGCGGCGCGATGTTGTTATCGTGGCCAGTGTGTCTGCCATCTATGGTTTGGGTGATCCTGAGTCCTACATGAAAATGCTGTTGCATTTGCGCCAGGGCGATACTATGGATCAGCGGGATATTCTGCGCCGTCTTGCCGAACTGCAATACAAGCGTAATGACCTGGCCTTTGAGCGGGGCACATTCCGAGTGCGCGGAGATGTGATTGATATTTTCCCTGCGGATTCAGAGAAGCAGGCCGTGCGGGTAGAATTGTTCGACAGTGAGATTGATAAAATCAGCCTGTTTGACCCGTTGACCGGTGCGGTGGATAAATCGGTGATCCGTGCCACGGTCTTTCCTAAAACCCACTATGTCACACCCAGAGAAAAGATTCTGGCAGCCATTGAAGAGATTAAAGTTGAACTGAAAGATCGCAAGGCGCAGTTGCAGGAGAGCAACAAACTACTTGAAGACCAGCGCATTTCCCAGCGCACCCAGTTTGATATCGAAATGATGCTGGAGTTGGGCTATTGCTCGGGCATTGAGAACTACTCACGTTATCTCTCCGGCAGAGCGCCGGGTGAACCGCCCCCGACACTACTGGATTACTTTCCTGCTGACGGCCTGATGTTTATTGATGAATCACACGTTACTGTGTCGCAAATCGGGGCGATGTACAAAGGCGACCGGTCGCGGAAAGAAACTCTGGTGGAATACGGCTTCCGGTTACCATCTGCACTGGATAACCGGCCTCTGAAGTTTGAGGAGTTCGAGCAGATCTCTCCCCAGACGATATATGTTTCCGCGACGCCGGGTGAATATGAGCTGAAAAAATCTGACGGCGAAATTGTGGAGCAGGTGGTACGTCCCACCGGCTTGCTCGACCCTGAAATTGAAGTGCGTCCGGTGGCGACGCAGGTTGATGATGTGCTGTCTGAAATCCAGAAAAGGGTTGTCGTAGACGAGCGGGTGTTAATTACTACGCTGACCAAGCGCATGGCCGAAGATTTAAGTGAATATCTGAATGAACATGGCGTGAAAGTGCGTTATTTGCATTCCGATATTGATACCGTTGAACGTATTGAAATTATCCGTGATCTCCGTCTGGGTAAGTTCGATGTGCTGGTGGGCATTAACCTGCTCAGGGAAGGTCTGGATATGCCCGAAGTGTCGCTGGTTGCGATTCTTGATGCGGATAAAGAAGGCTTCCTCCGCGCTGAGCGTTCACTGATCCAGACCATTGGCCGTGCAGCCCGTCACGTTAATGGCCGCGCCATCATGTACGCAGATGTGATCACCAAGTCGATGAAAAAGGCTATTGATGAAACTAACCGGCGCAGGGAGAAACAGGAAGCCCACAATAAGGCCAACGGTGTAGTGCCTCAACGGTTAAACAAACCCATTACGGACATTATGGACTTAGGTGACAGTGCCCATCCTGCTTCCGGCAAAGTGAAACTGCGTAAAGTTGCCGAGAAGAAAAAAGAAATGCAGGCTGCCAGTGCCACGGAACTTATGGCGCAAATTGCTGATCTTGAGAAGAAAATGTTTGAGTTCGCCCGTGAGCTTGAATTTGAAAAAGCCGCGTCAGTGCGTGATGACATCGAAACATTACGTAAGCAGGTCGTCGCCGTGTCTTAAGGGGTTTGTCAGATATCTCAAGCGTCCTTCGGGGTGCTTTTTTTGTTTCAGTTTAATTAAATCGTTAATTCCGGTGAATAAACTTGCAATTTGCCGTTGTAATCGGGCAAACAGTTACCTATTATGATTCTAAAGTATTTATAACTATACCTATAATTTCACGGATTGCGCCATGTTGAATCGTTTACAAGAATCAGATATTAAGCTGTTACGGGTGTTTTATGCGGTTGCGAGTTGTAATGGATTTACTGCCGCTGAGCCGGTGTTACGTATGCAACGCCCTAATATCAGTGCTGCGATTAAAAAGTTAGAAGAACGTCTGGATCTGGTGCTGTGTCACCGGGGCCGTGGCGGTTTTCAAATGACAAAAGAAGGTGAAGTGGTTTTCCAGGAAACCAAACGAATCTTCAATGCATTCGATAACTTTGTTTTTAACTTGAAATCGCTTCACGACGATTACTCCGGTCACATTACCCTGGTAATGATGGCAGGCCTGCCGCTTTCCATGCATCTTGCAGTCAGTAAGGCTGTTAAGAGCACCATGAAGAAATTTGATGATATCCATGTCAATATTCAGACCCGTCTTTACAACGAAGTAGAGCACGTTGCGTTATCCGGTGAGTGTCACCTGGTGATTTCTACTTACGACATGGTGAAACCCGAATCTGTAACGTTCCATCCGGTTGGTATTTCCTGCAAAGGCCGCCTGTACTGTTCACCGACGCATCCACTGGCAAAATTCCGCGATGTGTCACTGCCGGAAGACGTAAAAATTGGTGAGTATCCGGCTATCGGGATTTCCGGTCTGTCATCTGCCAATTATATTGAAGATGATCAGCGTCTGGCTATTCAGACGTTCTCCGATTCCTTCGAGGCGGCGCTTTCTGCCATTATGACCGGTGAATACATTGGTCTGCTGCCTGACTATATTGCTAAAGAGCAGGGCGCAAGTTTAGGACTGGTGCCTATTGCCAAAGGCAGTCTGTTTAACTTTGACCACGAGCTGTTTGTGATGAACGGGAAAAATACCCGCCTGAACCCGGTACTGCGACACTGTATCAAAGAACTGACTTACTTTATTTCAGAAAGTCAGAAGTAACAGGCATCATGCCGGTCAGATTGAATTGAAAAGGCCCCGCAATATTGCGGGGCCTTCTTCTTTCATTTCAGGACAACATTACTCATAGGTGAGAGGGTCCACAGCACCGTTATCACGAAACGCTTCCAGACGCTCCTGACAAGCACCGCAACCACCGCAGGCATGCTCTCTGCCGTTATAGCAGGTCCACGTTTTACCGTAATCCAGTCCCATTTTAAGACCATCGGTGAGTATGGCCGTTTTGCTCACTTTGAGATAAGGGGTGACAATTTCAACCGCTTCATAATTCGCAATGGCACACACGTCATTCATTTTCTCAACGAATTCAGGGCGGCAGTCCGGATAAATAGCGTGATCACCGGAGTGAGCACCGTAATAAACTTTGGTGGCATTCTCGCTGACCGCATAACCTACTGCCAGTGACAACAGGATCATATTTCTGTTCGGCACCACGGTGGTTTTCATTGACGGCTCTTCATAATGTCCTTCCGGCACATCAATGTCGTCAGTCAGTGCCGAGCCGCCGACCAGTGAATTGATGGCAGAAATATCCACCACTTTATGAGGCACATTCAGCTCATTACACACGGCTGCGGCGTAATCGAGTTCTTTTTTATGCCGCTGACCGTAGTTAAAAGACAGGGCATAAGGTTTTTTCCCGTCAGCAATGGCTTTATGCAGTACGGTGAAAGAATCCATACCGCCGGAATAGATAACAATGACTTTTTCAGACATAAGTTCGTTTTTTTCGCGAAAAGATGCCAGAATTTTATGTGATTCTTGGTAAAATCCCAAGCCGAATCAACAACAGGTACACCACATTGCATCACACCCGTCTTAAAATTAATGAAATGTTCGAAACGATTCAGGGCGAAGGCGTAAAAACCGGCGTTCCGTCAGTGTTTGTGCGTTTACAAGGGTGTCCGGTGGGTTGTCCCTGGTGTGATACCAAACATACATGGACGCTGGACGAGGCGTTTTTGACAACATCAGATGAAGTCCTGTCGAAAACTCAGGAGAGTGAAGCGTGGTTCAGTATTGAAGATGAAGCGTTACTGACCTTATTTAAAGAAAACGGATATCAGGCCAAACACATCGTGATCACCGGCGGTGAGCCGTGTATGTATGATCTGCGTCCGCTCACCTCACTGCTGCATGCGCGGGGTTACACTACGCAAATAGAAACCAGTGGTACCTTTGAGGTACTGTGTCATGAAGATACCTGGGTTACGGTATCGCCTAAAGTCGACATGAAAGGCGGAATGCCGGTGCTGACTCAGGCGCTTGAGCGGGCGGATGAAATTAAGCATCCTGTGGCTATGCAAAAGCATATTGATGAGCTGGATGGTCTGCTGGCACGGCTGGACGGAAAATTACCGGCGCATATTTGTCTGCAGCCCATCAGTCAGCAGCAACGTGCGACGGATCTTGCTATCGCCACCTGTATCGCGCGAAACTGGCGCTTATCGTTACAAACACATAAATATATCGGCATTGAATAGATTTATGCTGTCTGTTCAGGCACGACACTAAGGATTTTAACGATGGGAAAATGGTTGTTTCCGGTTCTTCTGCTCTTAAGTGCGAATGTGCATGCTGCACTATGGTCGATAACCTATCCGCGGCCCATAGATGAGCGTGATTTGCGCACTGAATATCCGCTGGCTTTACTTACCCTGGCGCTGGAAAAGACAGGCGTAAAATACAGTTTACTGCCGTCAGACCGGATCATGCTGCAAGGGAAAGCACTGCGTCAGCTGCGGGAAAACCGCGAAGTGAACGTCGTCTGGAGTATGACAGATGCCCAGCGTGAAAAAGACCTGTTACCAGTGCGCATCCCGCTGGCGAAAGGGCTGATTGGCTGGCGCGTATTTCTGATCAATGAAATGAACCGCAGCCGCTTTCCACAAGCGCTGAGCAAATCTGCGTTGCTGAAACTTGTGCCTATTTCCGGTGAAGAGTGGCCGGATACCAAAATTTTGCAGGCGAGCGGGTTTAACGTGTTCACTGTGCCGGCATATGGTGATGCAGCGGAAGTACTGGAAACGAACAAGGCTGACTTCTTCCCCCGTTCAGTGATGGAAGCGCTGAATGAGCTTGATAAGGGGAATTTGTCTTCAGACATCGTACTGGAAAACAATACAGCGATTTACTATCCCACGGCGTTGTATTTTTTCGTAAATAAAGGCAATACCACACTGGCACGGCTTATCGAGACGGGTCTGCAGATGGCAATTGAAGATGGTTCTTTCGACGCTTTGTTTTTGTCTACCTATGAAGATACGTTGAACGCACTGGAGCTCGAGAAGCGCACCACGATAGAGCTGGATAATCCGCTTTTACCACCTCTGACACCTGTGCAAAACGATGCCCTGTGGTATAAGCCCGCCAGTATTGATGCCACCATCGATGCTACGGAAGAGAATCCCTGAAATCTGGTGAATCTGGCAGTCAACGCGCCGGCTTTAAACAGAATTTGTTATCAAGCTGATACAAAAAAGCCCGGATTCACCGGGCTTTTGCATTTTTAACTCATGAATCAGTGGCTTTTGCCTGAGTGCACGTCTTTCATCGAACGACCTGAAGGGTCAGCATTGTTCTTGAAGCTTGCATCCCATTCCAGCGCCTCAACGGTACTACAGGCGATGGACTTACCACCCGGAACACAGCGTGCAGCGCTTTCCTGCGGGAAGTAGCCTTCAAAGATAGTGCGGTAGTAATAACCTTCTTTGGTATCAGGTGTGTTCACCGGGAAGCGAAATTCTGCTGTCGCCAGTTGCTGATCAGACACTTCTGTTTCTACGAAGTCACGGATAGAGTCTATCCAGGAGTAACCTACACCGTCACCGAACTGTTCTTTCTGACGCCACAGTACTTCTGGTGGCAGTGTTTTACCGTCGTCGAAAGCTTTACGCAGGATCCATTTCTCCATACGGCCATCAACACACATTTTGTCCTGCGGGTTCAGGCGCATTGCTACGTCCATGAAGTTCTTGTCGAGGAACGGTACACGGGCTTCAACACCCCAGGCGCTGGTCGCTTTGTTGGCGCGGGCACAATCGAACATGTGCAGACGATCCAGTTTACGTACCGTTTCTTCGTGCAGTTCTTTTGCGTTTGGCGCTTTATGGAAGTACAGATAGCCACCGAAAATTTCGTCAGAGCCTTCACCGGACAATACCATTTTGATACCCATGGCTTTGATCTTACGGGTCATCAGGTACATCGGCGTTGCCGCACGGATGGTGGTGGTATCGTAGGTTTCCAGATGATAGATAACGTCACGAATCGCATCCAGACCTTCCTGAATCGTGAAGTGGATTTCGTGGTGAACAGTCCCAATCATATCAGCAACCTGTTTAGCTGCTTTTAAGTCCGGTGCACCTTCAAGGCCAACGGCGAAGCTGTGCAGGCGTGGCCACCAGGCGTCAGACTTGTCTTCGTCTTCAACACGCTTGGCAACATACTGGGCTGCAACGGCAGAAACCAGCGATGAATCCAGACCACCGGACAGCAGCACTGCGTAAGGTACGTCAGACATCATGTGCGACTTAACGGCTTTTTCAAAAGCCACTTTCAGGTCGTCCAGATTCGTTTCGTTATCTTTTACTGCATCGTAGCTCATCCAGTCGCGCTTGTAGTACTTAGTCAGCTCGCCGGTTTTGCTCCACAAGTAATGACCCGGAGGGAATTCACTGATGGTTTTACAGATAGGCGCCAGCGCTTTCATTTCTGACGCAACATAGAAGTTGCCATGTTCGTCGTAACCGGTATACAGCGGGATAATGCCGATGTGGTCACGGGCAATCAGATACGCATCCTGAGACTCGTCGTAGAGGATAAAAGCAAACATGCCTTCAAGCTCATCGATAAACTCAATGCCTTTCTGCTCGTACAAAGGAAGGATTACTTCGCAGTCCGAGCGGGTTTTGAAATCATAAGGCGTTGCCAGATCTTTGGCGAGTTGCTTGTGGTTATAGATCTCACCGTTAACGGCCAGGATCTTATTATTATCCTGGCTGATGAGCGGCTGTGCACCAGTGTCTACATCGACGATGGCCAACCGTTCATGGCACAGGATGGTATTGTCATTATTCCAGATACCCGACCAGTCAGGGCCGCGGTGACGCAGCAACTTTGTATAATCCAGCGCTTGGGTTCTGAGTTCAGACACATCGGTTTTGATATCAAGGATACCGAAAATACCACACATAAAACGGGTTCTCTCTTGTCACTTGTTGAAAAAAAGGATTGTTTATTCTGTCGGGTCGCTTAACGCGGCCGCGGGTGAGACTTTATTGTTTTTGAAGGGTGCAAACTCCGCGTCTGTTGAATGTGCCAGTATGAGAGAAAAAAGCAAGGAATAACTTGCCGGAAACTCAAATTATCCGTTATTCAGGGCCGGTAGTGGCGGTTTTCGCGGAATATTGAAAGAGATGTTGCAAAACGGATGACTAAAAAAGCAACAGGCTGCCCGGAGGCAGCCTGTTTGCGTAAGTGCTTAGCGCTGGAATTCGCTGGCAGCATTCCATTTCGGCCAGCTGTCAGCATTGGCCACATCTGTACCCACTTCAAACAGCATTTGCGTATCCTGGGCGATGCCTGATAAATCCCACTCCTTGCGGAATTCATCACAAACCTGGTGATAACAACCGGTTACGATGACATTCATGCGTTTGCGGTAGGTAGCCGTTTCAGCATCCCAGGGTTCGTCTCCGCCTTCTGCGTACAGAGCCGGTACGCCTTTCTTGGCGAAGCTGAAGTGATCAGAACGGTAGTAAGAGCCGGCTTCCGGACGGTCTTCCTGTGTCAGATAACGGCCCTGACGGGTTGCTGCTTTTTCCAGATAGGTTTCCATTTCTGATTTACCCATACCGACAACACTGACATTTTTCGTTTTACCCAACACGTTCATGGCGTCCATGTTGATGTTTGCAACGGTTTTCTCCAGCGGGATAACAGGATGATCAGCATAGTATTTTGAACCCAGCAGTCCTTGCTCTTCAGCCGTCACGATCAGAAACGTTACTGAGCGGGCAGGGCGGGGCGTCAGTTCACCGAATGCTTTTGCCATCACAATGGCGGCTGCTGAACCGGTGGCATTGTCATGGGCACCATTGTAAATCTGATCACCTTTCAGGCTTTCATCTTTACCCAGGTGATCCCAGTGAGCAGTGTAAATGACGTGTTCATCAGGCTTTTTTGCACCCGGAAGGGTGGCAATCACGTTATGGCTGACAGATTTTTGAAAGGTGTTCTTCACTGTCACAGAGGCGGTTAAGCCCATGTCTTTGTGATAGGGCCCCTGCAATGCTGCCTTTTTCTCAGCATCGAAATCCAGGCCTGCGTCGGCAAAGACTTTCTTTGCCGCATCCAGTGTGAGCCAGCCTTCTACAGCAACCCGGCTGGCGCCGCCATCCTGAGATACCAGGCCGTATTGAGGGCCACTCCAGCTATTGGCAACCACTGACCAGCCGTAAGAAGCTGGTGCTGTTTCATGCACAATAATCGCACCGGCAGCACCCTGACGGCTGGCTTCTTCATATTTGTAACTCCAGCGGCCGTAGTAGGTCATGGTCGTGCCCTGGAACTTACCGGACTGAGGATTTTCGAAACCCGGGTCATTCACCAGAATCACGACAGTTTTGCCTTCTACATCCAGACCTTCATAGTCATTCCAGTCATATTCCGGTGCATTAACGCCATAGCCGACGAAGACGAGTTCGGAATCTTTTAGATCGATGACTGATTGTTCCCGTTTAGAACCGGCAACCATGTCTTCTTTATAACGGAACGTGTTATCACCAATGGTCATCGTCATGTCGGGATCGGCAGTGATTTCCATTAAATCCACAGGTTGCAGATAGCTGTCACCGTTACCCGGTGCTAGCCCGGCGGCTTTGAATTCTGAAACCAGAAAGTCCAGTGTTTTCTGTTCACCCGGTGTGGTGGGAAGACGGCCTTCAAATTCATCAGAGGCCAGTGTTTGCAACGGTCCACTGATGTCTTCAGCAGTGATCCCTGCGTATACGCTGTCAAAATTGGCTGTGCTGCCAGCCTGCGCGGTATCCGCCGGTGCGGGTTGATCACTGCTGCAGGCAGAAAGTCCTGCTGCAGAAAGACCGACCAGCGCCGGTACCATAAATGGCAAAAGAATTTTTTTCATTGTTAGTCTCTGTTTGCTCTACAATAACGTCCCAGTATAGAGAATCAAACACACCGAACCAATACATCGCTTATGAATTCCACCGCAGAGAGTTGGTCATCTGCCATAAATCGTTCCAATCTTGCTTTTTCTGTCCGTGAGCTGTTAACCCGCACCGGCCTTGACGTTGAAACAGAATTTCCGTCAGCGGCTGTTTTAAATGACGTTGTCCGCCGGCATCACCCTGTGAACTGGCCGGGTCCTGAATTTAAAGGGCAGTCTTCTTTTGCGCTTTCTGAACAACGTTATTATGAACAGATCATCTTTGAAGATAATGTCGTGCCCACGAGGGAAAACAGCTGGCATGATCTATTCAATGCATTGATCTGGTTGCAGTTTCCACTAACGAAGCGATGTCTGAATAATCTGCATATGCAGGATATCAGTCGTTTCGGCGTAAGCCCCCGTACACCGGCAAGAAATCGTATTACCCATTTTGATGAATGTGGTGTTGTAATTGCTGTACCGGACGATATGAAGGCTCAGGCTGAACCTTTACTCAATGCACTGGCGATGCATAACTGGCAACAGGTTCTGGTTGAACACAGAGACAAATGGGGTCAGTTATTGTTTCCGGTGATATTCGGCCATGCCAATCTCGAAATGTTATTGAACCCGTTTACCGGCCTGACGGGTAAATGGATGGCGGTCACAGTCCCCCGGGGATTTGCTTCTATGTCATTCGAACAACAATGCAGGGAGACGGATTGCGCAATGGAGCAGAAAATCGCTTCCTGTGATGTCTTTCAGAGTAAAGGCATGCTTCATCCTTTACCGTTACTGGGAGTGCCCGGCTGGTACCCGGTGCAGGACCGGCAGTTCTACGCTAATACGGATTATTTTCGGGCTGTATCCTCTAAAAAGCAGTTGCAGATGCCACTGATTTAGTACTGTCCGGCGGGTTTAAAAGTCACTGCTGTGCTTTCAATCCGCCAGTACAAGGTTAAAGCAATACGAAAACCAGCCAGATTCCGTAAATGATGGTGACAGGGGCGGCTGCAACCATCCAGGCTTTTTTGTTGCTGAAACTTGTCCACTGACCAATTGCCACCGCGGTAAGATAAATTGACCATAGCATATCGAACCGGAATTGACCGATATTGTAAAACGCTGAGTCCGGTGTCAGTCCAAATATCCATGTAAAGGTAAGCGGGCTGAGACTGGCCGGGTCTATTTCGTGAGTGCTGGCCATCACCAGAACCAGCAGTGCCGCAAAACTGGTAAGCAGAGAGGGAAGTGCGGTCCACCATGTCATTCCGTACCAGTCGGTAAAACCCTGCACTGATTTTTCATCATTGCGGGCCATAAATGTGAGGTATCCGGCATAGATGGCATTCAGGATTATGACGCCAAGAAATACGCTGATAATCGTGCTCCACATTACGAATCCCTGAGTCATCCGTTCTGTAAACGCCTCTTTTTCTGCCGGACTCACGTCGCCCAGTTGCATGTCTGCAATAAAGTTTCTGTACCAGTCGAAATCAATGGTCTGGAAATACAGATAAACCGGAACAAGGCTCATACTCATTAAGATGAAAAACGGAACCCATGACCAGTTGTCAGTGGTAGCCAGCTTTCTGAAAACGCCGTTAGGGCGAAAGAAAGTCTCGCTGATGGCCTGAAAGGGATTAGATATTTCCTGCATAATTACTCCTTGATTTGCGTACAGATGCCATTTTTTCCTTAATTAACAATGCTGGCACAGGGAACTTTCTTTGTTACCTTAGAGAAAAATGCTGCCTTTGTATACTGACCCTGTACAGAAATATTCTGTCGCATTTTTTTGCTTGAAGAGTGTAATAAAGTTGATTCAAAGTAGACTAGGTTTACTTCTCTTCCGGTAAACAGATAACGGAATTAATAATATCAACAAAGGAAACGCGATGATTGAAATCAGTCAGCTGGCGAAAAAATTCACCATCGAAAACCCGAAAAAATTGAGTGAACAGGAGAAAAAGGATCCCCGGCTGAAAGGGAAATTTTTCCATTCTGTGCAGGATGTTTCGCTAAATTGTGCTTCCGGTGAAGTACTCGGGCTACTCGGGCCTAACGGTGCCGGAAAAACCACCACATTACGTATGCTATCGACAGCGCTGAAGCCCGATACAGGAAGCATCACCATTAATGGTGTTGATGTACTTAAAAAGCCGGTGCTGGCACGCCAGAAAATCGGTTTTTTATCCGGCTCAACCGGCCTGTATGGTCGTCTTACCGGCAGAGAGAACATTGCCTATTTCGGCCAGCTTCACAATATGTCGAAAACCCGTATTGAAGAAAGAATTCAGTCGCTGGCCGATTTGCTGGATTTGCACAGTTTCCTGGATCGACGGTGTGAGAATTTTTCTACCGGTATGAAACAAAAAACGGCAATTGCCCGGGCGGTTATCCATAGTCCCGAAGTGGTCATTCTGGATGAACCCACCACGGGATTGGATATCATGGCCGCGCAGACAGTACTGAACTTTATCCGCGGTTTGAAAGAGCAGGGGATCCCGGTGATTTTCTCCACCCATCACTTAGAGGAAGTTTCGGAACTGTGTGACCGTGTGACCATCGTCAATCATGGACGTACGGTATTTAACGATGATATTGCCACTTTCAGAGCGCTGTCGCCGGGTTCAATGAGCAGTGCATTTTTATCGGCTTTAGGGACGGAGGCGTAATATGTGGTTGGTATTTTTAAAAGAAATTAAAGAGTTAGTACGGGACAGAAAAACACTGTTTTTCATGATTGCTCTGCCTCTGCTGGTGTTTCCTGCTATTTTCGGGGTGGTAACATTTGTTTCTTCAAAGGCTATATCAGATGCTCAGTCTGAAGTGCTTGACTATGCCATCAGTGGTGCAGAATACGCGCCCGAACTGGTATCAAAAATTGCGGAGTCAAAAGACTTTAATCTGGTAGCGTTACCGGAAAACGAAAACATAGAAAGCTGGGTTAAGAATGAACAGGCTGATTTCGTGCTTGTGATCCCGGAAAACTATAATGACGATATTCTCTCCGGCGGACAGATTACCCTTAAGGTTTACTTAAATGATGCAGGTCTCAATTTAGTCCTCTCACGCCTGCAGGCTATCGTAAACGAAATTTCAGAACGCAATCAGCAGGCTGCTTTTGCGCAACTGGGTCTCATCGAAAGTCAGCAGACAGCGCTCATTGAGCCCATGGTCATTGAAAAAGTAGATGTCGCTGACCAGCGGGAAAACTGGGGTGAGAAGATTGGTGGTTTTATTCCCTATATTATTTTTATGTTGTGTCTGCAAGGCGCCATGATACCGGCAACAGATTTAGGCGCCGGGGAAAAAGAAAGAGGTACCCTGGAAACACTACTCATATCGCCTGTACCCCGCCATCATCTGGTGATGGGGAAATTTTTTGCCATTGCCCTTGCCGGGGTGACCTCAGCCATGGTCACGGTAGCAAGTATGGCTGTATGGGGCATTGTGCTGAGTCAGGGCATGGCCATACAACTGGTGGCTGAATTTATGGGGGCCATCAGCGGCACAGATTTTTTACTGATTTTCTTCATGCTCATACCGGTGGTGGCAATTTTCTCATCCATTCTTTTAAGTTTGTCTATTTATGCCAGAAGCTTCAAAGAAGCGCAGGGCTATATGACACCGCTGGTGATGTTTACCATCGTGCCGGTGATCATGGCAATGTTACCCGGTGTCGAGTTGAAAGGTGGCTGGGCATGGGTTCCGCTAACGAATGTGGCGCTGGCGATAAAAGAGCTTATTAAAGGCACAATGGATTATGTGCAGCTGATAGCCATTTTCGGTTCCACCGCACTCATTGCAGCGGCGCTTATCGGTTTTTGTGTTTACTGGTTCAACAAAGAAAAAGTGTTGTTCAGATAATCAGGTAAATTGTTACCGGCATTAAAAAGCCCCGTTCACCATGGTGAACGGGGCTTTTTGCTATTCAACCGTTATCAGAAATACGTCATGTTCAATAACACCAGCACAATGGTGCTGTATGTGATGGAAATGGGTAGTCCGATTTTGATGAAATGTGAGAAACGATAATTCGCCGCATTAAATACCAGCAGGTTAGTCTGGTAACCGTAGGGCGAAATAAAGCTCGCACTGGCAGCAAATGCAACAGCAAGGGCGAATGGCATCAACGGGGCACCGATAAGTCCGGCAACGCCATAGGCGAAGGGGAACATCAGGGCTGCCGCAGCATTGTTGGTCACAAACTCTGTTAACACCAGGGTAGCCAGATAAACTGTACACAGGGCGACGAACCAGTTTGTATCAGAAAGATACGGCATCAGAAAATCAGTACTCAAACTGATAACCCCGGCATTTTCCAACGCACTGGCCAGACTGAGGGCACCGACAATGACCACAATCAGATTCAGTGGCAGATTACGTTTTATCTCTCCGTTACTGGTGACTTTCGCACCTACCAGTATGGCAGCAAAGAACAGTAATCCGATACCAAGGTTTAATGTATCCGTTGCTGACAAAGCCACCACCAGTAAGAAACCACCCATAGTGATCCATTCCTGCCAGTTGGTGAGTGGTCTGGATATTTTCTGCTCAGACAGAATGAAGAAATTCTTCGACAGGTTCTGTCTGGTCTGGAAATCAGGACCGGTTGCCAGTAACAGGAAATCACCGGCTTGCAGCTTAATTTCCCCCAGTTTACCGGAAAGCTGCTCACCATCACGGCGAATAGCCACAACGGCGGCATCAAACAAGGCCCTGAAACCCAGTGCTTTAATCGTTTGTCCGATAATCTGCGCACGGTTAGAGATGATCACTTCTGTGAGGTTTTCCCGCAGTATGCCGTCAGCTTCAGCGAACATGGTTAAGCCTTTAATGTGGCTTAAGCTGTCCAGCTTCTGTACATTGCCGGAGAAAATCAGCTTATCACCCTGATGGATAATAAGTTCCGGTGACACGGGGCTGATAAGTTGTCCGTCCCGCACAATTTCCACCAGAAAAAGCTCAGGCAGGTTCCGCAGATGGTTTTCCTCGACGGTTTTGCCAATCAACTCAGAGCCCGGCTCCACTTCTGCTTCCACAATGTAAGCGCGGTAGTCGGTTTTCTTATTGGCAATGTCCGGCAATAAGGTCGACAACACAAACATCAGGAAGCCACAGCTTAATCCGGCAGCCAGACCATAGAGTGTAAAATCCCAGAATGCGAAACCCGGATGGCCGTGTTCCTGCAAAAATGAGTCTACGATCAGGTTCGTTGACGTACCAATCAGCGTGACTGTGCCACCTAAAATGGCCGAGTAAGACAACGGAATTAGCAGGCGCGATGCCGGATGATACTGGTTTTGTTTTACCGGCCCGATCAGGCTGGCCACAATCGCGGTGTTGTTAAGCAGGGCTGACGAGAAAAACGACAGACCGAACAACCGCCAGTAGGAAACAGTAAAACTGGGCGTGATGAGCTTACGTCCTATTTGCTTAATCAATGCTGTTTTATCAATAGCACTGCTGACCAGCAGTAAAAGGACCAGTGTGATCAGGCCTTTATTGGTTAAGTTATTGAGGATCTCATCGAAGGTGATTTGTTGGGATACAAGTAAAATAAGCATCGCCACCGCGAAAATGGTGGAAGGACGCATATTCGACGCAACTAGTGCAAAAATGGTGCTGAAGAAAACCCCCAGCACCATCAATTGGTTGACATCCATATAAACCGTTCCGGCTCGTTACAGTTTACTGATGTCGATCGCGTTCCAGTGTGGGAAGTGCTTGCGAACCAATTCGTTGAATTCCAGCTCAAAAGCAGAGAACTCAGGCGCTTTGTGTTGCTTGTCTTCGGCCAACTGGTCGATGATCATACCTGCACCTACGGTGCCATTAGTCAGACGGTCAATCACGATGAAAGCACCGGTTGCACGGTTGCGGTCGTAATTGTCACAGGCCACTGGCTGAGTGAATTTCAGGTCAACCACGCCAATTTCGTTCAGGTTGAGATGGGCACCCGGCTTGTGTTCCATGGTGTTTACATCAATCTGATATTCTACTTCTGACACAGAGCCTGAAGTCGACTTAGTCGCAAACTTAAACAGATACTGCTTATGCGGCATCATCGGCTCTTCAGCCATCCATACCAGGTGAGATTTAAACTGGCTGGACAGCAGTGGCACGTTGTCAGACTTAACAATCATATCGCCGCGTGAGATATCGATCTCATCTTCCAGTGTCAGGGTAACCGCCTGCGGTACGTAAGCACGTTCCTGATCGCCCTCGAAAGTCACTACTGACTTAACTTTAGACGTTTTCATTGAAGGCAGTGCAGTGATTTCATCGCCAGGCGCAACCTGACCAGATACCACGGTACCTGCGAAGCCGCGGAAGTCCAGGTTAGGGCGATTTACATACTGAACCGGGAAGCGGAAGTCGTTTTTGTTGTCATCGTTACCGATTTCAATGGTTTCCAGCATTTCCATGAGAGGTTTGCCAGTATACCAGGGCGACTGTTCGCTGCGGTTTACCACGTTGTCACCCTCAAGGGCTGACAGCGGAATAAACTGGATATCAGGGATATTCAGATTTTCCGAGAACTTCAGGAAGTCAGCTTTGATGTCTTCAAATACTTTTTCACTGAAGTCCATCAGGTCCATTTTGTTCACAGCAACGATAACGTGCTTGATACCTAACAGGCTGGCCAGGAACGAGTGACGACGGGTCTGGGTTTTCACTCCGGCGCGTGCATCAACCATCAGGATGGCCAGATCACAGGTAGACGCACCGGTAACCATGTTACGGGTGTACTGTTCGTGTCCCGGCGTATCCGCGATGATGAACTTACGCTTGTCGGTGGAGAAGTAGCGGTAGGCTACGTCGATGGTGATACCTTGCTCACGCTCAGACTGCAGACCGTCTACCAGCAGTGCCAGGTCAACCTTGTCACCGGTGGTACCGCTTTTCTTACTGTCTTTAGTAATTGCTGCCAGCTGATCTTCATAAATCATTTTTGAGTCATGCAGCAGGCGGCCGATCAGGGTACTTTTACCGTCGTCTACGCTACCGCAGGTAAGAAAGCGCAGCAGGTCTTTCTGTTCGTGCTGTTCAAGGTAGCCCAGGACGTCTTCTTTCAATAATTCGTTATCTACATTCATTGCTTATGCGCTCACTAAGAAATAGGGGTTCAACACAGATTCTTTCTGGTTATAAGTCAGGTCAGGGGCGTCTTTTGCCAGCGGATTTGAGCCATCCAGCACGGTGACTTTTGCTCCCGCTGCAGTGGCAACCGCGTGGGCTGCGCCGGTATCCCATTCAGATGTCGGACCTAAACGCGGATACAGGTGGGCTTCGCCAGAAGCGACCAGACACAGTTTTAACGAACTGCCCATAGCAACCAGTTCCGCTTCACCGCCCAAATCTTCCAGTAACTTCTGGATTTCAGGACTCTGATGAGAGCGACTGCCTACCACTTTCCAGACTTCACCGTCTGTGTGTTTCTTCGCAGAAATCGGAGCAAAACCGCCTTCGTCTTCAATCCACGCGCCTTGCCCGTCGATACCAATGTAAGAACGTTTCAGGGCCGGGGCGTAAACCACACCCATCACAGGCTTACCGTTTTCGATAAGGGCGATATTGACGGTAAATTCACCATTCTTCTTGATGAATTCCTTGGTGCCATCCAGCGGATCGACCAGCCAGTATTTATCCCAGCCACGACGTTCGTCCCAGGGGATATCTGCAGATTCTTCAGACAGGATAGGCAGGTGAGATACCGCTTCCAAACCGGCAATAATAACGTTGTGTGCGGCAAGGTCAGCTTCTGTCAGCGGGCTGGTATCTTCTTTTTCATAAATAGCGAAATCTTTTTCATAGATTTCCATGATTTTGTCACCAGCTTGTTTGCTGATGGCGAGAATTTTTTCTGCTAATGGATCAGGTAATGCCATTACACAAGTCCTTTTTCTTCAAGCATGGCGTACAAACGTTCCGCAGTTTGTTCTGCCGGTTCGTCTTTATACGTCAGGTGGATCTCCGGGTTCACCGGTGCTTCATACGTGGAAGAGATTCCGGTGAAATGTTTGATTTCACCTGCACGGGCTTTCTTGTAAAGCCCTTTTGGATCCCGTGATTCACATACGTCCAGCGGGGTATCGATAAACACTTCCACAAACTCACCTTCTTCAAGCAGATCGCGGCAATAGTCGCGGTCAGCCTGAAATGGCGAGATAAATGCGGTGAGTACAATCACACCGGAATCGACAAACAATTTAGCCACTTCACTGACACGGCGGATGTTTTCAACGCGGTCTTCATCGCTGAAGCCCAAATCGCCACATAAACCGTGGCGTACATTATCGCCATCCAGCAAATAAGTGTGTTTGCCCTGTTCCTGGAATTTTTGTTCCAGCAGATTCGAAATGGTGGATTTGCCGGAACCGCTGAAGCCTGTCAGCCACAGTACACGAGGCGTCTGACCAAGGCTTTCGGCACGGGTCTTTTTATTGACCTCGTACTTATGCCATACGATATCCGTCGACATCAGAAGTATCCTTCCATTTTCTTCTTCTCCATAGAACCGGAGCTGTCGTGATCGATAACACGGCCCTGACGCTCAGAAGTCTTGGTCAGCAGCATTTCCTGGATAACTTCAGGCAGGGTCGCTGCAGTAGACTCAACAGCACCGGTCAGCGGATAACAGCCTAAGGTACGGAAACGTACTGAACGCATTTCTGGCGTTTCACCTTCTTCCAGCGGCATACGGTCGTCATCAACCATAATCAACACGCCATCGCGCTCTACAACCGGGCGAGGTTTCGCCAGGTACAGTGAAGGAATATCGATGTTTTCCAGGTAGATGTACTGCCAGATATCCAGCTCAGTCCAGTTAGACATAGGGAATACACGGATGCTTTCGCCTTTGTTTACTGATGAGTTGTAGATGTTCCACAGCTCAGGACGCTGGTTTTTCGGATCCCAGCGGTGGTTGCTGTCACGGAATGAGTACACACGCTCTTTCGCACGGGATTTTTCTTCATCACGGCGGGCACCACCGAATGCAGCATCGAATTTATACTTGTTCAGTGCCTGCTTCAAAGAAGCGGTTTTCATGATGTCTGTGTGCTTTGCACTACCGTGGCTGAACGGACCAACACCGGCATCAACACCTTCCTGGTTGATATGCACTAACAGATCAAAGCCATGTTTTTCTGCTTGCTGGTCACGGAACTCTATCATTTCGTGGAATTTCCACGTGGTATCAACGTGTAGCAAAGGGAAGGGGATTTTGCCTGGCGCAAAGGCTTTGCGGGCAAGGTGTAACAGCACTGAGGAATCCTTTCCGACAGAATATAACATGACCGGATTATCAAATTCCGCAGCAACTTCGCGGAAAATGTGGATGCTCTCGGCTTCGAGTTGTTTCAAATGGGTAATAGACGGTATATCAAGTGTCATTTTCGAGTCCGATAGTTAAGGTTATATGCTAAACGATTATATATATAGAACCCTAACATATTTAGATCACAAAGTAGTAATTCCGATTTGCTATACGAAATAGCCGTTTTATTACCTTGAAACGAATTTGTCATAACAAAAAGCCGCTTATAAAAAGCGGCTTTCTGGTTGCGTATTAACGGTGTAATTCGTGCTTAAGCTAGACGTGCTTTGAGGCCTGAAGCTTTTCATTAAAGCTGTCGAAAACCTCAGTAACACCTTCCCGGGGGGAACCGCTTTTACTGAGCACAATGATAGTTAAGCTGGATAAAATAAAGCCCGGTACGATTTCATACATCCAACTGCTTAAACTTTGTCCGTCAATGGTGAAAGGCAGGTAAATCCAGAGCAATACAGTGACGGCGCCCACAATCATTCCGCCCAGTGCTGCACGGCGGGTCATATCACGCTTAAACAGGCTGAACAGTACCAGCGGGCCGAATGCTGCGCCGAAACCTGCCCAGGCATTACTGACCAGCGAGAGAATCGTGCTGTCACGGTCGTAGGCCAGGTAAATAGCCACTAATGCGACAATAACAACGGAAATCCGTCCGGCAAGTACCAGCTCTTTATCTGACGCATCACGTCTCAGGAACGCTTTGTAAAAATCGCTGGTGAGGGAACTGGATGTCACCAGTAACTGTGATGAGATGGTACTCATGATGGCGGCAAGAATAGCTGCCAGCAGGAAACCACCCACAAGTGGATGGAACAGTAACTGAGATAAATAGATGAATATGGTTTCCGGATCGATGCTATTACCGTTTTGCGTCACGTAAGCCAGTCCGAACAGGCCTGTCATTAACGCACCGATGATGGAAACGATCATCCAGCTCATACCGATGTTACGGGCAGTGGGCACATCTTTGACTGAACGGATAGCCATGAAACGCACAATGATGTGAGGCTGTCCGAAGTAACCAACACCCCATGCCATCAGTGACAGAATACCTATCAGTGAAAGTGCTTCACCACTTTTGGCATCGGTAAAGGCGTCAAATAACGCCGGGTCGATGGATTTAACTGCATCTACCGCTTCGCCCGGACCGCCTAACTGCATCACGACGACTACCGGTACCATCACCAGAGACACAAACATAATACAGCCCTGGACGAAGTCAGTGATACTCACTGCCATAAAGCCGCCGAACAGGGTATAAGCCACAACCACACCGGTAGTGACATACAGTCCGGTTTCATAGCTCAAACCAAAGGATGATTCGAACAGTTTACCCCCTGCAACCACGCCGGATGACGTATAAAGGGTAAAGAATATGACAATCACCACCGAGGCAATAACACGCAGCAACCGGGAGTTGTCTGCGAAACGGTTTTCGAAATAGTCGGGGAGGGTAACAGCGTTGTTAGCAATTTCTGTGTATAAGCGCAGGCGCGGGGCAACAAGTATATAGTTTGCGAAAGCACCAATGGTGAGACCAAGAGCAATCCAGCCTGCGGAAATCCCGGAAACATACATGGCGCCCGGCAGGCCCATCAGCATCCATCCGCTCATATCAGATGCACCGGCAGACAGTGCGGTTACCGCCGGGCCCAATTGTCTTCCGCCCAGCATGTAACCTTCCACGTCACTATTAGTCTGGCGGTAAGAGAAAAGTCCGATGCCGAGCATGGCCGCAAAATAAATGCCCAGAGAAATCAGCGTACCTGTTTCCATATTATTCCTTCCTGTTTTTTCTCTTATGCTAACAGGAAGTAGATACAGTCTCTATGACAGTCTGGTTTATCTGTCTTTTCAATCGGGCATTTAACTTTGCACCTGACCGGTTTGCATGAAATTCACACAAGCCGGCAGATTATGCAGAAAAGCTGATGCTGCTTTTTACTTTTTTCACCAGCGGATTCAAATCAGCACCTTTATCGCCTACCACCATAATGCTGGCGTTTTGCAGGGACCAGCTTTCGCCGTGATACTTTTCATCGGCGAAGGCAGGCGGCACCGGATTGCTGTCATTATGGGGCATAACAAACACCGACATTTTCCCCTGCTCTGTGTTTAAAATCAGATGCAAAGTTTGCTGGCGGTTAAGGTGACAGTAGTTTGCTACAGCCACATCACCAATAGACTGTAAAAATGTACCGCCGAAACCGGCCAGTTTCGCATTGACCTGCTGCATGCCAACCTCAATGCCGGAATGGGGTGTTTCAATTTCAGCGTAGCGCATGTGTGCCAGTGCTTCTGTGCCGATATCTGCAGGGGCCTGATTGAATACCATGGTGCCGGTAACACCGGCCATAAATGCCACGGAAGCGGCCATGGCAATAAACCACCGGCTGCGGCGCTTATGACGGTTGAATTCGCCGGTAGCCTGCTGCCATATGAGCTTATGCGCCAGATCGTCGGGTACAGGCACTTTGGCTGCCTGCAGCAATTTACCGTCAAGTTGCTGAAGTGACGATTTCAAAGCGGCTTTGTCGCTGTCGCCTTTAATGTCATCCAGCATGTCTTTGTCTGTCGTATTGGGATCGGCATAAATACGACGGCGGAATTCTAAATCATCCATTATGGCGACCTCTCTGTTGTGCTGAATCACTATCCAGCATGTCTCTGAGTTGATTACGGGCGCGGAATAACCGCGTCATCACGGTATTTTTATTCAGCGACAGTTGCTCTGCGATTTCCTCACCGGAATAGCCGAAAATGAGTTGCAGGATCAATGGCTCCCGGTAATCTGCCGGTAATCTGGCAATGAGTATCCGGAGTTCTTCTGTGTCATCCCCGTTTCCGGCATGAAATGCTTCGTCAGCCACCGGCACATCATCAATGTCTACCGTCTCAAGCTGTTTGCGCTCAAATCGTCTGGCATTCTCCCGCCTGACGATGGTGATAAGCCAGGATTTAGCTGATTTCTCATCCTTCAACCCGTCCAGTGAACGCCATGCCCGCAGAAAAGTTTCCTGAACTATATCTTCAGCCACCGCCGGGTCGCGGGTGAGCCAGTACGCATAGCGATAAATATCGCCATGAAATGCGTGGACCAGTGCTTCGTAACGTTGTTGTTTTTCTTTCATGACAGTTAAGACCTGCCGCATGTCAGAAAACTTTCAGTATGAGAGAATATTTTTAGCCTGGCAGGATTGGGAGAAGCAGGCAACCCTAAATGGTTGCCTGTCTGAGGTGGTGGCCTTTTACAAAGATTGTTGCTGTTTTATCCAGCGGTTTATCTTTTCTTCCAGTACAGACAAGGGCACCGGTCCGTCTTTTAACACTTCATCGTGGAAGCCCGCATAAGTGAATTTATCCCCCAGCGTCTGTTGCGCCTTGCTACGCAGTTCCATGATTTTCAGTTTGCCAATCATATAGGCTGTGGCCTGGCCCGGCATGGCGATATATCTCTCAATTGCTTTAACCACGTCTGGTTCAGGGTTGGGGGTGTTTTCCAGCAAGTACTGAATCGCTTCTTCCCGTGACCACTGCTTAGCATGAATGCCCGTGTCTACCACCAGGCGGCATGCCCGCCAGAGCTCCATAGCAAGGCGGCCGAAATCTGAATAGGGATCTTCATAAAAGCCCATATCTTTAGCCAGCTCTTCCGTATAAAGGCCCCAGCCCTCGGTATAGGCTGTGGCACTCAGATACTTTTGAAATTCAGGAATACCATCAAGCTCCTGAGCAATAGCCCGCTGCATGTGGTGACCCGGGATCCCTTCATGGTAGGCCAGTGCTTCAAGCTGATAGGTGGGCATGGCGTCCATGGTGTAAAGGTTGGCGTAATAGGTACCGGGGCGGCTGCCATCCTGAGAAGGACTTTGATAGAACGCCTTGCCGGCAGATTGCTCGCGGAAGGGTTCAACACGTTTTACTATCATGTCTGCTTTCGGAATTAAGCCGAAATAATCCGGCAGCGCTTTTCGCATTTCGTCAACTGCCTGCGTTGCTGCCTGCAAGTATTCTTCACGGCCATCATCCGTGTCCGGGTAATAAAACTGAGGATCGGTGCGCATGAATTCGAAAAATTCCTGTAACGACCCGTCGAAACCGACCTTGTCTTTAATGCCTTCCATAGCTTTGTGGATTCGTTCTACATTATCCAGCCCGATCTGATGTATTTCTTCAGCGTTAAGATCTGTCGTCGTGAACCAGGCGAGGCGGTTTGCATACCATTTGTCACCGTCGGGCAGGCGCCACACGCCGTCACCTTCCGGTGAAAGGGTTTTCTGGTGAGCGAAAGCGGCCATAATCGCTTCATAAGCCGGCTTAACAGAGGTAACCAGAGCAGCTTTGGCTTCGCCCAGCAGGGTCTGTTTTTCAACATCATCAATGGGCAGCGCGTTTACCTTGTTCTGAAAATCTTCCCAAATGGTCGAAGGTGTCTCTGAAGTATCGAAAGGCGCGCCGGTGATGACATTTTGCGCGGCGGCAATCATCTGGTCGTAGGCCCATTTCGGTGGATACACGCCGGCTTTTTCCCGCAGTGCCATTTGCTCTATAACCTGATCGAAATATTCATCTACCTTATCCAGACGGGAAATGTAGGCTTTAGCGTCAGACACATCACTGACGCGATGAATATTGATCAAAAAACTTGGTACGCTGGTGTGCGCCGCACGGAACTGATGAACAACATAAGTATGGTGTCTGAATTCATCGTTAGCGAGTTCACGCTCTATGCCCGTACGGTAAAGACGTAAACTGAGCTTTTCCTGCTCAGTGAGTGTTTCAGGGTTAAAGCTGTCCAGTTCTTCAAGACGATTTTTCTTAATGGCGATGGTCTGCTCTTTATGCTCTTCGCTCAGATCATTCCATTCGCCGTAATTCCATTTTTTCCCGAGCCGGCTTTGAAATTCCGGTGAGCGCTTCAAATCTTCTTCAAACGTCCGTTCAAAAAACGCGTTTAAACGCTCAGATTCGCTTTGATTGGCCAGGGTGCCGGCTGGTGGCTCCGGTTGCGCTGGTGCAGCAGTTTCCGGTGCCGGTGAACAGGCCGTCAACGCTGCAACAAGCAGCGCCAGCGGCGTAAATTTAAATGATGAAAGTGTTTTCAAACTGAGTCTCCCGGTAAATATTGTGCTTGTACGGAAGACGCAGAGATCAGGATGACTGGCCTTCCGGATACAGAGGTGGCAGCGCTGAATTGCTCTGCTTCGTGTTCTGTTGCCTGATGGCCTGAATACTCTGTAACAGTGCCTTTCTATCCCATTGTTGTGGCTTATCGCTATATTGACTCGATAACATGGCATCAATTTGCGGTTGAAGACCGGATTTTCTGAGATAAATGTCTGCCGGCACGGCGGGACTATGTTGTTTGCCAGCCAGAAATGCCCACTGTCTGAGCGCTTTTTGTACCTCTCCCGGTGCACCGGACTGAATGACTTTTTGCAGCGTATTAAACGCCTGCTTTTCGTCATTGCCTGCAGAGCCGCGCCCATCTGATGGCTTTTCACCTTGCATCACCGGACGACGTCTGAAGTAAATAACAGTAATAATCCAGCCGGCAAGTGTCACTATCCATAATGCACAGACAATCCACAGCAGGGTATCGTTACTTTCTGCCGGTGCAGATTGCGGCACCGTTCCTTGAGCACCTTGCGGTATATCCGGCTGTGTAGCGGGAGCGGGCAGGGCTGTATTATCAGATTGCGCCTGAGTAAGCGGTGCAGACTGAGCTGGCGTTGCCGTTGATGAAGCCGGTGCTACGGTAATTTTCTTCGCCGGTAACCGGGCGGTTTCCGTTTTTCCGGTCAGCACATTAAACCAGGGCACAGTTACCTCAGGTAAAATGAAGTCGCCGGCCTGAGTGGGGATCATCGCCAGTGTCTCGACCCGCTGGGCGATGAGCGTATTGTTTTTGTTTACGGTAGCCGTACTGGCCTGGTCAGGGTAGAGCTTGAATCCGGGCGGATACATCTGAGGTAGTTCAGGTAACTGCTCTTCAACTACACCCATTGCTGTCAGGGTGATAGTGCGGGTAACCGGTTCACCTACAGTAAAAGACGATTGTTGCGGCCACTCTTCGTTCAGTGACACATATTCGCTGGGTAACCAGTGGTAATCAATATCAGCAGGCACGGGCTTAACGTGAATTGTAATATCCGGGCCGAGGCGGTTGATTTGCTTCGTGCGGTTGAAGAAACCAAAGCGGGTATTCGGATCCTGAGCCAGTACTTCGCCGGCGAATACCGGTCCCTTAATAGTAAATTCGCCTGAGCTTTGCGGCACAATTGCGAACGTACGCTCAATAACCTGATACCGCTTACCGTTCACAATATCAGAATATTGCTTGTCGTCACCTAACTGCTGAATTTGCGCATCTTTAAGTTCCGGTGCCTGCAGGCTGCCCCGTTCAATATTGGACGCCAGATATAATTTGGCAGTGTAAAGTAACTGCTGGTGAAGATAGACCTCACTGGTGTCCACATCCGTCGTCAGATAATAATCTCTGGCGGGTTCATCCTGACCGGCCTGTACCGGAATCACGTTTACCGTCAAAGGTTTTGTTTGCTTTCCTTCTACAGTCAGCGCAGGGATCGTAAAGTTACCTTCACCACGGGGAAACAGAGTAGTCGTCCAGGTAACGGTTTCTTCTTTATCAAAATTGATAATACGTGTTTGTGTACTCACCGATGTGCGGCCAACCACAAAGTCTTTCAGTAAGGGGGAGCTGTCGAACGCTTCTCTGGCAGGATCGCCCTGAGCGATGACAGTTAATTGTATCGCTTCGTCCACCATCACCGGGTTTTTATCAATGGTTGCTTCAACCCGGGTGACGTCAGCCAGGGCCGGATGTGCCAGGCACAGAAAGAGAAAGATTGAAAAGAGAGATTGTTTCATTACCACTCGCTCCGGTTTGATGGCGGTCCCTGACGACGTCGTTGTTGTGCTTCAAGTTGCATTTTGCGTTTAAGCAGAAATGCAGGATCATCAGGGATCTTCTTCATCAAATTATCCAAACGTTGCATTTTTTCTTTTTCTTCGTCTGTCAGTTCGCCGGTCTGAGCCTGCGCTGACTGATTTTGTTGCTGTTGATCACCTTCTTCTGCCTGTGCAGGAGACTGTGACCCGCTATCTTCGTTTTCTTCTTCCTGACCGTCAGCTTGTTCATTCTGTTGTTCCTGGCCGGGCGACTGAGACTCTTCATTGCGATTTTCGCTCTGCTGCTCCTCTCCTTCACCGCCTTGCTGTTGCTGGTCACCGGAAGATTGTGACTGATCGTTCTGTTGCTGTTCGTCGCTGCCGTTATTCTCATCATTCTGACCCTGCTGGCCGTCCTGAGGCTGCTGGTTATCCCCGTTCTGATCCTGCTGGTCCTGATTTTGTTGCTGGTTTTGCTGTTCCTGCCGTTGCTTTTCCTGCTCCTGTTTCATTTGCTCAAGCAGGGCTTTATTGGCTTTCGCATCAGCATGCTCCGGATCCCGCTTTAATACTTCATCGTAACGGGCAATGGCGTCATCCAGCTTCCCCAGTTGCGCCAGCGCATTGCCCTGGTTGTACACGGCATCTGTACTGTCTGAGCGGGAAAATGCATCCAGTGCCTGCTCATAATTACCGGACTCATAAGCTGCAGCGCCTTGCCATTCTGCGGATTTGAAGGTATCAGCAGCGGTACTAAAATTGCCAGCGTCGTATTCCTTTGCTCCCTGCTGGTCGGCATTCAGAAACGGCGTTTCATACCAAGTGACTACAGGAGTTTCTGCTTCCGGTTCCCCGTCTGTGGCCGGCCCGCCGGCCTGTGCAAAGACCGGTTGCGGCGTGGCTGCAAGCAATGGAACCAGTAATAGGGTGAGTACAACTCCGCGACGGAAAGCGTAAGCGGCAAAGGGTAAAATCATCAACAACAGCCAGGGGCCCAGCTCTGCCCACTGATCGCCATCCTGAGACGTTTGTTCTCCGGTTTCTTCTGCGTTTTTGTGCAGTAAATTCCGGCCTGTAAGACGTTTAATATCACCGTCGCCTGCAGACAGCTTGCTGTACGCACCGCCTGATGCACTGGCGAGATTTTGCAGTTGCTGACCCCGTAGTTTGGGGATAACAATCTGACCGCGCTGATCTTTTAATAACTGCCCGTCAAGCTGACGGATTGGCGCACCTTCTTCCGTGCCTACGCCTAAAATATTGACCGTATAAGGCAGTTCACTGATAAGAGAGCGCAGATCCTGAGCCTGTGGCAGGGTAATACCGTCGGTCAGCCAGTAAATATTCCCTTGCTGATAGCCGGCGTTTTGCAGCAAATCTGCCGCTTCCTGAATGCCCCGGTAAGGATCACTGCCGGCGACAGGCATAATCTCAGGGCTTAAACCGGGTAACAGGGCAACCAGGTTGCCGGCATCCGCAGTCAGCGGACTGATAGTGAATGCATCACCGGCGTAGGCGACCAGTCCCGTTTCGCCTTCATCAATACTGTTTATCAGATCAATCGCTTTATATTTGGCACGGGTTAATCTGTCCGGCGACACATCGGTTGCGCGCATCGACAGCGACATATCAATGACCACCACATGGCCTTCCTGCACCTGAAAAACAGGCTGGGGCAAACGCTCCCAAACAGGTCCTGCAAGGGCAACCACACAGATAAACCAGCACAAAGCAAGAAGACTGAGCGGAGCCTGCTTTCCTGTAACGGCTTTGCCGGCAGTCAGATGCTTATACAGGTGAGATGGAATAACACTTTGCCAGCCTGACTGACTGCGACGATATTGCCTGATAAGCATTATCAGCAGACACAGGGGGAGCAGGGCGGCAAACCATTCCGGGCGGAGAAAATGAAAATCGTGAACAGGAAAATTCATGCTTGTCCTCCTGCGCGTGTACGGCCGTTTACCCGGTACCAGATATTTTTAAAGCAATATAGCAGTGCCGGTAATACTGTTAACAGTAAGGCCAGCGATAAGGGATAAAAGAACAGGGCAGTACGTGGACGGAGTTTTCTTGCTTCCCCTTCGACGGGCTCAAGTTTGTCCAGCGTCTCATAAATACTGTTCAGTTCCTGTACATTGCGGGCACGGAAATACTGACCACCGGTAGATTCCGCAAGATCGGTGAGCATATCTTCATCCAGTTCCTGAGAAGGGTTGACCTGACGGCTACCAAAAAAGCTGCGGATGAGCATTTTATCTGCCCCTACGCCAATGGTATATACTGTCGCGCCACTTTCAATTGCCAGTTCTTTAGCCTGCTCCGGTGTGATATTTCCTGCCGTATTCTGACCATCGGTCAGCAGAATAACCACTTTGTTGGAGTCTTCACGTTTTTTAAAACGTTTTACAGCAAGGCCAATAGCATCGCCGATAGCCGTTTGCTCCCCGACCAGACCAATGACAGATTCATCCAGCAGGGTAGCAACGGTCTGACGGTCGTAGGTAAGCGGTGCCTGAAGGTAAGCGGTGTCTGCAAACAGAATTAAACCGAGACGGTCGCCGACACGGCGTTCAATAAAATCGTGGAGGACAGATTTTATCATGACCAGGCGGTTCACCTGACGGCCGTTAACTTCCATATCATCAATTTTCATACTGCCGGACAAGTCCACCGCGAGCATTAATTCCCTGCCTTCATTCGGGATACTCACCGGTTCGCCAAGCCATTGGGGGCGGGCAGCGGCGCAGACCAGTAAAGTCCAGCTTATGATGGCAATAAGCGTCAGCCACCGGGAGCGGCCGGGTTTATTCACAGCGCTTTCGCTACCCGGAATTAATGCGGGCACTTTAAGTGCCGCGCCCTGAGAGCGTGGCTGTGCCGGAAGCAACATAAATAATAAAGGTAACGGAAGGGCGAACCATGCCCACCACCATGCAAATTCAAACATTGCGGGCTGACTCCTTTCCAGAACTGCGTAAAGAAAAGGCATAAATACGTGCTTTTTGCACCCATAACAGAGCAGCGGATTTCATCGCTTCTGCCTGTTCCGGTGTGACGCCTTGCGGGCGGTACATGTTACTGTTCGCCGGTGAAAATCCTGCGGTAAATGAGCCGCGTTCTTTTTCGGGCAGGGCTGACGTTAAGTAGTGCTGCCATTCTTCTCCCGACCCGGATGAAGCCATTGCCTTTTCATCATAGTGACGGCTGACCCGCTTCAGGATGGCATTGATATTTGCCGGGGCTGTACTCACTTGCGTATCTGTGCTGGCAAGGAGGGTGAGGGCTTCCCGTTTCGCACCGTTAAACCTGCGGTGTTTCCGCCACATGATGACGGCACTGATAAGAATAATAAGTACAACAGCAATCAGCGCCCACCAACCCCAGGCAAGCGGCCACGCGCTGACTTCAGCCGGTGTGTGAATAGCTTTTAACTGATCTAACGGATTTTGTCCGGCAGGAGGTGTCATCGTGGCTGCCTCCCCAGCATTTCAAGCTGTTGCTCCAGGGGTAAACCGGCGGAAACCTGGCTGAATTTGATCATCTTCGACTGGAAGAAGCTTTCAATACTCATTCTTACTTCTCCCCGCCACTGACTGTATTTTTTACCCAGAGACTTATCGCCCAGCAGCCAGCTTTGTTCATCTGCGCCATTGGTCACGCTGACTTGCTGAGATACCGCTACGTCGGGCAGATGGGTATCCATGGGATCGCCTACGCGGATAGCATGTACGTCGCAATGTCTGGCGAGATGACTGAGGGGCTGTTCTGCGCCTTGCTGCAGGTTTTCAAAATCGGAAATTAAATAAACCAGGCTGCCCGGTCTGGCTAAACGGCGTAGCCTGAGGCAGGCATCTGAAAATGCCTGTGACGTTTGTGCGTCTTTTTGAGCGGCCCCCTGTTGCACGCGGATCAATTCGTGACACAGAGATAACACAGCACGCTGACGGGAAAGCGGCTTACATTCCCGGTGCATGGTGTCGTTAAAAATAAATGCACCGACTTTATCGCCCCTTGCGGCGGCAGACCAGCTCAGCAGGGCGGCGATATGGGCAGCCTGAACAGATTTCAGCAGCAACTGACTACCAAACTGCATGCCGGCGGTTAAATCGCATAAAATAAACACCGGCCGTTCCCGCTCTTCACGGTATATTTTCGTGTGGGTTTTGCCTGTGCGGGCGGTGACCCGCCAGTCGATTGCACGGATATCGTCGCCCGGCTGGTAATGCCTGGCTTCATCAAACTCCATGCCTCTGCCTTTGTGCCGGCTCAGGTAACCACCGGACATCAGCGCCCTGGGCGGTGTAGCCGGTTTCAGATTTAGCAGTTTGGTTAGTTGCTGGTAACGGATCAACTCACTCAGCGACAGATTCACCCCGTCGCTTTTCAGTGCCGCCAGCGTATCATGTACGGCGTTCATCAGCTTAAGGTACTGCCACCAGGTTTAAAATGTTGTCCAGTACCTGATCCACAGTAATGCCTTCCGCTTCGGCTTCGTAGGATAAAATAATCCGGTGACGTAACACATTATGCGCCACAGCCTGAATGTCATCCGGCCCGACGAAATCACGTCCGGCCAGCCACGCGTGGGCACGGGCACAGCGGTCAAGGGCAATGGTGGCCCGCGGGCTTACACCAAATTCTATCCAGTTCGCCATTTTTGCATCAAACGCTTCAGGCGTCCGGGTCGCCATAACGATCTGAACCAGGTATTGCTCCAGTTCCGGTGCCATATGCAAAGACAAGGCAGCATTTCTGGCAGTGAATATATCCTGCTGGCTCAGAGAAGGTGGTGCAACGGTGGCTTTTTTCAGCTCTTCATCGCGGGTAAGGCGCAGAATCGACAGCTCAGTGTCAGCGCCCGGGTAATCAATACTCACGTGCATCAGGAAGCGGTCAAGTTGAGCTTCCGGCAACGGGTACGTCCCTTCCTGTTCAAGGGGATTTTGCGTGGCCATGACAAGGAACAGCGGCGGTAACGCATAAGTTTTATTTCCCACTGTAATTTGACGTTCAGCCATGGCTTCTAACAGCGCAGACTGCACTTTGGCAGGCGCCCGGTTAATTTCGTCAGCCAGTACCAGGTTATGGAAAAGGGGGCCCTGCTGAAATACAAACTCACCGGTCTCAGGACGATAAATGTCTGTTCCGGTTAAATCTGCCGGTAACAGATCAGGGGTAAACTGAACACGGTGAAAATCGCCGTCAATGCCATGAGCGAGTGCATTAATCGCCCGGGTTTTTGCCAGCCCCGGCGGGCCTTCAACCAGCATATGTCCATCGGCTAAAAGCGCAATCAACAGGCTTTTCGTCAGTTCACTCTGACCAATAATCTGGGAGTCTAAATAAGTATGAAGTTGTTGAAACTGCTCTGCAGACATAGTGATTTAATCCACTTTTATTTTTTGAAACCAGCGCACATTTACGTCGACCGGCTAACTGAGCTCTCAGTCGTACCTGTGTTCTGTGCAACCTTGCAAATGAACCGTCAGGACAGACAACGCAATGCAATCTTTTACATAGCCGGATGAGTACCTATACATAATAAGGCCCGAATCCTGCGCTTCAAGCCACCGGCGTAAATTTATTGTATAGCCGTTAATGGGCTTTGTGATGTTCTTAAACTACATTAGTTTCAGGCTCTTGGATAAGCTGGCAATTTTTCAGGATGAACTGCCTGCAGGGGAAATTTGCTATTTTGTTCATTGTTTGTAAAAATCTAACTCTTTACAGGTCTGACCACTTAGGGTCATTTAATTCAGGTGCAACATGACAGCTAAACAATCAGTCACAACCCGTAACGGTGACAGAATCGCGATAGTCGCAGGATTACGTACGCCATTCGCGAAAATGGCAACGTATTTCCACGGTGTGCCCGCCGTTGATCTGGGCAAGATGGTGGTCAATGAACTGCTCATCCGTAATGGCGTATCACCGGAGCTGGTGGATCAGGTGGTGTACGGACAAGTTGTGCAAATGCCGGAAGCGCCCAACATTGCCCGCGAGATCGTTCTGGGTACAGGCATGAATGTGCACACTGACGCTTACAGTGTGTCCCGCGCCTGCGCTACCAGCTTTCAAAGCACGGTTAACATTGCCGAGAGCATGATGGCCGGTACCGTAGAAGTTGGTATTGCCGGTGGTGCCGATTCAACATCTGTATCACCAATTGGCGTGTCGAAAAAACTTGCCCGTGCACTGGTGGATCTGCAAAAGGCAAAGACAGTCGGTCAGAAGTGGGCGATTGTTAAAAAGCTGGGATTAAAAGATTTAATGCCTGTGCCGCCTGCAGTTGCAGAATATTCCACAGGCTTGTCCATGGGACAGACAGCAGAGCAGATGGCCAAGACTCACTGTATCTCACGACAGTCTCAGGATGAACTGGCACACCGCTCTCATTCTCTGGCGGCAGCAAGCTGGAATGAAGGTAAGCTGGATAATGAGGTAATGACGGCCTATGCAGAGCCGTTCAAAGGCGCGCTGGGTAAAGATAACAATGTTCGTTTTGACTCAAAGGTGGAAGGCTACGCCAAACTGCGCCCTGTATTTGATAAGAAATACGGCTCTGTGACGGCCGCTAACGCAACGCCGCTGACTGATGGTGCATCTGCAGTATTGATGATGACGGAAAGCAAAGCTAAAGCACTGGGTTATACCCCGTTAGGCTACATCCGCAGCTATGCCTTCGCAGCTATTGATGTGTGGGAAGACATGCTGATGGGACCATCTTATGCCACGCCAATGGCGCTGGACAGAGCCGGTATGACGCTGAACGACCTCACTTTGATTGAAATGCACGAGGCATTTGCAGCCCAGACACTGGCCAATGTGAAAATGTTTGCCAGCGACAAATTTGCAAAAGAAAAACTGGGTCGTGATAAAGCTACCGGTGAAATCGACATGGACAAATTTAACGTGATGGGCAGCTCTATCGCCTATGGTCACCCCTTTGCTGCTACCGGCACCCGGATGATCACCCAGATGCTGAATGAATTACAGCGCCGTGGCGGCGGAAGCGGATTGTTGACCGCATGTGCTGCCGGTGGTTTAGGCGCAGCCATGATTGTGGAGACAGAATAATGAGCGAACAGGAAAATCAGGACGTGGTTATGAGTGATTCATCTGCCAAAGCATTTACCCTTACAAGACAGGACAATGGTGTTGCCATTCTGACGATGGATGTCCCGGGCGAGTCAATGAATACGCTGAAAGCGGCTTTCGGAGACGAGATTTCTGCGGTACTGGATCAAATTGAGAGCGACAGCAGCATTAAAGGTGTTGTGCTGACAAGCGGAAAACCTTCTTCCTTTGTTGCCGGTGCTGACATCACTATGCTTGCAGCCTGTGAAACCGAGGCTGATGCCAGAGCACTGGCGGCTGGTGGTCAGGCTGTGTTTGATCGCATTGAGAATATGAAAGCCACCTTTGTTGCCGCTATTCATGGCCCTGCGCTGGGTGGTGGACTGGAACTGGCACTGGCTTGCCATTATCGTATTTGTACCGATTCACCAAAGACACAGTTGGGCTTGCCAGAAGTTCAGTTAGGCTTGCTGCCCGGCAGTGGCGGAACCCAGCGGTTACCGCGCCTGATTGGTGTACAGCAGGCAATGAAAATGATGCTCACCGGCGCGCCGGCCCGTGCTAAGCAGGCGAAGAAGTATGGGATTGTTGATGACATGGTACCGCAAAGTGTGCTGCTTGATGTGGCTGAACAATTTGCGCTTAAAGCAAAGCCACACCGTGATGCCCCGCAAAAAGGCCTGGTGAATAAAGCGCTGGAGCAAAATCGTTTCGGCCGTAATCTTTTGTTTAAGAAAGCCAGAGAGCAAACTTTTGCGAAAACAAAAGGCAACTATCCGGCACCGGCGATGATCATTGATGTCATTGAAACCGGTCTGAATGACGGTATGAAAGCCGGACTTCATGCAGAAGCTGATGCCTTCGGTAAGCTGGTGATGACACCGGAGTCATTCCAGTTACGTCAAATTTTCTTTGCCACCACAGAGATGAAGAAAGAACATGGTGTGGAAGGCGTAAAGCCTGCCAAAGTGCATAAAACCGGTGTACTCGGCGGTGGCCTGATGGGCGGTGGTATTGCTTATGTAACGGCAACCAAAGCCGGTGTCCCTGCACGGATCAAAGATGTTCGTGAGGAAGGTATCGCCAATGCGATGAAGTACAGCTACGACATTCTTAACAAGAAAGTGAAAAAGCGCTTCATGCTGAAAAGTGAGATGCAAAAACAGCTTTCCTTACTCACCGGAAGTCTTGACTACCGTGGTTTTCAGGACGCTGATATTGTGATTGAAGCGGTATTTGAAGATCTTGCTCTGAAGCAACAGATGGTGGCTGATGTTGAAGCCAACTGCAAAGCTGAAACGATTTTCGCTTCAAATACATCCTCCATTCCGATCACTGACATTGCTGCGAAGGCACAACGGCCGGAGAATGTTATTGGCCTGCATTACTTCTCTCCGGTAGACAAAATGCCGCTGGCGGAAGTTATCGCTCATGACAAAACGTCAGACGAGACTATTTCAACCACAGTAGAGTTTGCCCGCAAGCAGGGGAAAACCCCGGTAGTGGTGAAGGACGGGGCAGGGTTCTATGTGAACCGTATTCTTGCTCCTTATATGAATGAAGCGGCCTGTTTACTGCTGGCTGGTGAGCCGGTGGAGTATATCGACAAGTCACTGGTGAAATTTGGCTTTCCTGTGGGGCCGGTTAAGTTACTGGATGAAGTCGGCATTGATGTCGGGACCAAGATTATCCCATTTTTGGTTGAACAGTTTGGCAGCCGCTTCGAGGCGCCTGCGGCATTTGACAAAGTGCTGGCTGATGACCGTAAAGGGAAAAAGAATGGTAAAGGCTTTTATTTGTACGAAGGTAAGAAACCCGGTAAGGAAGTGGATGATTCCATTTACGCCGTGCTTGGTGTGACCCCGTCGAAGAAACTCAGCGAAAGGGCCATCGCGGAACGCTGTGTACTGATGATGCTGAATGAAGCTGCACGTTGTCTGGACGAAGGGGTGATACGCAGTGCCCGCGACGGCGATATCGGGGCAATCTTCGGTATCGGCTTTCCGCCATTCCTCGGAGGGCCTTTCCGCTACATGGACACATTGGGACTGGATACCGTAGTCAACAAGCTGACGCAACTTGCGGGCAGTGTTGATCCGAAATTCACGCCGGCTGAATGTTTACAGGAAATGGCAAAAGAAAACAAAACGTTTTACTAATGTTTTAATAGTGTTAAAAAGTCGGGCTTTGCCCGACTTTTTGTTTTAAGCGCTGTTTTAACTGGCTTTCGTGGTCAAAATAAGTACACTGCAACCGGTTTGGTTATTTTGCAGTCAATTTTTTGGCGTAGTTAATCAAGAGGTTATTTTTCCTATGATGGTTTTTCTGGCTTTAATGGTGTTTGGGTGTTGTGCTGCGGGATATTACGTTGCAGCAATGAAAGCCGGAATGAATGCGAAACGCTGGGCAGTAGGTGGTTTATTACTGGGGCCGGCACTTTTCCCGCTGTTTAATATGAAGCGGTACTTACTGTGGCGTGAAATTGCAGGGTATCGTGGACCCGTGTTTGCCGCTTAGCCTTAAATGGCTATGTATCGCCTTCCGTGGCGAATTTCAGGCATAAAAAAAGTCAGACTGTTCTGACTTTTTTGTGTTAAGACCAAAATTAGTCTAAATCACAAGCATTCAGGTGTGTGCAAGGCTTCATCTTCTGGAACTGAGTCGTGGCTTCCTGTTGTTTCTCAACAGGCTTGGCGCCTTCTTCTACAGTGACAGGTGCAGTTGTGGAAAGTGCTAGTGCTACAGCGGCTGCTTTTAACATTATAAATATCCTCTGATTTTTTATTTGAACAAACAACACCGTTCTCGCCGGTGCACCAGAGATATTGCTATATGCGTGCCAACCTAAACCTTTAGTAGTATGAAAGTTTTAAAACTCTTATTTTTCAGTAATTTAAACGTGTTGTTTTTAAACTGAATTTTGATGGTGCCAGAAAAAAAGATTTGCAATAAATTAAGATGTGTACTACGCCTTATTTTTGACGCAGGGGAGTTCAGTAAGAATTCTGACCGATGAGGTTATAAAGCTTTTGATTTTCCTGAAGTAATTTCTCAAATCGTTCAGCATTCAGTGGTTTTGAATACAAATAACCCTGTAACATTTCACATTCGTAGCGACGTAAAATCGTCAGTTGTTTTTCCTGTTCCACACCTTCAGCGACCACTTTTAGCCCCAGATTATGGGCAATATTGATGATAGCGGCAGCCATATGCCGGTCTGTGCTGCTTTCTGCAATGTCGTCAATGAACGCTTTATCGATTTTCAGCGTATTCAGCGGGAAGCGCTTAAGATACGCCAAAGAAGAGTAGCCTGTTCCGAAGTCATCCAGTGCCAGGTGAATACCCCGGTCCCGCAGACGCTTCATCATTTCCAGACCCTGATCCGGATTCTCCATCAGCGTGCCTTCGGTAATTTCACACTCCAGATGGAGCGGGGATAACCCTACTTCCTTCAGGATTTGCTCAATCCGGTCGTCCAGGTTTGGCAACTCAAACTGCTTGGCAGAAATATTCACCGCTACACGGCCGGAGAACAAGCCGGCGTTGACCCAGCGTTTGGTATCTGCACAGGCCTTACGCAGTACCTGTTCACCAATTTCAACAATTTGCCCTGTTTGTTCTGCCAGCGGAATGAACTGACCCGGACTGACAATACCCTTTTGCGGGTGTTCAAAGCGCACCAGGGCTTCCATACTCACCAGCTTACCCGAGGCAATATCAACTTTAGGCTGGTAATAAACCGTGAACAGATCGTCTTTTATGCCCTGACGGATCAGGTTTTCTATCTGCAACTGGCGCACGGCGTTCTGGTTCATTTCACCACTGAAGAACTTATACGTATTACCACCATTGTTTTTCGCAAAGTACATAGCGGTATCTGCGTTTTTCAGCATTTCCTGAGGTGTTTTACCGTCATCAGGATAAAAGGCGATACCGATACTGGCACCAAGTACAAATTCCTGCTTATTAATAATGAAAGGCCGTGACAGGTTATCCAGAATGTCCTGTGCATAATGGGTAATAGTGTGGATGTCTGCCTGATCTTCCATCAGAACACTGAATTCATCACCGCCAAGACGGTAACAGGTTGCCGTAGTGCCGGTAATACGCTGTAAGCGCTTGGCGATTTGCTTAATCAGCACGTCGCCGGTCTGGTGGCCAAGGGAATCATTAATCTTCTTAAAGTTGTCCATGTCCAGACAGAGCAGGGTATGAGACGCTGCTTTACGGACCAGGTTTTGATGGCTGGCCTGGAAGAAAGAGCGGTTAGGGAGTTCTGTCAGCGGGTCGGTATTCGCCAGCTTCAGCAATTCTTTTTCTGTGCTCTTACGGGATGTTATGTCAGAGAATACACCCACAAAATGACTGATACGGCCATCGTCATCATGTACGGCATCGATATTCAGTTCCATCTCGTAGCGCTCACCGTTCACCCGGGCTGATTCGACTTCGCCAAACCAGTTACCTTTAGTGCGCAATGTTTTCTTAATTTCTTCGGTAAAGGCATCCGGATACTGGTTAAAGTACATGTACGAAGCCAGTGCCTGATCACGGCTTTCTCCGGTATAACCGCAATAGGCGTTATTGACCGAGATGTAGCGGAAATTGGTATCGGTAATGAATACCCCTTCGGAGATATTTTCAATAGACCGTTTGAACAGGTTTAACTGTTCCTCAGCTTCTTTCAGATGATGAATGTTTTTCAGTGTACCCGTCATCCGCATGGGTTGCTGATTATGGTCCCGCTGCACAACCTTGCCGCGGTCGAGTACCCAAATCCACGAGTTAGAAAACGTTTTTGCCCGGTAGGCCAGCTCATAAAATTCAGATTTACCTTCCAGGTGAGCCTTTAAGGCTTCCTGAACACGCATGACGTCATTGGGATGAATATTGGCATCATAAGCACTGGACGTGCGGATGTTGTCCTGAGGGAAATCCAGCGTGCCCCATGTGTTAGCACGATAAACCTGACCACGGTAAACGTCCCAGTCCCAGAGTTCGTCGCCGGAACTCCACAGGGTAAGTTTCAACCGTTCTTCCGACTCTTGTATAGCCCGCTGACCCTGCTTACGTAACTGGTACTGGCGCAGAATGTAAAAGAGTACGGAGAGTGCTATAAAGGCGTAAAACACCAGTGCTGCACTATGTAACCAGAAAGGCCGGCCAACAGATATTTTAAAGCTGGTGCTGTCTGACCAGGTTTTATCCCCTTCCTTGGCCTGCACTTCAAAGACATAATTGCCGAAATGCACGTTATTAAATTGTGCCAGTCTGCTGGTATCAGCCGGGAACCAGTCATCTACATTCCCTGGCATGCGATAACGGTAAACCACATCTTCAGCGGTTACCGGATTAATGAGACCAAAAGTAATACTGAAACGGGATTGTTCGTAATCCAGAGAATACCCGGACTTTTCTAAAATGCTGGTATTAGTCAATTTTGTTTCATCATCAAAATCGCTAATTGAAGATGAGCCAAATATTTTAAGATCAAAAAGATGTGGTGGACGTGTTTGAGAAGTCTGAACTAAATCTCTTTCAATAAAAGTTTTAGTTAGTATATTGAATCCTTTCGAACCGGCAAAAACCAGTGCTTCGTCAGAGGTAAGTAGGGCAGCACTCTCACTGAACTCATTATATCCCAATGCTTCCTTTGAAATATAATCTTTGGATTCAAGAGTGAAAAGATCTACACGCGTTATACCCAACCTGTTGGTGTACCACACTGAACTGTCACGACCCTGAGCAGAGAAGGTCACTCCTGCATCCTGCAAAACTTGTTGGCGGTCTTCAATCTCGAGACTATGGGCATTAATTTTAATAACACCGTTATAAAAAGTGGTGACCCAATAGAAATTTCGCCAATAGTGAACATTCATGGCCCTGAAGCTGTTATTTGTCGGGTCTTCAATGACTCTGACAACCTCACCGGCAACGGGGTCGAAGACCAGTATTTTATCAGGTGTTGATACCCAAAGCCTCTGTTCACTGTCCGTGAATATAGGAAAAACAACAGTATCACTTTGTACAATTTGGTAATCTGTAGAAAGGGTTTCCAGTTCGCTGATACTTTCTGCCTCACCTAGCATTGAACTGGGTATAGAAGTCAACTCACCATTATTCAAACTTAACCAAACATATTTGCCATCAAAATACAGGCTTTCCAACACCTTGTTCTTGAAAAGTGTTGTAAGTAAATTGAATTTTCCGTTCTGATATTCATATATTAGCAGGCCGCTAGTACTTGCAATCCAAAAGTAGCCATTGTCATCAATAATCAAATCCCAAAGGTTACTCTTGGAATTTTCGATAAAGTAGTCGATTGTTCCAAGATCCCGGTCAAACTTACCTAATCCTTCATTTTGCGTGACAAACCATAGATCACCATTCGCATCTTCATCGATGGCCCAAATGGTTGAAGAGATGGAAGCTTTCTGAAATTCTTTTCTGTTTTCAAACGTGCGGACAGCACTAAGTTTTGGCTGGTATCTGAATAAGCCTGAATAGGTGCCAACCCACACGCTGCCATTACTGTCTGCCTGAATAGAAAAAATTATTTTCTGTGTTAAGCCGGTAAGTTCTGCGCTTTTCTGGCCTGCTGCGATAAATTGTCTTTTTCTCAGGTCGTAGATAGCCAGACCTTTGAAAGTGCCTATCCAGACGATATCTCCGACCTGTGTCAGTGCAGACGTGGTAGATAATTTAATTGGCTGGTTGTCTTCTGAACTGCCCAAATAAGAGATTTCGCCGTTATTGGCAATCCTTGTAATTCCGTCTCCTGTTGCCAGCCAGTATTCCCCGTCGATTACCTGGATGTCATGCACACGGTTTTGAGCAACTGAATAACCATAGGGATTCACTTTTGAAAGCGGGAATATCTGATCACTGTTTTTATTCAGAATGAAAGCACCGTGGTTCTTTGTTCCTATCCATAAACGGTGTGCTTCATTATAAATAACCAGCATATCGTCGGGTAACTTTGTGCCACGAAAAGCCGGGATCAGCACCTTTCCATCTGGTTGCAGGCGATAAATTTCGTCATAGGTACTGACAAGCAAGCGACCGTTTTCGTCTGCTATTATTTTTCTGATGTATTTAGATTTTGACGTATTGGCTTCAAAAGCGATGACGGTAAAGTCGTCAGTCTGGGCATTGTATTTCGCCAGGCCCTGGTCTGTGCCTACCCAAAGGGTGCCCTTATCATCGATAAACAGATCGTTTATCCATGTCGAAGGCAGAGAACGGGGATTTGAAGTTAGAGGGTGATACTGTTTAGCACCTTCTGAATAACCGGTATAACGGTGCAGGCCGGTGAGTGTGGCAATCCACAAGCTTCCGTTCTTGTCTTCAACAATATCCAGAATGCTATGGTCTGAAATACCATCTTTTTGCGAGATATTCTGGAAGTAAATGTCTGTGATTGATACAGCCTTACTCTCCGCACAGAGTAGATACCCCGGCAGCAGAATGCAGCTGACAAAAATCCAGATTAAGGTTGAGCGCACCAATACACCTTTGGCCGTATTATTTTATCGTTTTAATTACGTTTATTATCGGCAGCATCCATTCAAACCGAAGGTTCAATATGCCGAAATCAGCCAATATCTACAAGTTTTTTTCCGGATAGGGGACAGAGGAGGTTAATTCTTGTCCACTTTAAAGTTTACACCCTATTTATCGTGAAAAATCAGTCAAAATAAGGTGTTTGCTTTTTGAACGATGACAGGTCGCTGAGCAATCTGTCCTGAGGTACATCGATACCTTTGAATTTACCGGGTGCAAACAATACCAGTTCGCCGAACAATCTTCGTTTGGCCAGCGCGTTGGCGTAGTCCTGTATATCGGTAAAAGACAGTCTGCAGATCAGGTCGGCAAGCTTGCTGTTCCTGTCAAAACCATGATCCTGAATGCCCAGGCTTACCCACAGCCTCTGTGATTTCATCGACAGTGATAAATCACGCTCTTCCATCTGTTTTAGCAGATTCTTTTGAATCGTTGACCAGTAGAACCGGTAAAAATCAATTTCATTAAGTTGCTCAAACAGAAAGGAGGTCATTTCTTTAAGCAGAACTTCCGGTTCGTGAGACGGACTTTGAATGTAGAAAGCCATACCCGGATGCTGATTATGTGGCACATAGCCGGTGCCGACCACGTACCCGAGTTGCTTTTCTGTTCTGAGTACATTGAAAAACGGGGCGGCGAGCATTTGTTCCAGCACCATACACATGGCGGTGTCTTTCAGGCTGTTTCCCGGCGCCTGTAAATAAAGCACTACTGCCGCGTCATCGTGTTCACATATGACTTCGTGATAGAGGGCTTCGCCAACAGGTAATTGGGTCACAGCGCGGGACAATGGCTGACAACCGGCGCCGGGACAGGCACCTTTTAAATGCTCTGCAAAGGTTGAGGCTTCTTCTGCCGGCCAGTTGCCATGCATGAAGCTCTCGACGAAATATTTATTCAGCGCCTGCCGGCAAATGTCTGTCATATTTTCGAAAGAACATTCACGGACTGCCTTAAGCAGTTCCACCGGCGCCTGGGTGTTGCGCTGAACAATCACGCTGAGCCGTGAAAACAACCGGTTGGTAGGCTTATTCATCAGGGCATTTTCAAGGGTCTGAATCTGCATGGCTTTCAGACGCTCAAATTGGGATGCTTCAGGCATAAATTGATGGATAGTTTCCAGCAGCTGACCAGCCAGCTTGACCTGATGATTTGAAAATCCGCGGGTATGGAGGGTAAAACCAGCCTGATGCCCGTAAATCCGGTAATGCAGGCCGGCAATTTCTGCGCGGTAATATTTCGCCTGCAAATGGTCATTCAGCGCTGCGAGCCAGATACGTTTTGCCGCTACTGCAATCAGGTTGTCAGTAAATGCAGGTGCATCGAAAGAAATATAAATATCGCCTTTCGGGCTGTGGAACTGGTTGTCCTGCGCAAACCAGAATGCGAAATGTTCTTCTCTGACCAGTGCTCCTGGCAGTAAATAATCATCGCCCGGAATAGTAAGGTGATAATCATCACCCAGATAAGGATTGGGCGGAGGTAACTGTAAACCGTCGTAAGCTTCCGGCTCTGCCAGCTTGTGCAATAAGTCCTCAGGCAAAGGGCGCATCTGATAGCGGGCGTTATAGTGCCGGCACACCGAATCTGTGGGAAGGTCCGGCGCAATCATTTTTACCCGCATTGTACGGGGGGTAAAAAAGGACAGTGCTTGTTCCAGCTTCTGCTTGTCAAAACTGTCGATAATGATTCTGAAGAGCTTAATTTCTTCGCTGTCAAAGGTGAACAGATGCTGGGAATATTCACAAACAATACTTTGCAGCTTGGGATTCTCTTCATACTGATAAGCCAGTGCGCCAAGATGCGCTTTTTCCTGATACCGCCACTTCTCATCAATGCTGTTTTTAATGAGCCTGACGAATGCAAATAAGGCTTCCAGTATGCTGTCTCTGTTGTTCAGACCTTCTTCGGTTAACTGAAAGCTGACATTGAAATCTTTAAAGTCATCGCCTTCAATCCCGCTGCCTGCTATCAGATTGGTGACCCAGTTTTTAGCCTTCAGACAGGCCAGTAAGCTGCCTTCACCTTCATCGCCGATGAGATGACTTAAATAGTTAAGCGGTTTGGTGCGGTAATCCAGATGGAGTCCGGGCAGAGCAAAGGTGACAATCATCCGCCGCGCGGTTTGCAACGGAATGATATTAATATCTACCGCAAGTTGTTCTTCGTTATAAAGTGGCGGCCATTCTTTTGGCGCTTCTTCACCCTGACGGAATGCACTGAAGCTCTGCTGTGTCAGTTCCAGCACATCTTCCGGATCTTCACTGGTAAAAATGGCCAGGCACATATTGCTGGCAGTGTAGTACTGACAATGATAACCCTGTAACGCTTTATGCAGTTCATCTTCCGGTAAAGAGCGGAAAATATTGGCATTGCCTACAGAAAATTTACTGAAGGGATGGGCCGGATTCGCGGTTTCTTTATGGATTTGATAAAGACGGCGCAAATCATCTTTACGTTTAAATTGAAATTCCGCCTCGATAGCGTTGATTTCTTTATCCAGAGTGTCTTTATCTAACAAAGGGAGTCTGAGCATATCTGCAAAAGCGGGAAGAATGCGTTTGAGTTCCGCGCTTCTGCAATGAAAATGGTAATTAGCAAACTCAGTGCCGGTCCAGGCGTTAATACTGCCGCCTGCACTGTCCACCATATCATTAATGCTGTTGGGCTTAGGCAAGTGGCGACTGCCAAGAAACATCATGTGCTCGAGGAGGTGAGATAAACCTTCACACTGTTCGGGATCATAAAAATGGCCGGCACGGACAGACATGGAAACATAGGTGGAGGGTGTCAGTTCATGCTGGTAAATCATGACCCGCAGGCCATTTGGAAGCGTATGGAAAGTGGCTTTTTCCAGATTCAGTGGTGTTGTCAAAATGCTCTCTTTATTTATGTTTTTTACTGCATTTCTTAAAAGGTAACTTTCCGGCGCTTGCGCTTCCTGAATTGATTACACGTCCGTATCACCTAAAGTCTTACATATTTATACTAGGCTAGTCTTTTCCGGTCTGCTATGGTTACAGTGTAGTCTTTCATCATATTCATTAAACTATGCCACGTCAAAATTCCAACGCCGACATTTTATTGTTTATCATGCGCCACGGTGAGGCGGAATCATTACGGGTTGATGACAAAAGCCGGCAACTTACCGATTATGGAAGGGCTCAGGCATCAGTCAGTGCTAACTGGCTTATTGATAACTACTGCCAGGACCGGCAAATAGATCTGGCTCTGATCAGTCCTTACCGTCGTGCTCGTCAAACATTTGACATGGTCAGTCTGGATATCAGTGCTAATAAAACGGAGTTGTGTGAAGACATTATTCCGGAAGGCAATTCAAAGCTCGCACACGACTATGTAGACACCCTGTTCACCGCTACACAGAGTAGAAGTCAGCCTGTTGAACGTATGCTGCTAGTCAGCCACATGCCCTTTGTCAGCTATTTTCTTGATGAGGTGTGTGTCATACCCAGTAACAGCCTGTTTGCCACCGCTTCAGTTGCTGTCGTCCGCTATAATGTGCAGAAACAGCATGGCGAACTGCTAGCACATTTCCAGGGATAACCCTAAGCCAAAGATTCTTAAGGCTTTCTCAATAAAATCAAAAAAATGCTTCAGAAGTTGGTTTATTAACCGATAAACAGGTTAGTGAGAGTGTAACCAGCTGCGCAGGGCAGTATTCCTAATGACGACCAAATCTATTCCGGATTTGCTCCGTCGATCTCTGGAGAGTCATATGGCGGAAGCCGATCTCAGAGATGATGAGGAGCTAAAAGATATCCTAGGCAAACTGAATGTGTTGTCGGGTAAAGTTGCTGCGGCGAAAGCGCAGGTACTGGCCCGCAGAGCGCAGGCCAAAGAGAAATCAGAGTAAATTAAATATCTGAAGCGTTATCCCGCGGCTCAGTGAAGTATTCGGGTAGGATACGCACGGTTTTCACCATATTGTCTTTTATATCCACGATCTCCATAGGATAACCGGCGAGACGCACACTGACCTGATTTTCCGGAATTTCTTCCAGGTACTCCAGAATAAGACCGTTAAGGGTTTTCGGGCCGTCAACAGGCAACTTCCAGTCCATTTCCTTGTTTAAATCACGCACGTTAGCACTGCCATCTACCAGCACACTGCCATCCTGTTGAATGTTCGCTTCTTTACTGTGATCCGGCACCATGGACGTGGTGAAGTCACCGATGATCTCTTCAAGAATATCTTCCAGCGTGACCAGGCCCATAATATCGCCGTATTCATCGACCACCAGAGCAATACGTTCTTTTTCTGCCTGGAATTTGTACATCAGAGTATGTAGTGGAGTGGACTCCGGTGTGAAGTAAATTTCACGCACTGCGCGTAGCAAACTCGACTTAGTGAATTGATCTTTTGATAACAGACGAAGGGCGTCACGACAATGCACGAAGCCCACGGCATCATCAATGCTGTCACGATACAGAAGTACACGGGTATGCTGGGCATGGGTAAGTTGCTTCTGGATTTTCTTCCAGTCATCGTTGATATCGATAGCGACAATGTCTGCTCTGGGAACCATGATATCTTCGGCGGTGACATTCTCTAAATCAAGAATACCCACCAGCATATCCTGGTGCTTTTTCGGAATCATCGTGCCGGCTTCGTATACCACCGTCCGTAATTCCTCCCGGCTCAGGGAGTCATCGTTACCATTTGTCGGATTAATACGCAGCAGGAACAAAATACTGTTAGTGATGGAATTGATGAGTGCAACAAACGGATAAAGTACAAATAGCAGAGGCAGCAGTATGACTGAGCTCGGGAACGCGACTTTTTCAGGGTACAACGCCGCCAGTGTTTTCGGGGTGACCTCAGCAAATATCAGCAGGACCAGAGTAAGGCCAAATGTGGTTGCAAAAAATCCCCAGTAATCGCCAAACAGGCGGGTGCAGATAATTGTTGCGATAGAAGACGCCGCAATATTAACCAGGTTGTTACCAATCAGGATCAGGCCGATGAGACGGTCAGGACGTTCAAGTAACTTTTGCACCCGTAAAGCTGCACGGTTACCTTCGTTTTGCAAGTGTTTGAGCCGATAACGGTTTATCGACATCATGCCTGTTTCAGAGCTGGAGAAATAGGCAGATAAAAAAATCAGCACGCCAAGTGCAATAAATAGCGTACTCGTTGATATGTCGTCCAAAAATCCGGGTTCCTTTACCTGTGTGGACTATCCAATTTAGTTATTCAGACAGCGGGTTTCAAGTGTAAGTTAATGAATCTTTATTATAACTGGCCTTTTCGGGCATTTTATCTGCATTTTAAGACATTAAGAAGCCTTTAAAGCAGTATTTCTCTGACAAAGCGGCTTCCAAAATAAGCGAGTGTGAGCAGCATCAAACCAATAACGGTGAGTACGATAACCTGTTTGCCGCGCCAGCCCCAAATATGCTGACCGGTAAGCAGGACAATATAAACTGCCAGGGCAATTATCGACAGGACAGTTTTATGGGCATACATGGTACTGAACATATTGTCGAGGAAGACGAACCCGCTTACCAGCGATAAAATCAGCAGGAATGTGCCGACAAGCAGTAGCTTAAACAACATGCCCTCTACCAGCATTAACGGAGGTAGCGGCGAATTCAGCAGAGATGCGCCTTTCTGTTTCAGCTTAAACGTAATAAACGACATTTGTAGCGCGTAAAGAAAAGCGATCACCAGCGTGCCGTAGGCAAATAACGAAAGGGTAATGTGGATAACCAGACCAGGCTGCATTTCTATGTGCATGATATGACTGACCGGCAGTACCTGAGCGGCCGCAATTGTCATCGCAGAAAATCCAAACACCACGGGCAGCAGAATGATATTAGGCATGACCGATGCGCTGATAAGCATAGATACAGTGATGAGCCAGGATACCAGTGACAATACATTGGTAATACTCATGTTCTGGCCAGGGGCAATAACAATGGCCTGTGACAGGTAGCATATATGGGCAGCCGCACCTGCCAGAGACAGGATCATTGCCAGTTTCTTGTTTGGTGTTTGCTGATTGACAATCTTGCCCATCAAAAGAAAAGCGGCAGCAAGATAAAAAATTATGCCGGCTACGGCAAATACGGTGGTCATCCCAATTCCTGTACGAAGGGGTGCTGTGTGACTTTTTCCTGCACCCGTTTTACTGGCTGTATTGATACTGCAAGTGCAAAGGAAATTCAACCAGAACCATTGTTTTTACACAGATTAAGACAATATAAACAGAGAAACACATATCAAGGTTCGTTGTGAACGCCTTTTTCGCTATAATGGCGGGAATAATGAGTTAACCGATTTGAAGAAGCTGCCTTATGTTTGAGAATTTATCTGAACGCCTTGGTCAGACGTTACGCAACGTTAGTGGCCGTGGCAGACTGACCGAAGACAACATTAAAGACACGCTCAGGGAAGTGCGGATGGCACTGCTTGAGGCGGACGTTGCCTTACCGGTAGTCAAAGAGTTTGTAGCCCAGGTCAAGGCCCGTGCTGTAGGCACTGAGGTGACCAAAGCCCTGAAGCCCGGTCAGGTCTTCATAAAAATTGTACAGTCTGAACTTGAGTCTGTCATGGGGGAGGCCAATGAAAAGCTGAACCTCTCTGCTCAGCCACCGGCGGTCGTTTTGATGGCAGGTTTGCAGGGTGCCGGTAAAACCACCAGTGTGGGTAAACTGGCTAAGTATCTGACTGAGCGCGAAAAGAAAAAAGTGCTGGTGGTCAGTGCGGATATTTATCGTCCTGCGGCAATCAAGCAGTTGGAAACACTGGCTGCAGATGTGGGTGTGGGTTTCCATCCTTCCTCTATTGAACAAAAGCCCATTGATATTGTTAACGGCGCCATCGATGCGGCGAAAAAACAATTTTACGATGTACTTTTAGTGGATACAGCCGGTCGTTTGCACGTTGATGCAGACATGATGGATGAAATCAAAGCGCTTCACGCTGCGGTTAAACCTGTTGAAACCTTGTTCGTGGTAGATGCCATGACCGGTCAGGATGCGGCAAATACAGCGAAAGCCTTCAATGATGCATTACCGCTTACCGGTGTGATCCTGACTAAAGCCGACGGTGATGCCCGTGGTGGTGCCGCGTTGTCGGTGCGTAAAATCACCGGCAAACCCATCAAGTTCATTGGTATGGGTGAAAAGGTTGATGCCCTTGAGCCGTTCCATCCTGAGCGTATTGCCTCGCGCATTCTGGGGATGGGTGATGTACTCAGCCTGATTGAAGAAGTTGAGCGTAAAGTTGATAAAGACAAAGCGCAGAAACTGGCGAAGAAAGTTCAGAAAGGCAAAGGTTTTGACCTTCAGGACTTTAAAGAGCAGCTTGAACAGATGCGCAATATGGGCGGCATGATGGGGCTGATGGACAAGTTGCCCGGTATGGGCGGCATGGCTGACAAAATTAAAGATCAGGCCAATGAAAAGCAGTTCAATCAGATGGAAGCCATTATCAATTCCATGACGCCGGCTGAGCGTGAGCGTCCTGACATGATCAAAGGCTCCCGTAAACGTCGTATTGCTGCCGGTTCCGGTACGCAAATTCAGGATGTTAACCGTCTGCTGAAGCAATTCACCCAAATGCAGAAAATGATGAAGAAAATGTCCGGCGGCGGCATGAAGAAAATGATGCGCCAGATGAAGGGCATGATGCCTCCCGGCGGAATGGGTGGCATGGGCGGTGGCGGCGGAATGTTCCCGCCACGGTAAGCCACAGAGATAAAACGAAAAAGAGACGGCATGCCGTCTTTTTTTTATTGTTCCGGCGTAAGGCCGATGGTCATTTCCCGTGTTATAACATGACACAAATCTGCGCCCACACCGACATTGTCTAATGTCAGAGTCTGATAGCCATCGCTGGAAATAGTGAGTGTATAAAAGCCCGGCCTTTCCGCCAGCATGGCAATCGGCGCTTCATCCATACAGTCGGATTCACTATTCATCACCGTGTCACTATAGCTATCTTCTTCTGCCGTTACAGTTACACCGCAACCTATCGCACTTTGCGAAATATTATCGACTACCGTTAACAACAAGCCCGGCTGAATTTCAGTTGTGCAGCTGACGTCGTTAGCAAACTTCACATCGCTGACAGTAATCGTATATTCGTTATCTGCCATTTGTTCATTGCCGTCCACCGAAATTTTGGTCGGATAACCGTAGGTAGCATCGTACTCAACGTAAAGTTTATCAGCGCGGCTTTCCTCCAGCGCAATACGACCGAATAACTCATCTATAGTCAGAGTCTCGTAGGTTTCACTGGGTAACGCAGCGTTGGTATCAGTATTTACAGCGGAATCAAGCTGATTGCCGGTGACTTTTACCAGGCGCTGGCTGGTGGCGCCATCTAAACAGAAACAACCCAGCCTGTAATGCATTTGGTAGTCATCAACCTGCAAGCTCTCCCATTTACTGCGGTTTTTCTTGAAGTTACTCATCGACAGTTTACCGGGCGGTAAATCGTCTGATTCGCCATTACATCCCGTGAGGGCCACACTTGCTGCAATCAGCAGAGCCAATAGTTTGTTATCTATGTCTTTATCCTCGCACAAGAAATACGTTAAGTATTCATCAGCGTCACAGCCAATTATGTTATTAATTGTAATTTTGGTCGTCAGAATGTAATGGCGTTGAGGGCGTGTCGGGTATGCCAGACTATTGTGCTGTATAGCCTGATATAACTTCTACAATGTATAGGATATTGACGTGAAAACTATTTGTTATACATTGTAGATCAAACTAAACACAGGAGGTGCTATGAGTAAGGAAAAATACCTCGGCGAATTTGAGCAGTATATGTTGCTGGCAATTTTGAAACTTGGTGATCAAGCCTATGGCACCACCATTCGTCAATTGCTACACGACAGCATTCAGCGGGATGTGAGCATCGGCGCACTGTATACCACGTTGACCAGAATGGAAGACAAAGGGCTGCTCACCAGTGCAATGGGAGAAGCGACAGCAGAACGGGGCGGACGGGCAAAAAAATACTTTCAGGTGACCGCTGAAGGGCAGGCGGCAGTGAAACGCTCTCGTCAGGCGTTGCAGACTATGTGGCAAAACATCGCACTAAGCGATAAGGCCGCACAATGCTGAGTATATTGCAGAAGCCACCACGACTGGCCCAAAGTCTGTTAGCAAGAATAGTACCCCAACACCTGCAGGAGCCGATGCTGGGCGATCTGGATGAAACGTTTTATGCCAGGCAAGCACAGCATAATGTACTGGCAAACGCATTTTGGTATTGGCGACAAAGTTTATTAACCTCCATTCACTTTATTAATGACACACAAAAGGCAGTAATTATGTTTATTATCAGCGTCGGTTTATTTTTAGCGTTAACCCTTTTCGCTATGGCGTTGGGGGGAGAAATCAGCATGTTCATTGATGTACCGTCAATGCTACTCACATTGCTACCCGCGGCACTGTTTACAATAGGCGCAACATCATGGAAAGCTTGCAAACTGGCCATTAAAACGGTGATGTCGGGAGACATGGAAACCAATACGCAGGCCATTTCTAGCCTACGAGTATTTACCTTGCTAGGTAACAGTATCATGTGGCTGGGTATACTGATGACTGTGCTGGGGTGGATTTCCATGGGCGCATTTATGGAAGATCTTAGTGTCTTCGGTCCGGCGTTCGCCGTGTCCATGCTGACAGTGTTCTATGCACTTATTGTGAAAACACTTTGCTATGTGGCTATCCAGCGTATCACCTTCCTGCAGGAAACGCTGTCAGGTGGAGATCTTTAAGGCCTGACGATCGTTTGTGGTGCACTGTTTGATATTCACTCAAACAGTGCACCGGAATACCGACAAAATCACATCCACACTGGGCAATTTTGCCAATTCATAATACACTGCTACCCCGCTTAAACGATGGATATCGCTGGCGACAGGGATGCCTTGAAGAAAAGGTTCGGGCCAGACTCTTTGCAGGCCGGAATGCTGGTTTGCAACGCCTGACATATTTCCCCTCCCGACAGCGGTATAACAATTTCAGCAAGACGCATACCGGCGGTCACGACGATAACAAAAAAGATATGCCGGTACGAAGACAGGATTATTATGGCTGGTTTAAAACGCATCATTCTTATTGATACCCACCTGCCGGGTGTCGTTGAACTCAAACTGGATGGACATACTAATATTTGCGGTACCAATGCATCCGGCAAAACCACCTTGCAGCGACTTATTCCCGTATTTTACGGGGAGTATCCCAGCCGCGTTGTACCGGCCACCCGGGACAGCTTTGAGCGCTGGTATTTACCCCGCACGTCCAGTTTTATTATTTACGAATTTACCCGTGCTGAAGGGGATTTATGTCAGGCGGTATTGAGTTCTAACGGGACAGGCGTTAACTACCGGTTTATCGGTAAACCTTTTGATATCGACGATTACCTGCTGCCGCAAAAAAACGGTAAACGGGTGAGTATCAGCAGCGCCGAGCTAGCCAGAGCGATGAAACGCAATAACGTGCTGGTAACCAGTTTACTGACCACAAAAGACTTCCGTGCCATTTTGCAAAACGATCACGGTGTGCTGAATCAGAGCAGCAATGCACGGGAGCTGTTGGGTTACGCCCGTATTTTCAGTTTGTGTCAGCCTAATTTGCATGTACGTCACATCGAGAAGCTGGCCAAAGCCGTGCATTCTAAAGAAGGCAAGATGGAAACCATCAAGGCCATGATTGCCGCTATTCTCGAAGAAGACGGTGTGCAGCCGCCCACGTCCAGTTTAAGCCGTAACCGTGTGGATGACTGGCTGCGCGAATGTCAGCTCATTAAGCAGTTTGATCGTATCCGGCCCGAGTTCGGCAAACTTGAACAGGCCGATATGGCGCTGGGAACGACAGAGAAGCAGCTTGGCGGTTTAAAGCTGGTGTTTGAGGCGGATAAGAGTCATTTATCTGCGGCTGTTGAAACCGCTAAAAACCAGCTGGAAGAGAATCAGTTCCAGCGCAAGCAGAATGATAACCAGTGGTCTGAGACCCGCGACACGCTCAATCAGACGGTGTCATCTGCCCGCGCGGACGTAGAAAAATACACCTCGGAACTGGATGCCGTGGAAGAGGAATTCCAGAACTGGCAGGAACAGGACATTGAACAGTTAAAAGAAGATGTGGCAAATCTCGGGCAGTGGCAGAACGAGCTGGAACTGGTATCCGGCCGGTATACCTTGTTGACTGAAAAACATCAGGACATCGAATCAACGTTTAACCGCCGTATTGCTGAACTGGGTGAAAAGCTCAGTATGAACCTGGAGCAGCTTTCAGCCAGCCGTCAGGAAGCGGCAGATAAACGTAGTGATCTGCAGCAGAAAGAGCGTGATGCATTGCAAAACATCCGCGACGATTATGCACAGCAAATTCAATCGTTAAATCACGCACATCAAAACGCCCTCAGCGACCTGAAAGTTGCAGAAGCCGAACTGAAAGCCGGACTGAATAACGCCGGTTATAACGAGTTTGAGCAGTCTCAGCTTGATTTACTGGATGCCGCAATCAAAGAAGCCAGCATCAATGAAGATGCTGCGCGCAGCGAGTATCGTCAGGCACAGCAGGCCCACAGTCAGGCGGTACTGCATCGTCAGTCAGCCTCATCGGCACTGGATAAAGCCCGCAACCAGCATCAGGCACAGGAAAAGCAGGTCGACGGTATCAATCAGCTCCTGTACCCCGGAGAAGGCTCCCTGCTGGAGTTTCTGCGTGGCAACCTGGATAACTGGGAACATACGCTGGGTAAGGTCGTGCGTCCCGAATTGCTGGAGCGCAAAGATCTCGTTCCTCAACTGGCTGAAGGTGAAAGCCTGTTTGGTATCAAGCTGGCACTGGAAGCACTGGATACGCCGGAATATGCCCATACTGAACAGGAGCTTAAAGCCCGTTTAAGTGCTGCAGAAGAATCTCTGGCGCTGGCGTTAGCGGCTCAAAACGAGTGTGAAGCGGTATTGTCGAAAGCCAACGAAGACGTGCGTAACGCTGAGCTGGCGATGACCCAGAAAGATAACGCCGTACGCAGTGCAGAAGCTACCCGTAAGCGTGCCCAGCAGGACCGTGATGCAGTACTTAGTGAATATCAGCAGGCGTTGTCGGCCCGCAAACAAAAAGCACGCAGCAAACTGGATGATAACGTTCAGGCCAGAAAACAGCTGGTGGCACAGTTTGAACTTGACCGCGATGAGATTAAAGATCAGCAACGGGAAGCCGAAACGGAGCACAGCTTCCACTGGCAGCAGCTGATTGCTGACACTTATGCCCGTATCAGTCAGCTTGATTCAGATATGCGTAAAGCCAGAGATAATGCGGCAAAAGACCGTCGTGACACTGAGCAGTGGCTGGAAAATGAGCTGAATAACCGCGGCGTGGACGTGGATGAAATCGGTGAGATGAAAAAGCGCATTAAAGTGCTTAAAGAAGATATCTACCGCACAGAAACTCATCGTCATAAAGTTGCTGACTATGAACGCTGGTATCAGACGGTGTTCACCGGTCACAAAGTTGCCTGGCAAAACAGCCTGGCGAAAGCCCGTAAGTCACTGGCCGAATCTGAGCGCGAACTGGCTGCAAAACAAACCGTGTACCGGGAAACGCGGGAGCAGCTTAAAGATCAGCATGGTCAGTTAGAAACGGCACTGAAAACCTCATCCGAGCAATATGAGCAGGTGGTTAACTTTGCTAAATCGCTGGCAAAAATTGCTCTGCCGGCGGTACAGGCCGAAGAGGCTGTACGCCATGATGAGTTATCCGTTAATCAACGCTTATCTCAGGTGCAGAGTGCCCTGCAGGAGCGTGAAGGCTTAATGTCTGATGTGAAAGCTTATGTTGAACGCTTTGATCAGCTTATCGCCGCGCAGGCGGGAACCGGTTTGTCAGATACCTGGGAACGGGCCCGTGAAGAATGTGCCGTGATGAACGCCCAGGGCGTGAAGAGCGTTGACCACCGCCGCATGGTCGGCCATCTGGCGCAGCTGCTGAATGTTATTGTGCCGCAGAAATTACAGGGCCTGAAAGAGCAGGGACGTATCTTTGGTGCGGATCTGAGTCAGTACTATTACGTACTGGCAGATATCGATAAACGAATCGTCAGTCAGAGCCGCCGCATTACCAAAGAGGTTGACGGTGAATTGTTCCTTGATGGCGTGTCTGACTCCGCGGTAAAAATCCGCTCACGGATCAGCGAACTGGAATTCTGGCCTGAACTGGAACAGTTCCGGGCTCTCTACGACGAGTGGATGGAGCAGGGCGCCAATGAATTGCCGGATGAAGAATACGGGCAGAGTATGCGCCGTGTGCTGGATATTCTCGGCCGTGCCGCGCTGACCGGCGGCATCAGTAAACTGCTGGATATTGAACTGCATTTACGTGAAGGCAACAGCGATCTTGTGATCCGTACCGACAGACAGCTGAACGAGTCTTCCAGTCACGGTATGGCTTACCTTATTTTGTGTAAGTTCCTGCTTGCCTTTACCCGTCTGCTTCGTGGTGAAGCCGATACCACTATTCACTGGCCTATCGATGAATTAGGCACACTTCACCAGAGTAACGTGAAGAAGATCTTCGATGCCTGTCAGAACAATAATATCAGTGTGGTGGGGGCCTTCCCGAATCCTGAGTCTGATGTATTAACGCTGTTTGAGAATCGCTACCTTATCGATAAAGTCAGCAGACAGTTACAGGTGGTTGAGCCAAAAGTCAGCGCTATTGCAGAACGCATTAAAGCCCGCCGCGAACAGGAGGTGTCAGCATGATGTCAGAACAGGGTCGTATTTTAAGTTTATTGCTGAAAGGGCAGTTTATTTGTCAGGTGAGTGATGAAGAAGGCTGGCGCTACCTGAAAAGCCGCGACAATGCACAGAAGCTTGAGCCTCATCTGAATGTGCTCAACCGCACTCTGGCGTCAACCGCTGAAGGCGACGTGTTTTTTGCTGCTTATTTAACGCTGGGTGACGATGAGCGCAAAGTGCTGACCCAGCAGTTTCAGGAAACTGCATCCAGTCTGGTGCCGCTGGTAGAATGGTTGTTACTGGTACAGCAAGCCAGTGAGTCAGATATGCCCGTCACGATGGGTAACGCACTGCGTTTAAATGAACTGCAAAGCGTCATAGAAGATACGCCGGCTTATGCAGAACAGCTTGAAAAAATCTCACGCTACCGGGTGTTTAACTCTACCAGTATGAATCTGGACGGTCAGCTTAAGCAGGTGTTTAAGCGTCTGACCGATATGGGATACCTGATTAAACCGAATACCGAAAAGCAGATTTATCTGGTCACAGGTAAAGTTGAGCACCTTTTCGAGATGATTAAGTTTATCGATGAAACCGAAAGTCTGTCGTTGTCAGAGCAAGCTGAGGCTGCCGTGCAGCAGGGGAGCCTGATATGAGTCAGGTGTTGGTTCAGGCCGGCACGCGGTTGCTCAATGCGCTGGGCCGCCACAGCGACCTCATCATGCATGCTTACGTCAACGGGTCGGTAAATGAGGCGGATTTTAGCCGCAAAGTGCTGGAACAACTGGTTCAGCTAGGTGTGTTGTGGCGTCCCGATCCTCAAAGTCCGCTGCGCTTGAAAAACGCGGTACGTGCGTTGCTGGAAGGCAGTTTGCAGGATGAAAGAAACCGCACCATCAACACTAACATCACTGCGTCGCTGGCAAGCTTGCGCACGTTAGCTGAGCACTACAAAGAGTCGCTGCACTACAACCGTTTTAACGAAGCCCATGCTCATATGACCGATTTAACTGAGCATGTGTATCAGTTAACAGAGTCACTGACCAACAGCGTAAGGGTGCTGTTCAGTCGCATTAACAATGAGTTTGGCTATGTCCCTTCGGTAGAAGCAAAAATTCGTGAGAACGAACTGGCGCAGGGTCAGGTGAGTGATTTACTGCAGCAACTGGAAAGTTTCCATTTCGATGAACTCAGTGAGCTCGCCGGCAGTAACCGTGAGTTGCGGCATTTGCTTGTTGTTGCGTTACAGCAGAGTTTCTCTAAAGCTGCGCAGGAACTGTCTGTGGTGCAGGCCCGCTTACTCGACCTGCTGGGGCGCTTCCGTGAGTTTCAGGGACGTACCCGTCTGCTCAAGGGCTTTTTACTGCACATGGAGCAACAACCGGATTTTACGCCCGGCAATTATACGGCATTAAGTCAGGTGCCCGTGTTGTTCAATCAGGCAGAGAGTGTGCTTGAAGCGGCGGCAGCCGACGTGAATCAGGTAGCTCACGAAGGTGACTATCAGATGATTGTCAGCACCCTGACTGACATTCATCGCCGTAAGCCGGATGAAAATGCCCACAAGGCCGCACAGGAAATTGAAGTCACGGCGCAGTCCAGTGTGTCACTGGAGAAGGATCCTATCCATGTTGCTGTGGATGATTACTTCTGTGATGTTATTGACTCCGGTCAGCCTAAATCTGCCCTTGAGTACTTTGAAGAACGGGAACTTGAGTTCGATAAAGAGGTATGGATTTATCAGGTTATCGGCGGTTATCAGTCGCTGGATGAAAACGATAAACAATTCTTCGCGCTGGATGCTTCCGGCCAGCCGGACGCTGTTTACACCGGCAATTTCTACATAAACGACGTTACGCTGGGGCTCAGATAGTCCCGGCGTAAATCGTCAACTCTGTGTCATTCACCCCGGTTTAGAACAATTTAGTCTGAATAAAGGGTGAAAATTTTTTAAATTTCCATATAATTAACATTTGTGTAACATAGTGAACTTTCTGTAGCAGCTATGCGTAATAGGCGTGTCACATAGAGGAACTAAAGTGGCGCGCGAACTTGATGATACCGGCTGACCGTCGTTGTTATCAGACTGTTAAGGCATATGGCACACGAATGGAGATTATCATGCAGTTGTCCCATGAGCAGGCATTTAATCAAGCTCTGATCCGTTTATCGGTTTTGTTATATCAGGTAGACGGCAAGGTCACACTTTCAGAACAGGATTATCTGGAAGACGTTATAAACCATTTAGACTGGCAAAGCCCCATTTGCCGCGAGGCATTTTTTACCGACGCTATCTACCAGACACGGCAGGTGCTGGATGCAGGCGAAGAGCAACGTTATCTGCGTACGTTGCAAACTGACTTACTCTTTGATGCTGACAAGGCGCTGGAAGTGGCTATGGCCATCACCGGCATTGACGGCGAACGCAGTGACGAAGAAACAGAACTTCTGTCACTGCTCACGCACAAGGTGCTTGCGAAAGCGCTGGTAAACCGTGCAAAACCGGTATCACCCTCGGAATTAAATTAGTTATTATTGGTTGTTGCTTTTCTTAGATGATTAGCAATAACCCCCTCTATTTTCAATCATTACAAATCCTATATTTTTCTTTAATCAAGTTCGAACTATCACTCCGACCAGTTATTTCTTAATATTTTTCGCTATACAGTATATGAGCTACAACATCGTAGTTAATTTGATATTTTCATAAGGAAATTGTGAATGAGAGAAATAGACTCAGAGGAAATTTTAAATATTTCTGGCGGAGATGTTGACTGGGGGCAAGCTGCTGCAGCTGCAGGAATAATTGCTCTGGGGATAACTGTAGTCGCAACAGGTGGTATAGCAACTGTACCAATTGGGCTTATGGGCGCTGCCACAGCAGGAGAGCTTACTTTAGCAGGATTTGGTTTAGTTGCTTCAGCGTTTGGAGGCTTCGGAATAGGGGCTGCTGTAGGACCTTAGTAAATACGTGGGCTCAAACGGAATTCAATTGAATTTTCGTTTGGGCTTATACTCTATTTTAGCTTGTATCGGAGAGTCACTGTGAAAAAGTCAGTTGTGAATTTTATTGTAATTTTTATATTTCTTTCGATGTCGGCTTTTTTATTCATATTGTCAGTTATGGCTGGATTCGAATATCGATTTTTCACTCTATTATCTCTACTGGGAATTTCCCTGATTATTCTAGGCGTGGTCAGGCAGAGATTTGTTTACTTAAGGGTGAGCGATATGAAATATAATAATGATCTTTGTTATCTGAGTATTTTTGTCATTTTTTGTAGCGCAGTAGCAACAATATTTGACTCTTAAAGGACATTGGGTTGTGGATATAAATTATACTTTCTCAAACGAAGATACAGAAACAGAACTCAACTACGTTTTTCAGGGGAGTCGCGTTCTATGCGTTGCTGGTAGCGGCTCAAGGGTAATTCCACTGCTCCGGGCCAGGCCGGAAAAATTAGTTTGCGTTGATATATCTGGTCCGCAGCTATATTTAACAGAATTAAGATTAACTGCTGTGAGGCATCTACAATACAAAGATTTTTGCGCATTATTGGGATATGTAAAAGTAGAAAAAGAAGAAAGGAAAAAAAATTTTGAGTCATTAATTTTATCTGAATCTGCTGAAGATTATTTGGTGCAGTGGTTTGAGGGAAATAACTGGGAGGGAGTGATTTTCTCGGGTAAGTGGGAAGTGGCTACTTTTGACATCTCACGTTTATTTTCGTTTTTTCTGCCTGAACTTAAGCATGAATTGAATTCTTGTACAGACATAATTTCGCAAAAACAATATTTAAAAGGTATCAGGAATAGATTAAGGATCGTTTTTATCTTAATTTTTTTATATCCATTTGCAAAAACTTATGTACCTCAATGTTCTCCTTGAGAATGAAGTTAAATCTAAAGACTACGATAACGAGTGTGATGTTATATTATCGGGGGATATTTAAAGTTGCGAGTAAGCAATTTATTAAAAATAATTTTTTTTATTCTCCTTTTCTATTAGGGCGTTATCATGCCGGAGATGCGAAAACTCTGGAGATAGATAAAAATGGTTACTGTCTTTATAAAGAAGCTCTGACCAAGTGCAGTGTGCAATACGTTGCTGCTGATATATTCGAGTATTTAAATGCATGTGGTGAACAATTTGATTTTATTTCTATGTCTAATGTTCTGGACTACTGTCCTGTGGAGTCGTTTGAGCATCATATGAACGTTGTCACCAATTCGTTGGTTGAAAGAGGAACAGTACTCATCCGGCAACATCTTAGTGCCAACTTTCAATTTGATTACGCTAAATAACTGATCCTATGTCTGCTACACCTTTGCCATTCCGTGGGCATTGCCGGGGAATGGTGATGTGGTCTCCATAAACCGCCGTACTCTTTTTAGTAATTGCCACATTTCTGTGCACTTATGATTGCGAGTGATAGTTTCATGCAAGGCATGCCAC
>NZ_JBSWXO010000005.1:0-360923 GCF_056160645.1 Alteromonas sp. ABH4_456
CTTAAGGTAAAAATCAGCTAGCCAACGATGCGTTGATCTGGGGTGTTCAAATAAAACCGGAATGGCTGTTCAAGTAAAACGGAATACGCAGAATGACCACTTTCTGTGATGACTTTTTTAAAGACGCCTTCGCCATGACTGTTGCGGATCACAGCTTCGAGGTCTGAAATCAGGGGCGCGATTACATCATAGCGCGACTGCGCTTTACGTTGCTCAGTAGGGGATAACTGCTCAAATGCTCGCAGCACTTTAGGATCCCACGCCATATCGATGACATGCAGTCGCTGCGAATCAATTGCAATACGAAGTGCGTTGTAACGAAGACTAATTGGCAATTTTGGCGTCGATTCGACGTTAATCGCAAAAACAAGATCGAGTCCCAAATCGACTTTCACTAACAACATGTCTTCCGTAAGCGTGATGTTGTCGAGCTGAAATGGCTCGCTACTATCATCGCGCACAATCACACGATTGACTTGTAATGACGAAGAATCTGGCAATTTAGGCAGCAGCATTTGGGCTAACTTCGAGTACTGATGCGGCTTTTTCAAGTTGAAGCGGCTTTGACCAGTTCATCAGAATAAGCTTATGCCAGAGCGCGTGATAGAACAGGCGAACACCAATTTCATAGTCAATACCAGTAGTTTTACTAGCGATTTCAATGAGATGAGCCGTGCGTTGGTGACAGTCATCTGAGACGACGCCGAAAAAGTTGGGTAGCCAACGCTTTGCAATTCGCTTTAAATAGATGGGGAGCGTTCTATGTCGATAAAGTGTTTTAAGGTTTTGACTGTGTACAGTGCGCAGAGACTCACTCGTGATAAGTTCATATTCGATGTCTTCTAGTAAGCAAAAGCCTTCTTGTAACGCGAGTTTCTCAACAGTGCGAGTACGCAGTGCGTCATCAGCTTGCTTCACTGGGAACGCAGCCAGATACTCATCACCGCTCTCCGGATCAAGCATTCTTACAAAGAAATCAATCGTTTGAACAATAGGAACGCGAGTCCCAACATAAACTGGATGTTTTACACCTAACTCATCAGCTAAGGGCAATGTAACTTCTAAGGGAATTGCATATTGCTCATACACTTCAACAACCAGTGGATTGTTCGCTAAATGCATGTACATCCACAGTTCATTCATCGATAAGAAATGCATCAGGCGTTTCGTGTTGCGAACGTGGGGTACTTTGCTTTTGATACCGTAGCTTGGAATATCGTCAGTACGCCAGAAAGGCTCATACACCTGTCCGTGCTCCAAGCTGTCGCGATGGACTTTATACCAGGCATTTTGGCGAGCAAGTGTGCAGCCTTTAGTCTTTTTTCCCACTGGTTTATCTCGAAGAATTAAAACACGGGGAAAAGATTAAAGCGTGTATTGAGAATTGATTTTGCATTCTAGCTATCCGTTATTGAATCATAAATAGCGTAGCCAAAATCAACCGAGAGATCAATTTTATCTTTATAAAACAATAATATACGATTATTTAGCTTCCTGTCAAAAATCGTAATTTTTAATAAAAAATGGATTTTTAAAATCGCAAAAAATGTAACACTTTGATTAGAAAGGATTAGCCAGTAACTTAATATATCGAGTTAACTGCTATCAGTCGTTTTTTGTCATTCTTGGTCCTAAAAAATTGCGTTGCAGCAAACCTAACTATGTACAACACATAGGCCAAATGGTTCTGTAAACCTCCTCTACAATAGCGGCATACTTTTTTAGAGTTCTTCGAAGTACAGCCAATGGTGAGACAGAAGCACTGGGCCAGTCCGCCATATTTCTGGTCTAATTGTGTGCGTATAATTTTAATGACCTCTTCATAGGTCCATACCTGCACCATTATGCTTTAGCCAAGTAACATGCTTTTGATAGTCGGGGATTACCTTATCCACGACATTCCAGAAAGTTGCATTATGATTACGCTCAATGCGATGGGCTAGCTCGTGAACAACAATGTAATCGAGAACAGCTAGCGGTGCCATCAAGCAACGCCAATGAAAATTTAGGTCTCCCTTAGGGGTACATGAAGCCCAATGATGCTGAAGTTCCATTACTCGGATAGTAGCGTAATCTACGCCCAACTTAGGAGCGAAGTGTTTTACTCGCTTACTAATCCTTGATAGCCCCTTTGTGCGATAGAAGTCTTTAAATAGTCCACTACCGTACTCGGCTTTGTCACGTCGCATTAGAAAATAACCGTTTTTAAGAATTAGATCTTCTTTCTGCTCTTCCACCAACTTTAATCGATATGTACAACCTAGATAAGGAAAGCCTTCTCCGCTCACGAACTCACGCTCTACTTTAGTTCGGTTAAGGTCTTCCCATTCTGCTAGGTTACGATAAATCCAGCTTCTTTTTTCCTCAATAATGCCCTCAACTTTTTCACGTTCATAGCTTTCAGGCGCAAGTACAGTCACACACCCATCCCGTTCGATAAGAATACTGGTGGTCTTTCGCTTGCTTTGTTTCAAGCTGTATTTGATATCTTTGTATTGCATTAGTGATGTTTTTTCTTATCTTGCTTTGGTGAATTACGGTCACGAAGCTGCTTTAGTGCTTCATCTACCAGCAATTGCTCTTCTGTGCGGGAAATTCCATATTTCGCTTCATCTTGCCCTCGTTCAGCTCGATTCCGCTCTACTGAAGCTGGAAACTCGGACACAATCCGCTCTCCTCTAGATAGAAAACTCTTTATTTGTTGTCGTCCTTGTGTGACTGTCAGCTTTATTACTTCAAAGAGTCCAGCAGACATTACTCCTACAGCAAGATCGTAAATAAAACTCCCTCTAGCTGTACTTTTAAGAGCGACAATCGGCCTTTCTTCTAAATCTGGGAACGAGAGCTCTGATTGAATTGTGAGGATGATATCGACCAAGGCTTCAAGAACATCATCTGCAAACAAATTAAACTGCTTTCGCACCTCATACGGCAGTGTTGAATGGTCTTCTTCATTTTCTACATAATTAATATCAGTAGTGACCTTAATCAACGCTAACTCATAGAAGCTCTCATATTGCTCTAGTTCATGGGCAAGATACAAATCAACGCCATCTAAGTCATATTTCAGCATGGAGAGATCTGGTTGCTCGCTGATTTGTTTTTGCAACGCTTCAGGATCAATCGCGCGGAGCTTTTCGATAATTTCATCAATTCGCTGGTTCAGTGCCTGATCTGACAAAATCAATAGCTCCCGTCTACGTGCCAGCGCAACTACCTCAATCGTTAGCTGTTCACGTGCGTCTTTCAGTTGCGGTACTTTGCTGAGGATAAAGCGTTTTTTGATACGCCCTCTCAACTCAGACACCAAGTCCTCACGCTCCCAGAAGTCTAGACTACTGATATTCTCGCCTAGCTCTTCCATTATGGCGTCGACACATGCTTTCACCTTGTCCATCGGCTTAACAGGTTCGCCATTTGGGAATGCAATGCTGACAATCAGATCAAAGAATGGGTCGGAAATTTGAGCATTCGGGCCGCGTCCCGCGTCAATTTCATCTCGCAAAGCACTCAGCTCTAGGATCATCTTTTCCCAGTTGCCAGAGTGCTTTTTGATTATCTCATCCAGCTTCTCACTCATTTTTTTGTGAAAGACTGGGTCATCATCCGCATTTACTTTGCAGTGCTTACGAATGGCGTGTTCCATCTCACTCGCTTGCGCTTGTAAATCCGGCTCTTTCCCCATGTGCGTCATAAACGCATCACTGAACAGGTCAATCGGTTTAATTTTAGGGTTAATACCCAGGCTGATCAGGTGCTCGTTCACAAGGTGACGAATTTTTGCACCCACACCTTGGAAGCTCATGCTGTCATCTTGGTAACGCTGACGTGCTTTCGCTTGAATATGCACAAACTGGTACATTGGCGTTTTGTAAGGGTCCGCCAAAGAGTTAGGCATGATGATGTCCATACTTTGAAGAAACTTCTTCAAGAACACATTGAAACTGTCACGCTGGCGAGGATCTTCTAAAACAGAAATCGCTTGAAGCTGAACTTGATAGTGCTCATCGACACTAAGCTCTTGGTTCACAAACGCTTCAATGTTGTGAACCTTGAGTTCGGTAAACAGCTGAAGCAAGCGGCGATAACGACTTTCCAAAACAGGCACTTCGCTATCAATGTTTTGCAAGCTTTCCAGAATGTCATCTTGGTCGTCCTGCGAGTACATTGATAATGCATCTCTCAGGTGATGAGCCAGACCAATATAATCGACGATATAACCGCGTTTTTTCTCCTTCGCGGTTCGGTTCACACGCGCGATCGTTTGCAGTAAGTTATGCTCTCGCAGCTTTTTATCGAGATACATCACCTGTTCAATGGGTGCATCGAAGCCCGTTAACAGCATGTCGCAGACAATCAAGAAAGCGACGCCGGTATTGGGCTTGCTGTGATCAAACTTCTTCTTAAAGCTCTCAACGGCTTTTAGCTCTTTGGCCTGCTTTCTGGCGTAGGTGTAAGACGCGGCTTCATTAGTGTCATCACTAGAAATCACTACCGCAGTTTTCAAGAACTCAAGACGTTCAAGCCAGGCTTTATCGATACATTGCTCTGGCTGCTTTTTGTATAGCTCTATTTCTTTCGCCAGCGCTTTTTTAATGTAGGTTTGGTAATGAATGGCTGCTTGTTTGGAAGAGCATACCACCTGTGCTTTAAAGCCTGCTGGCAAAATCTGCCTTATGTAGTGTTTTACTAGGTCCTCAGCAATTTCCTCAATGCGCTTTTCTGCCTCAAGAATATCCCCTTCCGCACCGTACTTTTTACGGATCTCTCTTAGCTCTTCTTCTGTTCTGTCCGTAAAGAGATCTTCAAACTTGGTATCAAACCCAGCTTTGTCGTAAATCGCACTTTCAGCGGTTTTACCTTCGTATAGGATTTTTAACGTGGCACCATCATCGACGGCATCTTGAAGTTTGTATTTGTCGATATAGGCTTTTTCTTGGCTGACGCCAAAGCGCTTCCAGGTTGGATAAGTGTGGTGGTCAGCAATAAGCGGCGTTCCCGTGAACGCCACTCGGGTTGATTTAGGGAAAGCATCAAACAGGTTGTCTGAAAGGCTTGCGCGGTCTTTGCCGCCTCGCTGGGTGCGGTGCGCTTCATCCACCAAGATCAGCACTTTTTCACCGGCGTTGATCACGCCGAAAGGTCGATGCATAACAATCTCAGCATCAAAATCAGCTTCCAGCTCTTCAATACGCTCAACATCGCCCGCTTCTTTTGCTTCTGCGAGATGTTTAGATAGTAGCTTGCGAACGGATTCCGGCAGAAAACTGCTATCTTGCTCGCGGAACTTATGCACCATCACCATATTAGTGTTCGAGGTGTCGTTCGCCAGCTTCTCTCTTGCATCCTTGGTGCTCTTGATCTCAACGACCGTATCACCAATTAACGCTGCGGTATTGGTTAGTTGCTCTTCAAGATCACTCCGGTCGTTGACCATCAGTACCTTGTAGCTTTTAAGCTCTGGATGGCGACGAAGCTTACGCACCAAGAACACCATGGTCAGGCTTTTTCCGCTTCCCTGGGTGTGCCAAACCACACCTGAGCGTTGAATCCCCGTTTCGCCCTGCTCCATACGCTCAATGATTTTCTGAACCGCGCGAAATTGTTGGTAACGGCAAATCACCTTTACTCGTGGGCCATTATCGGTATCCATAAACAGGGTAAAACAGCGGGTGATATCAAGCAGTCTTTGAGGGTGAAGCATACCCTGAACGAGCTTCTCCTGGCTGCGTTGGGTGCCAATTTCTGGTGCAATATAAGGCTCAGTATCGGGGTGGATAGTTTTCCAGTTGAAGTAATAATCCTCATTCGAGGTGATAGTGCCCACTTTGCAATCATCACCGTAGGTGCTGATCATCAACTGGTTGGTAAAGAACAGAGCGGGTTCACCCTCACGCAGCTTACTGTGTTCGGGCTCGCGCAAGTCTGCATAGCGGCGTAATTGGTCAATACCTGCTGCCATTGGGTTACAGCAATGCTGCGACTGCTCTTTACACTCAATCACCACCAGCGGTAGGCCATTGACGAACAATACAATGTCAGGCCGAATGTGCTCTTTACCCAACCCAGGCGTATCAACACGGAACTGATTGATGGCGGTGAACGTGTTGTTTTCCCAGTTATCAAAATCAATCAGCTTAACTACTGGGTCATCCTCATTTTCCAACTCGTTGCGGTCGATCTGCCACTTGTGCAAACGGCCAATAAACTCTTCATTGGCCACCAATAATTTGTGAGTACCAAAGTCGGTGACGTCATCGAGCAAGACATCGAGTTGGCTATCCGTCAGCCAAGGCTTGCCGTCATCAGTGGTATTAATGCGGTGTACTGCGGTTTTAAAAATGTCTTTTAAGATGACTTCACGAAAAGAGCTGCGAAGGCTGGTGGTTGGGTCGGTAGGCACACCTTGCCCTAAATCCGTCACATCCCAACCCATACTTTTAAGCTGGTTTAGCAGCGGCTTTTCAACCAATTGGTACTCTGACATTGTTTGATATCCTTATTAATGGCAGGGAGGCGTTTGCCTGCTGCCATTTTCTTTTTTTGTTATGCGGGTACGGGGACTTTGCCTGTTAAGAGGTCCTGCATTAGGCCAGTCTTTTGAAGTTTCAGCTTGTCCAACGAGGTCTGATTAACTTCAATATGATTATTTAAATTTTCATAACGTTCATAGATCGCATTTTGCTCTACTGGCGGGGGAACTACTAGCTTCAGTTTCTTGAGCGTTTGAGACTGGATTGCATCCATAACCCCCCCTTGCGATTCACGCCTAAACCAACTTTCAGCCCAAGGCGAATGATTCAATTGCCAACAAACTAGTTCAGGTAATATTTGTTCCTTATCAAACGTCATTGTCCATAAATGCTTAGACGATAAAGCCACCCCTATAGATTCGGGAATAACGCACGATCTTCCGACCGTTCCCATTATCGTTATGACCACGTCTCTTTCTCGAACGGCATAACGAGATAGTTCTCTAAACTTCCGCTCAGTAACAAAGCGCTTATAGCTAGCCTTGAATCGCTCAACAAAAATATTATCGATACCCAATAAGGGAATACCTTCACTGACCAGCTCTTCTTTCAGCAGAGCACTACCGAATGGCCCACTTCGCATTGGACTGTTTACTTCATCCAGCAGATTTTCTAACTCAATCACTTTCCACCCCTTAGGCAACATCGCCAATGGCGTTTTTTGATAAAGATCCGGCGCTTCATCAAACGTTGGGCGAAGAGCTTTGGTTTCTGGGTCTATACCTCGGCTAAACAAATCTGCCATCATGCCTTGTTTGATAGCGGTGTATTTGTTGATAAGGGCTTGAGTGGCTTCGATTTGGTTGTCGATGGTTGCCAATATTTCAGCAATTTTTCTTTGAATACCTATGTCTACCTTCGGTAGATAATAAAGGTTCCGAATAACACTAGGGTGCGCTTTACTTTGATAATCAAATGACAAATAACTGTGCTGCAATTGCAGAAGATAAGAAACGAATCTGTAGTCCCATTGTTCAGAAAGCTGCATGTAGCCACAAACGTTCGTTACAGAAAATTTATGTTTAGGCCGATAAAAAACAAATCCCCCTCCATCGACTGACCACGTAATCAACTCTTCATCAAACATGAATTTTCCGTATTGTCCCATCTTCCCTTGGGACTTTGATGAAGAGGAATAAATTGGGTAAGGGCCGGGTAAATCTCTAATATCTTCTTTGGAAATAATCTCTCCTCTACCTAGCTTGACTTGATCAGAAACCACCAGAGAATCGACAGAGATCATTGTTTCCCAGACGAACTCTAAGACAGAATTACTCATACCCCAGCTCCTTCATAAAGCCAGCCAACTTGTTCGCTTCCTGCTCTCGCTTGGCAATGATGCTTTTTGCGGTAACTTGGTACTTACTGTGCAGGTTTTCAATTGCAGCGATACGGTCAAGCAACAAGGCACGCACATAGCTTTGGTATTGACGATCCAATTCGGTTTTGAACCTGTCCAGAATCAACACTTTCGCCTGTTCTGGTGTGATTGCCGCTCGGGCAGCCTCAAGCAGTTCATCTCGGCGTTTTTCAGTTTCCTTGATTTCTGCTTTCAGCTGCTTCAATTCATCTTCCAACGCTTTGTGCGCTGCCAGTTTGACTTCAATCGCCGTTGCTTCAGCCGCTGCAATTTCACCTTTTCGTGCGTGCTCTTTGATTAGCTCAAGGTTATCTAACTCAACACCAAGTTCATCCGCTAAAGAAAGAATCTCACTATGTACAGCGAAGTTCATTTCTTTACCTGTCAGCCCTTTGGAAAAATCCCCTTGCTTAGTGCCTTTGGGAAGTTCTGCACTGCTCTTCAGCTGGGTGAAGGCATCTTTGATCTGGGCTTTAAGCACTGCCAGGCTGGTTTTGATCGTCGCTTTATAATCTTTCAGCTCGTCTTTCAGCTGTTTCACGTACTCAGACGGCAGCGCAGGGTTTTCATCGGTCGGCTCGTAACCCTCTTCATCTGCTACATCAACAAAAGCTTGCAGTTCACTGATACGCGCCTGTTTGCTCCCCAGCTCTTCCACTACATCCGCGCACTGGCTGGCGAACAGCACTTCATCAGGGATGAGCTCTGCATTCCAGCCGCTTGCAGCAACAGATTTAAAATCCGCTTCCAGAGTTTTAAACCAATCAGCCAACGCACCACGCACCTTGTATTGGTTCAGCAGTTTGATCGGCATGAGGTGTTTTTCGATGGTATTCAGCGATTCGCGGCGGAGTGCAAATACTCCTTCATCACCTAGCTTCTTGTCTCCCAGAGCTTCAAAGCCAGCAAAATCTTGTTTCCAATCATCTAACGCGGCTTGGAAAACAGCATGTTTTTTCAGTACTGCTGGGTAGTTTTCAATGTGCGGTTTGAGCGATGACAGCGCTTCAAATTCATCCGCAAAATCTTGAAACTCGTTGTTAGGACGCGAAACGAACAGGCTTTCTTTTAAGCCCGGGTAATCATTCCAAGTGCTTTGCAGTGCATCAATTTCTTTGGTTGGAATACCGCCGTTTAGATGCGCTTTGACGTTTTGAGGCTCTGGTGCTGGGCTGTTATCGACATAACGGCGAATATTGAGGTTGTAGTCCTCACGTGCCAGTTCGTCTTTATGAACCAAACGCGCATATTTTTCGACGCCTGGGTGTTTATCATCTTCCAGCATCGCTTTGTAGACGCTGGTGATTTTCTCAATATCTTCAGGGCGCAGGCTGTTTTGGTTTTTGCCTTCGCGATATTCACGGTCAGCGTTGATAAACAGCACTGAGTCACGGTTTTCACGTCCAGCTTTGTTGAGCACCAACACACAGGCAGGAATGCCCGTACCATAGAACAATCCTTGCGGCAGGCCAATCACGGCATCAAGAATGCCGCGCTCAATGAAGTCTTGGCGGCAAGTACGCTCTTCTGCGCCACGGAACAATACGCCATGAGGCATGACCACGGCAGCTTTACCGTTGGCTTTGAGCGAAGCCACCATGTGTTGCACAAACATCAAGTCCGCTTTCTTACCAGATTCTGGCATAAAAGTGTTGAAGCGTTCCTTGAGCTGCATATCCACTTTCTTATAGTTTTGTGAAAATGGGGGGTTAGCAATCACGCGATCGAAAGGACGCACTTCACCATCTTTGGTTCGGTGCAGTGGTGTGGCTAGCGTGTCACCATTTTCAATGTCTGCACCCCCTGTTCCGTGCAAAATCATATTCATCTTACAGATAGACCAGGTGCCACCATTGTCTTCTTGGCCGAATAGGTGAATTTTCTTAACGTTACCACCCGTTTCCTGCACATAGTTGCGGCTTTGGATTAGCATACCGCCCGAACCACAGGTGGGATCGTAGATTTCCATGCCCTCAGCTGGCTCAAGAATCTCCACAAGCAAACGCACCACTTCCGCAGGGGTGTAGAACTCACCACCTTTTTTGCCTGCACTGTCGGCGAAATATTTGATCAGGTATTCGTAGGCTGCGCCCAATAGATCGGGGAATTCGAAGTCGTCATTTGAGAGAGGGATGCTGTCAAAGTGCTGAATAAACTCAACCAGACGCTCATCAGGGATAGGCTTTTTACCCACCTTACGGTTGAAGTTAATGTGCTTGAGTACGCCTTCCAAGCCTTTCTTTGTATTGCTCTCTTCCAATGCTTCCAGCGCTTTGTTTAGCCCTGACCCGACATTGATCTTCAAGTGCTTGAGGTTTTCCCAACGCGCTTTTTCCGGCACGTAGAAATCAAACTGCTCATCATCTTCTAGCAAAAGTTCTATTTCGTCATCGTCATTCCCTTCTGCTTTAAGCTCACTGATTTTTGCTTGATAGTCTTTATGGAATTGGTCCGACATGCGTTTAAGGAACAGGATACCAAAGATGTATTCCTTGTACTCAGAGGCATCCATTTTGCCTCGCAAGATGTCACAGGCTTTGAACAGTTTACTGGAGAGTCGGTTAAGTGTGAGTTTCTGCATTTCGAAGTCTTAAGGTTTTTACGTACATCGACTTAACAGAAGCCGTCCTGTACTAATTAAATTTACAGTTCAACTACTTAAGCATGATTACATTTAAGTAATGCACGCCTCAAGATAGTGAACAATTTGCCTGACATCTTAATATATAAATCAGCTCTTAAGAGCACTGAGTAGTAAAAACCTTTACCTTCGGGCGCTAACTGTATGCTGAATAGAGAGCATCACATTCATACAACATGCTATCAACCATACAATATGGTTACTCAGCCCAAAAACGAAGACGGCATAAAGTTATAACTATCATATAGTTAAGCCTTTTTGATGCAACTTCAGCCAAAAGATTGTCTTCGCCCTAATTTAATCTGTCTTCGTTTTAATTTGCTCCATACATATCAAACATACTGCCCGGCGGCCCAGGCGCTGCTCCAGGCCCACTGGAAGTTGTAGCCGCCGAGCCAGCCGGTAACGTCTACCACTTCGCCAATGAAGAATAAGCCTTCGGCTTTCTTACTCATCATGGTTTTCGACGACAGTTCGTCTGTATCTACGCCGCCCAGTGTCACCTCTGCGGTGCGGTAGCCTTCTGTGCCATTGGGCGTGACTTGCCAGTCAGATAAGGTGTTGTCGATTTCCGCTATCTGGCTGTGGGTCAGGCGTTTTACCGGTTCGTTAGGCCACTGCCGGATGTCGATAAAGGTTTGTACCAGCCGTTTGGGATAGAACTTACTGAGTACCGTAGAGAGTTGCGCGTCGGGCGTATCCTGCTGAGCGGCTGTCAGATATTCAGTGGCGCTCATGGCAGGTTGTAAGTCGATATGCAGGGTGTCCCCCGGATGCCAGTAAGACGATATTTGTAGCATGGACGGGCCGCTTAAACCCCGGTGAGTAAACAGCATTGCTTCGCGGAAGGATGTGTCGTTACAACTTGCTGACGTATCGACAGCGATGCCGCTTAATGCTTCCAATGCCTGCTTGTCTTTGTCGTGCAGTGTAAAAGGTACCAGGCCGGCTCGTGTTGGCAGGACCTTCAGACCGAACTGTTCTGCAATTTTGTAGCCGAATGGCGTAGCGCCAATTTTCGGCATACTCAGACCGCCGGTAGCGATAACCAGGGATTCGCAAACATAATCGCCCAGCGAAGTGCTCAGCGCATAACCGGTCTCTGTTTTCTCCACACTCAGAATGTCACAGCGGGTAACGATTTCAGCACCGGCTTTATCACATTCTTTTACCAGCATATCTACGATGTCTGATGCGCTGTTATCACAGAACAACTGGCCGAGGGTTTTCTCATGATAGGGAATGCCGTATTCGCTCACCAGAGAGATGAAGTCCCACTGGGTATAGCGGCTCAGAGCAGATTTACAGAAATGAGGATTAGCAGACAGAAAATTGGCCGGTTCAGCATACATGTTGGTGAAATTACACCGTCCGCCACCGGACATAAGTATTTTACGTCCGACTTTCTTTCCGTGATCCAGCACAGAGACAGCGCGGCCACGCTTACCCGCCTGCGCTGCGCAGAACAATCCCGCAGCGCCCGCACCGATTACAATGACATCTTTCTGGACCACAAACTGACTCCGGCAAATTCAAAAGCCGGATTATAGTGTGCCCGGTAAGATTCTTGAAGCGTCAGGAGTACTCGCTGACGAATTGCTGTGACCAGGACAGCAACTCAATCCGGTTTCTCGAATGGGTTTTACGGAAAATACTGTATATATGCGTTTTTACCGTATTCACACTGATATGCAACTGATCAGCGATTTCCTGATTCTGCGAACCCTGTGCCACCAGTTCAATAATGGTCACTTCCCGCTTTGTAAGCTTGGGATGCAGTGCCATTTTATTTAACTCTTTGGGACGGGCAATAGCCGCATTGGCTTTACGGGTTTGTTGCCGCAACCGGCGCAATGCCTCGTTAATGGAGTTGCGTTTAAACCACACATCCATTTTGGCCAGCCGGCGCACACCTTTCAGTAATAATTCAGGTGAGTCAGAGGTATAGAAGGTTCCCTCGACGCCTGCAATGATGGCCTCACACTCGTCTATATCGCCGTGTTCCAGATTAAACAGAATCCAGCGGGCAAAGCCCTGATAACGGTAAAACGCTTCCATTTTTTCTTCAGCCTTAGCGGCATCGTAAAAAATGAGGTCCTGATTGGAGGTGGTTTCTAACTGTTCTATAGATGTGAGTTCTGTGATTTCATAACCACAGGTTTGCAAAAGATGCTTGAACAGGATGACCTGTTCGTCGCTAGCTTCATCTGAAGATAAGGATTTGGATATCAGATAGACACCAAACTTCTGGTTTTTGCTCAACATACTTTCCCTCCATGGTTCCGTTTGAGCTGCTCAACTTACCCTGTGAGCATGAGCGCACGGATGATTAATGGTTTTCTTCGTGAAGTACCAAATAATCTCCACCTGCATAGGTATACCGCTCTATTCTTTAAGAATAGCAGAATGGCGCATACTGTACATTAAATGTTGTAAAAAACGCATAAATAGATAGCGCTTACTAAACATTTATAAAAATCAATGAATTTCCGGTAGTTACAGAGCAATAAAGGGAGAGAGATAAGTCATGGAATCGACTAAAGTATTAGTCAATTCCATCATTTGAATGCATTAGGACTATTTACAGGCTGTTAAGCATTGTTTCTGCGTCAGACACCTCAAAACGACCCGGATCTTCAATGTTCAGTTTTACTACTTCACCATCTTCAACCAGCATGGAATAACGCATACTGCGCACACCACCAAAGTCACTGGTATTCATATCGAGACCAATAGTGCGGGTGAAAAACGCATTACCGTCAGCAAGCATAGTAATTTCTTCCGCGTTAGCTGACTTTCCCCACGCATCCATCACAAAAGCATCATTTACTGAGATGCAGACGATATCATCGACCCCTTTAGCTTTGATCTTGTCAGCAAGGGCGACATAGCCGGGCAGGTGCGCCGCAGAACAGGTCGGGGTGAAAGCGCCGGGTACGGCGAAGACTACAACGCGTTTGCCGCCAAATATATCATTGGTATGCGGGTTGGTTGTCTTGCCATCCTTCAACAAACCAAAGGTTACTTCAGGCAATGTACTGCCAACGTTAATCATACTTCTCTCCTAATGAGTGGAAATGTACACGTCAAAACGGTGCTTTTTACTGGTGATGGCCATAGCAGGCGGCACATCGGCCAGCGGTTCTGCATACGCGGGACGTTTTACAACAACACGTTTTCCGGCGAGTTCCCTTGCCGGTGCTAACAAACTGTCAGCATCGTCGTCACTGCCCAGTAATTGTTGAAAGACCCGCATCTCTTTCTTTACTAAAGCAGATTTTTTGCGATGTGGAAACATTGGATCAAGATAAACTACATCTATTTGCTCATCCAATGTATTCATACATTCAATACTGTTCCCGTGAATCAGCCTGAATTTTTCTTCCATTTCAGGTGCTTGCATAGAAAGGCGGTGCAAGCCGTCGGCCAGTAATGCCGCGACGACAGGAGAGCGTTCCATCATCACTACACGACAGCCCAGCGACGCCAGCACGAAGGCATCCCGCCCGAGCCCCGGCGTTGCATCCAGAACTACAGGCACTTCCTGACCTTTCACGCCCACTGCTTTAGCAATGGGTTCCTTTTTACCGCCGCCATGTTGCTGGCGATACACGCTGCTGCCAGACAGGAAATCCACGAACACGCCCTGCTGCTTTGCTTCGGAAAAATCTTTCACTGCCAGCTTGCCGTCTTCCAGGGTGAGAGCCAGCCCGGCTGGCAGCGTATTCTGCACTCTGAACTGCCAGTGCTCTGCAACCCTTTTTAACTGGTTCTGTTGTTCTTCGCTTTGCGTTTCGTCAATAAACACCGGAATGTTATGCATTACCGTACTGTTCCTTAAAGCCAATCCAGCGGTTAATTATCGCCTGAGCATGGCTTGGATAGTCCTGCCACAATTTTTCAGCGATAGATTGCACCTGAGGCACTAACTGCGCGTCGCGGACAAGATCGGCAATACGCATTTCTGCAATACCGGTTTGCTTTGTCCCCATTAATTCCCCCGGACCACGGATTTCTAAATCTTTCTGGGCAATGTAAAAGCCGTCGTTTGATTCACGGAGCACGCCCAGACGCTGCGTCGCTGTTTTGGATAACGGGGCTGAGTACATCAGCACACACTGACTCTCTACCGCGCCGCGCCCCACCCTGCCGCGAAGCTGGTGCAATTGTGCCAGACCAAGGCGCTCAGGGTTTTCGATAATCATAATACTGGCGTTGGGTACATCCACGCCCACTTCAATAACCGTGGTAGCCACCAGCAAATCCAGCTCACCGCGTTTGAATTCATCCATGACTGCTTGCTTTTCTGCCGGCTTGAGGCGACCGTGTACCAGCCCGACCCGTAAATCCGGCAAAGCGGTTCTCAGGGTAATGGCAGCGTCCTCAGCCGCCTGACACTGTAACACTTCAGACTCGTCAATGAGTGTACACACCCAGTAAGCCTGACGCCCCTGGTTATGACAGGCTTCATAAACTCTGGCGATCACATCCCCTCTTCGGGTATCAGGAAGAACAACCGTGGTTACCGGTGAACGGCCGGGGGGCAGCTCATCAATCACGGAGGTATCCAGGTCTGCATAGGCTGTCATCGCCAGCGTTCTGGGAATAGGCGTAGCCGTCATAATCAACTGATGGGGGAAGCGCCCCTGCTTTTCACCTTTTTCCCTTAACGCCAGACGCTGATGCACACCAAAGCGGTGTTGTTCATCCACGATGACCAGTGCCAGTTGCTGATATTCCACCTGTTCCTGGAATATGGCATGCGTGCCCACCAGCATTTGTATTTCTCCGGACGCCAGCCGTGTCAGTACTTCCTGCCGTGCCTTACCTTTCAATTTACCGGCCAGCCAGCCCACTTCAATGCCCAGTGGTGACAGCCAGTCACGGAAATTGCTGGCATGCTGCTCAGCCAGCAGTTCTGTAGGTGCCATCAGGGCAACCTGATAACCGGCACCGATAGCGGATAATGCAGCAAGTGCTGCCACCAGAGTTTTCCCTGAGCCCACATCTCCCTGAACCAGCCGCATCATCGGGCAATTCATGGCCATGTCTTTCTGAATGTCTTTGACTACCCGCTGCTGAGCACCGGTGGGCGAAAACGGCAGGTTTCCCAGTAACTGGTCAATCAGAGACTGATTAATCTTAATGGCGATACCCGGCTGGGCCTGTGCCTGCTGACGCACCTTCAGTACGCTCAGGTGATGTGCCAGTAATTCCTCGAGAATAAGTCGCTTCTGCGCGGGGTGCCGGCCTTCTTCCATCATTTCCAGCGGAACATCCGGTGGCGGACGGTGAACGAGCTTCAGAGCATCTGCCAGCAACACCTGGCCTTCATACATCCCTTGCGGGAGCAGATCGCTTAACGCGCCTTTCTCCAGCAGTTTAAGCGCCTGGTCGGTAAGACTGCGCAGCGTGAGCTGCTTAACACCTTCTGTAGTGGGATAAACCGGTGTCAGAGTGTCTTCTGTTTCACCGTCGTCCTCGCCGATGAGAGCAAATTCAGGGTGCATCATCTCCAGCCCCCATTTACCCGTGCGGATTTCGCCAAAACAACGCACTTCGTTGCCAGGCGTCATCATGGTGCGCTGAACCGCGCCAAAATGGAAAAAACGAAGCGTGATGGTGCCGGTACCGTCAGACACCTTCACCACAAACATACGTTTTTTGCCGTACTGAATGTCGGCGGTTTTTACCTCACCCTGAATACTCACGTGAGTAAACGGCTTACAATCTTCAATCTCGTAAACCTGGGTGCGGTCTTCATAACGGGATGGCAGATGAAAAAGGACATCCTGTACGGTGTGCAGACCTATTTTTGTTAACTTCTCAGCCACCTTTGCGCCGACGCCTTTCAACGTGGTAATGGGTGTTTGAGCGAGTGACTGCATGATAATTAAGGCATATTTATTTGCGGATAGGCGCAGTGTAAGCCATTCATAGCAGGTTTGCGAGGGGCTGCCGGTTCAGGTCCGGCAGCCCTTGTCAGAAAAGACAGGTTTATTTGGCAATTGCCTCTGCTGCAGCAAGGATCAATGCCGGAGATGGCCGTACTTTATAATCAGGGTTAACGTAGCTGAACTGAATTTTACCCTCAGTATCAACGATGAACACAGCAGGTGCCGGCAGGACGGGCTTTCCTGTCTCATCGGTTGTCAGGGCGATGCCATGGCCTTTGTAACGCTTTGCTGTTTCATCATCCACATAATAGCTGATCCCGAACGCATTCAGGGCATTGAGCTTTGCATCAGACAACAGCCTTGCAGCAAATTCGCTTTCAAGCTTTTGTGACGTTAACTGCTCTAATGACTGGGGTGAAATTGCCAGGATCTGATAGCCAAGATCTGATAATGGCTTTTCGATATCCTTCAGGCCCGCCAGTTGACGGTTACAATACGGGCACCAGCCGCCGCGATAGAACAACACCACTGACGGCTTTTGCATCAGCAGCGCTTTTAAACTGAACGGCGCACCGTCTGTATCAGATACCACTACATCGGGCACTGTCATGCCTTCCAGTAAAGGACGAACTTCATCCGGGGCCTTTGACGGCATTGCTGCCGCGAACACCTGCCCGCCGGCAACAATAAGTAACAACATAAAAATTAAGCGCATAACACTCTCCTCAGGTTTTGAATTTAAAGAGACCTGCGCCTGTAGCGTTATCTTTCAAACTATTTTCATTTCTGGAGATAAACAGTGAAATCGTCCGTCCTTCAGGCATAAAAAAACCGCAACTACGTGCGGTTTTCATATTTATACCTGTGAAATCACTCAGGCAATTCCATGATGCCGTCGATTTCAATTTGCGATGCTTTTGGCAGTTCTTTCACGCCAATGGCGGCACGGGCCGGATAAGGCTTAGTGAAATATTGCGCCATGATTTCGTTTACCGTGGCGAAATGAGACAGATCCGGCAGGAAGATATTTACCTTAACCAAATCGTTGATAGTACCGCCGGCAGCTTCACAAACCGCTTTTACGTTTTCGAAAACCTGTTTAGCCTGTTCGGAAAAATCGTCAGATACGATTTCCATGGTTTCCGGGTTCAGCGGGATCTGGCCAGACAAATAAACGGTGGTGCCTGCTTTAACTGCCTGACTGTATGTGCCGATCGCCTGTGGCGCTTTATCGGTCTGAATAATTGCTTTAGCCATGTTGAATCCTGTGTAAATTAGTGTCGGGATTGACTGTGACGCGAGACCTTCTGCACTTCTGACATGGTTCTGATCTTCTTCATAATTCGCGCCAGATGCACGCGGTTATGTGTCGTCAATTCAATATCGATGAAATAAATATTACTTTCTTTTTCTTCTGTCTGGAGCCCAATAATGTTGGAATCGCAGCTGGAAATCATATTGGTCAGATTCGCCAGTGTACCCTGGTGATTGTACAGTTCAATACGCAGCGAAGCCTTAAATTCGCCCTGTGGCGTATCGTCCCACTGCATGGGAAGCACACGCTGAGGCTCTTCTTTCGCCAGTTTACGGATATTTTTACAACCCGTCTGGTGAATCGTCATGCCACGGCCCGGGCTGAGTACCGCCACAATTTCATCATCAGGAATGGGATGGCAGCAGCGGGCGTAGTGCACCAGCAGGCCTTCTGTACCGCGGATAGCCACATTGCCTTTCTTATCAGGGATCTCTGCCGATTCACCCAGCAGGCGCCGGGCAACAATGGCGCTCAGTTCATTACCCAGACCAATATCTGTCAGCAAGTCTTCGAAGGTTTGATGTTTGGTTTCCGCAACCACCCGGTCGATATCTTCCTGACTGATATCATCCAGTTTCACTGTACCGAGCGCATGACGAAGCAGACGGTTACCCATATTCACCGCTTCCTGCGAATGCTGTCTGCGCAGATACTGGCGGATGCGGGTACGGGCTCGGGCGCTGACCACAAAGTTCAGCCAGTTAGCATTCGGCTTGGCTTTCGGCGAGGTAATAATTTCTACCGTCTGGCCGTTTTCCAGCGGCTTACTCAGGCTATAGTTACGACGCTCTACCCGCACACCCACGCAAGTGTTACCAATGTCCGAGTGAACAGCATAGGCAAAATCTACGGCAGTGGCGCCCATGGGCAGCTCGATAATACGGCCGTCCGGCGTGAATACGTAAATCTCTTCAGGGAATAAGTCTGTTTTCACCGACTCGATAAATTCAAAACTGGAACTGGCGCTCTGCTGCAGTTCAAGTAGTGACTGCATCCATTTACGGGCACGAAGCTGGGCAGTTGTATCACTGTCACCCGGTTCTTTGTACAGCCAGTGGGCTGCGACCCCTTTATCTGCCATCTGATCCATGGCCAGCGTGCGTATCTGTACTTCCACCGGAATACCGTGAGGACCAATTAACGACGTGTGCAGCGACTGATAACCGTTGGTGCGCGGAATCGCGATGTAATCTTTGAAGCGTGTTTCGATGGGCTTGTACAGGCTGTGCATGGCACCCAGCGAGCGATAACAGTTGTCCACACTTTCAACCACAATACGGAAGGCATAGATGTCCATTACTTCGTTGAACATCAGCTCCTTGTTCTTCATTTTGCGGTAAATTGAATACAGATGCTTTTCGCGGCCGATGACATCACCTTCAATTTTGTGCTCGCCGAGACGGGTAGCCAGTTCCTGACGGATGTTATCGATAATTTCTTTGCGGTTACCACGGGCTTGTTTCACCGCAGACTTCAGGGCACGGTGACGCATGGGATACATGGCCTGAAAACCAAGATCTTCCAGCTCGTTCTTAATATCGTGGATACCCAGACGATGGGCAATCGGCGCATAGATTTCCAGCGTCTCACGGGCAATACGGCGTCGCTTATCGGGACGCAGCGCCCCTAACGTACGCATATTGTGAGTGCGATCGGCCAGCTTGATGAGGATCACGCGGATGTCCTGCACCATCGCCATCATCATCTTACGGAAGTTCTCTGCCTGTGCTTCCTGCTTGCTGCTGAACGCAATTTTGTCCAGCTTACTTACCCCTTCCACCAGCTCGGCAACGGTATCGCCAAAGGCTTCAGCCAGATCTTCCTGGTTGTAGTGGGTGTCCTCAATCACGTCGTGCAGCAGCGCGGCCATCAGCGTTTCGTGATCAAGATGCATATCCGCCAGAATACCGGCCACAGCAACAGGGTGAGTAATGTAGGGATCGCCACTGGATCGCATCTGTCCGTCATGGGCTTCATGAGCTAAAACAAAGCTGTCCTGTACCAGCTGAACCCGTTCTGCTGACAGATACTCAGAGATTTTTTGTTTTAAACCCTCGAATAAATACACGTGTAGACAACTTTCCTGCGAATAAAGCCAATAGAAACAGAATAATGAAGTATTGTAGGGAATGCCAATAGCAAAACGCCAGTGAACCCGATTAAAAGCTCACTGGCGTTTGTATAGTCTGAATGACAGCAGCGATCCGCTGATTATTGCTCAGACAGGATGTTCGCTACAGAAGCGAAATCCGCGCTTTCTTGTCTTTCCTGATCACGCAGATCATCTTGATCCAGCGTATCGGCAGTAACCAGGCCTTCTTCGATTTCGCGTAAAGCGGTAACCGTCGGCTTATCGTTTTGCACATCAACCTGTGCTTCTTTACCTTCGGTTGCCAGCTGGCGAGCACGTCGTGCTGCAACCAGTACGAGGTCAAAGCGGTTACCAACTTTATCAACGGCGTCTTCTACGGTTACGCGTGCCATGTATCTCTCCGAAAATGAATAAAAGCGTAAAACTCAAAATGGCCGCGCAGTATACAACACATGCCTTTCAAGTCCTAGTATTTTGTAGGTTTAATCAGCAAGATCTTTTACGATCCCACCAGATCTGCAATCAGTGCTTTGTGACGTAGTTGCTGCTTAACAGTACGCTGGCGCCGGGAACACACAATGGCTTCTAATTCTGCCAGCGCCACAGAGAAATCATCATTCACCAGTACGTAGTCAAATTCAGCATAATGAGACATCTCAGATACCGCTTCCTGCATGCGTCCTTCGATAACGCTGTCTGAGTCCTGCCCGCGGTTTGTCAGCCGTTGGCGCAGCACTTCTGTAGAAGGCGGCAGGATGAAAATGCCACAGGTATCCGGCATGATTTTTTTCACCTGACGGGCACCCTGCCAGTCGATATCTAAGAACACATCAATACCGCGGTGCAAAGTTTGCTCAATGGTCACACGGGACGTGCCGTAGTAGTTACCGAACACCTCAGCATATTCGAAGAACACGCCCTGCTCGATGAGTGCTTCAAACTGCTCATGACTGACAAAATGATAATGTACGCCGTCGACTTCTCCGGGCCGTGGCTTACGGGTGGTGTGAGAAACTGACACCTGCATGGGATATTGTTGATTTCCGTCATGCTTTTCCAGCAATGCTTTAATTAAACTGGACTTTCCCGCACCAGAAGGGGCTGCGAGAATAAACAAATTACCAAGTAGAGAAGCCATAATCTTGCTTTTTGTCATCATGTTGTGGTGATTTCAGACGGCAATGGTAGCATAGCGCTAAGAATTGAGTAACAGAAGCGACATAATGAAAGAAGCCTTATTACCCTACGTAGAAGCAAATACGGGTGACAACCCGCAGGCTTGTGTTATCTGGCTGCACGGTTTAGGTGACTCCGGACACGGCTTTGCCCCTATTGTCCCCGAACTGCAGATACCGGCGGCTTTACCAGTACGTTTTCTGTTTCCTCATGCGCCGGAGCGTCCGGTAACCATCAACGGCGGTATGCGTATGCGTGCCTGGTACGACATTAAAACCATGGATCTCGATAACCGCGCTGATGAAGCCGGCGTCATCGAATCTGCAGAGAGGGTAAATGCACTACTTGAAGCCCAGCATGCAGCCGGCTTTCCGTATGAAAAAATGGTGCTGGCCGGCTTTTCTCAGGGCGGTGTGATTGCGCTGCATCTGGGCACCCGTCTGCGGCATAAAATAGCAGGCATCATGGCGCTGTCTACCTACATGTGCAAACCGGGCAAGCTGGCAGAAGAAGCCAGTGACGTAAACAAGTCTACGCCGGTGATGATGGCCCATGGCATCCATGACGAAGTGGTGCCGGCTTCGCTGGGAAAAATGGCCCATACCGCACTTGAAGACAATGGTTTTTCAGCGACCTGGCAAACCTATCCTATGCAACATAATGTATGTGTACAGGAAATTCAGGATATCAGCCGCTGGCTGCAAACTGTGCTCGACTAAGCTTTTCAGGATTTACCCATGAGTGAACAACCCGTTTCCCGAACTACCATCCGTATTGCCACCCGCAAAAGTGCGCTGGCCTTATGGCAGGCAGATTATGTCAAAGAACAACTGCTGATGGCCCACCCCGGCCTGCACGTAGAACTGGTGCCCATGAGCACCCAGGGCGATAAAATTCTCGATACGCCGCTGGCCAAAATTGGCGGTAAAGGCCTGTTTATCAAAGAGCTGGAAGTGGCCATGCTGGAAGGCCGTGCAGACATTGCGGTACACAGCATGAAAGATGTACCGGTGGAATTTCCCGAAGGCTTTGGTTTACACGCTATTTGTCCCAGGGAGAATCCTTTCGATGCTTTTGTGTCGAATACCGCTGCCAGTATCGATGATTTGCCTCAGGGCGCAGTCGTGGGCACGTCCAGCCTGCGCCGCCAGTGCCAGTTACGTAAATATCGTCCTGATATAAAGATTAAAGACTTACGGGGCAACGTGAATACCCGCCTCGCGAAGCTGGATAACGGCGAATACGATGCCATCATTCTCGCCGCGGCCGGACTTATCCGCCTGGGGATGCAGGACCGCATCAACCATGAATTGTCTCCAGAACTGTCTTTACCGGCGGTAGGCCAGGGCGCTGTCGGCATAGAATGCCGCAACGACGACATCGAACTGATTGCCCTGCTCGGTGCGCTCAACCACGCAGATACCGCAGACCGGGTTTATGCCGAGCGGGCCATGAATACCCGTCTGGAAGGCGGCTGTCAGGTACCCATCGGCAGTTTTGCCACACTGGCCAACGACACCATCACACTGACCGGTATGGTCGGCAGCGTCGACGGCGCAACCTTACTGTATGCATCTGCAACCGGACATCGCGAACGGGCAGAAGCGCTGGGTGTGGAAGTGGCAGAATCGTTACTGTCACAGGGTGCCGGCGAGATCTTAAGCGCCCTGCACGACTAATCATTTAAACCTATGATATTGATTACCCGCCCTGAGCAGAAGCTGGCGAAAAGTGTCGCAGCCTTTCGCCTGGCGGGTATTTCATGTTCTGGTGTCGCCCCGCTGACCATCACTTCAAGCGAAGAAGAACGTAGCCGTCTTGCACATCATCTTGCAACGCAGCCTGCAGATTACATCATCGTGACCAGTGCTTTTGCCGCGCAGTTGTTATCTGCGTTACCGCTGTCAGTATTGCCCTCCCGCTGGTTTGCGGTAGGCACATCAACCGCCAGGGTGCTTGAGGAATATGGCCTGTCTGTAGCAGTACCGGAGCAGCAAAATTCAGAAGGTTTATTGGCGTTATCACAACTCAATAGTGCAAACCGGCGACAAATCGTTATTATTAAAGGGCAAGGTGGTCGAACCACTTTGCGGGACACGCTCTTATTGCAGCAAAACCACGTAGAAGAATTTGCGGTCTACCAGCGCCTGTTGCTGGAAAAACCTATACAAACAGATAATTGGCAGTGGCCACAGATTACAGGCATAGTGGCAACCAGCGGCGAAATGGCAGAGCAGCTGTTTCGCGTTTATGATACTAACATGTTGCGAAAGCAACGCTGGCTGACCGTCAGCGACAGAGTAGCAGCACAAATCAGCGCCTCAGGTGCAACGCAGGTTGCCGTTTGCAGTGACGCCAGTGACAACACGCTATGTGCGTGGATAAAGGAAAATTGGGAGTAAACCATGGCTGACAACGATAAACACAATACGGATTCCACATTGGTGTTGCCTGAAGAAAAAGACATCACGCCATCGTCAACGGCATCCGGCAAAGACAAGGCCGGCGCTGAAACTACTTCCAAACATCCGTCCCACGCCGGCTTATGGATTGTCATTATCCTCACCTTGTTGATTGCAGCCGGTACCGCAGCGGCGGGCTACTGGTTTCTGTGGCAAAAAGACAGTGGTCAGAGCGCACTGGCAGACGAGCAGTCGGCGCAAAAGGCAATACTGGGCAACCTGAACGATGAAAATGCGCAACTCCAGCGTCAGCTTATCGAACTGGAAAAAAGTAAGCAGGCACTTGCCGGCACGGTGAACAGCCTGACGGAAAAAACAGAGTCCCTGCAATTGCAAACCGAACAACTGCTATCACAATTAGGTGAAATGGAAGGCCGCCGCCCTTCAGACTGGTTGCTGGCTGAAGCGGATTATCTGGTGCGCATGGCCGGCCGTAAAGTGTGGCTTGAAGAGGATACAGATACCGCAGTGCTGCTGCTTGAAAATGCCGACCAGCGTTTAAAAGAGCTTTCCGATCCGTCAGTGATCCCGGTGCGCGGGCTGATTGCACAGGACATTCAGACATTGCGTCAGGTTAACCGCACGGACACCGTTAAACTTGCATTAACCCTGTCAGGTTTCCTGTCTCAGGTAGACGCGCTGCCGTTAAAAACCTTCACCCGTCCGGATGAAAATACAGGCAAGGAAGCGCTGTCTGAATCGGTAGACGACTGGAAAAGTAATCTGGCGAAAGTCTGGCATTCTATTGTTGACGATTTTATTTCAGTACGACGCACTGATGCGCCTGTTGCACCTATGATGACTGCTGAAGAAATGTGGCTGTACAAAGAGCAGCTTAAACTGCAAATCATGCAGGCACAGTCTGCTGCTATGAGCGGTGAAGACAATCTGTATCAACAGTCGGTTGCAAACGCTAAAGCCCTGCTGAATGATAAATTTGATACTGATGCACCGGAAATTAATGGCGCACTGTCTACCCTGGATGCCCTTGGTGAAGCCAATGTTCAGGAAAACCTGCCGGAAGAACTCAGTGCTATGGCACCGCTTCAACGCTTGCTGGAATCCCGCGTTAAAGCCGCTTACGGCAAAGGAGAGGCAGCACAATGAAACGGTTAGTGTATGCAATTCTGCTGGTTATAGCGGTACTTGCCGCAATGTTAATTGCGCCGCAGGTTATTGGCGACAAAGGCTATGTGCTGATTTCCATGGGTCAGTTACACATTGAAATGTCAGTTGTCAGCCTGTGTATTACCGTTTTTTTCAGTCTGCTGGCTTTGTGGATCATCTGGCGGTTACTTTCCCGCACTCTCGGGTTATTTAAAGGCTCAAGACAATGGTTTGGCGGACTTTCCCGCCGTAAGCGCCAGCGCCGTTTTTACAATGGTCTTCAGTTAATGGTTGAAGGCGATTTCATCGCGGCGAAAAAAGCACTGCAGGATACCACTGACGGCGATTTCGACGGCGTGAATTTTCTGGCTGCTGCACAGGTGGCCAAGGCGCTGAAGGAACCGGAACGGGTACGATATTTACTGGACCGCGCTGCAGAGTTTAATAACGCGAAAGTAGCCGCCCATGTTGCACTGGCAAGGCTCGATCTCGAACAGGGACACCAGCAGGATGCACTGGACAAGCTGAACGAACTGGATGAAAAAGCGCAGAAGAACCCGCAGGTTATCCGGCTTAAGGCCCGTGCTATGGGTGAACTGGGTCAGTGGCAGTCACTGGAAGAAGTATTGCCGCAATGGCGCAAACCATTAAAAGACGATTACGTACTGTGGGCGCAGAAAATAGCGAAAGGAAAGTTTGCTGAAATTGCCAGTAAGCAAGGTGCCAATGCACTGAAGCAACACTGGGAAAGCATGCCCCGCAAAGCCCGTGCAGACAACGCTTGCCGCGCAGCTTACGCACAGCAATTGCTGGAACAGGGCATGCACAAAGAAGCAGAAACCTGCCTGGTTGAGTGGCAGAAGAAGGGCCCTGATCCGATCTTGCTTCCTTACATGGCGCAAATCAGTATTCCCAATCCGGCAAATGCTATCCGCGCACTGGAACAGTGGATAAAACAGGACGACACAAATCCTGTTCTTTTCTCCTGTCTGGGTCAGTTAGCGCTGAACGCCGGCGACGACATACTTGCAGAGAAAGTGCTGTTAAAAGCCATCAAACTGCATGAAAACCAGCAGGATCTTATTGCACTGGCAGAAATCCGCGAGCGCAAGCAGGATGCCACCGGCGCCCTTGCCATGTACAAACGTAGTATGGAAGTCAGTCAGAACGCGCTGGTGTAGCTAAACAGCCACCGGCAGCAGATATCAAAACAAAAGCCCGCTTTTGAAGCGGGCTTTGTTGTTTCCAACCCTGCCAAACTCAGTACAACATATTCACCAGTACGGCGATAACGTAGGCCAGGATACCGTATCCGACGTACAGGCCCCAGGCGAGCTTATTGCTGCCGGTTTCACCTTTCAGCATGGCAACGGTTGCCACACATTGCAGCGCCACAACGTAGAACAACACCAGACCAAGGCCGGCGCCGGTTGTCAGTCCGTCAGCCTGAATACGTCCGGCCAGACCATCCACATTGTCTTCAGCGTCATCCATACCGAACAATGTACCCAGCGCGCCGACGAAGACTTCACGGGCGAGGAACGACATCAGTATTGCCACGCCGTAACGCCAGTCCAGCCCCATCGGCTCGAATACAGGCTGGATAACATGGCCGATTTGCCCGAGCCAGCTGTCTTCCAGAGTCGAACTCATCGGGAAATAACCCAGGATCCAGATCCCCACCGACACCACGAAAATAATCGGTGCAGCGCGGCGGACAAACTGCAACCCGCTGTCGATAACGCGGAAAGTCAACGGCTTCCAGTGTGGCAAGCGGTATGTGGGTAATTCAAGAATGAACGGCATGTCTGACTCTTGCAGATCTCCCGGTAAGAATCGCGACAGAAACTGGCTGACAATCAGGGCCGTAATAATACCGAAGAAATACAGGCCGAAGAAGGCAGCCCCCTGCAGACCAAAAATGCCCAGGAAAGTACCGTCTTCCGGCACCAGTACCGCTACCAGCAAGGCATAAACCGGCAAACGGGCTGAACAGGACATCAGCGGGATGGTCAGCATGGTGATAAGACGCTTGTGCGGCGACTCGATAGTACGGGCCGCCATGATGGCAGGAATGGCGCAGGCATGACCCGAAAGATAAGGAATAAAGCTTCTGCCTGATAAACCCACAGCGCTTAACGGGCGATGACACATCAGCGCCGCACGGGCGAGATAACCGCTGTCTTCCAGCAAGCCGATGATGAATGTCAGCACCATAATTTGCGGTACAAACACCAGGAAAGAGCCTAAACCGCCGAATATAGCGTCGTTAAAAAAGTCGGTAACAATCCCTTCCGGCGTAATGGCACTGACACCTTCAGCAGCGCTGCCGATCAGCGTTTCCACGCCGTCCATCAGGGGGGCTGCGAGGGTAAAAATACTCTGGAAGAGTACGAACATGACGCCGAGGAATACCAGAGAGCCGGTCCAGCTGTTTAACAGGAAGCGGTCGACGCTGTTCTGATTTTTCAGCACAACATCCAGTTGCAGGCCGTACTTTGAAGCCAGTGCCTGACTCTGGTTTACCGCAGACTCCCCCTCTGCCAGGGATGTCGTCGGGACATGACCTGACGGCGCTCTGGCAACAGACAGCATGGTCTGCTTAAATTCGTGTAACCCGTCCAGGGTTCTTGCCGACAGTGCCATTACCGGACTGCCCAATTCTTTACTCAGCGCCTCTGTGTCGATATCTTCGCCGATCCTGCGGACTTCGTCGATGAAGTTGAGGGCAAAGAGTACAGCTTTATTGTTGGCTTTTGCCAGTTTCTGCACCTGCAGCCCCAGCACTAAACTGCGCTCTAAACGGGTGGCATCAAGTACACAAACCACCAGAGAGGTATCGTCACGTTCTACCGATGCGGTGATTTCTTTAATTGCGATTTCTTCATCACGGCTCAGGCCACGAAGCGTATAAGTGCCCGGCAGGTCCACCACTTCAAAATCCTGACATTGACCCCGTTTAACTTCCACGGTAACACCGGGATAATTAGCGACTTTTTGTCGCAGACCGGTTAATTGATTGAATAAAAGACTCTTACCGGAATTGGGCTTTCCGACCATTAAAATGCGTTGCATGAAAAAAGGGTATCCTGTTACTGGCGACAGCGGAAAAGTGAGCGTTAGCTACGCACTTCAACTTCGATTTGTGCGGCGAGATTTTCTTCGATAGCAAACACACTGCCACCCAGTTGCATCACGATTGGCCCACCCAGCGGGCCTTTTCTGACACACTGAATATCTCTGCCAACTTGAATGCCCATTTCAGAAAGCCGCTCTTTCACATTCTCAGCCAGGTCTGAATTAACCGAGCTGATTAATGCCTGCTGTTTGGTATTAAGTTCCCACAATGTCATAGGATATCTCTGTAGTAAGTGGTGTTTGCCTGTTCTTTACCGAACAGCAAAATCCGGTGCTCCGGACATGAAAATCTGTTGGAAGAGTACAAGAAAGTGGAGATATGAACCAGATGCTTTCTGCGTTGCAACGTTGAAAGCCCCAACTCTGTCGTTAAGACAAAGCTTGTTTTCTTTTCTAATCCATGATTATAGTAAAAACAGAACTTGTCGGAGTGCTTCGTCTTTCACATGAAAGCAAGCTGAGACCGCATTGCGGGATCCGTAGAACCTGATCAGGCTAATACCTGCGAAGGGAACAAGCAGCAACACCGTTCCACCATCACAACAGACGACCGTCTGTTTGCCGGTGTTGCCCCTTGTATACTCACTCCTGACAAGCATTTATCACCCGTAAAGGAACAAATGCTATGTCAACACGACGCGAGAAACGCCAGCAGGCACAAACATTTATACAATCACTGAAAGGTGAAGCTTTTCCTAATTCTTTCCGCCAGTACGAAGAAGGGTCTGACCCGTCCATTCGTGTGCCCATGCGGATGATTGCCCAGTCTCCTACCCGCATCAGCGGGCAGGAAGAAGAAATTAATCCGGATATTCCCGTATACGACGCCTCCGGTGTATTTGGCGACCCGGCCTGTGAAGTCGATGTGACCAGAGGCATTCCGCATTGCCGCGCTGAGTGGATTAACGCACGAAGCGATACGCAAGCCATTGCCGCATCTGAATCATCCTATACGCAGGCGCGGGATGCAGACATCACCTCAGAATCCATTCGTTTTCAGGCGAAAAATACCATCCGTAAAGCCGCTGCCGGCAAGGTAGTAACGCAATTGCACTATGCCCGCCTGGGCATAGTGACGCCGGAGATGGAATACATCGCGATCCGCGAAAATATGGGGCGCGCTGCGATCAAAAATGAACTGTTGAACCAGCAGCACAAAGGAGAAGCCTTCGGCGCAAACATACCAGCGGAAATCACCGGCGAGTTCGTGCGTCGTGAAGTCGCAGAAGGCCGGGCGATTATTCCGGCCAACATCAACCACCCTGAAGCTGAGCCGATGATTATCGGGCGAAACTTCCTGGTCAAAGTGAATGCCAACATCGGTAATTCCGCGGTGACCTCGTCCATTGAAGAGGAAGTGGAAAAGCTGGTCTGGGCCACACGCTGGGGCGCTGACACCATCATGGATTTATCCACCGGCCGCAATATTCACGAAACCCGTGAATGGCTACTGCGTAACAGCCCGGTCCCCATTGGCACAGTGCCCATTTATCAGGCGCTGGAAAAGGTCAATGGCGTCGCTGAAGATCTCGACTGGCCGGTTTTTCGTGACACCCTGATTGAACAGGCAGAGCAAGGGGTGGATTATTTTACTATCCATGCCGGCGTGCGCTTACCCTTTGTACCGTTAACCGCTAAGCGCATTACGGGTATCGTGTCCCGTGGTGGTGCCATTATGGCGAAATGGTGTTTGTATCATCATCAGGAAAGTTTTCTGTATGAACATTTCCGCGAAATCTGTGAAATCTGCGCTCAATACGATGTCAGTCTGTCACTGGGTGACGGCCTGCGCCCGGGTTCTGTTGCCGACGCCAACGATGAAGCACAATTTGCCGAACTGCGCACCTTAGGCGAACTCACAGCTATCGCGTGGGAATATGACGTTCAGGTGATGATAGAAGGTCCGGGCCACGTGCCTATGCACCTGATCAAAGAGAACATGGATGAGCAGTTATCTCATTGTCATGGCGCACCGTTTTACACCCTCGGTCCGCTGACAACGGATATCGCCCCGGGGTATGACCATTTCACATCCGGGATCGGCGCAGCACTGATTGGCTGGTATGGCTGTGCCATGCTTTGCTACGTCACCCCCAAAGAGCATCTTGGCCTGCCGGATAAAGAAGATGTGAAGCAGGGCCTGATTACTTACAAAATTGCCGCCCACGCAGCAGACCTGGCAAAAGGTCACCCGGGCGCACAAATACGCGACAATGCCATGTCGAAAGCCCGCTTTGAGTTTCGCTGGGAAGACCAGTTTAATCTGGCACTGGATCCGTTTACCGCCCGCGCCTATCACGACGAAACCCTGCCGCAAGCTTCAAGCAAGGTGGCGCACTTCTGCTCCATGTGCGGTCCGAAATTTTGTTCCATGAAGATTTCTCAGGAAGTCCGTGACCATGCACAGGCGGAAGAAGCGAAGCAACAGGGCATGGCCGATATGGCGAAGAAGTTTTCTGCCTCCGGCCGCGCTCTCTACGTTGATGCTGCCGTTGCTGAGGGCGAATAATGTTACCCCGTGTTTTAACCATTGGCGGCACCGACAGTTCCGGCGCCGCCGGCTTACAGCAGGACCAGCGTGCGCTGCAATGTTTTGCTGTCCACCAGCTTAGTGTGGTCTCGCTGGTCAGCGCGCAAACTCATGACAGTGTGCTGCACGTTTCTCCGGTATCACCGGCGTCATTTTCGGCACAGCTGCAAGTCGCTTTTCAGCCACAGATCCCTGCGGTAATAAAAGTGGGTGCGCTGGCGAATGATGAACAGATCCGGTTGCTTATTAAGAAACTGTCTGAATATCCGCAAATTCCGGTGATTTGGGACCCTGTACTACAGACATCATCAAAGAGTAAGCTTGGTGATTTATCGTTTGATGCTATCGCCGGGTTATTGCCCTACATCACGCTTATCACACCGAACTATGGTGAGCTGGCCTGGCTGACAGGCTTTACGTTACGGCAAGCCAAAGATGAACTGGCTGCCGCACATCAGCTTATCGCTTCAGGCTGCGATCAGGTGCTGGTAAAAGGCGGTCACAGACCAGGCTCATCGCTCCGGCCCGACTCCGGGAACGCGGCGGAAATCTGTGATGTGCTGTACAGCAAAGAAAACGTCCGGCGTTTTGTGCACAAAGCCCGGCAGCCTTTTAACTTACGGGGTTCCGGTTGTCTGCTGGCATCGGCTATTGCCGGAGCAATGGCTGAGCAATACATAGCGGAAGATGCGGTTTCGCTGGCCGAAGCTGTGGTTGCCGCAGCATGGCAACAGGCAGAGCTTGTTTTACCTGAAACGGCTATCCTTCATCGCCCACCGTCTGAACGTGGGATGCTCGTTGAACAACAGGCCCCGTCGCTTCCCGCCTCACTGCTTCCCTACTTCCCGGCAGTTTTTGAAGGCTTGATACCGGCAAAGCATAACTATTCTTTCCCTAACTTGCTGGATTCTGCGCCCGGGCTTTACCCGGTGGTCGACAGCCTTGAATGGCTGCAGCGCCTTCTCCCTTTAAATCTTAAGATTATCCAGTTGCGGATAAAATCCGCCGGTACAGCGCTGAGTGAAACCATCCGCGAAGCAGTAACTATGGCTGCCGGTTACAACACCCAGCTTTTCATCAACGACCACTGGCAACTGGCTATTGAACACGGGGCATATGGTGTGCATCTCGGGCAGGAAGATCTCGCCACTGCCGATTTGAGTGCCATTGCCCGTGCCGGGTTGCGGCTGGGTATTTCCACTCACGGATATGCAGAACTTTGCCGCGCCATTCAAATCCGGCCATCCTACATAGCACTCGGTCATATTTTTCCTACCAGAACGAAAGATATGCCATCTGCACCACAAGGGCCGGCGCGGCTGGCTGACTACGTATCACTTTGCAAATATCACAGCATTCCCACTGTGGCCATCGGCGGTATTAAGTTGAGCAATATCGACACCGTGGCTGCCACAGGCGCAGATGCCATTGCTGTGGTAACGGCTGTTACAGAAAGCGATGATCCGGAAGGCGCAGTCAACGCATTACGCAGGAGGTGCTGTCATGCTGACCACTGAATTGTATTCCCGCTACAGCCGTCATTTACTGCTGGATAATTTTGATGAAGAAGCCCAGCTCCAACTCATGCAATCAAAAGTCATGCTGTTCGGCTGCGGCGGACTCGGCTGTCAGGTAGCTATGGCGCTGGTGTCTGCCGGTGTGGGCGAAATTGTGCTGGTCGACCATGACACCGTAGCACTCAGTAATTTGCCCCGCCAGTGGCTGTTTACCGAAGCCGATGCGGGACAAAAGAAAGTCTATGCTGCGCGGTCGCGACTGACAGTCATGCATGGCGGGTGTCAGATAAGATGCATTGATGACCCGGCCGATCCCGTCAGACTTGCCACCCACCTGCCGTACTGTTCATTGCTGCTGGATTGCACAGACAGCGTGTCCAGCAGAAAATTTGTCAATGGACTGGCCCTTGAACATAAGCTGCCACTCATTTCCGCCAGTGCAGCAGGCTTTTCCGCCACGGCGCTGGCGCTGAATCCGGTATCCGGCTCGGCCTGTTATGAATGCATGGAACAAATTGGTGAGCACTCACAAACGTGCATGGAGCAGGGAATATTCAGTCCTGTGGTAGCCATTGCCGGTCAGTTTCAGGCCAGCCTTGCACTCAGTTACCTGTGCGGCATTCAGCCTGTGGATTTCGGACAACTTCACGTCTATGACGGCCGCGCCCTTACCCTGCGCCACTTCAGGGTAAACAAAAATCCGGCGTGTCCGGCATGCTCAAATAATACCGGGGAACATCATGAACATATTGTGTAACGGTGACAAGCTCACTCTGCCTGAAGGCAGTCTGCTCGCCGATGCGATCAGTGACTATCTGCAGCAAACCCCGTCAGTGGCTGTAGCGGTAAACCAGACAATCATTCCGGCCAGCCAGTGGCAACATCATAAGCTGCAACCTGATGATATTGTTGAACTCTTTACTCTGGTAGCGGGAGGTTAATGATGCTGACAATTGCCGGCACTACTTTTACATCCAGATTATTCACCGGTACAGGGAAATTCAGTCACCCTGACATCATGAAAGAGGCCCTCGTCGCCAGCCAGACACGGCTTGTTACGCTGGCACTTAAACGGCTTTCAAAAGGCGACGTGCCCGACCCTACCCTCAACGTTCTGCGTTCGCTGCCGGTTACACTACTGCCGAACACTTCCGGTGCGGCGACAGCGGAAGAAGCGGTTTATGCTGCCCGTCTGGCCAGAGAGCTGTTAGGTACCAGCTGGCTGAAACTGGAAATTCATCCCGATCAGCGCTTCTTACTTCCCGACCCGGTAGAAACATTAAAAGCTGCTGAAGTGTTATGTAAAGAAGGCTTTAACGTGTTGCCCTATTGCCATGCGGATCCTGTTCTGTGCAAGCGCTTAGAAGAAGCCGGATGCGCTGCCGTGATGCCACTTGGCGCACCTATCGGTTCCAATAAAGGCCTGCAAACCCGCGAGTTCCTGCATATCATCATTGAACAGGCCGGAATCCCGGTGGTGGTTGATGCCGGGATCGGCGCTCCCTCTCATGCCTGCGAAGCCATGGAAATGGGCGCTGATGCAGTACTGGTAAATACCGCCATAGCTGCCGCGACCCAACCGGTTGCCATGGCCACTGCGTTTGCAAAAGCCGTGGAAGCCGGCCGCGAGGCTTGGCTGGCCGGTGCCGCACCGGTTAACTCCCGGGCTTCTGCCACCAGCCCGTTCACACAGTTTCTGGCAAGGTTATCATGACGGTGGCAGAAGAGCTGTCCCGCACGGACTGGGACGATGTGAGGCTTGCGCTTTACAGCAAAAGCGCGGCAGATGTGATGTCAGCACTACAACGCCCCGTCCGGCACTGGCAGGATTTTCTTGCGCTGGTATCCCCAGCCGCAGAAGCATTTCTGCCGGATATGGCTGTTAAGGCACAGGCCCTCACACGCCAGCGTTTCGGCCATACCGTGTCTTTGTTCGTGCCCTTGTATCTGTCAAACCTGTGCGCCAACGAATGCACCTATTGCGGCTTCACTATGAGCAATAAAATTAAGCGCACGAAACTGACCATGGCTGAAATATCAGATGAAGTTTATGCCATTAAGAAAATGGGCTTTGATTCTGTTTTGCTGGTTACCGGCGAGCACGAAACAAAAGCAGGTATGGATTACTTTTTGAAATCAGTGGAGTTAGTGAAGGCTCACTTCAGCCATGTTTCCATGGAGGTGCAACCGCTTTCTACAGATGAATACCGTGCCCTTGCAGCAGCCGGAACGGACAGTGTGCTGGTTTATCAGGAAACCTATCATCGCGCTCACTATGCAGAGTATCACCTGCGGGGCAGAAAGCAGGATTTCGACTGGCGGTTAGCAACACCGGACAGGCTTGGCGAAGCTGGTATGAACAAAATTGGCCTCGGCGCTTTGCTAGGGCTATCCGAATGGCGGACGGACAGCGCATTTACCGCATTACATCTAAGCCTGTTGCAACAGCGCTACTGGAAAAGCCGCTACTCTGTTGCATTCCCCCGCATCAAGCCCTGCGCCGGTGACCAGATTTCACAGAAAAGCCAGGTATCAGATAGGCAGCTCATACAACTGATTTGCGCTTACCGTCTGTGTTTTCCGGAAGTGGAATTAAGCCTTTCCACAAGGGAATCCCCGGCATTTCGCGACAACGTCGTACCACTGGCCATTAATCAATTGTCTGCCGCATCGCAAACTCAACCTGGTGGATACAGCGCTCCCACAACAGCACTGGAGCAATTCTCAACCGAAGACACCCGCTCAGCCAGTGCAGTGGCAAACAGCCTCACCGCAAGCGGACTCGACCCGGTATGGACAGACTGGCTGAATGCATTCGGCCGTTAAGCAGCCCGGGCAAAAGGGAAGCTTTGAATGCGTTTCAAACCCTCAGCCGCAGGGATGCGGCTGTGGAGCTCCCATGGATGGGTTCACAGCGTGTTTGAAACGCATCAAGGTTTCCCAGCTCATGCGTCCGGCTTGCTTCCCGGATCAACCTACCCCGCTGTTGCAGGGCTTGCCAGTGCTTTGAGTTTGGTTTTCAGCAGTTCTGTGAAGCCGCTTTCGTCGTCAGGGCTGTCAGGGTGAGAAGGCCATACTGCCATGAACTGATATTCCATGGTTGTTGCAGGTTTGAACTGAATCAAATAGTCATATTCCGCTTCAAATTTGCGGGAGATATCGTCCACTTTGTAGAACAGTGCCATGCCCAGCTCGTCATCTTCGCCCAGCAAGCTTTGCTTACCGTAGGTGGCAATGACGCCCCAGCCGTTCATTTCCAGTTCGATATATTGAGTGTTGTCATGCTTAACAATCCCAGTTACCAGGTCATCTGCTGTTTCGCTTAACGACACCGTTACCGTAGTTGACGGGTCACCGGCGTGAATTTCGTAATCTGCACTGGCATCGAGCTTCTTACCATTCACATCCCAGCCGTCGTAATTCACAGTGAACCCGGCAGACAGCTTGTCGTCATGGCCCAGTGCCCAGGACATCTCGTCCACGTTCTGCATATGCATTACCGTGTCGCCTTCCATACGGCCAAAAGAACCAAGACCCAGCGCTTTACCCACTTTCAGCACGTCGCCGCCCCAGTCAGACAGATCATGATAGCTGTCGTAACCATCCTGCCCCACCTGATGCAGCACGGGTTCGTTACCGGTTTTCACGAAGATATCCGTGCCGTTACGCCAGTCCAGATATAAGCGGTACCCCACCAGGTCATTTTCCCAGCCTGGCCCTTCATAACGTAAATAGTATGAATGATCAGTCAGTTGCGGAGGCGCAGTAAAAGAATCCACATTCTCAAAGCTGAAACCGTCTGCTTTGTACTCTCTACCATCCCATTCACCGCCCTGACGAACTGACAATTCAGTGTAAGCAACATCCGGTGCATCAGGGGCTGATTCTGACAGAGCAATTGTGGCTTTTTCACCGGCATCCAATGTGACTAAAACGTTAAGAACATCATTTCCCTGCTGATCTTTTGTCCACTCAGAAGGAAAGTTTGTCACTTTTTTTGTCACTGCATTGTCGTCATCAAATGCGCTTGCCGGAAAACGCAGAAGTTGCGGAAGCGCTGCGCCACCGGCCGGATTACTCACGCTGACCTTACTGACAACAGATTCTGCAGATGATTGTTTTTCCTGACTTTCCTGATTAGAAGACGGGGATTTATCAGGGCTGCATGCGGCAGCGGATAACGCCAGAATGATACTCAGTGGCAGGGTTGATTTCTTCATATTGCGCTCCGTGATTTCGTCGTTTAGAGGTCGTTATTCAGGGAAATACTTTGCACTAATATATTGACAATTGCCACCGGTGGCAATTATTTTAAATGTTGTTAACATTGTAAACTGTGTGTGGTGTTTCATCGCTTATCCGGAAAATGCGTTTCCGGTTCATTTACAACACCCGCAAAATTCATCGTTTTTACGCAAAAAGGAAATGTCATGCCTAACTTCAGTTTGACGGGAAAACGTGCGCTGGTCACCGGTGCCAGCCGCGGTATCGGACAAGCCATGGCCGTCGCTCTGGCCGAATCCGGCGCCAGTGTTATTTGCGCCAGTTCCCGTGAAGGCGGATGTGAAGAAACCCTCGCCAAAATCCGCGCCGTCAGCAACGTGGAAGTTACCGCCCTGCATGCCGATCTGTCAGACATGGCAGCGGTTCAGAAGCTGGCTGATGACGCACAGGCTGTTTGGGGAGGTATCGATATTCTGGTGAATAACGGCGGTACAATTTTCCGCAGCCCGGCCGTGGATTTCCCACTGGAGGAATGGCAGAACGTGTTGCGCGTAAATACAGACTCAGCGTTTCTGCTCAGCCAGAAAATCGGCCGCAACATGATTGAGCAGGGTTACGGCAAAATCATTAATACCGCCTCTATGCTCAGTTACAGCGGCGGCATCACAGTGCCTGCCTACACTGCCAGCAAGCACGCTATAGCCGGCTTAACCAAAGCTCTGGCTAATGAATGGGGCAAGCACAACGTTCAGGTGAACGCTATTGCGCCCGGCTATATCCGTACCGACAACACGCAGGCTCTGCAGGACGATGCAGGCCGCAGCAAGGAAATTATTTCAAGGATCCCGGCCGGACGCTGGGGCGAAACGGAAGACTTAAAAGGCGCACTGGTGTTTCTGGCCAGTGATGCAAGCAATTACGTGAACGGCCATGTGTTAGCCGTCGACGGCGGTTTCCTTGCCCGCTGATCCTCACAAACCCTACAAGAGACAGGCACCATGACTACTGAACACGAAATCCGTTACGCCGTAGGACAACGGGAAGTTAAGTCTTACGACACCAATGAACTGCGTGAAGCCTTTCTGGCTGACAAACTCATGCAGCACGGCAAAATCTACTGGGTCTACAGCCACTATGAGCGTTTCATGGTGGGCAGCGCAGTACCAACTTCTGCGCCACTGAAACTGGAAACGCTGGATGACCAGCTGAAAATGAGTTACTTCACCGCCCGTCGTGAAGTGGGTGTTATTAACATCGGCGGCACCGGCACAGTCACTGTAGGCGACACTACCTACACACTGGAAAAAGAAGAAGCTCTGTATATCGGTAAAGATAACGAATCCGTTGTGTTTGCTTCAGACGATGCGGCTAATCCGGCGAAGTTCTACCTGAATTCAGCACCGGCGCACCATGTTTACCCATGCAAGAAAGTGGGTAAAGGCGATGCCAATGTGCTGCATCTTGGCAGTCAGGAAACCAGTAACGAACGTGATATTAATCAGTTGCTTATCAACACCGTGGTTGATACCTGTCAGTTACAAATGGGGTTAACCCGTCTGGCACCGGGCAGTGTGTGGAATACCATGCCGGCCCACCAGCACGACCGTCGTAACGAAGTGTACTTCTACTTCGACTTAGCCGACGGACAGGCAGTCTGCCACTTTATGGGTGAGCCACAGGAAACCCGTCATATTTTTGTTTCCAATGAGCAGGCAGTGCTGTCACCGCCCTGGTCAATTCACTGCGGTGTGGGTACTGCGAACTATGCGTTCATCTGGGGCATGGCCGGGGAAAACCTCGACTATGACGATATGGACAAGTTCCCGCCAGACCAGCTCAGATAAGTATTGAGGTAAGTATGTTGCGCCTTAAAGTTGTACCGGTACTGCTGCTTGTATTCATCACAAGCCTGATTGCCGGCTGTGGCAGTAAGCAGGACAGTGACGTGGTGGTACTCAGATTGGGGCATTCTCTGGATCCCCAGCATTCTGTGCACAAAGCCATGGTATTTTTAGGTGAACGCCTGGACGAATATTCCGGCGGCACCATGCAGGTAGCGATTTATCCCGGCAGCCAGTTAGGCACCGAACGGGAAATGATTGAGCTGCTGCAAATCGGTTCGCTGGACATGACCAAAGTGTCTGCCAGTCCGCTGGAAGGCTTTGCGCCGGAAATGCAGATTTTTAGTATTCCCTATGTGTTCCGTGACAATGAGCACTACTGGAACGTGCTTAACAGTAACGTGGGCAAAGATTTGCTCTCTGGTGTGGAAGCGTTCAAGCTGAAGGGCCTGGGTTACTACGACGCCGGCAGCCGCAGCTTCTATACTACTGACCGCCCTATCCGCACGCCGGAAGATCTAAAAGGATTAAAGATCCGTGTACTGAACAGCCCTACAGCGGTGAAAACCGTACGTGCGCTGGGCGGAGCAGCCACACCGGTCTCCTGGGGCGAACTGTACACAGCTTTGCAGCAGGGTGTTGTTGACGGTGCGGAAAACAATCCGCCCAGCTATTACCTGTCCCGCCACTACGAAATCGCCCGTTACTATTCGCTGGATGAGCACACCTCTGTACCTGACGTCATGCTGATGTCGCTGCGTACCTGGAACAATCTTACACCTCAGCAGCAGGGCTGGCTCAATCAGGCCATGGCCGACTCCGTGGTGTATCAGCGTAAATTGTGGCAGGCGTCTACAGAAGAGTCTCTGGAAAAAGTGATTGCTGATGGCGTGGAGGTGATTTATCCCGACAAGCAACCCTTTGTGGATGCAGTAAAACCTTTCCACGACAGCTATGCCGACTCTGAAGTGGGTAATCTGCTAGATAAAATTAAGGCGATGTAATCATGCGACAGTTAGTAAAGTTAATTGATAAAAGTCTTGCAGCGTCGCTGATTGCTGCCATGGCCGCTATCCTTCTGGTGGTGGTGTGGCAGGTTATTTCCCGCTACCTGCTGAAAGATCCCGCTTCGGTAACTGAAGAGCTATCCCGCTTCCTGCTTATCTGGATTGGCATTTTAGGTTCTGCTTACGCATACCGACAGAAAGTCCATCTGGGCTTTAATCTCATCGTAAACCGTCAGTCAGAAACTGTGCGCAGACTCATTATGACCCTCGTTGAACTGCTGGTTGTTACCTTTTGTGTGCTGGTACTTATTGTCGGCGGTAACGCACTGGTCAGCCTGACTCTGGATCTTAATCAGATTTCCGCAGCACTTGGCGTAAAAATGGGCTGGATTTACACCGTTCTGCCGATTTCCGGTGTCATCATGGTGTTCTACAGCTTCATCAATATTTATAACCTCTGGATAGACGAGTCACAGGAGCCGCTGTAATGGAAATGACTGCAATAATCCTCATCGTTGGCTTCTTTTTCTTTTTACTGATTAATGTACCGGTTTCGATGAGTATAGGCCTGGCGACGCTGGTTGCCATGCTCATGAGTATCGAGTTTGAACCTGCTGTCACCACCATCGCACAGCGTATGGCCGGCGGACTGGACAGCTTCGCGCTGCTTGCAATACCTTTTTTCGTAATGTCAGGTCTGATCATGGGGCGCGGTGGTATTGCCAAACGGCTGATTGAATGTGCCATGGCACTTATCGGTGCGCTGCCGGGTGGTCTGGCACTGGTGAACGTGGTGTCCTGCATGCTGTTTGGTGCCATCTCAGGCTCTGCGGTTGCAGCCTGTTCAGCTATCGGCAGTTTCATGCTGCCGGAAATGAAGAAAAAAGGCTATGACCCTAATTTTTCAGCGGCGGTTACCGCGGCGGCTGCAACGACCGGCATGCTTATCCCGCCAAGTAATATCCTGATTGTTTATGCTATTGCCAGTGGCGGTGTATCTATTGCAGCACTGTTCATGGCGGGCTACATTCCGGGCATCATGGTGGGTCTGGCACTCATGGTGGTGTGCTACATCTGGGCAAAAATTAAGGGCTATCCGCTTTCAGACCGCTTACCCATGAAAGTGGTCGCCGAAAAATTACTGGCCGCGATTCCCAGTCTGTTTCTTATCGTGCTGGTGATCGGCGGAATCGTCGGCGGCGTATTTACCGCAACAGAAGCCGGCGCCATTGCTGTGGTGTATTCACTCATCCTGTCTGTGGGTGTTTACGGCGAAGTAAAAACCAGAGAACTGCCCGGCATTTTGCTTAAGTCTGCAGAGACCACCGCTATCGTTATGTTGCTGATTGCAGCGTCTACGGCGATGTCATGGTTACTGTCGTTTGAGAATATTCCGCAAACGCTCAGCGCCGCATTACTGGAACTCAGTGACAACCCTATTGTCATCTTACTGCTTATCAACCTGTTGTTGATTGTGGTGGGTGCATTTTTGGATATGACACCGGCCGTTCTTATTTTTACGCCAATCTTTCTGCCGGTTGCCATGCAGCTGGGTATGTCCCCGTTGCAGTTCGGCGTTATGATTGTGCTTAATTTGTCTATTGGTTTGTGTTCACCGCCGGTAGGTGCAGTACTGTTTATCACCTGTGCCATCGCAAAAACCAAACTGGAAAATATAATCCGGCCATTGTTGCCACTTTATGCCGCGATGTTTGTGGTACTGATGTTAGTCACCTATGTGGCGTGGTTCTCAGAAGCACTGCCCGCAGCACTGGGATTCTGACATGCGCTTTAACAAGCCCTGCCACTGGTAGGGCTTGTACGTATTAAGATTGTGAATCCGCAGTGTAAAAGGCTAAACTTACCCGACCTGACCGTTCCGCAGGATACCCTACAGGGGGAACAGCAGGTGTCAGAGGTGCAAAGAGCAACAATGATTAAATAAAACGAGCAGCGTTAACGCTAATAATAATAAGTGAAAAACATGGATAAACGTCCGACTATCAATGATGTAGCCCGCCTTTCAGGGGTGTCTAAACGTACGGTTTCCCGCGTGATCAACGGCGCCACCAACGTGGGTGCGGCCACCCGGGAAAAAATCCAGAAAGTCATTGATGAGTTAGGCTTTTCTCCGGATAAGCAGGCCCGTGGCCTCGCTGCCTCCCGCTCATTTCTGCTCGGTATGATTTACGATAACCCGGATGCCCTGTATATCGACCAGGTGCAACGGGGCGTTCTGAGCGTCTGTTCAGAAAAAGGCTATGAACTGGTTGTTCATCCCTGCCACTACAACTCACCGGATTTCATCGACAACTGTATAAAGTTCGTCAAACGCTCGAATATCGACGGCGTGGTGATCCTGCCGCCGGTGTCTGAAGCCAAAGAACTGGCTGCCGCCCTGCGCGACCAGGCTATCAATTATGTACGTATGGCTTCAGTGGATTTAGACGACCACGCGAACATTGTCGTGTCTGACGACCGTGCCGCCATCAGCGATCTCGCCCGTTATCTGGTGTCTCTGGGACACCGCGACATTGCCATCATCAGTGGTCCGCAGGCTTATTACTCTTCCATTGAACGTCTTGAAGGTTTCCGCGATACCCTGCGCGAGCTGGGCATCGATTTACCCGATAACCGTGTTATCGAAGGTAAAAACAGTTACGAAAGCGGTATTGAATGTGCCCGTAGTCTGCTTATTCAGTCATCCCGCCCCGCAGTCATTTTTGCCAATAACGACGAAATGGCCGCCGGCGTACTGAAAGTCGCTCACGAAATGGGTATAAGCGTGCCGGAAGAACTGTCTATTGCCGGATTCGATGATAACTTGCTGGCTGCCAGGGTGATCCCGTCACTGACCACCGTGAAGCGCCCGGTAACGGCCATGGCATCACTGGCTGCGAAGAAAATTATTGCGATGATTGAGAACAAACCGACGGACGACATGGAAAGTTATCTGGTGAAACCTCACCTGATCATTCGTGAGTCCACCCGCAAAGCAGAAAAGTAAAAGAATTTCGCTGATGAAGATTGATCCGCTGTCTATTCTGACCTACAATGCCACCGGTGGCATTCATGTTAAGAAACTGTTCCCATTGTCTTAACAGAATTAACGGTGCCTTTCGCCAGCAGGAGTGTAAGTATGCAAGACCAAACCCAATTGATTCAGGTTCATCCGCAGGACAATGTTGCCGTAGCAACAATGGACTTAGAGGCGGGTATCCAAAGCAATGATCTTGGGCTTACCCTGGCTGATGCTATCCCCGCGGGACATAAGGTTGCCCTGAAGGCCATGAAGGCCGGTGAAAACATTGTTAAATATGGCTTTCCCATTGGTCATTTAACAGAAGATGTTGCCGCCGGTGCCCATATTCATAGCCACAACCTGAAAACCAATCTCAGCGGTCAGGAAGCATACACGTGGAAAGACCTGAAGAAAAGTGCCACCGAGAGCAATGCCACAGATGGCACGTTTATGGGCTATCGCAGAGAAAATGGCAAGGTTGGGATCCGCAACGAAATATGGATTATCAATACCGTTGGCTGCGTAAACCGCACTGCAGAGCGCATTGCTTCAGAGTGTGAGCGCCGTTTTGCCAACGAGTGTGATGGATTCCGCGCTTTTACTCACCCCTTTGGTTGCTCGCAGCTGGGCGACGATTTAACAGATACCCGCGCAATTCTGGCAGCACTGGCTTCTCACCCTAATGCCGGCGCTGTTTTGATCGTTGGTCTTGGCTGCGAGAACAACCAGCTTTCAGCCATGCTGGAGCTGGTAGATAAACCTGAAGACCGCCTGCGTTATTACAATTCACAGCAGGTAGGTGACGAAATTGAAGAAGGTATCCGTCTGGTTTACGAAATGCTGAAACCGGTGGGTGCCGACAAACGGGAACTGATCCCCGCCTCAGAACTGGTTCTGGGCGTAAAATGCGGCGGTAGTGATGCGTTCAGCGGTATTACCGCTAACCCGCTGGTTGGCCGCATGACCGACATTTTAACCGGCATCGGCGGTACTGTACTGCAAACAGAAACCCCAGAGATGTTCGGTGCAGAACAGTTGCTGATGGACCGCGCCGTGTCTGAGCCCGTGTTCAACGACATTGTTTCACTGGTCAACGAATTCAAACAATACTTCCTCGACCATAACCAGCCTGTATACGAAAACCCGTCCCCGGGTAACAAAGCCGGCGGTTTAACGACACTGGAAGAAAAATCCCTCGGTGCGGTGCAGAAAGGCGGCCAGGCGGCTGTCGGCGGCGTACTGAAATACGGTGAACCTGTTCACCAGAAAGGTTTGTCACTGCTGCAGGCGCCGGGTAACGACGCTGTCAGCTCAACGGCCCTGGCCGCCAGTGGCGCTCATATTGTTTTATTCACCACCGGGCGCGGTACACCGCTCGGGTTCCCTGTACCCACAATAAAAATATCGTCAAATTCCAGAATAGCAGAACAAAAACCACACTGGATTGACTTCAATGCGGGACAAGTGCTGCAAGGCGTCAGTATTGACGACTGCGCAGCACAGTTGTACCAACTTTGTCTCACTACAGCGTCAGGACAACTTACCTGTAATGAGAAGAATGGCAGTCATGAAATTGCTATTTGGAAACGAGGCGTAACCCTTTAAAAAAGAGAATGTTATGAAACCGATTTTACTTCATGAAGACAGGCTTTTTCCGGTTGATGAAAAGACCCGCGGCATCGCCCGTGAGTTGTATCAGTCTGTCAGGGACCTGCCTGTTATCAGCCCTCATGGACATACTGATCCGCGCTGGTTTGCCTACGACGAAAACTTCGGTAACGCTACCGAACTGTTTATTCTGCCTGATCACTACGTTTTTCGTATGTTGTATTCTCAGGGTATCACCCTTGAGCAGTTAGGCATCCGCCGCTGGGATGGCGGTGAGTCTGAAGCAGATCCGCGTAAGATCTGGCAATTGTTCGCAGACCACTACTACCTGTTTCCGGGTACACCGTCGCGCATGTGGCTCGACACCGTATTTAAAAACGTGTTCGGACTTACCGACATGCTGTGCTCAGACAACGCCATGGACTACTACGAGTTCATCACCAAAGAGCTGGCGAAGCCTGAATACAAACCCCGTGCACTGATGGACCGCTTTAACATTGAGTTAATTGCCACCACTGAAGGCGCACTGGATCCGCTGACTCATCACGGCGCAATCAAAGGCACCGGCTGGGACAAGCGCGTTATCACCACCTTCCGTCCTGACGACGTGGTAGATGCTTCACGCGAAGATTTTGTAGATAACATCGCTAAACTGGGTGATATCACCGGTGAAGACACCACCAGCTGGCAGGGCTATCTGGCCGCATTGCGTCAGCGCCGTCAGGTATTCCGTGAACACGGCGCTACCGCTACCGACCACGGCCACCCGACTGCCGCCACCGCAGATTTATCTGTTGCTGAATGCGAAAGCCTGTTTGCGAAAGTGCTGTCAGGGGATTCCTCAGCCGCAGAGCAGGAACTGTTCCGTGCACAAATGCTTACCGAACTGGCCGGCATGAGTGTGGAAGACGGTATGGTGATGCAAATCCACCCGGGCTCATTCCGTAACCATAACGAAAGCCTGTTTAAGAAATTCGGCCGCGATAAAGGCCACGATATTCCTATGCAGACTGACTACGTTAACGCACTGAAGCCATTGCTGAACAAGTACGGTAACGAAGCGAATCTGAATATCATCCTGTTTACCCTGGATGAAACCGTGTATGCCCGTGAACTCGCACCACTGGCCGGTCACTATCCGTGCCTGAAGCTGGGTCCGGCTTGGTGGTTCCACGACAGCCCGGAAGGCATGCTGCGTTTCCGTCACAACGTTACTGAAACTGCCGGTTTCTATAATACCGTTGGCTTTAATGACGACACCCGCGCGTTCCTGTCTATTCCGGCCCGTCACGATGTGGCCCGTCGTATCGACTGCCGTTTCCTGGCGCAACTGGTGGTTGAACACCGCGTTGCCGACTGGGAAGCCGCGGAACTGGCGCAGCAGCTGTCTTATAATCTGGCGAAAAACGCTTACAAACTGGGGTAACCGCATGGCACGTCTGAATTTCTCTACGCTGGCGGACTTGCCGTCAGAGGTAAAACAGCCTCAATACGATGTGAATGCCACCACCAGCGGCATTGTGCATATTGGCCCGGGCGCATTTCACCGCGCCCACCAGGCGGTGTATACCGATCTGGCCATGGCCCACGGCGGAAACTGGCGTATTGACGGCGTGTCTATGCGCAGTAAAAGCCTGAAAGAAAAACTGTCCGGCCAGGATAATCTGTATTCACTGGTTGTACTGGATAACCAGCCGTACACTCAGATCATCGGCGCAATGAATAACGTGTACGTGTTAGGTGAAGACCGTGATGCCATCATGGCGTCGCTGACTGCACCCGCAACACATATCGTTACGCTGACCATCACTGAAAAAGGCTATTGCCTGGACAACCAGGGCAAACTCGATGCCGCCCATCCGGATATCCTTCACGATAAAGATTTTCCGGAAGAACCGGTATCGGCAATCGGATTACTGGTTGCAGCCCTTAAAGTACGCATGGAAAGCGGCGCCAGCGAAATCACCATCGTCAGTTGCGACAACCTGTCTGATAACGGCAGTAAGCTGGGCGCAGCTGTAGTGGCCTTAGCACAGTTACTCGACAGCGAACTGGCTGCGTGGATCAGCAAGAATATTTGTTTCCCTAATACCATGGTAGACAGCATCACTCCCGCCACCGACGAGGCGCTGGTGAGTCAGACGGCTGCTGCTCTGGGTGTTACCGACGAGTGGCCGATTCAGCGCGAAGCCTTTACCCAGTGGGTTGTGGAAGATAAATTCAGCGGTCCCCGACCTGCCTGGGACAAAGTAGGCGTGACCTTCACCGACGATGTGCATCTGTTTGAAAAAGCCAAACTGCGTGTGCTTAACGGCACCCACTCCACGCTGGCCTACACCGGCACATTATGTGGGATCGACACGGTATTTGAAGCCATCAGCAAACCGGAAATTGAAGCGTTTATCCGCCGTCTGCTGAAAGAAGAAATTCTGCCGACTATTGATGCCGGTGACAAAATGGATTTATCAGCCTACGCCGCTGACATTCTGAACCGCTATCACAACAAACATATCCGTCATTTACTGGCGCAGATTGCCTGGGACGGCTCACAAAAGCTGCCTTTCCGCATTCTGAATACCGTACGTGACCGCATTAAAGCCAAAGCCAGCTTTAACCTGCTGAGTGTACCTGTTGCTGCGTGGATTTTATTTATCGCCAAACGTCAGGTGGAGGGTGAAACCATTACCGATCCGATGGCTGAACGTTTATTGTCGCTGGCTGAAAAACACAGCGGCGACACGAAAGCGCTGACAGATGCAGTACTGAATGAACGTGACGTTTTTGCTGAATTGTCTGACAACCAGGTATTCCGCGACACTGTGCACGGTCAGGTTGAAAAACTCAGCAACATTACACCTGAAACAATGGCTGCATGCCTGGGAGAATTATAATGAAAGGCATTAAACACATTGTGAAAGGCGCCCCGATCCTGCCAATTTTGCAGGCAGATTCGGTAGAACAAGCCCTGAATATTGCAAAGGCAGTAGAAGCCAGCGGACTTAAAAACCTGGAAGTGGTGCGCCGTACAGACGCAGCGGCGGCTTCTGTGACTGCTATCCGTGAAACATTTCCGGATATGGTTGTAGGCATGGGCACTGTGCTCAGCCCTGAGCACGCAAAGGAAGCGGTAGATGCCGGCAGCCAGTTTCTGGTGACGCCCACCGTCAGCCCCCGTTTACTGGACGGGTTAATGTCGTCAGGCGTGCCGTTTATTCCCGGCACCAGTAACCCTGCAGATATTCTGATGGCCAGTGAATACGGCCTTACCGAACTCAAATTTTTCCCTGCCCATTTAAGCGGCGGCGCGCCAATGCTAAAAGCACTGGGCGGCATCTTTCAGCATATCTCGTTCTGTCCCACCGGCGGTATTTCCGGCAGTAACCTGAACGACTATCTGAGCCTGAAAAATGTATTTGCCGTAGGCGGGTCGTGGATGATCCCGTCTGACATGGTAAAAGCAGAAAACTGGCAAGGCATCACAGACACCTGCAAGCAGGCGCTGGAGGCATTTGAAGGGTTACGACCATGAGCCGCATTGTCATTTTCGGCGAGTGCATGGTTGAGCTGGTTAACCGTGGTGCCGACACATTGTCTAAAGGCTACGCCGGCGACACCTATAACACTGCTGTGTACCTGAAGCGCTGCGCCCGTGATATTTCAGTAAGCTACTTAACCGCTATCGGCGCGGACTTCTTAAGTGATGAGTTGCTGTTTAAAATGGGCGACGAGGAAATCAATACCGACCAGGTATACCGCAGTGAAGACCGTAATCTCGGCCTGTACATGGTGCGTACGGATAAGCACGGCGAACGTACTTTTGCTTACTGGCGGGCAAACTCAGCGGCAACACAAACGCTGAACCTCATGCGCGGCGATTTAAGCAATGCTGATGTGTTTTATTTCAGCGGCATTTCGCTTGCCATTCTGGATGAAGTGCAGCGCCTGAAGCTGTTCGATTTGATTGATGGTTTTCGTGCGAAAGGCGGCAAAGTGGTCTTTGACCCTAATTATCGCCCGCGTCTGTGGCCTGGCCCTGAGCATGCTCAGTTATGGACAGACAAAGCCTATTCCCATGCAGATATCGCCTTTCCGGGCGGTGATGATCATCTGGCGTTATATGGCCACACTGACGTGGATGCTATCCACCAGCATGTTGCTGACCTCGGCGTTAAAGAGATCATCGTGAAGAACGGTGCTGTCGGCGTGCACATCTACGAACAGGACAGTCATTGCATTGTACCGGTTGAGCGTGTAGAAACCGTTGTCGATACCACCGCAGCCGGTGATGCGTTTAATGGCGGCTACCTGTCAGCACGTCTGTCTGGTAAAGATGTGACCGACTCTGCCAGCTTCGGCGCAAAAGTCGCAGCCACTGTGATCAGCTACCCCGGCGCGATCGTGGAAAAAGACGCGTTTTATAAGCATATAGCAGCGCTCTCCTGATTGGAGGGCGTTAGTTCTCAGCAAAAGAAGCTATAGCTCCGCAGTAATTCCAACCAGAAATGTCCGTCCACTCGTTGTAGTGTTGTAGGCACGATCGTTCGAATCACTATACAGTTCTTCTCTTACGTTAGTCAGATTTAACCCTTCAATGGTCATTTTCAATGAGCCGGACAACTGAATACTGGCTGAGGCATCAATGTAAGTGGTCGCGTGATAGCCGGATTCATCCTGATCGGTGTTTCCGGGCTGAACGGATAAAATATAGGGGCTGCGGTATGCCGCCGACACACGGGCAGACCAGTGTTGCTGATCGTAATACAGGGTGAAGTTGTAGCTACGCCTTGATAAACCGGCAAAGGTTTTAACCTGATTCCCGCCAGTTCCCTGCACGTCCCTGTACAGTGTTTTGCCTTCAGCGTAGGTAAAGTTTGCGTTAACGCCGAGGCTATCAAGGGGAGATGGCAAAAAGTTCAAATCCCGGGAATACGCTAATTCGAACCCCTTAAACGTAGTGGAATCAGTATTTTGAGGCGTACTGACATAAAAGATGTCATCTTCGCTGTCTCCTTCCTGCAATAAACTCGCCGGCAGACCGAGCGCCCGGTACGGCATAGCTTCAACTTCCTCAACCACAAAGTTGTCTATTTTTTTGAAAAAGCCGGAAATCGCCAGTATGCCCCCTTCATCAAAATACCACTCAATGCCCGTTTCAGCGTTCACTGACTTCAGTGGCTTCAAATAAGGATTGCCAATAAAAATCCGGCCAATATCCCCCTCATTTCTGGATGCCTGAGAGACTTCGGCAGTAATCGCTACATCATGGATGGAAGGACGCGTGATGTTCTCATCCACACTGGCGCGCCAAAGCCAGTCGTCGCTCAATTCCAGAACGGCATTCATGCTAAAAAGTACATCGTCGTAGGTTTTCGAAACGGTCGCGGGCTCACCTTTTTGCAGGCCTGAGGTAGAAAAACGGGTTGAAAAATACCGGACTCCACTTTGCGTGTAGAACGGTTTTCCAAGCCAGCTTCCGGTGCTGTCGTACATGCCATATAACGCGTAAGTATCTTCTTTCACATCAAAGTCAGTACTTTCAACAATGTCGTCGCCCGTCAGCTTGATATCTGTCAAACCATAGTAAGATTGAATAGCCGCCAAATCTCCCTGTACCCACGCTTTATCCGGGTGCTGATTAAACAGCGACAACTGTGCGGCAGATATCTGCCCGTCACCTTGCGCAGGGTAAATGCTGCGGGCGCGGTCAACGCCGGTATTTTTAAATGACTTAACGTGAATACCCGCCGACAGTGCATCGCCACTTTCCAGCAAATAACGCATCGATGCTTTTGCGTTATGAAATGACGAGCGCATGGCATTTTCCTGAAAATAGAGGTCTTTTACCGTTAGACCGCTTAGCGATGCCGTATCCATGTTGGTAGAATAGCTCTCGCCGTAAAAGCGGTCTTCGCGAAAATCTGTGACAATATCAACACCCGTTTTGCGAATATTGACTTTGTTTACTTTAGGTTGCGAGTAATCACTGGCACTGGTACCCACAAGAAAATCGACACGAAGTGCCGGTGTTACCTGCCATTCACTGTCCAGGCTTAGCTGATAGAATGTCGATGTGTTTTCATCTTCGCGTGTTTCTATCCGCCATGTTGCGTCGGTGTATTTGGCAAATAATACTTCCTTGTCAGTCCGGTTCTGCTCCCATACCACAACACTCACGTCGTCGTTGTCCTTCACCGCAATATGATGTTCATCGAGGGAATTGTGTAACCGGCTGGCCATGCCATTCAACGTCAGTTGCCAGTTATCGTCCGGCGCGTATTGCAAGGATGTCGTCACACCCATTCTGCGTTGATTATTATTCCAGAGCGAATAACGGTGCCCTCTGGGGAACCAGAATTCCCCCTGCTCCAGGGCTTGCTGTAATTCACTGTCCGTCTCTCCGCTATAGCTTTTTTTCTCCTGCCGCCACCGCGTTGTATTGGTGCCAAATTCAGTGGTATGCCGTTGGCTGTAAGCAACGGAGACAAGTCCACCGAATGTGTCATTCCGGCGGCTGAATAAGCCAAGAATGCCGGGGGCAGATTCCTTGCTGTTCCCGTTGTAGCTTTGCTTATAAGCAACAGTATTGATGTTGTCTGCAAAATCGAATGGTTTCGGCGTATGCAGCATCACCGTGCCGCCGATACCGCCTTCATCCTGCTCAACCGAGTAAGACTTACTCACATCGATACGGTTGAAAAGCTCTGATGCAAAAAGTGTAAAATCAAAGGCACGGGTCCGGCTTACGCTTCCCCGGGCATCCATGGCAGAAGACGTCATAGCCATCGCTTCCATGCCATTAACCTTTACGCGGGTAAAGTCAGGGCCCAATCCTCTTAAGGATATTTGCCGCCCCTCTCCACCCTCACGGGTAATAGTGATTCCGGGAATACGCTGCAAAGCATCAGCAAGGTTCAAATCAGGAAAATCAGCGATATCTTCAGACAAAATCGTTTCCTGCGTCACCATCGCAAGACGCTTAATCTCTCTGGCACGGATCAACGACTGGCGAAATCCGGTGACTTCAATTTCTACAGTAGGATGAGTGCGGGTTACGGCGTTATTTTCTGTGGGCGTGGCGCCGGAGCTTCCAGTATTATCGCTGGGCGGAGAGTCGCATTGGCGGATAACGCGACCATTTTGCACCGGTTCCAGACAAAGGGAAAATGGTCGAAGCAAGGCAGCGATCTCTTGCGTACTCAATGTATGTCGCAACGGCGGCGTAGCCGTTAACCCTTTCATTAACGCAGGATCGAATGCGACAGTTTCCCCGGCGTCACGGCTGAACTCAGTAACAATCTGAGCCAACGGGACCAGAGGGCTGTTACCGGCGGGCAGGGATTCACCAGCAACCACACAGCCCGGCGAAAAACTGAAGATAAAACAACCGGAAACAAAACATCCTGAAACGCATGACACCATAGCTTCAAACGTTTTAAGACTCCGGTTCTTCATAGCGAATTAATCAGCTTGCAGGCTTATTTCATAACCCGAGCGTGTGTCAGCAATATCCAGGTTATACAATGACCCCAACATAGCTAACGTCTGTGCCGTTTCTTCCAATTTAAATCGCCCTGCAACACGTCGATTTCCTACAGCACTGTCCACCGGCAATATGGGTTTTTCCGCATACCGGTTTAGCCGTTCAAATAAATAATTCAGAGACTCATCTTCGACTTCAATCCATCCGGTGCGCCAGTCTACCCGCTGTGCCAGATCAACCTTCTCCACAGGCCCCGCCACCCCGTTTTCGATAGTCAGTTGCTCGCCCGCCTTGAGTAAAAGCGGCGCACTGTCTGCATTACCGCGCACTTCAACAATACCTTCGTGCACAACCACATCAACCCGTTGTTCCTGCCGGTCAATGTTAAACGCTGTACCCACGGCTGTTACTGAAGATAAACCGACTTTTACAACAAAAGGCCGGCTGCGGTCTTTAGCTACATCAAAATACCCCTGGCCCTTTTTCAGGTTTAAATAACGCGTATCATCCGAAAATAACACGGCTAATTCACTGGTGGGCTGCAATTGCACCTCACTTCCATCGCTTAACGCTTCATGCGCGGCGGTCAGCAATTGTGGTGAAGGTGCAACTGTTTCCCCCCGATAACCAGGCCAGATAATCGCTATAGCCAGCAATGACGCTGCAACGGCACTCCCCCATGTTACCAGAGTACGTTTTCGTGATGGGTGTGACGCTTTTTTCGCGGAAAGAAAGGCGGCTTGCAGGGTCGGGTCTTCCCATGTAGCGATCATTTTTTCAAGCGTTGCCCTGTGTAACTCACTTTTTTCTAACCAGCGCACGAACCGGTGCCGGTTTAATGCATCCAGTTCACCGTCGGCAAGGCGGTCAATCCATTCCCCTGCTTCCAGATAGACTTGTTCCTGTTGATTTGCCACTACTTACCCGCCTTATCCAGTTGCAGTTGGATGTCTGCCATTGCCCGTGAAATATGCTTTGTCACAGCTTCAGCGGAGATATTCAGACGCGCTGCAATGTCTTGCCGGCTTTGACCTTCAATACGCCGCATCTCGAAAACCCGCCTGCGTTGTTCCGGCATAGCGTTAATCACCTCAGCAATAAGCTCTATCCGCTGCTGCGTTTCAAGATAGAGTTCGGGGTTCTGCCGGTAACAGTGCTGCTCTTCAATGTCACACGTTTCGTGTGTCCGGCGCTTCGCCAGCAGGTTACGGGCAACACGGAATGCATAAGCAAGAGGATTATCAATGACCGATGCACGGGACTGCTCTAACACGCGGGCAATGGACTCCTGATAAACGTCCGCCGCTTCTTCGCTGTTTACGGAATGCCTGTGCAAGTATTGCTTAAGCACTTTGGAATTGATCAGTGCTTGCAACGAAGGACTGGAGGCTTTATCTGACATATGCAGCGATGGTACGACTAAATGAATTGGTTGATCACTTATCATCGCATGCGCCGGTGACAGATTCATTGCAGCGGAACGGCAGTCCATTATCAGCATACTGAATATAAACCGGATTACTGTAGAACCACAGGTCATCCCAGGGGTTTTCTCCCGCCGGATCAACTTCCGGTTCCAGTTCATCTTTTACATTTGTGCCGCGAACACGTACATAGGCACTGCCTTTGGGGGCAGGCATCTGAAATTGCACAACCTTATACGCGCCCTGCTGTTCCCAGTCTTGCGGGTAAAATCGCCGGACCACGCGGGTTGGCGCGCTGTCTGTTTCAGGGTACGTGCCCACAACCTCACCAAAAATGACATCGAGGCGTGCGACGGCAGGAAACTGGTGATTAAAGTTAGCGCTTTGCGGATCGTGAAACGCAACCGTAACGGTAACAGGTTCCCCGCCGTGCAGATTCAGCATCTCTCCCATATCTGCCCGCATCTTCCCCTGGCGGATACTGACGTAAAGTTCGTCAATTAAGTCACCTGTGGTAATAAATACATTGCCTCCCCGTATGCCCGCTAACACGCTGTCGTAGTCACGGGTGGCCCGTACATAGGTTTTGGCGTATTCGCCTGGCCAGAAATCAGTGCGACCTTCGGTGTAATGCGCATGGCTATCAGACACCGCTGTTACCGTCCACCTGCGGCCCTCTGCCAACAGCTTATCCCAAACACCGCCAACGATAGCCGACATTTGGTCGGTGCCACCATGTGTGGGGTAGCCGAAATATTCTGCACGAGGCGCGTCCGGATCATTCGAGCCGTCAGGGTTTATGGTGGCGGCCTGATGGCCGGGAATAGCCGTCATGCCGGTTACCACATCCGGTGCCGTGTCCTGCCACTCGCGCATTCTCTGCGGAGTAATTTTTTGATATTCATTCAATCCGGTAGCTTTCCGGGCAGGATGATTCACTGTCAGGACCGGCCGTGGCGACATATTCTGCATAGCCGTTAACGCTTCTGACATGAACGCTTGTGTATCCCTGGGAGACTCGTCCGGGTAAATTTCTCTGCGGTTATACCGGCTTTCCAGCGTAAACAGTTGATCCGCTTCCTGCTCACTTTTCGGGATAATCAATGTGCTGTGCCGCGCGCCGGGAGTGTCAAATTCCATCCCGTAAAACTGCATGATGTCCGGCACTGCTGCTCGTGAGGCAACGAGTTCCGGATAAGCCAGATTGCGGTTAATAACACTGTGATTAGGGCCGCCGTGATCGGTGGTCACCATCCAGTCCAGTTGATGAAATGCCGCCATCCTGGCGTTTAACGCCGTAAAATAATGGGCATCACCAAAGAAAATGGGTGACGGGGGATCATCATTCCAATTCCATTGCGCGCTAAACTTGCCATGAATATGATGGTCTCCGGCTAGCCAGGTCTTTCCGTCATCAGGTAAAAAATCATTGCCGGACGTATCGCCCGGCGCAACTGACACGCAGGCTGACAATACCAGTAATCCACCAGCCAATGCTGCAACCGGAACAGGCTTTAGTACCATGTAAATCTCCTTTGTAAAAACGCATACCGGGACCAGCCCGGTATGCGGCCCGGTTTAAAACTGCATAGTAGCGCCAAGCATATAAGTGCGGCCGCTGGTCGTGCTGTTGTAAGCACGATCATGAGAGTCGCTGTATAACTCCTGACGTTCGTCGGTCAGGTTTATGCCTTCAAAGCTCAGCTTAATCGTGTCGGTCAACTGATAGAATGAAGAGAAGTCGATGAATGTCGTGCCATGATAGCCTGACTCATCCTGATCACCGCTCGATGATGCGCCCGTGAGGTAGGCACTACGATAGGCAGCTGACACGCGCGCGCCCCACCCTTCCTGCTCGTAGTATATCGTGAAGTTGTAGCTGTTTTTCGACAAGCCGGTAAATGCTTTTTCCTGGTCGTTACCCGTTTCACCGTAGATATTGCGGTACAGCGCATCACCATCTGCATAAGTATAGTTTGCGATAACACCTAAGTGATCAAACGGTGCAGGCAGAAAATCCAGGTCTCGCGAAAAGGTTAACTCCACACCTTTTATTTTCGATGCATCCATATTTTCCGGGCGTTGCAAGTAAAAGAGGCTGTCAACGGTTTTGTCTGCCGGTAGTAATGCGGCAGGTAACCCTAATGAGGAATACACCACCTCACTGGTAGTATCGACAATAAAGTTGTCGATGTCTTTATAGAAGATAGCTGCTGCGGCATAACCCACCTCATCAAAATACCATTCAAGTGCCGTATCCAGGTTCAAAGATTCGAACGGCTCCAGCATGGGATTTCCCATGGTTACGCTGGTAATGGCCTCGCCTGAAGTTTGTGACACTGACGCGTTGTAACTGAGTGAGCCTAAAGACGGCCGGGTAATGTTCTTACTTGCCGCTGCGCGCCAGAGAATGTTGTCTTGCAGTTCATAAACAACATTTAAGGTTGGCAGTACGTCAGAATAAGAACGGGTGGTTTCGATAGCGACTCCGGAAGAAATGCCGGCGGCGGTAATATCGGTTTCGAAATAACGCAGGCCCGCGCTGACCAACAGAGGCTTACCCGCCAGTTCCGTTTCCCAACCGTATTGCACGTACATGGCCAACGTTTCTTCGGTAACGGGAGATTTATCGTTTTGCGTTAACCCGCTGTCATCAATCTGGTAGCCTGTCAGGCCATAGAAATTAAGTAACGCGTCCAGATCGCCTTGCAACCAGTTAGTGTCAGGATGCTCGTTGTATACATTAACAAGTGCATCATTTAAAGCCGTGACACCTGTATTTTGTGGCGCGATGTTTTGCGCATTACTCTGGGTTAACTGCCAGGCAGAGTTTTCGAATTTCTTGTAATTCACACCAAACTGCAATTCGCCGGTATCACCAAGGAGGTAAGTAAAGTCTACTTTTGCGGTATCAAAATCGTTGGTGATGTAGTCTTCCTGCAGGTAGATGTCTTTCATCTCATAGCCGTCGATTTGCGTCGTATCGAAATCAGGCGACGAGCTAATGCCGTAAAAGCGGTCTTGTCTGAAATCGGTTGCTATATCGACAATACGTTTCGCATGGATATTCGACTTAATCACTTCGGGCTGGTCAAAATCAGAAGAACTTGTGCCTATCACCGCAGTGGCATACAACGCCGGGGTAATCGTCCAGCCCATGGTTAATGTATACTGGTCAAACACCGATTCGTTGTAGCGTCGTGAGTTTTCATTACGCCAGGTTGCATCCTCGTACATGGCATACACCACTTCTTTCTGGCCATTGTTTTCTTCCCAGATGAGGTCAGAAACTACGCTATTGTCCTTCACGGCCGAGTGATGTTCATCAGTATTGTTTTCCAGTTCTGCGTGCATAATATCAAGCGTGAAGGAAAGCGAGTCGGAGGGTTTGTACTGAAAAGCCGCGGTTATGCCCAGCCGGTCCTGCGTGTTGTTCCAACGGGAAAAACGGTGCCCGCGGGGAAACCACAACTCTCCTGAATCTAAATCGGCTTGCAGATCTGTATTTGCCGGGTCGGCCGCTGTTTTGCCACCTTCGCGACGCCAACGGGTGGTGTTGGTACCGTATTCAGCGGTATGTCGCTGACTGTAAGCCACCGATACCAGAGCACCAAATTTGTCCCACGTATTAGAAATCAAACCTGCCATGCGCGGGTCGGTTTCTTCGCTGTTACTGTTGTAGCCGCCCCGCACAGACAAAGCGCTTTTAAAGCCATCGTAGTCAAAAGGCTTGGCGGTAAACAAACCTACCGTACCACCAATACCGCCTTCTTCCTGGTCTGCTGAGTAGGTTTTGCTGATATCAATACGGTTAAACAATTCGGAAGCAAAAACGTTGAAATCAAAGCCCCGGGTCCGGCTTACGCCACCACGGGCATCCATTGGTGAAGCTGACGTCCCCATGGCTTCCATACCATTTACCTGTACGCGGGTAAAATCAGGTCCCAGTCCGCGAAGAGAGATTTGACGACCCTCGCCACCCTCACGGGTAATAGTCACCCCCGGAACCCGCTGTAGCGAATCAGCAAGGTTGAGGTCAGGAAAATCTGCAATATCCTCGGCTAGAATGGTATCGCGGGAGATAATTGCATCTTTCTTTAAGTCTTTTGCCTGAATCAACGAGCGACGAAATGATGTGACTTCAATCACTTCAAGAGAATCGTCTGCGGCGGGGGCCTGCTGCGCCATGGCTGGCTTCATGCCCGTTAAACCCGACAGTACACTTAACGCAAGTGTGGTTTTCATAAATCGGTTTTTCATGTGTGTTCCTAAATGTGCAAAGTAAAAGTGAACGTACCGGTGCGCGCGGGTAACACATGTAATGAGTCAACAGATGAAAAAAGCAGACAGTTTTTTTGATGAAGGTTTTGTGACGGTGAGAGTTTATCGGGTCAGGGTTATTTAATCAGCTCCCCGCTTGACTTCCCTCCGGGCTCTACTACTTTTCTAATATAACGTTGTCAAAGTAACAGACCATGGATAAAGATAAGTTGTACAAGATCGGCAGCAGTCAGTTTGTGCGCCTGCCTGAGGATTTCAAATTTGAAAGCATGCTGGAATTCGATATCAACGAAACCGGCAGCACGGTATCCATTCGCCCTGCCATTCATGATCAGCGCAAGTTTACAGCGTTTCCCTGTACACGTATTTTGCCAGCGGGTGTTGCTGCGCTTTTAAATCCTTAATAAAGAACTGAGCTACCAGCGCGGCACCCAGTGTGTTCAGGTGAGTGTTGTCTTCGTTGCCGTCGGGGTAACGGGTGTACAGGCCAGGCGGAATGCGCAGGAAATATCTCACGGTGGCGGCATCCCCTTCCTGTTCGAAGAAATCACAGGTGTGTTTATTCATATCGAAGAACGCGACTTCTTCTTCCTGTGCTACTTTGCGGGCCGCATTCACATAGTCATCCAGCGTGTGCTTCAGGTTGCCCTGTTCATCAAAATGACGGCGGCAAATAGAGCTGGCAATCAGCGGTGTGGCCTTTTTATCGCGGATATCTTTGATGTAACGGTGCAGATACGCCGGATAGTCTTTCTCTGCAGAGGCATAACGGGCAGGGTCACTTTTCTTCTGATCGTTGTGGCCGAACTGGATCAGCACGTAATCCCCTTCTTTCATTTCAGATAACGCCTTTCCCCAGCGCCCTTCATCAATAAAACGTTTGGTACTGCGTCCATTGGCTGCATGATTCAGAATTTCCAGCTCAGGTGAAATAAACGCCGGTAATAACATGCCCCAGCCGCGCTCCGGGTATGCCAGGTTGGGTTTGATGGACATGGTGGAATCGCCGATGAGATGCAACGTCGTGCGGGTGGGATCCTGCGCTGCAGCGCTGAAAGCCGTTGCTGCGAAGAAGAGAGAAAGAATCAGCTTTTTCATGAAAAATCCTTATGTTAAACGAAAAAAGGCCATCATTACTGATGGCCCAAGGGACACACTACCACTGTGTTACATTCTGTAGCTCACGCCCAGAAAAAATTGTCGCCCGGTAGACTGACTGTTGATGATGCGCATGGCATCCGCATCGATGTACTCATCAATGGTTTCATCGGTCAGGTTAATACCTTCAAGGGAAACTTTTAAGTTCTCAGAAATCTTATAGCTGGTTGAGAAATCAACGTATGTAGTCGAATCCATGATGCGCCATTTGCGCTCGTCTGTGCTGCTGAGGTTAGTGTAGAACTCACCACGGTAAGCAGCCGACACGCGGGCACTGAATACATCATCTTCCCAGTACAGCGTAAAGTTAGCCGATTCATCAGACTGACCGGTCAGCGGGCCGGTGCGGTCTGCGCCGTAAGTCACTTCAGAATCAACCAGTGTCAGGTTAGCCAGCACACCGAATTTCTGCATCCACTCAGGACCTGGCAGGAAGGTCAGCGGCTGCTGATACTGAATTTCAAAACCGCTCAGGTCGCCACCGGTACCGTTAACAGTACGGCGAACCTCAAAGGTTTCATCAATCAGGTTGTCGCGCTCTGCCCCCAGTAATGACTCTGGTAAGCCGGTTTCCGCCCAGCTCAGGAACTGCGTTTCTGAGGTCGGGAACGACTCGATATCTTTGACGAAATACGCCAGTGATAGCAATGCGCCTTCGTCGAAGTACCATTCAACAGCAAAGTCGGTGGCATCAGCACGGAAAGGCTCGATGTAAGGGTTACCGTACGACACGCGGTAGTCACCGAAAATCGATACGCTGCCGCCCGGGCTTAACGTACCCAGATTCGGACGGGACATTACTTTCGCCCAGCTTGCACGCAGAATTAACTCGTCGGTCATTTCCAGCGCCAGGTTCACAGACGGTAATGTGTCTGTGTAATCGTGCTCAACCGTCACTTCCTCAGTACCGTTGATGATACCGGTAGATTCCAGGTTGGTTTTTACGTGACGCACACCGGCGTTACCACGCAGCACCTTGTCACCCACTTCCGTATTGAAATCGGCCTGAGCGTAAATACCGGTGCTGTCTTCTGTTACGGCGCGGGTATCACCCGGACGCACGTTGTAAGGCCAGCAACCGCTGTCTACAAAGTTGTTGATCTTGTCGCCGTCAGCCATAAAGAAGCTCTGGCCACCGAAAGAGACCACTTCACCGTCTGCGTCTGTGACTACGTTACTGATCCCGCAGGCGCTGCCGTCGACTGTGCCGTCTGCTTCATCACGGGAAGCAAAAGACGCATCTGCACGCACACCGGCAATTTCATAGCCATATTCACGCCAGGTGACACCACCGCTCAGCGTCACTTCATCATTCAGCAGATAGTTCAAATCCAGACGGGCTGTGTCTGTAGATGCTTCGGCATCATAAATACGGTCACGGAATTCAGACACTTCCCAGTTCGCCGGATTCGCCGTATCGAAGCTGTAGCCGATAGACGGAGACAGCATATCTGAGAAGTCATAGCTTACTGCTGAGCTCGCTTCTGCGTATTCCAGCATCTTACGCTCATCGTTATCGCTGAAGTGCTCGTAAATAACCGTAGATTCACGGTTATCCAGCGTCGACTGTGACGTACCGGCCAGGAAGCTCATGCTCAGTTCATCAGTAAAGTGATGATCGATGTTCACACTGAACTGGGTAAATTCAGATTCCCACTCAGCCACAAAGTACTCCGAACGTACATCAACATCAGCAATGGTTGCGGCGTACATGGTGTTGTTGCCGTCAATCTGATAGGCGGTCACGTCTGATTGCTGGACACCGGTGGCACCGGTACGCGCAAGAGAAATCGCTTCCATGAACGGCTCGTCACGGCGTGAATCAATGTTTGCATACAGGGCATCAATTGAAATCAGTGTGTCGTCAGAAGGTACAAACTGTAAAGCTGCAGTTAAACCAACGCGGTCCTGATCGTGCGTTTTATCAGCAAAGCGCGGGAAACGGGGGTGCCATGCACTGCTGACGGCAGCCACATCGGCTTCTGAATCACAGGCTGAACACGCACCGAAGGTGTCATCTTCCCAGCGGCCTGTGTCTGAACCGGCGTTATTGACGATACGTTGCGACAAGGAAGCCGAGAACAGCACACCGAAGGAGTCATCTTCGTTGGTCCATGATGCCAGACCGGATAAGCGCGGAGTCAGTTCTGAAGACTGGTCGTTATACGAACCCTGTGCGTTTACTGCCACAACATCTTCATTAAAATCGAAAGGACGACCGGTACGCAGAGATACCGTTGCTCCTAAGGAACCCTCATCTAATTTTGCCGAGGTAGTTTTATGCACACTTAACTGATTAAACAGTTCAGAGGCGAATACGTTAAAGTCGAAACCACGGCTGGTTCGTACACCGCCGGTACCGGCAGCCAGCGACTGGGCCTGCATGCCATTTAACTGCACACGGGTGAACGTTGAGTTCAGGCCGCGTACGGTGATTTCCCGGCCTTCACCGGCTTCACGGGTAATCGCTACGCCCGGCAAACGCTGCAGCGCTTCCGCCAGGTTCTGATCAGGGAAGTCAGCAATGTCTTCTGCAAGAATGGTGTCTACGGCACCGGCTGATGACTGCTTCAGAGACAGGGCTTTCGCCAGGCTGTCTGCGTAACTGGTGGCACGAACCGAAATAACTTCAATGTCGTCATCTGCAGGCGTGGCGGGAGCTGTTTGTCCCCAGGCAGATACGGAAGTTACAATTGCGGTGGTAACGGCTAAGCTGAGTGGCGCTTTCTTAAAACCTTTGGCAAATTTCATGAGTATTCCTCACGGGTCTTTCTACGTTTTTATTTCGCTACACTTACATATCATGTTCCGTGCAGCCCGGATCCTCTCTGCCACGTTCACAGGGTTTTACCTGTCGTGGCTATTATTTTTCCATGTAAAGCTGTGGTAGATACAGAGGTCTGCCTTACATTTGTTTTACATCCTAGATCCAATTGCTACCGGTGGCAACACTTTTTGTGTATTTTTTGTAAACAACAGTTTAACTAATACTAAAGACTAAGAAACCGCCTGATATACCGCCGGGAAATTGGCTAGACCAATTGATTCATATGGAGATGGAAGCCATGTGGCGCCCTGCTTATATAGATCACAGGGGATGAATGTTAACCCTTACGCACTACCTATAACAACTTGACAACATACATCTCACCCCTCATTATGCTACCGGTAGCACGTTAAGTATTTAAATTGTTAATTTTTGGAGATCTCCATGCGTAAGTTCTTTAGTTCCGTACTGCTTATCGCGGCGGCCTGCACCGCCCCGGCCAGTGTTATGGCGGCGGATTCATCAAGTTACTTAGACAACACCCAACCCTGGTCTGTACGTATGGCCGAATCGGAAATGGTACGCTTTCCTGAAGCGTGGATGATCGACTGGGATGAAGAGCCTCAATGGGACTATGTGCATGGTCTGAACCTGCTGGCGTTCTCCAAACTGTATGAAAAAACCGGTGATCAGAAGTATTTCACCTACATCAAAAACTACTACGACCGTTTTGTGAATGAAGACGGCACCATCAATACCTACGTCCGCAGCAAGTTTAATATCGACATGATCAACCCGGGCAAAGTGCTGTTCTTCCTATACGACCAAACCGGTGATGAAAAATACAAACTGGCTGCCGACACCCTGCGCGACCAGTTGAACGACCATCCCCGCACCAGCGAAGGCGGTTTCTGGCACAAGAAGCGTTATCCGTCACAAATGTGGCTGGACGGCCTGTACATGGGCGCACCTTTCTATGCCGAATACATCATGCGTTACGGTAACCCTGAAGAACTTAACGATGTATACAAGCAGTTTGAGCTGATTGAAAAACACCTGTACAGCGACAAAACCGGTCTGCCACGTCACGGCTGGGACGAATCCCGGGATCAGAAATGGTCAGACAAAGGCACTGGTCTTTCCGCTAATCACTGGTCACGTGCATTAGGCTGGTATGCCATGGCCATTGTGGATGTACTGGAAATTGTGCCTTCACAGGATGAAAAACGTGAGTGGCTGGTATCCCGCCTGCAGAACTTTGTGGACCAGGCCGTGAAATATCAGGATGAAACCGGCGCGTGGTATCAGGTAACCGATCTTGGCGATAAGAAAGGTAACTACCTGGAAGGTTCCGGTACTGCCATGCTGACTTACGCCATTGCCAAAGCTGTGAACATGAACGTATTGCCTGAAAGCTACATGGCGTATGCGAAAAAAGGCTTTGCCGGTATGGAAGATCAGATGATTTCTGTCGACCCGGCGAACAATGTTATCAGCCTGAACAACATCTGTGCCGTAGCAGGTCTTGGCGGTAACCCGTACCGCGACGGTTCTTTCGATTACTACCTCAGCGAACCGGTACGTGCTAACGACGCCAAAGGCGTTGGCCCGTTCATTCTGGCAGCACTGGAACTGGAAAAATAATCATGGGCATTCTGCATACTCTGAAATCTCTGCCCTGCGCACCTGCGCTGGCCGTTATGGCTGCGACTGCCGCACTGGGGGGCTGTGCCGATGCGCAGTCTTCCGCAGCAAAATCGCCGGCGGTAGCCGCAAGCAGTGCTGAAGATAACGCAAACGATCCGCGGCTGTGGATTTCAGATTTGCAGAACGGTGAATACCGTAACCCTATCCTGCATATCGATTATTCTGACCCTGACGTAGTGGCGGTTAACGGCCATTACTACATGACAGCATCGAGCTTTAACGCCGCCCCCGGCCTGCCGGTGCTGCACTCTACCGATCTGGTTAACTGGGAACTCATCAACTACGCCCTGCCCCAGCAGGTACCGCTGGATGTGTTTGCCACGCCGCAGCACGGTAACGGCGTATGGGCACCGAATATCCGTTATCACGACGGTAAGTTCTGGATTTTTTACCCTGACCCCGATTTTGGCATTTATGTGACCACCGCCGCCGATCCTGCCGGTAAATGGAGCGAACCGGAATTAATTCTCGCCGGCAAAGGCCTTATCGACCCTACCCCACTATGGGATGACGACGGCAAAGCCTGGTTACTGCACGGCTGGGCAAAAAGCCGCGCCGGCTTTAACAATGTGCTCAGCTTACGGGAAATGTCCGGTGATGCCTCACAGGTAAGCGACACGTATACCCATGTGGTTGATGGCAACGCCATTGACGGTTACCGCACACTGGAAGGCCCCAAGTTTTATAAACGTAACGGCTACTATTACATTTTCGCCCCGGCCGGCGGCGTGGAGACCGGCTGGCAGTCGGTGTTCCGTTCTGACAACATCGCCGGCCCTTATACACCCCGAACCGTGATGGACCAGGGCGACACGCTCATTAACGGTCCCCATCAGGGTTCATGGATCCACACCAATAAAAACGAAGACTGGTTTATTCACTTTCAGTCCCGCAAGGCATACGGCCGCATTGTGCATTTACAGCCCATGTACTGGGAAAACGACTGGCCTGTCATCGGTGAAGATAAAGACGGTGACGGCACCGGCGAACCGGTATACCGCTGGAAGAAACCACTGGCAGACAACCCGGGCGAAGTGAAACCTCAGCCCGCGACGGATGAATTCAGTGACGAATTAGGCATTCAGTGGCAGTGGAATGCCAACTGGCAGCCTGACTGGTACAGCATCGACAAGCAGTCCGGCGTGCTTACCTTACCGGCACAGCCCAAAATCACCACCACCGGCGATAATCTCTGGTCTACACCGTCATTATTACTGCAAAAGCTGCCGGCGCTGACCTACGACGTGCGCGCTGAAATCATTCTGCAGGAAGACGGCGCACAGGCCGAAGGCGGATTGCTGCTGTTCGGTGAAGATTATGCCTGGATCGGAGTAAAACCCGTGGACGGTGAAACCCATCTTGTTTACGTGCAGTGTAAAAACGCCCGCACCGGTTGCGACGAGTCAGTACACGACTATGGCCCGGTAAATGCACTGTTCAGTGAAAATGGAACAGCAGATGACAATGCCACCACCAGAACCATCGAACTGCGCTACGTGATGGCCGGTGATGCCACGGCCATATTCAGCTACCGCGTTAACGCAGAAGCCGCCGGAAGCGGCGCGCAGAGCGCTAATGCAACACGCTTTACGGTGGTGGGCGAACAGTTTAAAGCCAGACGCGGCCGCTGGGTCGGCGCGAAAACCGGCCTGTTCAGTGTGTCTGCGGATGCAGACGCCGCAATGTCTGATGAACTGTCAGATGCAAAACAAAGCGCCCCGGCATCGCTGAAGGTGAATTACTTCAGATTTCTGCCGCGACGGAGACCTTAATCATGTTACAGGCTTTTAGGCCACAATCTGATGTCAGCACACGGCTTCGCCGCCTCACAGCCGCAGCCCTGTGTGCGATTTGTGCCGCCGGCAGCGTGCCGGTGAGCGCCAAAGATTATCCCGTGGACGACAGCTACAGCATTTCCCAGCGCTTCTATGCCTACCGGGATGAACATCCCGAGCTGAAAGAGCCGGTACTCTACTTCACTGAAGGTCAGCAGGTGTTATTCGACCGCCGTTATAAAGTGGCAGATGGCCGTGAACTGCATCTGGATGTGTTTTTGCCCGCCGCAGACAAAGCTAATGACCAGGCAATCATGTTCATTCACGGTGGCGGCTGGCGTTCAGGCAATAAAAGCCATTTCTACCCGCTGGCGAATTTACTGGCTCAGCAAGGTTATGTGGTGATCACGCCGGAATACCGGTTATCCATGGAAGCGCAATACCCTGCCGGGCTTGAAGACATCAATGACGCACTGGCGTTTGCAAAAGAGCATGCTGCTGCCTGGGGATTCAACCCGACCAGAATTGCCCTGGGCGGCGGCTCTTCCGGCGGTCATATGGCCGCACTCGTTGGCAATACCGCCAACACCACCCTGTTTAAGGGTGAACATTCAGCAGACGCCGTGCGCGTAAACGCTGTCGTCGACCTTGACGGCGTGCTGGATTTCACCCACCCCTTAGCCCTTGCCAGTGAAAACAAACGCAAGGACAAATCCGCTGCCGGCATGTGGTTCGGCGGCGCGTATGAAACGCTGCCGGAACGCTGGGCAGAGGCATCCACCGCCAAACATATCGATGCAGACTCGCCGCCAATGCTTATCATCAGCAGCGGCCAGATGCGCTTTACCGCCGGCAAAGACGAAGTGCTCGACAAACTCAGCAGCCACGGCATTGCCAGCAAGTATTATCAGTACGACAACAATATCCACACATTCTGGCTGTTTGAACCGTATCTCACAGAAACCGCAGAGCGGATCCACACCTTCTTAAGCCAGATAGCATCCGGAGTTAATCAATAATGGGTTTTCAAGCATCCCGACGCAACTTACTTAAATTAGCCGGCAGCAGCGCCGCCACCGCAGGTTTTCTGGGGTTATCCGGCTGCAGCAGTGTTACGCAAACCTTCACACAACCTGTAGCCACCGGCGATTTCGACTGGAACGACGATGCCCGCCGCATCCGTCAACGTATCCGTGCACCTGAATTTCCGCCGCTGCATGTCAGCATTACTGAATACGGCGCAAAGCCCGCCGGTGAAAGCAGCAGACAGGCAGATGCCACACAGGCTATCCGTGATGCCATCAGCGACGTGGCCGCACAGGGCGGCGGTACCGTTGAAGTGCCGGCAGGCGAGTTTTATACCGGACCGGTACATTTAAAATCCAACATTAATTTTTATCTGGCCAAAGGCGCGGTACTGCATTTCATTCCCGAGCCTGAGCTATACGAGCCTTATGTGTTCACCCGCTGGGAAGGCACTGAACTGATGGGCTATTCCCCGCTTATTTACGCCTTTGAAGAAACCAACGTGGCGATCACCGGCGAAGGCACACTGGAAGGCGGCGGCAGCCCGGAAAACTGGTGGCCGTGGAAAGGCAAGTGGAAAGAAGCCAAATGGGGCGATCATCCCGTGGCAAACCAGAAATACACCCGCGATGTGCTGCGTCAGATGGCCGAAGACGGCGTACCGGTGGCAGAGCGCGTGTTTGAAGAAAACTACCTGCGCCCGCCTTTCATTCAGCCTTACCGCTGTAAGAACGTGCTGATCTCCGGCGTGACTATCCGTAACTCTCCGTTCTGGCTGGTCAACCCGGTACTGTGTACCAACGTCACCGTACGTGATATTTACTGTCACAGCTATGGCCCCAATTCTGACGGCTGCGATCCGGAAAGCTGTACTGATGTACTTATCGAGAACTGTACATTCGATACAGGGGATGACTGTATTGCCATTAAGTCAGGCCGCAATGCCGATGGCCGCCGTGTGGCACAACCCTGTGAAAATATCCTCATTAACGACTGCACCATGAAAGCCGGTCATGGCGGTGTGGTAATTGGCAGTGAAATTTCCGGTGGCGTGCGTAACCTTTATGCACAGAACTGTGAAATGAGCAGCCCTGATCTCGACCGTGCCGTGCGCATTAAAACCAACTCTATCCGTGGCGGACACCTGCAAAACCTGAACTACCGTCAGTTCCGTGTGGGCCAGGTTAAAGATGCCGTAGTGATTAATTTCTTCTATGAAGAAGGCGATGTGGGTGAGTTCACACCCAAGCTGGAAGATATCACCATCGAGAACCTGTATGTGCAACATGCCGAACGGGCTTTTGTGCTGCGCGGGTACGATCACACGCCCATTACCGGCGTGTCGCTGAAAAATCTGATATTCACGAAGGTTGATAAAAAATCCATAATTGAGAATATAGATAATATCTCTCAGCAAAATATCCGTGTGAACGGAAAAACCGTGGAACTCCCTGATGTCTAGAATATGTTGTTTGTTGTTGGTCGTACTGTTAGTAGGATGCAGCAGCGAGAAGCCGGAACGCTTTTTACCTGAATCTGTCACTGCTGATGCCATTGTGGCCAATACCGCCATCGACGAAACACATTATTCATCCATACAGGAAGCCGTTAACGCCGCCCCTCAGGAGGGCGGCTGGACCATCGCTGTCGCGCCTGGGGAATATTACGAGCGCGTGGTGATAGATAAACCCGGCATCACCCTTATCGGTGCCGGTATGGATCAGACCAAAATTGTATTCGACCGCTACGCCGGCAAAGCCATTACCCGCGGCAGTGAAGAACACTGGGGCACCTCACGCAGTGCCACTGTGGAAATTACCCGCCCCGGCGTACACATTGCTAATCTCACTATCGAGAACGGCTTCGACTTTTTAACCGAAGATGCCAGAGAAAGCAGCGACCCGGCCAGAGTGTCAGGTATGCAGGCCGTCGCCCTTAAAATATCAGAATACACCGACAAAACCTTTATCGAGAATGTTGCGCTGCTCGGCTATCAGGACACCCTGTACGTGCGCGGCGGCCGCAGCTACTTCAAAGGTGGTGAAATTCGTGGCAATGTGGATTTCATTTTCGGTGACGGCAATGCCTATTTCGATACCGTCAGTATCTATTCCCGCCCCAGAGGGAAAGACATGGACATCACCGGCTACATCACTGCCCCCAGCACGCTGATTTCAGATACCTTCGGCCTGACCTTCGTAAACTGTAAATTGCTGCGTGAAGAAGGCGTACCGGACAACTCCGTGCCCCTGGGCAGACCCTGGCATCCTACCACCACCTTCGACGATGGCCGCTATGCCAACCCCTTCGCCATCGGTAAAGCCGTGTTTATCAACACCTGGATGGATGCGCACATCACCACGACCGGCTGGGCCTCCATGGGCGGTTCAACCAAAGAAGGCGGCAGAAAAGAATTCGACCCCATCAACGATGCACGCTTTGCAGAATACGGCAGCAGCGGCCCGGGCTACGCGATTAACGAGCAGCGCCCCCAGCTGACGTCAGACAAGGCAGAACTGCACTCTATGTTTAATATTCTGAATGGATGGGTGCCACTTAAATAAATAGCCAAAGTAAGATTCGCTTACAAGTTGTGAGCGAATTTTTACTCCCAATCGCGTATGGTGAGTTGTATACCTGCATTAACTCTCATCACAACTTTGATTCTCATGATTAAATACGACAAACGACTTGTCATTTTTCTGCTGTGCTTTTTAGCATCAACCGCACTGTTCTTCATTCCTATACCGAAAGACTTGAAAACAAAGGTCGGCATACAGCTACTGGATTCTTGCCACATTATCTTCTTCTGTATTTTTGCTCTTGTGTTCTATCCATTCATAAAAGGGCCGATTGCTTTGCGCATTCCAGGCTTCCTTGGTGGCGTAATGATAGTGAGTTGGGTAATCGAAACAATCCAAACATCAGTTGGCCGTTCATTCCAGTGGGACGACATACAACGCAATGTGTTAGGGGCACTGCTCGGCCTAACGCTTTATCATGTGCTGACCGGCTCAAAAAAATCGGGTTCACGGATAAGAATAACCGCATTGCTAGCGGTATGTGCAATTGTTCTGATAGAACGAAAACCCTTATACGATGCCATAATGATTTAAATAGCTAACCAACTAGACTGGCACTTTGTAATCAGTTCCTGCAGACTGTCCACCATCATAAAAAAGTAAGGAACTCACATGTCATTAAGTGTAAACAGCTACTTCGACGATAACGTTAAATCCATCGCTTTCGAATCTGCAAACGGCCCATGTACCTCTGGCGTAATGCTGCCAGGCGAGTACGTATTCAGCACCTCTAAAGATGAGCTGATGAAAGTAGTTGAAGGCGAACTGGTAGTGAAACTACCTGGTTCTGATGAATTCCAGTCTTTTAAAACCGGTACTGAGTTTAATGTAGCGGCAAATGAATCTTTCGACGTGAAAGTATCAACTACTACAGCTTATCTTTGTTTTTATAGCTAAAAACACAATTTCTAGGCGTAACGCCCGTTGCGCCTATACCCACTAAGTACTCTTCATACCAGAAACCTCGCGTTATTCTTTGAAACGCAGCCTCGAAACAAATAAACTGTCAGCAATATGGAAGTTACAGTTAGTCAGTTCAATGCAAGTCAAAACCAATGTCATCAGCAAAGTGCGCCTGCATAAACACATCATTATCGAGGATGATAAACGTGTGTTTGTTGTTGGCGATCTAGACGGCAATTTCACAAAGCTGAAATCAGAATTAGATAAAGTTGATTTCAACGCTCAGGACGATGTACTAATAAGCTTAGGCGACATCATAGATCGCGGCGAAGACAGCGCTAAACTCGTCGAATATATGCAGGAAATTAACGCCCACGTGGTGCTAGGCAATCATGAACATATGATGCTGGAAGCATTGATGGGCAGGGACAGTTACGCCATGCGCTTATGGGTGCAAAATGGCGGCAAGTGGCATCAAACAGCGGACTTCCAAACGCTGGTAAGTATGTGCAAATGGTTCCTGCAGCAGCAGCTCGCAATAACTATTGATTATCAGGGAAAGAAGATCGGCATTTCACATTCCCTGCCCCCAACCTGGAGTTGGGAGCACATGCCAAAAAGCACTGAAGCCTGCGTGTTCCCGCTGATGTGGGATAGAGAAAGATTTAATAAAAAAATAAACAAAGTAAATCACGGTGTGGACTATTCGATTCATGGACATAATTCAACGCCAGAACCGATTTGGATAGGTAACTCTTTACATATTGATACTAGTTTTTATGGATTAATAACCTGTATAAAATTAAGTTCAATAGAAATCAGTTAAAAAAAACTTCAATTTAAGATAGATCTATCATGAAAATGAGAACTAAATCAATTATTTCTCTCACTCTGTTGCTATTACTGATATTTAAAGCTAATGCAGCTGAAATTATAAAAGCGAAAAAATACGACATCACAATAGGTTATTATAATATAAGCCCCGAGAGCAAAAATGCAAGAAAGATAGCATTTACAGAGATTCTTTCAAACGACAAAGCAAATATAGTAGTTTTGGACTTAGAAAGGAATAAAGTTGAGTACAGAAAACCTATCGAGCTCTATGAAAATCATAATGGAGCGAAAGTTATTTGGATAGACGAAAACCACGTCGCTTATATGAATGGGTGGCGAACTTTAGAAATTTTAAATTTAAAAAAAAATAAAACAATAAAATATGTAAACTTCATTTTAGGACAATCATCAAATACAGAAGAAGTCCTTGCGTACAGAAATGGGATAAAAGGTGGAATATACTTTCTAAATAAGAGTAAAGAGTTAGTAAAAGAAGTCTTAACATGGCAGAAAATAGAAAAAGAATATTTAAGAAAGTCACCTTTAACTAATAAATGGAAATTACAGAAAATATATCATCCAGAAATAGACTATGAAAGAAACTTAATAGCCACACGAATCGATGTAGGCACCAATAAAAAAACAATTGAAAAACTCATAGTATCATTTGATCTGAATGAAGATAAAACATTTGTGTTTACTCCTTTACCGTTGCATTACACTTTGAAAAACGGAAACTTATTAGGATTTAACCGAGTAAAACCTAAAAATACGCTTGTAAAATGGGATATAAATGGGACAGCTTTACAAGCCTATCCAATAACAGGTAATCACTTGGCGGTATCGAAAAGCGGGCGATATTTTGCATACGAAAATTATTATGATTCATCACCTGTAAAACTAAAGCTGTATGATACTTTGACTAAGAAAGAATATGAAGTGTATGAAACAACTAACATTGAAAAAGTTTGGAAAGAAAGGTTTCATGTTAATCCAGCTTTCAATACTAATGAAACAAAATTATATTATAATTGTGCAAGCAAATATCTAAACGAGATTTGTATAAGCGAAATTAAAGAAATAACTAAAAAATGATTATAGGTAACGGAAGTATTAAAAAAAGCGAAATAATTACAATATTTACTTTATTGTTAATAATCGCCAGTGGACTTAGCCAAGGAATTTCTATACTACTCCTTTCGCTAACAACATATTTATTCTTAAATAAAAACGGGTCTTTTTATTACAATAAAAGCTTCAATATATTTATATATTTTATAATCGCATCTATATTTATTGGAATTCTAAATCACTCGCAGAAGCAATTATTTTTCGAAGAGATTTTAAGGACGACATTACTCTTAGTATTCCTAGTCTGTGTATATAACTATATAGATGACGAGCAAAAAGAAAAAATAATTTCAATTATTTCGATACTTATTATTTTCAGCTTTTTGCTTTTCCCATACCTTCAGCATCACGGAAGATTTAAATCATTTTTTCTTCACCCAAATCATTTAGCCTATGTAGCAAATATAATAATCTATTATTATTTGATTGTAAGTAATAACAGTCACAAGAAAGTTATGACAGTAGCAATGATATTTATCTTGCTGATGACGAAATCATCTGGCGGAATTTTATGCTTATCTGTTTTACTTTCAATATTTTTCTATAGCAAAAATAAACTAATATTTATTCTATTTGGTTGTTTCACCACTCTAATTATGTTGTTTGGAAATGATATACCAGTAATAAAAGTTATATTTGATAAATTTAACTCTGTTGATGTAAACAACTTGGAAAATAAAATTGAAAAACTTAGTTTCGGAAATGATTCTTCGTTAGTTTGGCGCGTAACATACTGGGGCGCATTGTTAAATCAATTTTTAGGGTTAGATTTTTATGAAAAAATGTGGGGATTGGGTTACGGTACAATGTCACATGGAAATTACTACTACTACTGGATGTACACTGATCCACACAACGATTATGTAAGAAAACTAATGGAAACTGGAATAGCTGGACTAACCTTACTCTTGTTCTTCTGGATAGTGTTCGCAGTAAAATCTAATTATAAACTGTATTCTATCCCATTACTTTTTGTTCCCATGCTCGTTGGAAATATGATTGTTAACATACCGTTTTTATTACTCTTAATACTGCTCGGATTCAACAGAAATGAAATCAAAAGATAGATCTACATTAGTACTTTTACCAGGCTTTAGAAAATGCGGAACAACAACTATTTACGATTTCTTAGCGAATACTGGAGCATTTAATTTACCAAACGTAAAAGAGCCTCAAACGATAGTATCTCAGAGAGGTGAATTTGATAGCTTAAGAGACTACACTAAGATATTTCATTCAAATGAATCTGAATATTATCTAGATGGTTCGACGTTGACAATGAGTGACATTGAATCAATAGTTAAGATTTCTGAATTGTTCGACTACGTTAAAATAATTTTATGCTTAAGAGATCCTGCAAAAAGATTTTTTTCGGCGTATAACCATCATAGCGGAAAAAGCCCATCTAGAGAAAATAGAAGCCTAGATGAAATAATAGGAAAACTGGAAAATCAAAAAGGTAAACGAACTGATTCAGTTGTTGGCTTATCAAATTATTGCATTCAATATTATGGAAAAGACTATATAAGAAGTGTTAACGAAATTGACATGGACTTTCTACCAAAAGATCCGTTATACGCTTATAAATATTATGAGGAGGGCATATATTCAGTAAAGATAAAAAAACTGAAAGAATGTAATCTAGATTTTACAATAGTTTATTTTGAAGATATTGTAAGAAACCCGACAAAAGTAATATCAGAATTAGAAGTTTTTTTAAATTTGGAATTCAATACTAAGAGTTTTGAAGAAATTAGTAACAGCAACAAAGGTTATGATAGGAGTAATATTCCAGTTGCTATACAGAGCATCGGTAAATCAATAAGCAGTGTCCTACCTCAAAAATACAAAGATAAGTTAAAAGATATTGTTTTTAAGTCCCATGAAAAGCCGACTCAGGAAAATATGCTGCGTGTAGAAGAGTTATATACGGAAGAATTAAAGCGTTATTATGATAGAAACTACTAGCAGGCTATTGGAGACAAAATGGAACGTATAAACGGATTAGACTTCTGCAGAGCCTTTTTTATGTTGCTGGGTATAACTTTACATTCCAGCAGGATTTATGATGTTGAGCAGGATTGGAGGGTAGTTTCAAAAATAACTTCAGTCCCACTCACATTTTTATCTGACTTTATACATCTCTTTAGAATGGAATCATTTTATATAATATCTGGTTTTTTCTTTTTGATGCTACTCGAAAAAAAACGTGAAAAATTTCTAACAAATAGAATTGAGAGAGCTTTGATGCCAATGTTATTTTGTGGTATCACTTTAAATTCAATTATGAATTATTATAGCGAAAACTTTCATTTTGATAATACTTTAAATTACGTTTTATGGGGTAGTTGGCTCGGCCATTTATGGTTCTTAGGAAATTTGATCATTTATTTCTTGATTGCGAATTATGCAGTCTACAAAATTATAGACTTATTTAGCAAATTGAAATTAGTTACATTAGGTTATTGCATCATTCCAATAGTTAGTATACCGCTGTTTATAATCGGTAAACTGTTGCTAAATTTCAACTTTATCTTCGTTAATGTAGCTACGCTAGGCTACTATTTTTGTTATTTTATTTTCGGCTCAATTTGTTTTGTTAAAAAGAAAGAATTCTTTGACTTTATGAATAGTAAATTACCGGTAATTATTGGCATACCTTCAATTATTATTTTTATTGCATTTACCTATACAGATATTTATAGCGAAAATTTTGGCAAAGTAATTAAGTTATTTTTTTCCGCACCGCTAACTTTCTTGATGATTTCTTTAGTTTATCGTATAGGCGAACACATAAAAAATATGCGGCTAATTTCTGAATCAAGTTACAGTATATATCTTTTACATCAACCTCTTATAATTGTTCTTTACTTATACTTTTTTGAGAGTTTAACTAGCCCTTTTTTATCAGTAATAGCATTGACGGCTATGACATTTATAATTTGTTTTTCTGTACACTTTTTAGTGATTAAAAAATCTAGAATCCTTAAATACTGTTTCAACGGTGTTCGGTAATATAAAGATGAAATATATAGTATCTACATTACTTTTACTTTTATTCGGTTGTGCAGAATCTCATGATGTAAAGATATTAGCAATCGGCAATAGCTTCACAGATAATTCTGTGCATTACATTGAAGATATTTCTCAGATTGATGGGAGGTACAAGTTCGACATAGAATATGCTTTGATGGGTTCGGGTTCACTTAAAGATCATGTAGAAGCTATTGATGAAAAATGTGCATACTCTTGGAGAGGCCAAAGTTGCACAAATCTTCGAATTTTGCTAAAAAGACAACACTGGGATTTTATAACCATCCAACAAGTAAGTTTTCAGAGCACCGATTTCTCAACTTTCGAGCCTTATGCAACAAAGCTAATTTCCTTTATTAGATCAATCAGGCCGGATTCTGAGATTGTAATTAACGAAACTTGGGCATATAGGTCAGATTTTTTTTTCCCAGAAAAATCAGATCAAAAAAAAATGTACCATGAACTAAAAAATGCCTACTCGTTATTATCAGAAAAACACAACCTCAGGATAATTCCAGTAGGTACTGGCTTTCAAATTATGCGTGAAAAACTCCCATTTGTTGCCTTAAATGAATCAGCATCAGATCAACAAAAATTGAGAGAACAGGAAAACTCTCTTATTAAAGGTTATTACGTTGAAAACAATATATTGAAGTTTGATGGTCATCATGCAAACCAAAATGGCTCATTCCTCGCTAGTTTGATTTGGTACAAATTTTTTTCTGGCAAACATGAGGACATTCTTAAAGGTGATATTTCTTTTATAAATAGAAAAAATATAGAATTATTTGATCAAGTTTCAACTGAAGCGCTGAAAAATTAATACAGCGAATGATCTAATCATAATAGTTAATTAATAGGATAGGAAATGAATAGAGTAGCTATCGTTACACCACTCAAGGACGAAATGGACAATATAGACCGTTTAATCAAATCAATTAGCGAACAAGATATGCCAATTGAAACATGGGTCATAGTTGAAAACGGTAGCCAAGATGGAAGCAAACAGTATTTAGAAAACATCAAGAACATACCTAATGTTAAGAATTTTGTAGTGCTTAACTTTTCCCTTCCTAATGAAACTTACCAGTTAGGCGTAAAGTATTCTACAGTGGTTTCACAGGGTTTCAATTACCTTTTAGACAATAATTTAGAACATGAATTTGTTGGAATATGCGACGCAGATTGCTTTCCGAGCAAGGATTACTATTCTAAGTTAACATCGTTCATGAGAAAGAATAACATTTCTATCTCTAGTGGTGTTGGTCAATTCGAAGATGGAAAGCCTGATGGTGAAGCTAGGGAGTGGGTTAGAGGCAACTGTAGACTCTGGAGTTGGGACTGCTTCAAAACATCTGGATACATTATCGGTCCTTCCGCAGATACTTTATCTCTAGGTAAGGCACAATTGATGGGTTTTGAAGCGCGTCCAAATCATTCATTGATTTATACCTGCCGTGAAATGGGAAGTAGAACAAGATATAGCTATTACGGCTACTCTAGCTATTACCGTGGTATTACGCCGGTTTATGCTATCCTACGGTTTTTCAATTACCTGCGAATCGGCCAGTTTAAGCAGAGCGTAGGTTATATGAAAGGATACTTTGGTTCTTTTTTCAGAAATGATGCCCGTTTAAATGATGAAGAATTACGAAATTTTTTTAGTAATACTCTAAAAAGAAAACTGGGAATTAACAAGTGATGTTAAATAATGCACCTATTGAATTTCTAGATATTTCTTTTTCTGACTATTCATTGGACGAAATTTTAGAGAAATTATCACAGGGTATTTTTGACAATAAAATCATCGTAACTCCAAATGTGGATCATATTGTCAGATATCATAATAATAAAAAATTTAAAGATGCATATTCTTTGTGTGATATTTATCTGAATGATAGTAAAGTTCTAGAGTTACTCTCATTCTATACAAAGAAAAAATTGAATCATACGACCCCAGGTAGTGATATAACGGAGAGCCTATTTCGTAAAAGAACTTCTTTCAGTGACTACCAATATGTCGCTATCGGATCGGAAACACATGATATTGATGCTATAAGCTCTCTCTACAGTACCAACATAACACACATTAATCCTTCTTACGGTTTTATCCACAAGGAAGAAGAAGTAGAATCAATTGTTCAATTATGTAAGAAGCTCCCTAAGTCAATATATTTTTTGGCCGTGGGTTCACCGCAACAAGAATTATTAGCAATAAGATTAAAACAAGCTGGTGTTCAGGGCATTTTTCTTTGTATTGGTGCGTCTCTTCTATTTCTATCAGGAAGTGAAAAGAGGGCTCCTATGGTAGTAAGAAATTATCGACTGGAGTGGCTTTATAGATTCTATAAATCTCCAAAGAGACTTTTCAACAGATACTTTGTCAACGGTCCGAAAATAGTTTCCATACTTCATAGATTCAGAAAAAATGATAGATAAAAGACTAATCGAGAAATTTTTATCGACTGGTATGGCCAAGGTAGTATCGGCTTTGTCCGGTGTATGTCTGACATATCTCATTGCTTTAATATACAATCCAGATCTTGCTGGTGTATTCTTTTTTGCATACTCAGTTTTCATATCTGCAGGAACTATCCTTCGAGTAGGTATTGATAATATTTTACTTAAAGAAATTGCTATTACGGGAGTTAATGATAAGTCTCGAGCTTTAATACTTTTATGTTCAAAATGGATAATAAAATACAATTGTCTCGTCTTAGTTTTGTTCTATTTACTATATTTATTTCTTCCGACAAGCTTGCGCTTGAATTTAATTAGTATAATTTTAATTGGTCTCCCCTTCTATTGTTTGTTTTATGCCTCTAGTTTTGTTTATCAAGGCTTGGGGCAATATTTAACTTCTGTATTCTATCAAAATTTAGGCATTAATTTCGTTTTCATCTTCTGTATCTACTTTTTCAGCGTGCTAAACCCTAATATTAGTCTTACTAGTTGCGGGGTAATATTCATCTTCTCAAACATAATTATATTTTTGTGTACCTACACTTCTTTACTAAAAAAACATTTAATTAAAAGAACCAAATTTGGTGACGAGAGTAGCACTAATGTTAACGTAATAAAAGTTGCTAGAAATAATTTTTGGTTAGCTTCTTGTATGAGCGTTAGCGTACAATGGTCTGGTATTATTATTGGAGGTTTTTTTCTTTCGAATAAAGCAGTTGCGATGCTCAGTATCGCACAACGTTCCGCTTTACTTATAAGTTTCGCACTAATGGTCGTTAATATTGTTGTTACACCAAAGTATTCGAAATTTTGGCACGAAGGTAAACTTTCGGAAATTAAGACTCTGGCACAAACTAGTTCAGCTTTGCTAATAATTTCTGTGTTACCTCTTTTCATCTTATTGTTTATTTTCTCTGGCGAGATCATGTCTCTCTTTGGAGATGAATTTTACTCTGCAAAACTGCTTTTTGAGATTTTAGTAGTTGGGCAATTTTTTAATCTAGCAACTGGTTCTGTTGGGTATTTACTTAACATGACTGGCCATGAAGTGACTGTGAAAAAAATTACTGTATCTTCCGGTCTGTATTCGATAATTACATCCTTGATATTCACATATTATTATGGTGTTATCGGAACCGCAATTTCTATAAGTTCAGCAGTGATTTTGCAAAACTTTTTGTTAAGTTACCATGTTAAACGTAAACTTAATTTTTTACCTATTAATGTATTTAATCCTATAGTCAAGAAATTTAATCAGTGATTTTATAACTATCGAAATCTTAACATTTATTATTAATATTAAAACCTGCTGAATTCGACGTCTTACACTTGCTTTCCTAAATTGTCTGTACATTATTATTTTATTTAACTTGTGGAGAAACTTTTCACGATAACTAAGTTCAAATTTTTTGCACATTAGATCATTAGCAATAAAAATAACCCCCTGCGTAATTATCTTTTTGTAGCCCAAAAAATCTGCCATGTTTATTATTTCCTCAAAGCCTATATCTTTTTTATTAATCAAGACTGCGGAATCGAAGAAGGAATGATGAGATCTATAGCCGTCCATCATGGCGTGTAATATTAAATGGATAACCTGCATCGTTGGAGTTAGCGTTCTCACATTTGCATTGCAATAAGCCGGATGCATGCAAGATTCTGAGATAATTAAATTATTGTCTAATTTAAAGAAGTCTGGATTGACAATTGAAGTGTGTAAATCTATGTAAACCGGGATAGGCTTCTCTAAACACCATGTTTGCTCATAAAACCCTTCATAAACACCCTTTTTTTTATCTTCAACAGCATGGCAGTCAACGCTTAAAAGTTTTCTCGCCTTATTAATATCGCTTTCTGAAATCAAGATGTCTATGTCTGATGCTATCCGGGGCTGAGCAGAGCTATAGATGAAATTATTTAACGCTGTAGACTTTAGTAAGATTATTTTTACATTGTTATCTGCTAGTATTTTGATAATTTTTTTTAAACCATCATTTAGTATTTTTTGCTTAAATTTTAATTGTTGAATTAATTTACTTTTATCTGAGCTAGGCTGAAGATATTCATATTTTTCTGAAGACAATAGTAATAAAATAAACTTTCTATATTTCAAATCGAGGAGAGCATTCTCGAATAGACGTCTGTATTCATCTTGAGAAAGCTCTCCATTTGTATATTCTTTAAATATCTTTTTTAACATTTAATGCTACTGAATTTTACTACTCACCATAGTAACTTTGTTCATAATAGTGTTCTCCGTAGTAGCTCATTTTTTTCTGTGAAGCCTGAGTAAGTACGAATCCTGCTACGTTAGCCTGGACTTTATTAAGCCTAGCTAATGTTTCATTTAACATAGATATTTTTGTAGATTCTGCTTTCACCGCTATTAAAGTCGCATCTACATATTTTGACAATATACACGAGTCTGTTACTGGTAATGTCGGAGCCGTATCAATCACAATGAATTCAAACTCAGTTTTCATTTGTTCTAAAAATGCCTTAAATTTCTTAGAACTTATCAATTCAGTTGGATTTAATGGAACTTTACCGCACGTAATTACTTTTAATCCAGTAACTGAATCTATTTCGTTAATCATTAGTTCTTTGTCATGCAGCAAGAATTCAGAAATGCCCACGTTCTTTTTTAAGTTAAGATCACGAGCAACAGCAGGCTTTCTTAAATCAAGCTCTAACAATAATGTCTTTCCAAGCTTACTAAATGCTGATGCCAAATTTATAGATAATGTTGTTTTACCTTCTGAAGCAGTCGAAGAAGTAACTAGTACTGTTTTTGGAGTGTTATCAATATTAGAAAACATTATTGCTGTTCTAATTGAATTTATTGATTCAGAGAAAAGACTTAACGGATCTTCTAAGTATTGATGCTCTGGCAATACATCGCCTTTATTCTTAGAAACTAAGGGAGTAATACCCAAAGAAATTAAACCAGTACTATCTTCCACTTGGGCAGGGACTCTAAATACATTATCAGTCATCTCCCTGAATATGATGAGAAAGACACCTACAGCTGAACCTGCTATCACAGCAAGTATAATTATAATTGGCTTGTTTGGCGAAATTGGGTTTGCAGGCGTTATAGCGCTATCTATAATTCTAATATTAGAAGCATCATAATCTCCAGAAACGTCAGCCTCCATTAATTTTGCTAGAAAGCTTTCGTATATCCGGCGATTATTCTCAACTTCTCTTTCTAATCTCGTTAATTCGAAATTGTCTGCTTGATAAGACTGTAAATTCTCTGTAGTTGTAGCAATTAGACTTTTTACATTATCAACTTTACTTTGCGCAGCTCTATATCCTTTCTTTATGTTCTCTATGATTTTTTCAGCTTCGCGAGTCAAATTCTGTTTTGCCGATTTAAGTTCAGACCTTGCCGAAATAAGCTTTGGGTGCTTATCACCGTAACGTTCTTCTAATTCTTCAACTTTTCTACTGAGTGTTGACTCTTCCCTAACAAGATCTCGAACAGTATTACTTTGGAGAACTGGGCTTATAGCTAAGTAGCTATCGCCTTGCTTCTCCAGTTGAACTACTTGTTCATATAATTCTTTAGCTGATGAAAGTTCAGTTTGAGCCCTAACTAACTCTGTATTCAAAGTTTGAAGCTGAGTGTTCGAAATACGTTGTTGCTGCTCAGTATCTATCAGATTCTGCGCAATCCTAAAATCGCGAAGCTCGTCTTCGGAATTTTGAAGACTAATTCTTAAATCTTCTAGCTGATCTGTTAACCACGCAGCTGTGTCTTTAATTTGTGTCAGTCTGGCTTCAAGTCCAAACTCGATATACGAAGCACTAACTTCGTTTACAATATTTGCTGCCAAGACTGGGTCTGTATTTTGATAGCTAATATTAATAATTTGACTTTGAGTGCCGCCCTCAACTACCAAATTCGCTTGAATTGACTCTGCCAGCATCATTCTTAAGATAGAATCATTTTCCCTATTTTTATTTGATTCTTTATCCCTTGGTATAAAAAAATTTTTAAGATTTGCTAGCGTATAATTATTAGCTTCTTCTCTTTTTCGTTCTTCTGATTCTCTTTTATATACTTCAACTAAATTGAGACGGTCAACCACTGATTCAGCAACTTTTCGAGATTGTATGATTTCATACTGCGTCTCGTAAAACAAAAATATCATTGAGTTCATTATGAAACTATCTTGAGCTGAAGCATTTGGTTGAATCGGATCAGCCTGAATTTTTGCTGTAGCTTGGTAAACAGGAGTAGCTATTTGTATGTAAACGATAGCTAATATAATGAATAAAAAGATTGATGATATAAGACTCCATTTCCGTCTTTTTACTACTTTAATTACTGATTGGATGTTTATCAGTTCTTCGTCGCTTTTAATATTCTGCTTTAACACTTTTCTTCCCCGTAACTTAAAAGAAGCTTTCTTCAACAGTTATTACATCACCTGGCTTAATTGGTGAGGTTAGATTGACGTCCTTAGTCCCTTGATCATCACCTTCTCGACGAACTGTTATACTCGATTTTGAAGCCCTCTCTGAAAAACCTCCAGCTAGAGTTATAGCTCTCTGTACTGTCATACCTTTACGATAGCTATAGCCACCAGGTTTCTTCACTTCGCCATTGACATAAAATTGACGATACTCGATGACAGAAATTGTCACATCAGGTTTTTTTAGATAATCACCCAAGAATAGTGATTTAATTTTTTCCTCTGCTTCATCTACTGTTATGCCTTTTATTTCCACTTGCCCGATTAAAGGAAGTGCAATAGTACCATGACTGGATACTCTAGTTTCTTTTAAGCTTAAATCAGGCTCGTCAAAGACAACTATTGAAATAACATCATCCGGGCCCAATCGGTAATTCTCATTCTCTTGTGATAAAGCTTTCGAAGCAAATAATAGAGAGAATATAAATAATAATAAGACATGAATATTTCTAATAAGTTTATCATTTTGCGACATGGTTAACTCCCTATTAAAATTGTTGCAGTTATTTCAAATATATTGGCTTCATATTCTGCTATCTCTAAGGTAGAATCTCGCTCTTCATGCGTAAATGATGCAGATAGGTCGAACCACCTATTAGCTTCGTAATTTAACTTAATTAAATAAGCAATTCTTTTATCTACCCTTCTTTCACTATAATATAATTCATCTTTAGCTTGTGCTATCCCTACACTAAGCTTAAGTCTCTCTGTAATATCGTGGTTTAAATCACTGGAAAAAGACGTTCGCATTAAACCACCAGCTTCTTCTATTGAGGAATCAACGGATTCTCTCACAGCGTCAATGGTTAGTGATGTATATGTGTTTATTAGCCATGTTATATCTCCATCATAACCTAATCCTTTTATATCTCTGATGTTTTCAAGCTTGTAATCCCTACCCTGATAACCGACGTTAACGTTACCCTCAAGCTTTTCAGAAAACTGCCAGAGCAAACCAACTTTGTATCTATTATATGTGTTATCTAACTCGTACCCGTTATACAAATCGTAGTTAAATTCGCTCATTACCGCTAGGAAGTAAATTCTTGTCTTAACTCCTAATCTATATTCGAATCTAGACAAAAATTGATCAGCACCATAGTTCAAGTAATATAAATCATTATTCTTATATTCCTTAGAATAATTTTTATAATTCAGTTCAAATTTTCCAGTAGAATCATCCGTTCCATAGGTTAGACCAACTCCAATTGTCTCTAAATCAAATTTGTTGTATTCGGTTATGTCTAATTGAACTCTATTTATTGCACCTGGTTCTTCATGATCTATTGAATACTCATATTCTAAATCACTTTGAAACCTTATTGTATGATCATTCTCAAGCTTAAGATTCACAGTATGATCATCATAATTAGCGCTATCTATAGCTCTAAATAAACCATAGTCACCAGAATAATTTAAACTATATTTTTGCTTTGAATGTTTACCTATCACTGAAAAATCAGGCTCTATTCTCAATATTTCATCACTTTGAGCTAGTTCATCAATTACACGGTAAATATTATCCTCGAAAGCTAAAGAAACATCTGTTTCAGCCTCAAAACCTGTTGCTACTCTTGCATTTGCAAAAAAGACTGTACAAGCTTCTAATAAAAAACAGAGAAAGATAAATTTTTCTATGCGCTTCCCTGTATTAATCTTATTTTCATTTTTTTTCATAATCTTTAAACCAATCAACAAAATTTTTAACACCTTGAACGACATTGACCTTCGGGCGATAATTTATAGCCGCTTCAAGTTCACTAATATCCGCAAATGTTCTCTTTACGTCACCGTCTTGCATACCCATATATATTTTATTCGCTTTTTTCTCGCATGCCCTTTCTATCGCGTCAATGAAGTCACCTAGTTTTACTGTTGAACTGTTGCCAATATTAAAGATTCTGTACGGTGCCCGACTGGTAGCAGGATTAGTCAAGTCATCTTTTTCATTTGCCTCGGGAATAACATCTTTGAGTCTAATTATTCCTTCGACTATATCATCGATGTAGGTAAAATCTCGTTCCATATTTCCATTATTAAACACTTTTATCGGCTTATTCTGCATAATCGCTTCCGTGAATAACCAAGGGGCCATATCTGGTCTACCTGCAGGACCGTACACAGTAAAAAATCTTAAGCCAGTAGTGGGTATTCCATAGAGATGTGAGTATGTATGAGCCATAAGTTCATTCGACTTTTTAGTCGCCGCGTAAAGTGAGACAGGATGGTCAACGGAATCCTCAGTGGAAAACGGTACTTTTGGATTCATACCGTATACAGAACTGGATGAAGCATATATAAGATGTTCTATTTCAAAGTTTCTACAACATTCTAAAATAGATAAAAACCCTGTTATGTTTGCTTCAGTATATGCAAATGGCTTTTCTATTGAATATCTAACTCCAGCTTGTGCTGCAAGATGTATTACTTTATCAATATTTTCTTTATTAAATAATTCCTTTAGATTTTCGTATTCCGTCAAATCAATTTTAACAAACTTAAACTTTTCATATTTTTTTAATACAGAAAGGCGATACTCTTTCAGGGTCGGATCATAATAGTCATTAAGATTATCTATACCTACAACGACTTCACCGTTGTCCAACATTTTCTTAGCCGTATGCATTCCAATGAATCCGGCCACTCCTGTTATTAAGGTCTTCATCAAATTTCCTATTTCCCAAAAATTAAATCTATATTTTCACAAACATGTAACCAATACAACGAGTCATTATTTTCATTCTTAATACAAAAAACTTCCATACTTTAAATTTTTAACTTATAGTAACTCTGAATGATATTTAATTTTTCTTTAGAGGCCCTATGAGTGTAAATAAAATACCTTCACTAGACGGATTCAGAGCCTTTTCGGTTTTGTTAGTTCTTCTAAGCCATGCTGGCTTTGGGAACGTTCTTCCCGGAGGCTTTGGAGTTACTGTTTTCTTTTTTCTTAGTGGGTATCTAATCACAACTCTACTAATTTTAGAGTTTGACAAAACCAATCAAATCAAATTTACTAATTTCTTTATAAGGCGATTTTTTAGATTATTCCCGCCGTTAGCCATTACCTTATCTCTTGCTTACCTTCTTGTTTATATGGATATTCTGGGTGGTGGAATTTCATTTAATGGATTCCTCTCTCAATTCTTTTACCTGGCTAATTATCACATGATATTTCAATGGCCCGGTGATATACCGGATGGAACGGGAATTCTATGGTCACTAGCAGTTGAAGAACATTTCTACTTTATCTTCCCTTTTATTTTTTATTTTTCTATTAAAAACACGAATAGAGTATATACCGCTTGGTTATTAGTCTGCATTTGCTTATTTGTTCTTGCATGGCGTATATTTATCACCCAGTATTTTCAAGTGTCTCACGAGAGAACTTATTATGGTACTGATACAAGAATCGATTCAATTCTTTTTGGTTGCATACTCGCTCTCTGTTACAATCCTGTATTTAATAATAGAGGTGACAGCGAACTTAATTTTAAGTCTTATTTAATTTTAACTCTATGCTGCGTAGTAATACTCTCATCATTTTTATTTAGAAATGAGTTTTTCAGAGAAACTTTTCGATACACTTTGCAGGGCATTGCATTAATGCCTATCTTTTACTTTGCCATTCTATTTCCGCAGCACTGGGCATTCAAAATGCTTAATCAAAAACATTTAGTGAGCATTGGAATTTACTCATATTTTATATATCTAATTCATTTTATTTTAATTAAATCGTTCGAAAATCTACATATCTTTGAGTCAAAACTACTTTTAATTATATTGGTAACATTTCTAAGCATTTTTTATGCTTGGTTAATTGACAAATATTTCGACCATTACTTTAAAAGACTTAGAAAAAAGTTCAGATAGAAACTATAATTATTACAAAAAACAGTTCTAACTTTTCAACGGAATTTTTAATTTGCATACTGCCGAATTTATCCAAAAACGCCGTTTTATCGTACGCTTGGGAAAGATGCTACACAAGTATGGTACGCCATCCTTCCGTCTGGAAGCGTATCTGTTGGAAGTGGCGGCCTATCTGGGCGTTCGCGCCTCTATTATAGCAACACCGACTTCTATTACATTTGTTATCTGGTCCGATGGCCACGAAGATGAATATACTCACGCGGCAAGGTTACAACCTGGTGAATTAGACTTAAATTCCCTTTCTCACGTCGATGGACTGGCAAGTGAACTCCTTTGCGGTAAAGTTACACTATCTGAGGCCGACAGGCTACTATCAGATATCGATGCCATGCCTTCTCCTTATGGAAAATTGGTAACAGGTTTCTCATTTGCATTGGCAACAGGTGCTTTTGCTATGTTGATGGGTGCAAGCTGGTCAGAAATCGGTTGGTCAGGCCTGTTAGGGCTACTTTCCTACATCTGGTATTTATGGGCGCTGCGTTCAAAGCGGGTGAACATGATGCTGGAACCTATGACCAGTTTTATTGCAGGTATAGCCGCCAGTGCCATTGGCCGTTATATCGATCCCGGCATTAATATCCCGTTGATTGTTCTCTCGTCCGTAATTGTTCTCGTGCCCGGTTTAGCATTAACCATGGGCTTATCAGAACTTGCTTCTCGTAACATGGTTTCCGGTACTGCGCGGGTAATGGATGCGTTAATGCAATTATTCAAATTGTATTTCGGTGCCTTTCTGGGCGTATCTGGTGGTTTTTCGTTGTTCGGAGAAAACGTTTACGTTCCCGCAGAATCGCTACCTGAATGGGGAACCTGGCTTGCGGTATTCTTGTTGAGTATCTCTCTGGTTGCCATTTTCCGCACGCGGCCAAAGCATATCCCCTGGGGCATTGCAGCGGCTTTTATCGCTTATGCTGCATCGGTGTGGAGCGCCGACTTTATGGGTGCGGGCATGAATACCTTCGTTGGTGCTTTTGCGCTGGGTGTATTTGCCAACATGTTTACCCGTATTGCTCGACAGCCACATACCATTGTGGGAATGCATGGTTTGATTGTGCTGGTGCCGGGTTCTAAAACCTACATTGGGTTAAATTCTTTTATTTCCGGGCAAGACTTTGTAGCCGCTGAACATGTCGGTCAGGAAGTGTTTCTGATATTTATGTCACTCATTGCCGGATTAATTTTTGCGAATGTGGTGGCACCAACTAAAAAAGCGCTTTGAGTGAACTATTACGTTGACGAAGTGGTAAGAAGCAATTGCTCCCACTTTTTCTGGCAGGAAAAACGAAATAGAGCTATTGCCTCTTACACAGGGCGAAATGGTAATTTTCTAACGACCTTTAATCAAGCACCTTTGTAAACCCGTTCGCCTATGTTTCTGTAATAACAAAAAACATAGCCGGATACGCCCATGCCCGAAACCACCAACGCAGTCGATACTTGGAACGGACTGCTTAATGATTTAAGCACCCATCTGCCTGATGTACTTGTCGGGCTTGGAATATTCATTGTTCTTGTGCTTATTGCAGGTCGCCTTTCTAATTTGCTGATCAAGCCGTTTGGCTATGTGTCGAAAAGTCCGCTTATCCGCTCGGTTACCCGCCGCACTATCAGTGCCCTTATCATGCTGTTCGGTTTGTACATCTTCCTTAAAATGGCCGGACTTACTGAATTCGCTGTTGCCATTGTCAGCGGTACGGGTTTGATTGGTCTTATTCTTGGCTTTGCGTTTAAAGATATTGCTGAGAATTTTATTTCCAGTTTGCTGCTTACTGTGCAGCGCCCCTTTCGCATTGGCGATGTAGTACAGATAGAGTCTTACAACGGTGTGGTGCAAAAGGTGACGTCCCGTGCTACCACGCTGGTCGATTTTGACGGTAATCATATTCAGTTGCCGAATTCGATTGTGTACAAGGGAATTATTAAGAACCTGACGGCTAACCCGAATATGCGCGGGCAGTTTGTGATTGGCATTGGCTACGACAATAACATTGGTGAAGTGCGCGACCTCGCCATGGCTCTGTTAACTGAACACCCTAACGTGCTTAATGAACCAGAGCCGCAAGTGCTGATTGATACATTGGGTTCTGCCACGGTAAACCTGAAAGTGTATTTCTGGATTAATGTGGAAACCACCAGCGTGGTGAAAATGGCCTCTTCGCTGATGCGTATCCTCGTTGAAAGCTTTACGCAGGCGGGTATTTCCATGCCGGACGATGCCCGTGAGATTGTTTTTCCTGATGGTGTGCCGGTTCGCCAGATATCCGCGCAGGAACAGTCAGGGCAAGAGGAATCTGAGAACAGGCAGTCTGGATCCTCTTTGCCTTCCGTGCCATCTTCATCATCCGCTACGTCGCCATCCCCTGCTCCGTCCAAGGCTAAACCGGAAAGGGTTGTTGTACCGGCGGTCATTGACCACAGTGAAGACGTGAGTAGTGAGAATGACGATATACGCCGTCAGGCAGAGCACGCCCGTGATCCTGAAGACGGCAGCAATATTTTATAGAAGGGAATAAAAACCCCGCGCACAGGTCTCAATCGTTCCGGGCGCGGGAAAAGGCCTGAGCGATGAGCTTGTCAGGCCTGAGGGACTGGTGGTGAATTAACGTTTCACTGTGTGTGCTTAGCGCAATAACTTAATGAGAGTTCTGCCAAGGCGCACGTTAAGCGCACCGGCGGCCACGGCTTCTGCCGAGTTTTCTACCACTTTGGCGGCCAGAGATCCGCTGATTTGATTAGCCAGTTCATCGGTAGCCATATCAAACAGACTTTGTGCTGCCAGGTTCTGTGCCAGCACTTTAAATAATCGCCAGCTGCCGGCAGTGCCGGGGCGTAATCCGAATACTCTTGCGATACGCCGGATGGTACGAAAACTTATCCACGCAATGGCCAGTGTCTGAATAAGGTGGTTCGGACTGATAAACGCCAGGCTTCCGCTCACTACCGCTTCTTTACGTAATACTTCTTCGGCTTTTTTGGTTACAGGCACCGCAACCATGCTTTCATACAGGCCAACTGCATCCGCTGCGGTCATATCTGCATGCAATGCACTCTGGTACTGCTTGTAACATCTGGCGGCATAGCTGTCTTTGCCGAAACGTTGGGCGTGCTCACGGATGCGTTTTTCAGCAACGGCGCGATCGTCCAGCTTGGCCAGTGCGGGCAGATTCAGTGGGCTTTCAATACAGGCTTCTACCGCACGAAAGCCACGCCATTCTTTCACAATAAGCGCGATAAGCGCGGCTACAAAGCCGCCGAGTAATACGCCAAGGCCGGTGGAAATCAGCGGATACTCACTGAATTGTGTGACCAGAGAGTCGATGGCATCGAACACCATAAAGCCGGTAACGGTAAGCGCACCGAGCACCAGAGTAATGACTTTCAGGGAAATGCCCTGCTGACCGTCGATATCCCATTCGGAGGTATCTATTTTTGCCGGCATCTGCTGGCTGGGAGCCTGCTGCTGCAGCGGCGTTTCGATGGTACGTGACCGGTATTCCGGCGCTTTATAATCGGTTTCACTCATGTTTAAACCTTTAACTAACGGGTTGTCAGTAAAAACTGAAACAGTTTATCCAGTCCCCTGCCGTTTAACATGCGGGGCAGATAGTCTGCGGGCACCGGCGGATACAACGCAGGATAATGCTCGTCTGCCGACATATCTTTAATACGCACCGGCAGAGGTTCGAACTGTACTTCCACATACTGTTTATGCTTGTTGGTGTAACGCAGCGCACCGGGCTTGCTGCCCTCATCGGTGGCCTGAATAGCTGACACCAGAAAATGCTCGTGAGGTACGTCTTCCCGTTCGAGCTTGGCGGTGGCTCCGCCGCATACGTCTTTCAGTAACGCCAGCAATTGCGGCTTTTCAGTGTCTGGGATGAGATCGGCTTTGGTGGCCACAAATGCCACTTTGCCGATTTCCTGTTTGCGTAACACGTGCTTTGAGAACCAGTCCTGTTCGCCATACACAAACACGTCTGCCAGGTGGCTTAACGTTTCTTTTAACTGGGCCAGATGCTGTTTGCTGTGATTCAACCCTTCGAATAAATCCACCAGAATAATTTGCTTATCTGCTTCACGGAAGGTACCGGCGCGGAGCGGTTTAAGCCAAACTTGCTGAAATTCACTGAACCGTGCGTTGAATGCTTTGGTCCAGGGATGGGTAATATCACTGCTTATCTTTGCAGGCAGCGGCGTAAAGCCGGTTTCCCGCCAGTTAAACCCGCTGCCATCCAGCAAAAAACTGCCCGGCTGCAACATGGCAATACCGGCCTGTTTCGCCTGTTTTAAATAGTCACGGTAGCTGCTTGTGAGCGTGAGCATGGCTTCAAGTGTGGGGTCGCTATCGAAATCGAATTGTTCCAGAGTTTGATGCCAGTCTTTGGCATAGAAACGCTGGGGATCGGTCATTTGCTGGGCCAGCGCGGAATCAGACCACTGGGCAAAGGTTTTACCGGCCATGGGTAAATCCGTGATCCACTCGCCGGGATAATCGATAAACTCAAACACCACATGGGTATGAGGAAACAGATACTTTTTGAACTGACCGGTTTGCTTTAACCGCACCACCATTTTAAACGCATACACGTTCTCGGTGGGAGCAGGCCACTCGCCCTTTTCCAGTGAGGCAATGTGATCGTCGATGGGGAATAACGGAAAGTCGTCGACCGGCTCCAGCCACATGCTGTCCACCAGCTCTGCGGGTAAGTGCTTTAACAGCGGCAAACACTGATACTGATGTTCACTGCGATACTTCAGGATGGTCATTAAACTGGTGAACAGCATGGATTTACCGCTGCGGCTTAACCCGGTAATGGTAAAACGGTGATTTTCACGTGTGAACCAGTCGCCTGCCGAAGTCATGCCATCAAGCAAGGGTTCCAGCGGTGACAACACATTCTTCAGAAAGCTCTTCATTGATACCCGTTATTCGCAACACATACCGGTATGATATGGGGATCACCGGTGAATTTAAAAGCAGTTGTCACATTTGGATACAAATCGACAGAAGAACCACTTCTTGACTAGTTTTTAACCGCCGCTACACTCTGGCATATACCGTCCCTATATACAGGTTATTATTATGGTTAAAGCGACTATATTTAAAAACAATCAATCTCAAGCTGTTCGCTTACCGAAGGCGGTTGCTATGCCAGACAATGTTAAATATGTAGAAGTAATTGCTGAAGGCAACAAGCGAATAATTGTGCCTGCAGATACTGCATGGGATGACTGGTTTGATGCCCCCCCTCTTGATGATTTTATGGATGACAGGTTGCAACCTGAAACACAGGAACGCGAGGAATTTTAGTGCTTAAATTTATGCTCGATACGGACATCTGCATCTACACAATCAAAAGAAAACCGCCTCAGTTAAAACGCTTGTTCAATATTCATATAGGCCAACTTTGCATTTCATCTGTCACTTGGGGAGAGCTTGTCGCTGGCGCAGAAAAATCCGTGGATCCAACAAAAGCTCTTACCGTTATAGAAGGTTTTGCTGCACGGTTAGAGGTGCTCGATTTTGACCAGCATGCTGCGCAGCAGTTCGGAGAAGTTAAATCTACCCTTGAAGAAGATGGGAAAATGATTGGCCCCTACGACACAATGATTGCAGGACATGCTCGTAGCATAGGACTAACTCTTGTCACAAATAATCTGCGAGAGTTTGAAAGAGTGAATGGCCTCAGAATTTGTAATTGGTTAACTTGAGCCAGAAAGATTATATCGGAATCTTTATTTAGCTGATTGCTAAACACAAATATACTTCCTACCGTAGTATCATTCCCTCCTCCTCATGTTACGTGTAACATCACCGGCAGACTAATCGTAAAAAAGAGACGTTATGCCTGCCAAACGCCCTACACTTCAGGATATTGCCGACATTGTTGGTGTAACTAAAATGACGGTAAGCCGCTATCTGCGGGCCCCTGATTCTGTGGCACCGGCTACGCAGGCCAAAATTGCAGAAGCTTTAACGTCGCTGGGGTACATTAAAAACCGTGTGCCGGCCATTTTGTCGAAATCCTCCAGTAAGACCATTGGCATTATTATTCCTTCGTTGTCGAATCAGGTATTTGCTGATTTGGTGCAGGGGGTTGAGAACGTCACCGCTGCCAACGGCTACGACACCCTGATTGCTCACACGGGTTATAACCCGCAAACCGAAGAAGACAAGATTGATATGATGCTGTCGTATCAGATTGACGGCCTGGTGCTCACTGAAACCCAACACACACCGCGCACCAGGCAGATGCTGAAAAAGGCTGGTATTCCGGTGGTGGAAACCATGGAAGTACCCGGCGAGCCGTTGGATATGGCAGTGGGTATGAACCACGAACAGGCCGCTTATGAGGTGGTTAAGCGGATGCTGGACTCCGGCAAACAGAATACGGTTTATCTTGCCGCCAGGTTAGACAGCCGGACGCTGCTGCGGCAACAAGGTTACGAACGGGCCATGAAAGAAGCGGGCTTACAACCGGTAACGGTGTCCACAGCGGAGCATTCCAGTTTCACCCGTGGTGCACAATTGATGGCGCAGGCGTTGTCCTTACATCCGCAAACTAACGGCGTGTTCTGTACGAACGATGATATTGCCATCGGCGCAATGCTGCATTGCCGTCAAACGGGAAAACAGATCCCTGCAGACATGGCAGTGGTGGGATACAACGGGCTGGATATCGGCGGCGCAACCACGCCGGTATTAACCAGTGTGCTTACTCCCCGGGAAGAGATGGGAGAACAGGCAGCCCGCCTGTTGCTGACATCGTTGCAGGGAGAAGCGGTAGCAGAGAAGCTGATTACTTTGCCTCACAGCCTGACTGAGGGGGAAACATTGTAAGCTAAAAACCGGTACAGCCTAAGTTAGTAAGCGCCAACAAACCATCTGATTAGATACAGTTTCGCGCTTTTAAACGCTCTGTTACCCGGCTGACAATTTCCTGCGGTGTGCAGTCGATGGTGACTGTTAAGACATCCTGTTCGCTAATGTCCGGGCGCTCCAGCGCATCAAACTGACTGTCGAGCATATCCGGTTTCATGAAATGCCCTTTTCTGGCAGCCATGCGTTCTAAAATCACATGCTTGGGCCCGTCGAGAAACACGAACACGAGGTTTTTATTATCTTTGCGAATTGCGTCGCGGTAGCGTTTTTTCAGTGCCGAGCACACAATCACGCCCTTGCGGCTGCGCTGCTCCAGGTTATACACCGCATCATTGATGCGTTCGAGCCAGGGCGCACGGTCTTCATCGTTAAGCGGGGAGCCCTCGCCCATTTTTTTTACGTTGGCTCTGGGGTGTAAATCGTCGCCGTCGATGAAGGTTGCCTGCATGTCTGCCGCCAGCATTTCAGCCACGGTGGTTTTACCTGAACCACTCACGCCCATGACCACCACAGAGAAGCCTGCCGGCGGTTGTTTGCTCTCGCTTTTACTCATAATGTTGCAGCCTGCTCCACGGTTTTGGTGTTAAATAATTGTTTACCTTTTTAGCGTAACATGTACCATGTTACCGGTAACGTTACTGATTGTGAATGGCTTTAAGGCGTAATTTTTTCTGCCGGCTTTCAGTAAACGCTTCTGAACCTGTAAAACGCTGTGAATAAGAGAACGTGCTATGGATGTTGGAACCGACCCTACTCACCTGTTGCTTACCGGCCTTGGCGCGGTGGTGCTGCTGGTACTGCTTATTATAAAAATGCGGGTGCATGCATTTGTGGCATTGATCCTTGTCAGCGTATTGTCGGCAGCGGTAGCCGGTATTCCAGCTGACGACATTGTGCCGGTGATGATGAAAGGGTTTGGTGGCACGCTGGCCTCTGTGGCCTTGCTGGTAGGGCTGGGCTGCATGATTGGCAAATTACTGGAAGTCACCGGTGGTGCCAGAGTGCTGGCCGATGGTCTGATCAACCGCTTCGGTGAGCAAAAAGCGCCGTTTGCGCTGGGTGTTGCGTCACTACTGTTCGGCTTTCCTATCTTTTTTGATGCCGGACTGATTGTGATGTTCCCTATACTGATGAGTGTGGCGGCTAAGTTCGGTGGCTCAACAATCAAATACGCGTTTCCCGCAGCCGGTGCGTTTGCGGTAATGCATGCCTTTGTGCCACCTCATCCGGGCCCGGTGGCAGCGGCTGATTTACTGGGCGCTGACATTGGTCTTCTGTTGCTGGTTGGATTGCTGATTGCCATTCCCACCTGGTATCTGGGCGCGTATTGCTTTGCCCTGTATGCGGGCAAGAAAACCGTACTTTCCCTGCCGCCGCTGTATAAGAACACTGATTCTTCCACATTAACCACTCCGCCGGCATTCGGTACGGTGCTGGCTGTGCTGCTAACGCCGGTGCTGCTGATATTTATGGATACCGGTTTGAACACCTTGCAGGTATCCGGCGCGATAAGCGGCGATGCTTTATGGGTTGATATTCTGCGTATGCTGGGCAAAACCCCGGTGGCGCTATTGATCACGCTTATTCTGTGTTTGTTTCTGTTTACCCGGGATCTTGGTCGTGAGAAAACCGAAGCGCTTTGCGGGGAATCGCTGGCACCCATCTGCGGTGTGATTCTGGTTACCGGTGCCGGAGGCATGTTCGGTGGTGTACTGCGCAGCAGCGGAATTGGTGAAGCACTGGCAGGCTTATTACAGGACACAGGATTACCGGTGATTGTGGCGGCGTTTGTGATTTCTACCTGTTTACGGGTCGCACAAGGTTCTGCCACAGTCGCACTCACCACCACTGCGGCTCTGATGGCCCCCATCGTATCGGCCACCACCGGCCTTTCGGCAGTAGACATCTGCTGTATTGTGATTGCCATTGCCGGCGGCGCGACGGTACTGTCGCACTTCAATGACTCCGGCTTCTGGCTGGTATCTCGCCTGCTGGATATGGACGAAAAGACCACCCTGAAAACCTGGACGGTAATGGAAACCCTGCTCGGCAGCATTGCATTCCTGCTGGCCGCGTTAATCAGTGTGGTGTTTTAGAAAGTTGCCCCGCCTGCACATTTTCTGGCATGCTAACCGCTAATTTCTGTCATCAAACTGATGTATTTTCTGCATGAATACAGACCCGTTGCGCTTTTGCCCGAACTGCAAAAGCGATGCTTTTTCGTTATCTGAAAACCGCTATTTTTGTGAAGACTGTAGCTTTACTTACTTCCTGAATGCTGCCACGGCGGTAGCGGGTATTCTGGTGTGTGACGGCCACCTTTTGTTTACCGTGCGGGCGAAAGCCCCGGGTAAAGGTAAATTGGGTCTGCCGGGCGGATTTGTGGATTTTCATGAATCGCTGGAACAGGCACTCATGCGGGAAACCCGCGAGGAACTGGGTATTCATGTTGCTGACTGGCAATATTTGCTGTCTGCGCCCAATACCTACGATTATGCAGGTGTGCGTTATCACACCTGCGATGGCTTTTTTGTTGCCACGCTGAAAAAGCGCCCGGAATTTTCGCTTCAGGCCAGCGAAATTGCCGGTGTAGAATGGCTGAAACCGGGTGATATTAATCCGGATAATATTGCTTTCCCTTCTATGCGCCACGCGGTGAAGGTATACATTGATTCTGTCAGTTAAACTGCCTGCTCATTTAAGGATAAGAGTATGAAGCGTTTTTTCCTGTCACTGGGTGTCGTGATTGTTCTGCTGATTGGTGTACTGATATTTAACGCCATGCGTTTTACGCCACAGGAGTCTGCCCCGTCTGCAGACATTACGTTAGTTCAGCCCGACGATGAATTACTGGCTAAACAGCTTTCTGAGGCACTGACCTTTAAAACCGTGTCTTATGAAACCGGCAACCCGGACAACTACGCCAGCTTCACCGCATTTCAGGAATGGCTGGCCGCCACCTATCCGCTGGTATTTGAAAAAGCAGAACTGGTGCGCCTGAACACGCACACCTTGCTGTTCCGCCTGAAAGGTCAGGACGCTGCGTTAAAGCCGGTGCTGTTTTCTGCCCATTACGATGTGGTGCCTGTTAACCCGGGTACAGAGCCCGACTGGACGCACCCGCCGTTTGGCGGCGTCATTAAAAACGGTGAAGTGTGGGGCCGTGGCGCACTGGATGACAAAAATTCTGTCATCACACTGATGGCTGCTGCCACACACTTGCTGGAAGAAAACATCACCACGCAGCGGGATATTTATATTGCCCTTACCCATGACGAAGAGATTGGCAGCACGGACGGCGCAATTGCAGTCACCCAGTGGTTTAAAAGTAAAAAGATCACGCCTGCCTGGTCACTGGATGAAGGTTCTTACGTGCTGGACGGTATTGTGCCGGGTATCGATAAAGGCATTGCCAGTATTAACCTGTCGGAAAAAGGGTATTTAACACTGACACTCACCGCAGAAGGGGAAGGCGGACACAGCTCCATGCCACCACAGGATACTGCGGTAACTATTCTGGCCGCTGCACTGATGAAGCTTCACGAAGCGCCGTTACCCGGCGGACTGGAAGGCATCAGCGAAAAGATGTACAGCGACATTGCCCGGCATATGGATTTCACCAAGCGGTTGTTATTTGCCAATATGTGGTTGTTTAAGCCCCTGTTGAATGCTGTTGTAGGCAGCAGTACCAGCGGTAATGCCATGCTGCGCACCACCACAGCTCCCACCATGCTGTCAGGCAGCGTGAAGTCTAACGTATTACCCGCCACCGCAACGGCCACGATTAATTTCAGGCTGCACCCGCGGGATTCGGTTGAATCGGTGACTGAATGGGTGCGTGAAGCCATTAATGATGACCGGGTAACGGTGGAAGCCGGAGAATTCACTGAGCCTTCGCCGGTAGCATCCAGTAATAATGAAGGTTTTTTACAGATGGTACAGACCACACGGGCTGTTTATCCGGATGCGATTATTACGCCGGGCCTTACCATTGCTGCTACAGACAGCCGCTTTTACAGCGAAATAACCGACAGTTACCGCTTTGCGCCTATGGTGTTACGTTCAGAAGATCTTGGCAGTATTCACGGCACCAATGAAAAGATATCGGCAGCGAACCTGGTAAAAGCCGTGCAGTTTTATACGGCACTGATGGCGCAGCAATAAGATAAGCATACAGAAAGAAAAAGCCCGCCTGCCCAACCACAGGCGGGCAGGCTGTTAACGGGAAACTTCCATCATTAACCCGTTAACGAGCAACACAGGGTTGTCCGGTTTTACCGGCGCGGGAATGGTGGTTTGCTCTGTCCACGCATTCTCCCATTCAATGAGAGCCTGCTGTTGTGCCTCATCATCAAAAGATGACTCAGACACCACGGAAGCTCGAAGGGCTGACAAGTACTGCGACCACCGCGGCAGGTAGAAATCTTTGTACATGCCCTGCCAGGCTTTAGACGCGTAGTCTTTCAGCTTGGGACCGCCCCACACGGTAATTTGCTGGCGGGCGTTCTTCACATAAAAGTCAGATTCGGCTTTGTTGTCACCGTAAGCGGCTGCATCTGACAACCAGGTATGCAGAGACTCCTGGTGCCATCCCATCAGCGCGTCCAGTTGTGTAACCAGTTTGGTGATTTGTGCCGTCAGTGCATCGCCTTTTTCAATGTCTTTCGCCTGATAAGCCGCCACGGCTTCCTGCAACATTAAATCCACGTGTAGTGATACTGACTGCTTTGTCACGTCCACCAAATCGTAAATATACAGCGGGGAATCTGCGTATTCGTCAGCCAGAGACAGCAGTTCCATGATGGCTGCGTCGAGGCTGGCGAGATCGCCCGGGCTACCTTCGAATTCTGTGATATCTGTTGTAGGACGCTTGAACAGTAAGTAAGCGCCTGCTGACCCTTCCCACCAGCGCGTGGTCCAGTAACGTACCGAATACACACCGTCGATAAGCTTATCCCAGGCATTCAGCAGCGCCGGAGACGATTTACCGTACCGCGCGTTGGCGTAGGTGGCTATCCAGCTTTGCATGTCCGGTTTTGCCTGCCAGGGTAAATCGAACAGGAACTCATAAGCCACAGAGTTATTGTGAATACCTTCAGGGAATACACCGAAACCGGTTAAGGCACCTTTATTTTCTGAATGCGTTACCACATCCAGCTGCTCTGTGTAGTCTGTAAAGTCAGCGTAAACGGGGTCTGATGCGCCGTAGTTATGAATGAATCCGAAGATCCACGGCTTACCTTTAAAACCTTCTGTGCGCTGCCACACATGATAACGGTCGTTGCCGATATCGTGGATCATGGCTTTGCTGTCCGGTACATCTTTCAAAAAGGCTTCGATGGATTCCAGATCCCAGAACTCTTCATCGGCACCGAACATCCAGCCCTGCATCACCCAGGTAGCATCCGGCGCAGCCTGTTGAATAGACTGATAAATGCGCTTTCCGTAAGACGCCAGGTCGGCGTAACGGTTATCTTCTGACACCGGCGGCAGCATTTCATTAAACGCATCAGATAAATAATATTCGTGTTCGCCATAGGTGGCGGTGTAGATTTCGATAAAGCGTTTTGCCACTTTATCGAATAACGGATCTGCCGGGTCCAGCCAGTAGGTTTCGTGTTCGAACCCTGTCCATTTCGGCATTTCGTAAATTTTTGCATCAGGGAAACGTTCGGTGAACGCTTTGGGTACATACCCGCTGAACGCCGGAACAACAGGCTTCATGCCCAGCTCATCCATACGTGCCAGAATTTGTTTCTGCAGTTTGTGTTTCTTATCAATCCAGCTTTGCGGTAACGGGCCTTCATGACCTTCAATGTTACCCATGCGCTGCCAGGGCGTAAACGCAGGTCCTGAAAAGTACGTATCCAGTTCACTGTCTGTTACACCGAACTCTTTCCACAGGGCTTGCCACACAAACTCCTGACCTTCCATTGCCACGGGGTTATTCACACCGTGCAGGGCCATCCAGTCTATTTCCTGCTCCCAGCGCGCCCAGTCCCACCAGGGTGTGGTATAGCCATAGGCACACACATTCAGATACGCGCGCTGATCAAACGGTGTAGCGATTTTCGCCCCATCGTAGTCAGCAAAATGGTCGGGCATGGCCACGCGGTTGCCTTCCCAGCTTACCGATAACGCGCCCTGCTCCCGCAGATACTGATATGCACCGTATGCCATGGCAGCATCGCTGTTGCCACTGATTTCCGCCTGTCCGTTTGTTACATTCACTTCGTACCACTCAGGTTCGTTGTCGGTAACTTTGCGGGTGGAAATGTGCCCTGCCTGACCACCGGTGACCCGGCTGAGAACGGCCTGCACAGGGGTTTGCAAGGCTACGGTTTCACTTTCACTGACGCGGGGTTGCTCTGCCGGTGTACCGCAACCACTTAAGGCAAACGCCACTGCCAGACACAGCGCACTGACCGGCATAGACATAGGTTTACGCATTGATTTTTTCCTGTAAAAAACGTGCGCTGCATTAACAGGCAGCGCACACCGCGTTTTTAAAACGAGTACATTGCACTCAGATAGTAGCTTGTACCCAGTACACTGGTGGTCTGCCAGACCGGCTTCTCATCGGTGTAGTAGGCTTCTTCATCGTTACCGTTAATATTCAGTGCGCCGAAACGCAGGTTCAGTTCTTCAGTCACGTTGTAGCTCAGTACCACGTCTATCTGATCGCGGCCATCTACCACGCGGCCTTCACGGGCGAAGAACGCATCGTTGCTGTCCTGAATATACGGGCTGCGGTGGTTCAGTGCGACTCGCGCGCTGAACACTTCATTTTCCCAGTAGCCGATGAAGTTCCAGGTTTCTTCAGAAGAATTGGTCAGTACAAAGTCTTCACCGTCTTCCGCATCAATGAAGGTATAGTTTGCTGAGAAACCAAAACCTTTGATGGGCAGCCATTCGTCCAGTCCCTGGTTCCAGCCAAGCTCATAACCTTTGATGGTAGTACCGGAGCCATCATTGTAGGTGCTGGTAATCTCATAAATATTACCTTCATTGTCGGTACAGTCTGCTGCCGTGCCGCTCAGTGCCACACCGTCATAACTGTCCGGACAAACAAACTCGGTCACAGAGCCGTTCTTAATTTCTTTCCAGAACAGGGTTAACGCCAGGCTGTCACCTTCACCGTAGTACCATTCCAGACCTAAATCTGCCTGATCTGCGGTCATTGCCTTCATTTCCGGCTGACCCAGATCGATGGTGTAGGTAGTGGTACCGAAGGAGTTAGACGCAGAGGTTTCTGAAGCAGCAATTTGTGTATTGGACGTCAGAATAGGACGCACCAGCACTTTTGCTGCCGCAAAACGGGCCTGTACTTCATCGGTGAGCTCTAACACCAGGTTCATGCTGGGCAGGAAGTTGGTGTAGTCATAATCGATATCGTATTCACCCACCACCATGCGGATTTCTTCGTTATCCGGATTCTGCTCACCGGTAAGGTAAGTATTGATAGTCCGGTCTGTGGTTTCGTAGCGTCCGCCGAAATTACCGCGGAACGGGAAATCACCTAACATGGTATCGAACTCAAGCTCGGAATAGAACGACAAGATGTCACGCTCGATACCGTAAGACGACTGGGCCGCAAAGAAGGTAGGAATGGTCACGCCCTCTGCTACCAGCGCATCGCGGTAAGCCTGAATATCCGGTGCGATCCAGGCATGCTGAATAGACATCTGATTATCGAGGAAGTCCGTCACCATGAAGTTATATTCAGACATCAGCGGTAAGTCTGCAGGGTCTGCATCACCAATGGCGAAACGGTCAGTACGGTATACCTCGCGGTTAAACTCTTCCTGACGGTACTTCACGCCGAATGCGAAAGACGTGAAAATGTCGCCGTCGAGAATACGCTCAGCATCAAATTGCAGCGCCTTTTCTGAGGTATCCACAATACGGGTCGCACCGTTCGGATATTCGTTACGGGGCATGTCGTAGGGATACAGCGCCGGGTCGGTGAGATCTTCATCCACATCAAAAATAACATTGCTGCTGTCGGAAATATCCATGGTGGCAGACACGGTGGTTGCCAGAATAGCGGCTTCTTCGCTTTCTGTAGCATCACCCGCGGTGTAGTGCGCCACGCCTGAGATTATCCAGTTTTCCGTTTCGTATTTAGACTGCAAGGTAAAGGCTTTACTGGTTGCGCCTTTTTCCTCGATTTGACGGTTATTTTCCAGCGTGAAATCATCAATTCTCACATTGGTGTATACGCCGCCAACCGGCTCGCCAAGCAGGGTGATGTCATCACGGTCGAACAGGAATACCTGCTGGTTCAAATCCTGATAGGTATCGTCGTCGGCATAAATGGCAGTAAACGTGGTTTCAAAGCTGTCAGTCGGACGCCACTGCACGGCACCGTTCATCAGATAACGCTTGGTTTCACGGTCGATACGACGGTAACGTGGACGGCGTGGATAATCATTGCCTTCGTCGTCCTGGAACCAGCGGCCCATCCAGAAGTTATCTACGCGGTCATCCAGTTCCTGATAACCGGCGTTCAGGAAAATACCCACGGTATCGTCAGCAAACTGGTCGATATAGGTAATGTTTCCTTTCGGCGTAACATCGTCAGTAGGTGAAAATTCTGAATACTGACCTTTTACCGAGGCCACAATTTTACGCTCACCGTAAGACAGCGGCTTGGTGGTATCGATGTTGATTGTGCCGGATAAACCACCGGTGTCCATGTCAGCACTGGGAGATTTAATCACCGAGATGGCAGAGGCCAGTTCAGACTGAATAATGTCGTAACGGAAACCGCCGGTGAAATCGGCGTTTGCCATTGTCTGACCATTAACGGTCGTCCGCGCATATTGCGCACCTAAACCACGAACACTTATCGTGGAGCCACGACCGTTAATGTTGGAAATCTGTACACCGGGAATGCGCTGAATAGCTTCAGCAATGTTCTCGGTGGGGAATTTTCCGATATCTTCTGAGGTGATGATATCGGCAACTTTGGTTTCATCACGCTTGATAGCCGCTGCCTGCACAAGGCTGGAGCGATAAGTCACGTCGATGCGTTCAATCAGGTCTTCATCTGGCGTAGCAGTTTCCTGCGCGAAAGCAACAGGGTTCAGAGCACAGAGCAGCGCACTGGCAATGAGGGTTTTCTTCGGAAGTGCATAGTTCATTTGCGTTTCCCATCAGTTCAACACTTTTATCGTTTCAGCTTCAGGCAACGTCGCTGAATATGTTTTCTTTTATTTTTGTTTTACGGTGATTTTTTCATCATCCTGTTTTTGACGCTATCACCGCGTGTCAACGTTGTCAAACATCAAAATGAAAAATTTATGACACGGTTGTTCCGGAATATCAGGAAATTAATTCAGCGGCGCAGCGGAATCCCTGACCACCAGTTCGAGGCTGAAGCCTTTAGATTCCACGGTGTGAACATCTTTCGCCTGCATCATCTTGATCACCATTTCGGCGGCGGAAGCGGCGATATCAAAATTTGGCTGATTGATGGTAGTGAGGTGTGGCCAGGTTTGAATTGAAAACGGACTGTTCTCGAATCCGGCCACGGAAACATCTTCCGGCACCCGCAGTTGATTCAGGCGCACCATGAACACCGCGCCTGCTGCGATTTCGTCGTTACATGCAAAAATAGCGGTGGGTTTATTGTCATTGCTGAGAACCTGTTTTGTCATCGCCATACCCGAATCGAAGGTAAATTCGCCGTCTACGATTAGGTTCTTATCCACATCCAGTCCGCGTGCTTCATGGGCTTCCCGAAAACCACGCAGGCGGCCGAGGCTGGATTCATGTGAGGCATGATAGCCGAGAAACGCAATACGCTTGTGCCCGAGATCAAGCAGGTAGTCTGTCATTTTACGGCTGGCTTCCACATCGTCCACGTGGACCACCGGAGCGAGTGTATCCGGCGCTTTTGAACCGGAGAGGATGCGTACAACCTTGGCATCACGGTTCAGCAGAAAAGTAACCAGTTCACGGTTTTCGGATAACGGCGGCGTAAGAATCACCCCGCCTATCTGATTTGAACCAATCATGGCCGCCAGTTCTTTGCCCACCTCTTCGGAACGGGAGTCGGTGGGATGAATAACCAGTTCGAACCCGCGCTTGCGGCACTCTGAAATGATGCCATTCTGCATTTCAATCACATAGTGACTGTTCGGGTTGTCGTACACGAACGCCAGTGAAAACGGCGCTTTACGCATGGTACGTGCAGTATGATTAGGCTGATAATTCAGTTTCTGAATGCATTCCTGCACTTTGGTGCGTACTTCATCGCTGACGCTGGGTTCGTTGTTGACCACACGGGAAACGGTTTTAAAGGAAACCCCCGCTAACTTGGCCACATCCTTAATTGTCGGCTTCTTCATAGTGACTGCCATGATCAAAAAAATTCCTGTCTTTCAGGAGCATAAAGGCTATGGAGACGGCCCGCAACATTCCTGTCCTGCCATTCATCTGTCTTATCGTATTTCATTTCAGCAAAATAATATTTGACAACGTTGACAAAGCAAGGTTAACGTAAAAACCCTGATTACTAAAGAAGCAGTTGATCATGACAAACACGGCTGATAACACCGAAAAGAAAAACCGTTTATTGTCGCTGGACGTATTCCGCGGCCTGACCATCATGGCCATGATTGTGGCAAACAGTCCGAATACCTATGGTGAGTTGTCCCATGCATACTGGGATGGCATTCACTTCGCCGACCTGATATTTCCCTTTTTCATCCTCATTGTGGGTGTGGCAATCAGCTTAGGCTTTAAGAATATTCATGCTGATTCGCCCAATCTGAAACCTGTACTGCAAAAAGTGTGGAAACGCACCTGCATCATGTTCGCCCTGGGATTAGTGGTGAACCTGTTCTACACCCACTTCGAGCAGGTTCGTATTCTTGGCGTGTTGCAACGTATCGCAGTGGTGTATCTGGTTTGCTGCTATCTGGCGGTTTACTGCTCTGTACGTACAATAATTAAAACCGGCATTGCCCTGCTGGTGCTGTACTGGCTGTTTGTGCTGTTTGTGCCGGCCCCGGGTTTACCCGCCGGCCACCTGGAACGGGGCGAGAACATTATTAACTGGTTCGACAGATTCATGCCCGGCATGTTGTGGCGTGGTGAATGGGATCCTGAAGGTTTACTCAGCACCTTCCCTTCTGTGGTTACCGGCATCATGGGCATGCTCATAGGCCGCATTATCATTGCCGCCAAAGGTGAGTTAAGAGACGCAGTGATGCATCTTTTCTTATTCGGTTTTCTCACCTTTTGTGCCGGTTGTGTGTGGAGCCTGGGCTTTCCGTTCATCAAGCAAATCTGGTCCAGTTCCTTCGTACTGGCTACCGGCGGGATCGGCGCTATGATTCTGGCGGTGATGGTGTGGTACACCGATATTAAAGGCCACCGTGCGGGCACGGCCATTCCGGTCATCTTTGGCGCCAATGCGATTACCGCCTATGTGCTGCACGTTATTATTGAGAAGTGCCTGGACTGGGAAATAGCCGGCACATCTGTTCACGGGGCATGGGTTGAGTGGTCTTTGCAGGCAGGCTTCAGCGAATTTGCCAGTGCCACTACCTGGGTAGTGATGTTTGTGGGTATTTGTTTTATTCCCGTCTACTGGCTCTACCGCAAACAGATTTTTATCAAAATCTGATCTTACACCGTTTTTAATTCTCTATTTTATCTATCCAACAGCAAGGAACCCGTGAGTGATTCAGCAACAGTATTTTCTTGGTATCGATGGCGGCGGCACTAAATGCAAAGCCCGCCTTGAATCCCTGAACGGCGAACTGCTTGGCGAAGGGCTTTCCGGCCCGTCTAATCCTGCACAATCAGCAGAGACCGCATATAACTCAGTGAATGCCGCTGCCATGCAAGCATTAAATGAAGCCGGACTGCCGGCAGATGCACTGGCACAGGTGCATGCCTGCCTGGGACTGGCCGGGGTGAACATTCCGGCCTACCGGGAGGTTGCGGAAAAGTGGCAGCTTCCCTTTGCCAGTACAATGATTACTACTGATTTACACATTGCCTGTACCGGCGCTCACGGTGGCAGCGAAGGTGCCATTCTAATTACCGGCACGGGCAGTTCTGCCTTTGCCAGCGTGAATGATGTGCATACCTGTATTGGCGGTCATGGATTCCCCCTGGGCGATAAGGCCGGCGGCGCCTGGCTGGGCTGGCGGGCAATCAGCCACACGCTGGAAGCGATGGATGCGTTACAACCGGTTTGTGATTTCACGGAGGCGGTGTGTCAGCAACTCAATGTAATCACACCGGAAGATATTGTCGCGAAGGCCCTGCACTACCGCTCCGGTGATTACGCGGCACTTGCACCGCTGGTACTGGACTTTGCGAAGCAGAATAACGCCGGTGCGCAGGCCATTATTAACGAAGGTACTGTGTACCTCACCAAAATGCTGACAAGATTACAGGCGCTGGATGCACGGCGTATCACCATGATTGGCGGACTGGCATCGTACTGGAGCAGCCAGATCCCTGTTACTATTCAACGGCTGCTGAGCCCCCCATTGTGTTCCCCTGAATACGGTGCGGTTTCGCTGGCACGGCAGGCATTTAAGGAGGCCTGAATGGCACACGCAACAAAAATGGCTGCTGAAGCGTCGCAGACCCCTGACGTTTTCCGCACACAATTACGTGACAACGCAGCGCAAATCACTGCGCTGGCGGCAGCAATTAAGCAAAAAGACCCGGAATTTGTGTACATGATTGGCCGTGGCACATCTGACCACGCCGGCGTTTTCGGCAAATACCTCATTGAAACAGAGCTTGGTTTGCCGGTAGCCGCCGCAGCACCGTCGGTGAACAGTGTATTTGGCAAGTCACTGCGTTTACAAAAAGCGTTAGTGTTCGTGATTTCCCAGTCTGGCCGCAGCCCTGACATTTTGGCTCAGGCAAAAATGGCGAAGGAAAAAGGCGCACTGGTTGTTGCGCTGGTTAACGATGAAAGCTCACCGCTGGCAGATCTGGCTGATTTCTTTGTGCCCCTTAAAGCCGGCCCGGAAGTGGCAGTGGCAGCCACGAAAAGCTATCTCGCCACTTTATATGCTTTGCTGACCATTGTGGCGGCGTGTTCAGACAACCGGGCACTGCACGAAGCACTGAGTGTCTTGCCTGACCGGCTTGACGACACCATTGCACAGGTACCGGTACTCACTGCTGAGGTACTTAAGCCTATGGAGCGCTGCGTGGTACTTGGCCGTGCATTTGGTTATGCGGTGTCCCGTGAAATAGCCCTTAAAATGAAAGAAGTACTTGGCGTTCAGGCCGAAGCGTTCAGTAGCGCAGAGTTCCTGCACGGACCGGTAGCCTTGCTGAACCGTGGCGTAGCCATTATTGACGTACACGTGCCGGATGCTTCAGCCAGTTTTCACAGCGGACAAATTGAAGAAGTGAAGCGCCGTGGTGCGCCGGTATTTCCGCTGTTAAAAGTAGATGACGAGGTGCATCCGCTGGTTGCGCCGCTGCTGATCATGCAGCGTTTTTATCTGGATATCGAAATTGCAGCGAGAACCCTTAACATGGACCCGGATAATCCGGTAGGCTTGAAGAAAGTCACGGAAACGGTTTAATTCATGGGTTATTTTGCTTCACAATTTTTTGATGGCTACCGCCTGCAAAGCAACGTGGTATTCACGGTGGAAAACGGGCGCATTGCGTCGGTGACACCTGATGCTGAGCCGGGGCAACACGATGTACTGGATGGCCTGATCATGCCGGCCATGGTAGATGTTCAGGTTAACGGCGGCGGTGGTGTGCAGTTTAATGAAGCGCCGGTGGCGGATTCTTTGTTGCACATGTCACGCGCATACCTGACTACCGGTACAGGCAGTATTATGCCTACGCTGATCACCGACGATATAGCCGTCATGTCTGCCGGTGCGGATGCTATAGCTGAAGCGCATAAGGCCGACCCTGCCGCCATTCCCGGCGTTCACTTTGAAGGCCCGCACCTGTCTGCTGCGAAAAAGGGCATGCACAGCGCTGCGCATATCCGCCCCCTGAGTGACGACGAATTTGCCCTGTTCACCCGCAAAGACTTAGGCCAGGTATTACTTACCGTTGCGCCGGAAACCGTATCCCCTCAAGACATCACCCGTCTGGTGGACGCGGGCGTAATTGTATCGGCCGGTCACACCAACGCAGATGCAGACACCTGTTTTAAAGCCTTTGATGCCGGTGCGACCGGTGCAACACACCTTTACAATGCCATGTCTGCCCTTACCAGCCGGGAACCCGGCGTGGTAGGCAGCGCGTTATACCGTGATGATGTGTATTGCGGACTGATAGTTGATCATCAGCATGTGCACCCGGTAAGTGCCACTCTGGCCATCCGCCTGAAGGGTGACGACAAGCTGATGCTGGTGACCGATGCCATGGCCCCGGCGGCCAGCGATGCTGACCACTTTATGTATCAGGGCATTAAGGTGCTGCGTCAGGGACCAACGCTCAAACTGGCAGACGGCACACTGGCCGGTTCGGTGCTGACCATGGAAGAAGCCATTCAGCATACCCGTTTTGATTTGAACATTGCGCTGGAAAGTACACTGAAAATGGCCACTTCAACACCGGCAAATTTTCTTGGGCTTTCATCAAGTATCGGCACATTACAAACCGGCTCGCAGGCCAACTGGATAGCGGTAAACGACGCCTTGCAGGTTCAGCGCGTCTGGCGTAACGGGATTTGCATGTCGTAAGGCTTGCAGGGCCTTTCCCTTTTAATCTGAAGGAAATAATAATGACAACAGGTAAAACCTCTTCTTCCGGCAGTACAGTATTGCTGCCCATGGCCATTATCGGCACCTTGTTCTTTGTGTTTGGTTTCATTACCTGGCTGAACGGTGCGTTAATCCCTTTTCTGCAAATTGTATGTCAGTTATCGGGCATGGAAGCGCTGCTGATCGCATTCAGCTTTTACATTGCGTACGTCGTCATGGCTCTGCCCATGTCGTTTGTGTTGAATAAAACCGGTTACCGCAATGCCATGTCGCTGGGTCTGGTGATGATAGCCGCCGGTTGCTTTTTGTTTGTGCCGGCTGCAGAAACCCAAACCTTTGCCCTGTTCATCACCGCACAATTTATTGTAGGTTCAGGACTGACTATTCTTCAAACCGCATCCAACCCGTATCTGGTAAAAATCGGGCCTTCGGAAACCGCTGCAGCCCGCATATCGATTATGGGCCTGCTGAATAAAGGCGCAGGCTGGCTGGCACCGGTGGTATTTACCGCATTGGTACTGGGGGAATTCTCCGGCGTAACAGCGCAGAGCATTGCCGCTTTACCGGAAGCAGAACGGGCTGCGCAAATTCAGTCTCTGGCTGACAGTCTGGTAGCACCTTATATTGGCATGGCTGTCGCTCTGTTGTTACTGGCAGTCGCGCTGCGTTTTTCCGGATTGCCTGAGCTGGATTTAGACAAAGAAGATGAAAGCCTTGATGCCAGCGGCATGAGGAACGGCTCAATTTTGCAGTTTCCCCAACTGGTGCTGGGTGTGGCGGCGTTGTTTTTCTATGTGGGCGTAGAGGTCATTGCCGGTGACACTATCGGGCTTGCCGGCTCTGAGCTTGGCGTGGAAGGCGCATTGGGGCTGACGTCCTATACCATGTTCTTTATGGTAATAGGTTACACCCTGGGTCTGGTACTGATCCCGCGGGTTTTAACCCAACATCAGTTGCTTACGCTGTCTGCGGTACTGGGCATGTTACTCGCGGTTGCCATTCCGTTTACAGACCCTGCCAGTGACAGTATTTCTGCTGTTATCTGGGGTTGGACCGGTGTCACCACGCTGCCCGACCCCCTTGCGTGTATTGCTCTTCTTGGCCTGGCCAATGCCATTGTCTGGCCGGCAGTGTGGCCACTGGCACTGGAAGGCTTGGGTAAATTCACTGCCCGTGGTTCAGCCCTGTTAATCATGGGTATTGCGGGTGGCGCAGTATTGCCAATGGTTTTCGGCGCGATTGCTGATGCATACGGTGTTCTGAATGCTTACTGGATGACCATTCCTTGCTACGGTTTCATTCTGTTTTATGCCCTGAAAGGTTGCCGTATAAAGCACTGGTAACTTATTAATGCGGAGCTGTATGGCTCCGCACCTTTCTCCTGAAAAAGTGTATTTTAACCATTGCTAAATGTGCGAAAAACACGATAATTCAGAAAAGATTTTTGCATATTACGCATAAATGAATTTATTGAATCACGTTACACTCCGTACTCTCAAGCTATTTATCGCGGTTTATGAAGCCCGCAGTTTGTCAGCCGTCGCCAGGCAGAAAGGGGTTTCACCGTCTCTGGTATCAAGGGCCATTCAGCAACTGGAAGATGCCACGGAGCAGCCGCTGTTTTATCGCAACACCCGTTCGCTGGCTCCCACCGAACAGGGAAAGATATTCTTTCGCTATACGTCAGAAATCGAAAAATCTTTGATGGAGATGCAGCAGCATTTACAGGATTTCGATGGCGAACCGGGCGGCATACTGCGAATAAATGCACCGGTTCAGTTCGGACAACATCATGTTGCCCCGTTTCTGGCGGAGTTTTCCGAACTGTTCCCGGATGTACAGGTGGAGCTTACTTTAACAGATGCGTTTATCGATCCTCATGCAGGTGACGCCGATGTGATTATCCGCATAGGTGCCCTGCCGGACTCTTCCCTGCGGGCAAGAAAAATCTGCGAACAGCGTTACTTTCTGGCGGCATCACCGGCTTATCTTAAGAACAATACACCGCTGACATCCCCTGCTGATTTAAAACAGCACCGGTGTCTGGTGTATAAAGGTTTCAGCGGGACTAACCCGTGGTTTTTCCACGAGCCTGATTCGGGCTGGACACAACAACAATTTGTACCGCTGATGACGTCTAATAATGCGGAAGCGCTACTGACGGCTGCTCGGGAAGGAATGGGACTGGTTTTATTCCCGGACTGGCTGGTTGGAGAGAGTGTGCGGGAAGGAAAACTGATCTCTGTACTGGATGCGTTTAAGCCGGCTATCCGGAAGTCACCACAGGATATTCACTTTGTCTATCCGAAATCACAGCACACGCCGGTAAGCGTGCGCCATTTCATTGATTACATGCTGTCGATATACGGCGATACGCCGTACTGGGCAATCGACTAGTGCTTTGCATTCATGTAGGACACGGCGCAAATAAGCCCGCGCAGTTCTGCAAGGCCTTTCAGACGGCCAAGGTAGGAATAACCGGGTTTCAAATCCGCTTTGTCCTGCTCATCACTTAATGTGTGACCATGATCAGGGCGCATGGGAATTTGACACCCCAGACTGGACTCGCATTTCAACAGCGCCTGTACCAGCCCCACCATATCATTGTCGCCGTCCAGATGGGCGGCTTCATAAAATGAACCGTCATCTTCCCGTTTCACATTGCGTAAATGCACAAAGTAAATCCGCTCTGCAAACTCGTTAACCATGGCGATAAGGTCGTTGTCGCCTCTGGCACCGTAGGAGCCGGCACACATGGTGAGTCCGTTTGCAGGGCTTGGCACCGCTTCGAGGATCTTCCTTGCATCCTGTTGGGTAGACACCACTCTGGGCAAGCCAAAAAGAGAAAACGGCGGATCGTCAGGATGAATACACATTTTCACACCGGCTTCTTCTGCTACCGGAATGACTGCTTCAAGGAATTCAAATAGGCTGTTCCGTAAACCGTCCTCGCCGAGATCGATAAACTGCTGGATGGTATCTCTGATCCCTTCGCGGTTATAAGAGCCTTCACCACCGGGTAATCCGGCAATGATATTTTTCTCCAGCAATTCCCGTTCAGCATCAGACATGGCATCAAACCGGGCTTTCGCCTTATTCAACAGATCAGAAGAATAATCATTCTCTGCTCCCTGACGCTGCATCACAAACACATCGTAAGCAGCGAAGTCTGAATATTCGAAGCGCAATGCATAACTTTTGTCAGGAAGTTGATAAGTCAGATTCGTGCGGGTCCAGTCCACCACCGGCATAAAGTTGTAGCACACGGTCGTGACACCGGCAGCGCCGGCATTGCGCACCGACGTTTTATAGTTTTCGATAAGCTCACGATAATTACCGGTACGACTTTTAATGTCGTTATGCACAGGAATACTTTCAATAACATCCCACTGCATGCCGGCATCTTCGATCATCGCTTTACGGGATTTTATGGTTTCGAGTGGCCAGGCTTCACCGGTGGGCACATCATGCAGCGATGTCACGATACCGGTCGCGCCTGCCTGGCGGATTTTTTCTAGCGTAATGCTGTCGCCGGGTCCGAACCAGCGCCATGTTTCAATCATCTGCAACCTCAAATTTGGTCATGCCAATTATTTAGAGACTACTGCATAAGCGAGTAAAAGACAATTAAAAACACCATTTGGCCTTACCAAAATATTTATATATGAAACTTAATCTGGCACCTGGTAGTGATATGTGAATTAGGCGCGGGCTTCTTTGATCATGGTTGCCGTGCGGCGGAAAGAATAATGCAGGCGGGTGAAGATACCGTCTATGAGAGCCAGATTTTCTTCCGGCGCACCTTCCGCTTTGAGTGTATTGATTATCCGCTTATTTACCGGGGCAAGAAGGTCTGTATCATCCCCTTTTGATGCAGCCAGAAAAGAGGCCGCCAGCGCTTGCTGCCACTCCTGTTCAAGATCGGTTAGTGAGCGCTCACTCAAGCCACTCATTAGACGCCGAATCCGCATAGAAGCATGTCCGAGGTTCAGGCCTGTCAGGCCCAGGTCGGTTAGTGTCCGGTAACCTGAAGTAATATTTTGCTCGTAACTGGTGAGTCGCAGAAGCCGGTCACACATCCGCGCATTGAACCAGTCTTCATCATGACCGGGACTGCCAATTTTAAGTAAATCCTGATAGGTCACTGAAAGCAAACGTGACTGGATCCAGTTCGCGCCGGGCCCGGCAAATAACTTAAATATCCAGTATAAAATCATCACGCCACTGAGGACCGCCAGTGCACTGCTGGTGGTGTAATCCACCGAAAGTGAGCGACTCATATCGTTGGCCGGTTGCACAAGGATCACAAACGGAATGCAAAAGCCGATGCCGTAGGGCAGAAACGCCCGGTGCGACAGCAGCATTAAACCTAAAAACAGCGGGCCGGATAAAATAAGCACCAGAATGGCGAAGTCACCGCTACTGGCGGCTATCAGGTTCAGGGCGTAGAAAATGGCTACAGGTATAGCAAAGCAGGCTCCGATAAGTACACCACGTATGGCCCTGGTGACCACCACGGGCGCGAGTCTGGCGAACATGATGGAAAATATTACCGGTAAGATCATCAGCATGATGGCTGCCGGTGAACCTGTGCCTACCCATAAAAATGCGCCGGTGCTGAAAACCAGACATGTGCGAAAGCCTGTCGTCACTGCTACCAGCCAGTCGCGGTGAGGTTTAATACCTGAGGCTTTAAGGGTGGATTTTTCTCCCCGCTCCAGTGCCCGGTAAGCACGAAGTATGACCACTAAATCTGCTACCATTTCCTGCGCGGTACGGCACAAACGGAATTCTAATGTGGTCAATTGGTCAGACTGGAAAAGCTTGCTCCATTTGCGTCTTTGCTTCTGTGCCAGCTCATAACATTCGTCGAAACTTTTCAGGCTGCCAATGAGGCCCACATCGTTTCTCAGTTGAGTGAGCAGCGACATCATATTCTCTGACAGCAATTCCGGATTATTCCGTTGCAGCCGGCCGAATATTTGTACCACGGCAATTAACGACAGGATTTTATTACAGATAACGGTGGCCGCGCGGGATTTCCCCGGCCCGTCCGGACCTTCAAAAACGACAGCGCTGGAGTCATCACTCAGCGCCGTTAAAGACTGTAGGGTATCGTCGATGTGCTTGTGCCGCTCATCGTGTGAACCGTCAGGATCTAATTCTACCGACAGATAAGCCATCGTCTGGTTAATGGTGTTTTTGGCATGATCAACCAGCACCTTCTCTACCCGCTGGGGCCATAAAATCAGCGAAACCAGCATGGCGCACACCGACCCAACGATAAGCTCACTGATCCGGGACTGGGCGATATCAAAAATGCTCTGGCTGCTAACTGCGGAAGGCGTAGCCATGGTCAGCAGAATAATAATACAGGGTGTGACGCAGGCCATAGCAAAGAAGTAAATAAAGTTCACCCGCCGCACCAGTGATGACAGACCGGAATTCAGCCAGGTCCACAGCGCCAGGCAAAACAGGGAAATCCCTGAATAGGCATGAAAATAATGCAGTACCACCATGGCGAAGGCACCGCCAATGAGAGTCCCCAGGATCTGACAAACGGTTTTTTCCAGCACCATGCCGGCTTCCGGACGTACCTGCAGAAAAACCGCAGAGACCAGCGCCCAGTAAGGCCGCTCCAAGTCCATCCACATGGCCACGTACATTGCCATCGCCATGGAGATAACCCCTTTCAGGGCAAATATTAACGAGGCGCGGGAGGGCCTTAGGTAGACAGCCAGGAAAGCAGGCAACGAGATTACTCCCCGTCTGTGGCTAACCGGACCGACGCCGACATACCGGCAACGAGGCGGGTATTTTCCGGCACCTTATCCAGTTTAATGTCTACCGGTACACGCTGGGCCAGTCTCACCCAGTTAAAGGTTTGCTGCACTTCGGGAAGCAACTGGCTGTTTGTGGAGGTATTGGTGTCGGCAATAGCGTGTCCAATACTGGATACTGTGCCCGACAACGCTTTGCCGCCGCTCATCAGGTGAATAGTGGCTTTCTGACCTTCATGAATGAGAGGAAGCTTTGTTTCTTCAAAATAACCGGTAACGTACAGAGTATTATCAGCAACCACAGAAAGCACCGGCGTGCCCTGATTCACGTAGTTTCCTTCCCGGAGGGTCAGGTTCACTACCCGCCCGCTCACCGGCGCAGTCACGGTTGCCCGTTCAAGATCGATTTCCGCACTGGCAAGCTGTGCCTTTGCTACATCCAGTGCAGCTGTGGCCATATCGGAACTGATGCGGCTGCTTTCCAGCTCCTCGGCACTGATACTGTTACGCTCTCTGAGTTTTTCACGGCGGGTAAACTCATGCTGCGCAAGATCCAGCGCCAGTTGTTTACTGTGCACCTGCGCGTTTAACTCGTCTACCGCAGCCTGATAGCGTTTAACATCAACGCGGAATATCACATCGCCCTTTTGTACTTTCTGATTATCTTTCACCGGCAGGGCTGTTACCCATCCGGACACATCCGGTGCAACAGTGATGATGTCAGCCTGAACGCGGCCGTCCCGGGTCCAGGGCGAATAAAGATAATGATCCCACACCCAGCGCCCTGAGAAGACAGCGACGGCGATAACCAGAAGTGTCACAATGATGCTCAGTACTTTTCCCATGTTCAACCCGCCAACATTTTCACCGTCGCCGCGAGGTAGCAAATAAACAGCGCGACCTCGAACCAGGGTGGTTTCCACAATTTTTGATATAAACCGGTGGCATATAACCCGTAACGGGTTAATAACGACAACAGAAAAGCCAGCGGAATCATCACCACCATCGGGCTGAAAAGCATGCCGCCAAGGGAAAGTTCGCTAAGCACTGTTACTCCGGATTATTTGCTATGTCCTTATTCTGATTATTAATTGTAGAGCAGAAAAGATCATTCGCCTATCGTGATTATCCGGCTGATTGCAGCGGATTAATTTCTACGGTGATATGGCCCGTATTGTAATATCATCAGGGTGCCTTTGCTTCGCCCCTCTTCAGATAAGGATTCTTTTGATGTTTTATGTGTTAAAACGCTTGTTGACCGTGCTTTTCATAATGACCGCAGCGCCGAGTAATATGACCCGCGCCGCAGAGCCTGTTCCGGTAATTTTTGACACCGACATTGGCAGCGATATCGATGACATGGTAGCGCTGTCGCTTATTTTAAAAAGTCCGGAATTAGAGTTGAAACTGGTAACCACGGCATCGGAAGATACCCGTTACCGGGCGCAGGTGGCGGCGAAATTTCTGACAAAAGCAGGAAGAACAGATATTCCTGTTGGAATGGGTGAGCGCTTTGAAGGCAAAGCAGAATTTCACAAGCCCTGGGTAGCTGACTTCGCACTGTCTGATTACCAGGGTGACATTATCGAAGACGGTGCAGGTGCTATTATAAAGTTACTTGAACAGTCTTCAGATCCCGTCACCATTATCGTTGCCGGCCCTATGCATAATATTGCTGCCGTGCTGGAACGTGCGCCGGAACTGGCTCCGAAAATGCGTATAGTGGGCATGCATGGCAGTATTTACAAAGGATACAGTGATGAGCCTTCTGCCGAGTACAACGTGCAAAACAATGTACCGGCCTTCCGGAAAGTGCTTCACGCGCCCTTACACAGTTTCACCATTACGCCTCTTGATACCTGCGGCGATATGATTTTCGACGGTGAACAATATCAGCAACTGAAAAACAGCATTGACAAACAGCTTGAGGTCATTTTTGAGAACTACCCCATCTGGGCGGGCCTCGTTACCTGGGAAAATGCTGATTATCTGGCAACCCGCAGTTCGGTAATGTACGACGCCGTTGCTGTGTACCTTGCCCTTCCCGACCACAGCTGGCTACCCGCTGAGCCCATGCATTTATCTGTCACCCCAGACGGATTTACTGTACCGGCAGACAGTGGCCCGCAGGTTAACGTCGCCTTAGAATGGGCCGACCGTGACGCATTTAAGCAATGGTTCGTAGAACGGTTGCTGACTTCAGCTGATTAAATCATGCATCCAGTTCAGTGACGGCAGCTGTCTGTCGGGTTGATAGAACAAACGGTTCAGGCGTCCGAGCAGATTTACCGTTCTGCTGGGATCGTGATTTTTTACCCGCGACTCACTCTCTGTCAGCATAAACTCCCAGGGCTGCAAATTGATGCTCTCAATTTCTTCTGTGGTTACGCCTAAGGATTGTAAGGTGGATAAAATCCGCTCTGTCTTACTTTCATTTACGGGGATGGCATCCTGACCGTACAAATCATTCAGCGGCGCGTTTACTGCCTCAAGGGTATGGTTGATGGCATTCCACACTGTGTCGTGATCGAATTTCCAGTCCCGTGGCGCGTAGTATCCCTCAATTTCCCACTCCAGTTCAGCATTGCTGACCGCGATGGAGCTTTCCGCTTCCGGTGAATAAGACAAATCAGGGCGGGCGCCGATATTGTAAGCGTCGACACTGAGTGCTACACAAATCACTAAATCACCGCACACCGCTTTGTTCTGGTAGAGGGCTTCAAAGGCCGCCCGTTTTACCCCCATCCAGCCATGTACGCGGGAAGGTTGTTCAACAAAGTCCCGCACATCATCGGGTAAGTCTTCGCCGTAGCGGTCAATTAATAACGGTAACGGACTTTGTTCCGGTGCTTCATCGGGCATCCAGACTTCATATTCCTGGCGGTTATCGCCTTTACCCCGGCTTTTAATGCCATAAGACAAGTTAACCGGCCGGCAAATACTGCGATCCTCATCCACCCGGTGAAAATACTCAGAGCGCATCCGTTTAATAAAGGGCGCATCCAGGCCTGCCAGTGCAGCGGTAGGATAGCGGTAGCCGATTTCACTGTGAGTCACCATGCTGAGCCCGGCAACCTGCTCTGCCAGTTTGGTTTTCACTCCTTTGAGATGATGTACGTTGGGCAACACGATGCTGCGTTCCGGCTCAATAGTAAGCCTGCGACCATCTTCAGTGACAAATTTAGGCGTTTTGTGAAACGCGTAATGAGTTAATCCAAGGGCCTGAACGGCCTGATCACGATACTGCGACATTTCGCTGAAAAGCGCAGAATGATTACGAATATGCTTGAACAACGGGCGATATAGCGTCATTAACTTCTTCCATGCAGCGACATTAACTTCAGTCTGCCACAAAAATGCGGTGTGGCGAATCCTTGTTTACTACGAACGGTTACTCATATGGGGTTTACCCATAATGTAATTTTTCCGGAAATGACTGAAATACGTACTAAGGCTGGCCGCTGCCTGTGCTTCGCCCGCCAGTTTCAGGACTTCGATACCTACTTCTGCTGTGCATAGCTGAAAATCATGCGAAGCTTCGCGGAGGGCGTAATCTGACAGCGCTTCAGGCTGAATGCCCAGTACAGGAAAAGACTGCAAGTACGCACTTTTACGGAACATGCGGCCGGCTTCACGCCACGTGCCGTCGAGCATGATAAACAAAGGGGTTTTACCTTCCTGCACAGGCACGTCATACAACCGCCTTTCGGGTGCTGCATTCTCATGCGGAAAGATGATTACCGGCATGTAGCGTTCGTCATTTAACAGCGCCAGCAACGCTGGCTGAGGTTCTGTCCGCGACCAGGTAAAGGCATAATTGTACTTAGCCACATCAGCGATTAAACGGCCTGTATTCGACGGTTTGTAGCATTCGCCTTTATACATCAGAAACAGAAAGGCACTTTCAGCCACAGGTTCCGGTACAGCATCGCAAATACAGTGCACCGCCGGCAGCAGACAACCCTCGCAGCGTATTACGCGACTACCCCGCGTGACAAAAGGCCGCGTTGATTTAGCCAGTTCCTGAATACGCAGTGCCAAAACTGAATTATGCAAAACCAAAATCACTGTTAAGAGGTAAGGCGCGCAGTTTACCCGACCAGCGCGCCGGTTACGATAAGCCATCATGGTAAAAATGCGATATATTCAACCAGGTTTCCAGGCCTGCTTTTCAAAAGGAGTTATTTCATGTCGCACCCGGTTGTTGCGCAACTGCAAGCTGTGCTGAGCCCCGAACATATCGCTACAGATCCTGCCGCTACCGAACACTATCGTTCCGGCTGGCGTTCAGGGCAAGGTAAAGCTCTGGCCGTGGTATTTCCGCAAACTCTGGTTGCACTCTGGCGCGTGCTGGAAGTGTGTGTAAACAATAACTGCATCATTATTATGCAGGCTGCAAAAACCGGACTGACGGAAGGCTCTACCCCGTCCGGCGATGATTACGACAGGGAAATCGTGGTGATAAATACCCTGGCCATGGATGATCTCATCATGCTTGAAGATAGCAAACAGGTCATCAGCTTCCCGGGCGCCACGCTGCATAAGCTTGAAGATCAGTTAAAACCTCTTTCGCGCAGTCCCCATTCCGTTATCGGTTCATCCTGTCTGGGCGCGTCCATTGTGGGCGGTGTAGCAAACAACTCTGGCGGCGCACTAATCAAACGCGGTCCTGCCTACACCCAATATGCCTTGTATGCGCAGGTTAATGAACATGGCAGGCTGCAACTGGTTAATCACCTCGGCATTGAATTGGGGTCAGAGCCTGAAGAGATCCTGACAAACCTGGAAAACGGCACATTCGATAAGAACAGTACGGATAACAGTAAGTTTGCCAGCGCGCAGGATTACGCAGACATAATTCGTGATGTGGATGCCTCAACCCCCGCCCGCTACAACGCAGACCCGGGCAAACTTTTTGAGGCCAGTGGTTGCGCCGGTAAGCTCGCGGTATTTGCAGTAAGACTGGATACCTTTGCCAAACCCGAAAGAGAACAAACCTTTTATATTGGCGTGAATGATCCGGCGCTTCTGGCGAAGTTGCGCCGGCACATGCTGGCAGAGTTTACGCACTTACCGGAAGTCGCAGAGTACATGCACCGTGATATTTTCGATGTCGCTAAAGACTACGGCAAAGACACCTTTCTGGCTGTTAAGCACGTGGGCACCGGCAGGCTGCCTAAAATGTTTGCAGCAAAAGGCCGCATTGATGCGCTGCTTAACAAGCAGTCCTGGCTACCTTCGTTTCTTTCAGACCGCATTATGCAATCTGCCGCCAGGCTGTTTCCCAATCATCTGCCCGACAGTCTGATGCAGTACCGGAACCAGTATGAGCATCACCTCATTCTGAAGATGAGTGATGAGGGCATTGAAGAAGCAGAAGCTTTTCTGACATCATTTTTTGCCGCTGAACTTGGCGGCAGTTATATGGCTTGTTCACCGGACGAAGCGTCTGCCGCCTTCCTGCACCGGTTTGCCGCAGCAGGCGCTGCATTGCGCTATCAGTTACTGCACGAAAAAGAAGTGGGCGACATCCTCGCACTGGATATTGCGCTGCGCCGCAACGACATGGACTGGGTAGAAACGTTACCGCCGGAGCTTGACGCAAAAATTGAGAAGAAACTCTATTACGGACACTTTTTCTGTCATGTATTCCATCAGGACTACATTCTTAAAAAAGGTACTGAGGCAAAGCAGGTAAAAGCAGAGATGCTGGCCCTGCTCGATAACCGCGGAGCCAAATACCCGGCAGAACACAACGTGGGCCATCTATATGATGCAGAAGTTACCCTGAAAGCCTTCTACCGCTCACTGGATCCGACCAATACGTTCAATCCCGGCATCGGTCATATGGAGAAAACGAAACGCAACTGTGCATGTTGTTAAACATGCACAGCCTGTTTTTTTAGAACTTATAAAGAAATGCGGTGTAGGCAAACTGTGAGTCATCAGGGTAATCACCCTGCTCAAGAGCATCGCCTTTCATCAGGTAGGCACCGCCAAACTCAAGACGCAGTTCCGGCATGACCTGATAACGCCATCTGACTTCTAACTGGTTACCCATGAAGTCCTCTTCGCCCTGCTCTACTTTGTGATACCACAGGGCTTTATAACCCACCATGATGTTATGCACACCACCGATTTTGGTTACGCTGCGTAACCCCGGCGCAATAATGTTGCTGCGCTTAAAGCTCTGATACACATCCGTTGGACCGAAGTCGAAACGTCGCACGCCATAGAGGCCGTCAAAGGCGTTAATCTCATCGTCCGCGCTGTCATTGTCGCCGGTAGCAAAGTCAATTTCCGCCCGTAAAAAGGTGCTCTTTGTGACTTGCTGACCTAAATGGGCGTGCACCATCCATGCATTCACATCCAGATCGGTAATATCGCTGGCTGATGAAGACGATCTTGCCGTACCCGTTTGCCCAATCACTTCAATATTGCTTTTCCAGTCACCGTCAAAGCTTTCTGAGTAATCCACAGACAAGGTGTAAAGGTCGCGATTTTTCGTCGCCAGTTCTTCAGAGTCACTTTCCTTGAACCAGTAATTCTGAATCTTCCATTTCTCATCCGGAGACACGGCATACAGACCAAAGTACTTACGCTCACTGAAGCTCTTATCGAATGCACGCTTATTATCTTCTACCATCTGAGATTGCGTCGGAAAGCGGCTTACCGGCAGAAAATAGAATCCGCGGATATCCCAGTCTTTGACGACGGTATCAACCATCACACCGTCGAAGGCATTGATGGCATTACGATACACACCTTTCGCCATCAAACGGCGACTGCCATGGTCGACTGCCATACGGCCAACGGTGATGGCTTTTACATACTCGTTGAAATCTTTGTAGCGGATAAAGTACTGCAGCGGTTCAAGGGTGTTAACCTGAGACGATTTCAACGTCGGATCGTTGTCATCTAAAAATGCCCGTGAATCCTGAATTTCCACGGTGGCATTCCAGTTACCGTAATTTGCCTCACCTTTCAACAAAACCCGTGAAGAAATACGGTCGTTGGATTGAGTACGCTGGGCTTCTGTGGCCGGAAAAATCGGATTTTTCAACGATTCGTAACGCATTCTCCAGGAACCGCTGAAATCAAATTCAACATCCTGAGCAAGAGCCTGAGGAGCAAGTAAAGTACCCAACGCTGCAATAAGCGCCGGACGAATAAATTTACGTATGGCCAAAATATTAATCCTTTTGAAATCTGAACCGGGTCAGATATTAGAACCTGAAATATAATGCGAGAAGTATAGATGGTGAGAAACTGAGATGCCCTACACCTTTTGGAGAGATTAGGTATTTGAAATCATAAAAAGTATGACTACAATTTTCATGATTACCATAAAGTATAATGTGAAATGCTGATACAGTTTGGTGCTATACCTTATAATTGAGATCAGAAAAAACACTTTGTCAACTGTACATTGCCAATCACCACATAAAGAAGGCGTTATGCTCAACTTCGAAAATATGACCGTTCGTCAAAAGCTGTCAGTGCCACTCAGCTTTGTTGCTCTACTTATTCTGGTAGTCAGTTTTATAAGCATTTCTAACAGCCGCTCACTGGCGCACAACACTGAAACCCTGTCTGCCACATTCACAGAATCAATCAGTACGGCATTGAACGCAGACCGCGATTTGTATCAGGCGCACTCTGCGCTGCTGGACCTGATGCTGGCTGAAGAACTGGGGATCAGTGGCGCAGCGACCCTGATTGAAGATTACGAAGAGAATGCTCAGCAGGCTAACGACCGGATGGCAAAAGTGCTTTCACTCACGAAAGATTATCCGGACGTGGTTAGCGAGGCAAAGCAGTTCCGACAGGATTTTGATAGCTGGATCGGGCTGAATCAACAGGTCATGACGTTAATACGCCAAAATAACGTACGGGAAGCTGCCGCCATTTATCACCAGCAGGGGATGCCACTGTTTGAAGCCTTGCGGGGCAACTATGACCGCATTGGCGAAGCAGTGAAAAATCAGTCAGACAAAATCACCCGTGACAGTCTTGCAGCCAGTAACCAGCAAACCGTGTATCTGATCATTGCTGTGGTGCTGGCTGTTGTTGCCTGTGCAGTAAGTATTATTATCGGTCCGCGCCTTATTACCCGCCGCATTAATATGTTGCGCGATGTGCTTGATTCAATCAGTAAAGGCGAAGGCGATCTGACTCAGCGTTTAAGTTCAGATGGCCGCGATGAAATCACCGGCGTGGCACTGGCATTCAATGCGTTAATGGACAACCTTCAGCGGCTTATCAAGCTGATTAAAGCTGACGCTGTGTCACTGAAAGATGCGGAAGCCTCGATGCGCTCATCGTCAGACGATGTCAGAAACATTTCCCATGAGCAACGTGACAACCTTGATCAGATTGCTACCGCAATTAACGAACTCAGCTATGCGCTGAAGGAAGTTGCTGACAATACACAGGATGCGCTGAGCGATACCCGCACAGCCAATGAAGATGCAGCTGACAGCCAGGCAGCGGTGTCTACCTCCGCAGCAACGGTATCCAAAACCTCTCAGGCGATCACTCATGCCAGCTCTGTGATTCAGAAGCTGGAAAAAGAAACACAACAAATTTCTTCCCTGCTGGACGTGATCAGCGGCATTTCTGAACAGACCAACCTGCTGGCACTGAACGCGGCAATCGAAGCGGCCAGAGCCGGCGAACAGGGTCGCGGTTTCGCCGTGGTTGCTGATGAAGTCCGCTCGCTGGCTAACCGTTCCCAACAGGCCACCACAGACATTAATGAGATGCTGCTGAATCTTAACAAAGGGGTGTCTGAGGCTGTATCGGCTATTGAGTCGGGCTCGTCACAGATGGCGGAAGTGGTAGAGATTTCAACGTCGCTGAATGAAAAACTGAATAAAGTATCGTCGTCGGTCACCGGTGCCAACGACCGTATCTATCAGATTGCCACCGCCACGGAAGAGCAAAGCCAGGTAGTGATGAACCTGAATGAAACCGTATCATCGCTGAACACGCTGAGTCAGCAGGTTATCGCAACCGTTGAACAGGCCGGTGCCGCCAGTCAGCGGGTCAGTGATGTATCCCGCAATATCGACGGTAACGTGAACCGCTTTAAAGTTTAGGACTGAAAACAGCCCTGTAACTTATCAATGAGTGTGACCAGCTGGCGGGCTTCGTCAGCGTTTGTTAAGCAGACAAAGCACACCAGGTGTGCCCGTACTCCAATGCTACCCGTGGCAACATTGAAGTGGACATCACGGTAGTATAATACGGCTTACGCTGTTTCCGGCGACGCTTTATCACGGGTTTCCTGTCTGAATTTCAGCGGTGACAACCCGGCCTTTTTGGTAAAAAACTTGGTAAAGTGCGCCGGATCTTTAAAGCCAATGCGGTAGGCGATTGAAGTAATACTGAAATCGGCGAACATCAGGTGACGCTTGGCTTCCACCAGCAGATGCCGGTGGATCATCGACAATGCATTCACGGACGCATGTTGCTGGCAAAGCTGATTTAAGTGCGCCGCTGATACGCCGATTTTTCCTGCATACCATCCCACCTGGTGATGCGTTGTGCCGAACTGGGCGATCAGCGCTTTAAACTGCAGAAACTTTCTTTCCGCCTTGGAATACTGACCGGGCACATCTTCATGTTGCGATGTACACCTGGCAATATGCACAACCATCTGCCTTAAAAGTGCGATGGTCATTTGTTCTTCAAATTGCCCGTGGCCGTCGGCCTCCCGCTTCAGTTGTTTGCAAATAAGCTGCAAATCTTCGCAGGTTTGCGCCGGAATATCCTGCAAAATAGCGCCTTCCTGAAACGCAGCCTGATAGGCTCCCGGTGAGATTTCAGAAATCGCCGCAGACACAATTGACAGTACAAATCCTTCAGACCCGGGTTCCCACTGAAAACCGTGCATGTGGCCTTCAGGAATAGACAATAATACCGGCGCGGATACAGCTAATTGCTGCTCATCCAGCTGAACTTGCCCGCCCCCTTTGACGACGAAAAAAATCTGGTGCAAATCCCTGTGACGGTGAGGCTGAATCATCCAGTCGTGGCGTTCACTGCGTGTGGTCAGCGGCTCACAGTACAGAATGTGTCTGTGTTCCACCTGTTCGTCATCACCATAGAAATCCACCGCGTCCAAAGAATTCAACATAATTTTCACTTTCTACAAAATTGACAATTAAGCACCTTTTTTATGCATTAACTATGCATTCAATCTATATAAAATACAATAAACAATGTTAACAGAGGTTTCACAATGAGCTGGCAACCCAAAGATTATGACGATATTCCGGGCACTTATGTGTTCGACGGACGCGCAGCCAACCCGGCCTATGCGTTAAACAAGTTACTGTTTTCTTTTAATGAAGAAGCCAACCGCCTTGAGTTTGATCAGGACCCGGCCGCTTACTGCGACAAAATGGGTGTGAAAGACAAATATAAAGATGCCGTAGTGAATCAGGATTTTCTCGGCATGCTGCGTATGGGTGCAAACATTTACTTCATGGCCAAAATGGCGATTCCCCGTGGCACATCAGTACAGGATGCCGGCGCGGCGTTTCAGGGCATTACGACTGAAGAATTTATCGCGAATTTACAAAAACGGGCCGAAAAGCTCGATGAACTGATTAAGGCAAAAGGAGACTACTGGAATGGCTAAGCTTTTAGGCGGTATCACCAGCTCACATATTCCGGCAGTGGGCGCTGCAATATCCAATAATTTAACGCAGGAGCCTTACTGGAAACGCTTCTTTGACGGCTACGGTCCGGCCAAGGCGTGGCTGGAAGAGAAGAAGCCCGACATCGTGATTGTGGTTTACAACGATCACGGCCTGAATTTCTTCCTCGACAAAGTACCCACGTTCGCGCTGGGCTGTGCTGATCAGTACTTCAATGCCGACGAGGGCTGGGGCCTGAAGCCTGTCGCACCTTTCACGGGTAACGCACCTTTCTCATGGCATCTGGCGGAATCACTGGTAGAGCAGGAATTCGACATTTGTACCTGTCAGGAAATGAAAGTCGATCACGGCTTTGTAAACCCTATCCGCGCGCTTTACGGCGACCATGAAATCTGGCCGGTTCAGGCCATTCCTCTGGCGGTAAATACCGTTCAGCATCCTGTACCGACCGCCCGCCGTTGCTACAAACTGGGCCAGGCTTTAGGCAAAGCTATCGCCAGCTTCCCGGACGATCTCAGCGTGGTGATTCTGGGTACCGGCGGTATGTCTCACCAGCTACAGGGTGAGCGCGCAGGCATCATTGATGTGGAATTCGATTTAGAGTGTATGGATAAAATCGCCACTGATCCTGAGTGGTTTGCAGACCTCTCGAACACTGAAATCATGCGCCGCTCAGGCTCTGAAGGTATTGAAACCATCATGTGGATGGTAATGCGCGGCGCATTACGCCACGACGTGGAAGTGGTGCACAAGCACTACCATGCCCCGATTTCCAATACCGGCGCGGGCGTGATGGTGCTGGACAACCATCCTGAATAATCACTTCAGGCATGTTTTGCTTTAGTTAATTAACCGGAGGCATCAGGCCTCCGGTTTTTTATGCTCAGCCCTTAACAGACGCGCTGGCTTTTACCTGCAACCAGAGGCAACATAAGCGTACTCATATTAATGCAGGTGTACTATGCGCTTCTTGTTGTCCCGGCATCTTGCCCAGTTTGTAGCAATTTATGACAAAGGCTCGTTGCGGGCGGCATCGGAGGTACTGAATGTGTCCCAGCCTGCGCTGTCGAAGAGTTTGAGTCAGTTTGAAATGCTGCTGGATGTGAAGTTATTCGACAGAACCGGTGGCCGTTTAAACCCCACTCCCTTCGCAGATATTCTCAGGACCAAAGCCAATATCATCCTTAAGGAAGCGGAGATAACCACCCGTGAAATTGAGAAAATTAAGCAGAACTATTACAAACCTCTCACAGGCAGCGCCGGCCCCGTGTGGCTGTCTGAGATTTTGCCGGATGTACTGCCTTCGCTGTATCACCAGTTTCCTGGCTTGAACATCGGCATTAAGCTTGAATCAGCAGACGTTGCCATTCCCAAAGTACTCAATGGTGATTCTGACATGTATTTCGGCTTTATCCCCGCCGGTGAGCTGGCTCACGGACTCAGTGCTATTCCGCTGTTAGATCTCGAAAGCATGCTGTTCGCCCGCCGCTCACATCCTATCCATGCGCTGCCCGCGAACGAACGCGCAGCGTCCCTTTGCGATTATCCCTGGTCTGCATTCGGGATCTGGGAAGGTGCAATAAACATTTCCATGAAAGAGAATCTGCAACGCAAAGGCATTCCTTTTTCCGGCTTCACCTACGGGATTGAATCTTTACTTGGCCTTGCCCGTATCGGCCAGCAAACCGACCACATTATTATGTCTGTGGATGCGGTGTCAGAAACCTTTGCACAGTACGATTTAATTCCTGTAGAGGCAATTTCACTGAATCAAACTTTCTCGTCCGGCATGGTGTGCCGCACCAGCCTGACAGATTTCGAACCGGTGAATTATCTGCTGGAAGCGCTGAGAACCCGATATAATCAGCCGTAATTTCCCATAAGTTATAGGTTGATAATTTAATATCAATTGTAGTTATCACAATACGCGTGCAACATTAACTTCAAGTTAACCTCCAGTTAACAAAGAAGAGTAAACAGATCCTGTCTGTTTGTAGTTTCTTTCCGGACAACGACTTTTGATTACTGAGAGCACGATGACACACACAAAAAACAGATGCCTGAAAAGCACATTAGCAATCGCCATTGCCTCCACCTTTTGCAACCCCGGTTTTGCTCAGGACACGCCAACTGATGATATGGAAGTCATCGCGGTTACCGGGATCCGCCAGAGCCTCACTGAGGCCATGGGAATTAAAAAAGAATCCTCCACCGTTGTTGATGCGATTTCTGCCGAAGATGTAGGTAAGTTCCCTGACATTAACGTTGCGGAATCCCTTCAACGTATTACAGGTGTCCAAATTAACCGCTCCCGCGGTGAAGGCTCCTCGATAAATATACGGGGCCTGCCTTCCGACTTCGTGCTTGTACGCATGAACAGTGTGGCGTTACCAAATGCGTTAACGGATACCGGTTCAGATACCAGCCGCAGCTTTGACTTTACTTCTTTACCCAGTGAATTTGTCAGAACCCTGGAAGTACACAAAACGCCCACCGCGTCTCTTGAGGAGGGTGGCCTGGCCGGCTCGGTGGTGATCCGCACTCCCCGCCCCTTCGACTTTACTGAGCGCCAGCTTGCGCTGTCAGTGCAGGGCAGCAAGGAGTCTAACGCCGAAGATATTGGTCCCCGTGTTACTGCTTTCTACAGCGATGTTTATGGCGACGGTGATTTTGGTCTGACACTGGGTGTGTCTTACATGGAGCGGAATTCCGGCACCCAGGATTTTCTAAATTTCGGTTATACCAGCTTTTCTGAAGCTGAAGGTTTCACCAGCGGTTCTCAACAGTTTGGCGCGTTTACTGAAGACGGGATTGCCAATCCGGAGATCTGCGACGGCTCCGTGGCCTCACGGGACTTATGTAGCGGACAGGACTTCAACGGTAATGGCGTACTGGATGATGGCAGTGTAGCCATTCCCTACATTACCTTTCACACCATGTACGACGAAAAGCGCACCCGCACCAGTGCAATTTTGTCAGCCCAGTGGGCGGCATCGGATAACCTTGAGCTGACGGCTGACGGCTTTTACACAAAATATGAAGTCGACAGCGCACGGGCAGAATTCCTCGCCTTCCCCTACAACTCATTGGGGCCGTACTATCCTGACGAGTCTGAAATCCGGGATATTGACGGACGTGCAGTAGCAACGACGTTCCGCGCCGATAATGTGGATACCCGTGCCGGAAACCGGATAGAACAGCGGGAAGGTGATACCTGGTCGATGACGTTGCTGGGTAAATATCTTACTGATAACTGGACGGTTAACGGTCAGGTAAACCGCTCCCGTTCTTCACAGCTGGCAGACAACCTGAATATTGTGAACAGTACGCTGGTGGATTTAACGCTGCAATCTGAACAGGGTGATGCGGTTACCTCAACCACTTACATGAACGGTTCTGAAGACCGTGTGCTGGACCAGCAGAACTATCGCCTCGTTGGTGTTAACGGTGCCTACAACCAGGCATCATCGGAAGATTTACTGGATATAAAACTCGACGCTGAGCGCTACCTGGATTTCGGCAATATCACGAAATTCAAAACCGGCTTTCATTACGCTGACCGCAATAAAGTGGGTCAAAGTGCCAGACTGACAATGAATGTGGCCCAAATTGAGTCACTCTTTGGCGACCAGCCTCCGGTGGAGCTGTTCGAACAACTGGGGATCACCGGCACCTCTTCTGCCGCTTTCCTGCTGCAACCGGTATCACCACTGAACGGCGCGTATCTTGAAAACTATCCGGGCCTTATTCAGGAGCGGCTGGCCATTGATACCCGCAGAATGCTGAACAGCTTTTCCCGGGAAGAGCTTATTGCTGCCGGTAATTACGGTATTGATCCCACCCTGTCGGAGGATGTATCCGAAGAAGCGACCAATGCCTATGCCGAAATAGAGTTTGAAAGTGGCGATGGCAATCTGTCGGGTAACTTTGGCGTTCGTTACACCCGCACAGAGCAATTGTCCCGTGGTGCCGGCGCTGACCTAAATCAGATTACCTTCAATCCTAACGGCGGGTTAACCACAGTGGCACCGTTGGGGTTAATCGAGGAATCCAACAGCTACAGTGAATGGCTGCCGAGTCTTAACCTTCGCTATAACCTCACAGATGAATTAATCGCGAGATTTGGTGCCAGCAGAACCATTGCCCGTCCGCGCTTTACAGACATTTCGCCGGTAACGGTAGCGAACGTGGAAGCCAACAGTATTACAGGCGGTAACCCGACACTGGATCCGTTTAAATCGAATAACATTGATGTGGCTCTGGAGTACTACTACGGTGACACAGATATGGTATCTGCAACGCTGTTTTACAAAGATCTGGTGTCTCTTATCCGCTCCGGCTCTACGGTAATAAACCTGCCTGTAACCAATGCATTGACCGGGGAAGTCTTTACAGCCCAGTTTATCGACCGCAGTCCGTCCAATGGCGAAGGTGCCAAAATTCGTGGTGCAGAGCTGGCCGGTCAGCATAGTTTCGTTTCACTGCCGGGCTTGCTGTCCAATACCGGTGTTAACGCCAACTATACCTTTATTGATAACAGCGACCCGGAAGCCATTACCGCCGGCTCAAAGCACAACTTCAACGTGGGCGGATTTTACGAGGATGATACCTTCGGCGCGCGTATCTCCTATACCTGGCGCGACAAATTTCTGTCTCAGCTTGTAGCGTTCGGTGGCAGAGGCGCGGTTACTCAAGCATACGGCACGTTAGATGCGTCGGTGAATTATAACGTATCGGAGAATTTCACCGTTGTCGTGGAAGGCGTGAACCTGCTTGATGAAGCGGTAGAAATTAAGTTTACCGACGGCCTGCCCTATCAGGTTGTAGACAATGGTCGCCGGCTGTTTGCGGGATTCCGCGCCACTTTCTGATTTCCAGTGAGTGCCCGGCCAATCCCTCAATACCCCGATATTATGGCCGGGCCTTTTTTCTCCCCTAGTTTAAGGAATTTACCAGTGAGCTATGTATCTACATTGCTGGCAGCTTCTGCCCGCGTTTCACTTATCACCGCATTTTCGCTGGCAGGGCTCAACAGCGCTATGTCAGCCCCGCAACCGGAGCAACCCAATATCATCGTAATGATGGCTGACGATATGGGCTACGGAGATCTAAGCACCTACGGGCATCCCAATATTGTGACTCCCAATTTAGATGCAATGGCCACAGAAGGGATCAAACTCACCTCGTTCTACGCTGGTCAGGCAGTATGTACACCCTCCCGTGCGGCACTTATGACAGGAAGATATGCCATCCGCTCCGGTATGCAGCAGGTATTGATGCCTGATTCAGATCGCGGCCTGCCCCAGTCTGAATTTACGATGGCTGAAATGCTTAAATCTCAGGGGTATCAAACTGCTATGGTAGGAAAATGGCACCTGGGCGATAAAGCCGGATTTTTGCCGGTGGACCATGGCTTCGATCAGTATTTCGGCTTGCTTTACAGCAATGATATGACTGATCCCTGGGTGACAGCAGAATTGATGGGCAGAGAAAGCATGTCTCCGCTGCAAATGTTCCGTAACGACAAGCCTGTGGGTGTGATCAAAGACCAGTCTGTGCTCACCACATCATACACCGAAGAAGCTGTTGCCAATATCGGCGCATTTTCTGACGATAAACCTTTCTTTTTATATATGGCCTGGTCCATGCCCCATTTACCGGTGGCAGCACCGGATTTTCAAAAAGGAAAATCCGCAGGCGGATTATATGGCGATGCCGTATCAACGATTGACTGGAGTGTTGGTGAAGTAATGAATGCACTGGAAGAAAAAGGTGTTGCGGACAACACCATTATTGTATTTTTCAGTGATAACGGCCCGTGGCAAAACCTGCCCGACAGAATGGTTCAGGGCGGTGTGGAACGCTGGCATGTGGGCAGCGCCGGCACGTTAAAAGGTTCAAAAGGCACCACCTATGAAGGCGGTTCCCGTGTCCCTGCCATCATTCACTGGCCTGACAGTAAAATTAACGGCTCGGTCAATTCAGAATTGATTTCAGCGCTGGATTTATTCCCGACATTCGCCACATTAAGCGGCGCAACTTTGCCTGAAGATCTCACACTGGACGGCGCGGATCTGTCGGATTTTCTGAAGGGTAATACTCCGCATAGCAAAGACAATTACTTCTATTATTTCCGTGGTGATGTGGCTGAAGCCGTCAGAGATAAAAAATGGAAACTGCGCCTGTCTCCTTTTGATGAATTCAGCGGTGAGATGGCCAGTGCCGGTGCTACCCGTGTTAAGCCTGAACTGTATAACCTTGAAGATGACCCGTCAGAGCGCTTTAATGTGGCTGACTCTCATCCAGAGATAGTTGACCGGCTGACGAAGCAACTGGCGCGGTTTGCTGAAGAGACACAGTCTCAAACTTTTGCAGGAAAGTAATAGATTGTCAGATTCTCATGCGCAGGACGCTTATTCCCTGCCCTTTTAAAAGCAAAAGCCCTCACATGGAGGGCTTTGTTTTCTGTTCAGCTCTATTTCTTTCCGTCTGAGAGATACTCAGAAATCTTCTGTATCAATATCTGCCTGTGCACCTGCGCCATAGCGGGCACCCTGCACGGTTTGACGGTTGATGATGTCATCAGCCTGTGCAAATACCTGCTTATCCAGAGACACTGCGCTGGCCTTTAAATCTTCCGTTAAGTGCGCCTCTGACTTCGTGCCGGGCAAAGCGTGAATATGGTCACCTTGTGCCAGAACCCAGGCGATAGCCAGTTGAGCCGGCGTGACACCGTTTGCTTCAGCAAGGGCTGCAAACTCAGCGTACAGCTTTTGATTCGCTGTCCAGTTGTCACCCTGAAAACGTGGCATACCTTTACGGATATCACCATTTGCCAGAGCTTCCGGATTGTCGATACCACCAGCAAGATAACCACGGGCCAGCGGGCTGAAAGCCACAAAATCGATACCCAGTTTCTGACAGGTTTCCAGTACGGCAATTTCTGCGTTGCGTGTCCACAGAGAATATTCTGTTTGCAGCGCAGCAATAGGGAATTCATTGTGGGCTTTCTGCAAAGAATCTGCTGACACCTCAGACAAACCGATGGCACCGATTTTACCGGCTTTCACCATATCACCTAGCGTACCCACACTTTCTTCCACTGGCACATCTTTATCGATTCTGTGCAGGTAATACAGGTCGATGTGATCGGTCTGCAGACTTTGCAGAGCGGTATCCAGGGTTTTTACCAGAGTATCCGGACGCCCGTCGATGACACGTTTGCCGTCAACGCCTGTCATGCCGCATTTGCTGGCCAGAAAGATGTCTTTACGAAAACCTTTAATGGCTTCACCCACCAGCTTTTCGTTACTGCCAAAACCGTAAAGCGCGGCAGTATCGAAATGGGTAACGCCTTGTTCAAAAGCAGAAGCCAGCAACTTGCTGGCCTCCTGCTGAGAGACTGAAGCGCCGTAAGCGTGGTTGAGGTTCATGCATCCAAGGCCGATTTCGGATACCAGACGACCAGCCAGCTTTCTTTGTTTCATTCTCTCTCTCCCGTTAACTTTTATACCGCTTCCGCATCATGCCGGATACGCTGGCTGTAGTTGCCTGACGTTGTCGACACACGATACGGAAGACTAGCAGCATCAGCTGTTAAGTTGCTGCTCCAGATCGTGAAGCACTTTATAACAGTTAATGACTTTGTGAACACTACTGTTCGGATCGCGGCCTTCTTTGATGGCAGACAGGAACTCGCGATCCTGAAGCTCGATACCATTCATCGACACATCGACTTTGGACACATCAATGGCATTTTCGCGGCCATCCACCAGGTCATCGTAACGGGCAATGTAAGTGCCGTTATCGCAGATATAACGGAAGAATGTACCCAGCGGGCCATCGTTGTTGAACGACAGTGACAGTGTACAAATTGCACCGTTTTCAGCCTGCAGCTGAATTGACATATCCAGAGCAATGCCCAGCTCGGGATGGATTGGTCCCTGAATCGCATTCGCTTTAACGATAGGAGAACCCGCCTGATATTCGAATAAATCCACAGTGTGGGCAGCATGGTGCCACAGCAGGTGATCGGTCCAGGAACGGGGCTCGCCTTTGGCATTAATATTTTTACGACGGAAGAAATACGTTTGTACATCCATCTGCTGAATATTCAGTTCACCGGCTGTGATTTTATTATGTACATACTGATGCGAAGGATTAAAGCGGCGGGTATGACCCACCATGCACACTTTGCCGGTTTCCTGCTGGGTTTTCACAACCGCTTCTGAATCTTCCCAGCTGTCTGCCAGCGGAATTTCAACCTGTACGTGTTTGCCGGCTTTCATACATTGAATTGATTGCGCAGCATGCTGTTGTGTAGGGGTACAGAGGATAACGGCATCAGCATCGGATTCCAGTGCATCGTCCAGAGACGTATACACATTCGGAATACCGTATTCGTTTGCCACGGCTTGTGTCTTTTCTAAATTTCGGCCAACCAGACCAACAACTTCAGCGTCATCGATATTTTTCAGGCCATCAAGGTGTTTGATCCCGAACGCACCGGGACCCACTACGATTACTTTCATTTTATTCTCCCAACTCATTTCTGTTCAGCCAGCCAGACCTGCATCATTCCTATAGGTACCGGCAGCGATGATTAATCCGCCCAGTAAAGGCGCATGGGGTTATCAATTAATAATTTACGCTGTAACGCTTCTGTGGGGGCGATTTTGGGGATCATATCCACCAGGTGCCCGTCATCCGGCATATGTGTTTTCATGTTCGGATGCGGCCAGTCTGTTCCCCACAGCACGCGGTCTTCAAAACGGGTAACCACTTCCCGGGCGAACGGCACTACGTCTTCGTAGCCACCTTCCGGTCCCACAATGGACAAGCGCTCGGGACAACTTACTTTCGACCAGAAGTTTTTGTTCTCTTCCAGCAGTTTCAGAAACAGAGCAAACTCTGGTCCGTCTACCGGTTTTGTTACGTCAGGCCGGCCCATGTGATCAACCACAACAGTGGTAGGCAGGCTGGTGAAGAAATCATAAAGCTCAGGCAGTTCCTGAGATTCAAAGTAAATGACGATATGCCAGCCAAGAGGCTTAATTTTCTCAGCAATAGTGCCCAGCGAATCGAAGGGCAGCGCGTCTACTAACCGCTTCACAAAGTTAAAGCGAACGCCCCGTACACCAGCGGCATGCAGAACCTGAAGCTCTTCATCAGTAATATCCGCTTTTACGGTAGCAACGCCGCGGGCAAGACCATCAGAGTGGTTTAGTGCGTCAACCAGTGCACGGTTGTCAGCGCCGTGGCAGGTAGCCTGAACAATAACGTTGCGGCTGAAACCCAGATAATCACGTAATGCCCACAACTGATCTTTAGACGCGTCGCATGGCGTGTACTTGCGCTCCGGCGCGAAGGGGAATTCATTACCGGGACCAAACACATGGCAATGGGCGTCAACAGCACCTTCCGGTACGACAAACTTCGGCTTCGACGGTGACTCGCACCAGTGCAGCCAGTCGGCATCAACAGTAAAACCACTCATTAATTCATTCTCCTGCTGACAGTGAAAGGAGCGCAAAATATTTCAGGCACCGGATTTCGCTGTCAGAAACGATTCAGTTGCGGCGTAATAACTACAAGCCGTTTCAGGGCTAACAGTATGCTACCGCGAATTAACAGATGCTGTTAAGAAATGCGACGACAGACATTAGTTTTTTCTATAACGATACGAAAAATACAAGTAAAAAAGCACTATTTACAATTCAGTCTTTTAAATAAGAATTAAAAGGCTTTCGCCCCTTTCATCAGCATTCAAAACAGATTTTACAGCCATAAATAAATTGTCATAAACAGATACCAGTGCAGCAGAACTTTTACAGCTCACTCCGGCGTCTGAATTCCCCCGCCGTAGTACCTTCCGCCTGTTTAAAGAAACGACAGAAATAACCGGTATCTTTGAACCCTAAAGTATCAGCAATTTCATCCAGCGATTGCCGGGTGTAAATCAGTCGCCGCTTCGCTTCATTTACCAGTCTTTGGTGGATCAGCTTTTTCGGGGTGGTATTGAGATGCTGCTGACATATGCGGCTAAGGGTAGAGACAGAAATGTACAATTTTGACGCATAATCATTTACATTCAAATGTTGCTGATAATGTTTGTCGATGAGCTCGCGGAAACCCAGCAATACCCTGGAGTCCCGGCCCGATGTACCGGCAAGATTACGGGCTGTATTTTGTTGCCTGGCAACCAGCACAAACAAAAGTTTAAGCAACATATGGATGCTCACTGTGGCACCGGGATCATTACTGCGCATTTCACCGGCCAGCATATGCAGATAAGCAACGAACCGTTCAGACTGATGCTTGTCCTGAAATTCAATAGCTTGTGAAGACCATACTGCACCGGTAAAGTCCGCGATTGCGCTGTCACTGCGCAATGCATTTACCACATCGGCATTAACAGAGAGCACGTAGCCGTTGGTGTCCGGCGCGAAGGTAAATCCGTGCACTACGCCGGGTGGTAGTGTCACTACCCAGTCTCCCTGAAGCGTCAGCTTTTCATCATCCCGTTGTACGGTCCATTCATCATCAATAACACAAATAAGCTGGAATAATTTGCCGTGGCGGTGAGGCGAAATCTCCCATCCCAGTCCCGCACTGCGGGCGCGGATATCTTCCAGATGAACGAAGTCAGCACTGAGCTTTAAGAACGACTCACCATACAGATCATAGAAGGGGATCTCATCTGGTTTCACGGCGAAAGAGTACTCCACGAAGGAAATTATGATTAAAAAGTACAACAGCTGTTTACAAAACCCAAGGTTTTTTACATCCTGCAAGTCATCCCGAACTATCAAACAATCATTTTCAATCCATAATAATCATATCTGATATTTATATTTTCGATATCACGTAGAGAATTGCCCCACAGGCAAACCTTATTCAGCCTGACCTCACAGGGCATGCATAGTCTGAACTAATACATTATTAAAAATATAGTATTTTACTTTTGTATACGCATTGTTAAATCTTGGTAACAAATTACACACCTGTCGGTTAATACTGAGAGTTATAACGATGAAAACACCCATGCCACTACACAAACTTTCTCTTGCTGTTATTGCAGGATTAAGCGTTTCAATGAGCGCCACTGCCATTGCTCAGGACACACAAACAGAAGACGAGGAAGACGTAGAAGTCATTTCCGTTACCGGTACGTTGATTGAAGGGGTTAATCCCGTCGGTTCCAACGTCATCGGTTTGAATCAGGAAAAAATCATTGAGCAGGGTGTGACCTCTGCTACCGATTTGCTTCGCCGCATTCCACAAATGGCAGACTTCAACGCCGTGCCGGAAAATACCCTCACAGCCTCAATTCCTTTTGAGCCACCGCAAATTCGCGGTATTGGCGGCTTGAGCGGAATGGCTACTCTGGTCATGTTGGGGGGGAATCGCCTTGTTCCGGTTGGCCCGATGAACTGGGTTGATTCGTCGATGATCCCCGCAAGTTTGCTTGAGCGCGTAGAAGTGATTCCGGACGGTGGTTCGTCTATCTATGGTTCTGACGCTGTTGCCGGTGTCATCAACTTCATTCCTAAGAAAGACATGGAAGGCGGTGAACTTAGCGTACAATATGGTATGGGTGCGGGCGACTACGACCGCATTGATATTTCCGGCGGCTTTGGCACAAGCTGGGATAAAGGCACACTGGTCACTGCATTCTCTTACGGCGACCGTTCACCGATGTACGGTAAAGATCAGGACTTCATTAAAGAAGATCTCACCGGTGTTGGCGGTGCAGATTACCGTTCTACGTCCTGTACGCCCGGTAACATTCTGTTAGACGACACCTTATATGGTTTGCCTGGCGTGGATGCATCATCACCGAACTACTGTTCTACCTACGACGACCAGTCTTATTATCCGGAAGAAGAGCGTTATTCACTGTTCGCCAACCTGACTCAGGAACTGTCCAGCCGCTTAAGCCTGGATGTGCTGGCGTACTATTCACGCCGTGAAGCCACAGATTACGATCCTTCAGATATTCGTGCTTCCGCAACGATCACTGCTGACAACCCGTATTTTATCGCTGTGGGTGATGAGACCTCTAACACCGTTTCATTCTCTTACGCGGATGTATGGGGCAGCGCCGGCGCAAACCCGTCCATGTATGAGCAATGGCAGGTTACGCCCACCCTGACTTATCAGCTTACCGATACGTGGAAAGTTAAGGGTACCGTTAACTATGGTAAGAGTACGTCTTACTATCATGACTACTCCATTAACGCGAATGCTCAGCTGGCAGCGCTTTCCGCCAGTACCACTGAGACGGCACTGAACCCTTATGATGTATCACAAACCAGTGCCTCTGTACTGGCTGGCATTAATAATTGGCTTGACGACACCAGTACCGATCAGGATTTAACGGAATTCAAAGTCATTGCCAACGGGGACATGTTTGAAATTGCCGGCGGTATGATGCGGGCAGCAGTAGGCTCAGAGTACCGTGAAGAGTCCTTCTATCAGTCTGTAACGGCTGGCGAAGTGGGTAACCCTTCTACCTCTTCAGTACGCGACATCGACCGTAACGTTAAGTCGGTATTTGGTGAAATCTACATCCCGCTTGTTGGTGATGACAACATGATGCCGGGTATCCAGCATCTGGACGTGTCTATCTCCGGCCGTTACGACAAGTACAACGATGTTGGCTCAAGCTCAAACCCGAAAATCGCAGTGACCTGGAACCCTACCGAAGACGTTACCGTCCGCGGTACATGGGGTACGTCTTTCCACGCACCGGCACTGGCTGATTTAGCGGCACCGCTGCAATATGAATTGTTCCTGCCAATCAGCCCGCTGCGTTCATCAGACAGCCCGTTCTTCCCTGATTTCTTTAAGCCGTCATTTACTTTAAGCGGTGCGTCAGAAGGTATTAAGCCTGAAACCGCAGAAACCATGTCGTTAGGGACTGACTGGTACGTCACCGACTCCACGAAGGTGTCACTGACTTACTGGAGCATTGCATACGAGGACCGTCTGGATCAAAACGCTGGTTTCTACTTCGGCCCGGCTTATTACGATGCAGAAGTGAACGAAGACTACTACATTGTGAACCCGTCATCGGTGGAAGAAATCATTGCAAAATTCGGCGACTTCCCTACCCAGGGTTACGAGAGTCTGCAAGCCATGGTAGATATTTACGGCTTACCTTATGTGGTGAGCGACCAGCGTAAATCGAACATGGGCGCGTACGAAGTTGATGGTCTGGACTACTCGGTACAATGGTTCGGCGATATCGATTTAGGCGAACTGGACTTCTCATTAAGCGGTACCTACATCATGAACCGTGACAAAGAGAACGTAAAAGGCGCAGGCTTTAACGACACGCTGGCACTGGGTGATTTCAACGAAGCCATTTCAGCGTTCAACAGTGTGGCTACACTGGGCTTGCGTCGTGACGACTGGTACTTCTCCGGTACGGTTTACTACCGTGGCAGTGCTGATGTAGCAGAGGAACATATCGATTCCTACACCACCTTGTCGCTGTTCGCCAGCTACGACTTCAGCATGGATACGCAGGTGACGTTCAACATAGATAACGTAACGGACGAAGATCCTCCGTTCCGTAACATCGATGAGGGTGTGGCTTATAAGAGCATGGGCCGCTTCTTATCCGTTGGCTTCAGAACCCGTTTTTAATTTATCTTCCTACGCGGAGGGCTGCCACGAAAGTGCCAGCCCTCGTTATCATTTTTAAGGGGCAAGTTTATGACCAAACCCGTAAACCCGTTTCTGTTCGCATTATCCAAAGTGGCGCTGGGCCTTTCTCTGCTTTCGTTTAACAGTACTGCAACCACACTCGAAGACGACTTCATCACCCCGCCCCAATCCGCTAAACCTTTAGTGTGGTGGCACTGGATGAACGGTAACGTTACCCGTGAAGGAATTGAAAAAGATCTCGCCTGGATGGATAGGGTTGGCATTGGCGGTGTGCAGAACTTTGATGCCCAGCTCATGACGCCTAAAATTGTCGATACTGCACTGGAATATATGACACCGGCCTGGAAAGACACTTTTGAATACGCGCTGGGCGAAGCGAATAAGCACAATTTTGAATTCGGCATTGCCGCCTCGCCGGGCTGGAGTGAAACCGGTGGTCCCTGGGTAAAGCCTGCAGACGGTATGAAAAAGTTGGCGTGGAGCGAAATTACCATTGACGCCAGACAGAAAAAAGCCGTTCGGGTGCCGCAACCGCCTCAAAATACGGGTGCGTTCCAGGATTTCTATGGCGCAGAGGAAATTTTTGCTGATCCTACACATGCCGAAAAAGAGACACCGGTTTACTACAAAGATATTGCCGTTATCGCCTTCCCTGTTCATGAACAGCGCATTCAGCCTGTTTCCGTAACAACCAACAATGACGACGAGCTAGACCTCGGTATATTGTCTGACGGTTCATACAGCAGCGCGACCAAAACACAGTCTCATCCGGACAAAGACGTTGAAATCACCTTTGATTTTGGTGAGCTAAAAAGCGTTCAAAGCCTGTCGTTTGCCATGCCACCACCGGGCATGTTTATCCCGGCGCCCTTTTTACCCACGCTGCAAGCCAGTGAAGACGGCGTAACGTTTGCCCCTGTGGCAACCATTCCTGTAGGAACAACCGCGCAAACCACGATCAGTTTTCCGGAAGTTAAAGCGCGATTCATGCGTATCGTGATGTCGCGTAATCCGAACGGCAAATTTTCCCTGCCATCGTCATCTGCGCCCGGCGCTGCACCACCTCCGGGCTTTAATTTACCTACCGGAGAAGCAAAATCAGAGCCGGTAGATTTGCTGGAAGTAGCCTTTTATCCGCAAGCCAGAGTGCATCGTTTTGAAGACAAAGCCGGCTTTGGTATTGCCCCGGATTATCACACGCTGTCTTATCAACACACCGGTGAAGGTGTGCCTGCGGACGCTGTGATTGACATTACAGACAAGCTGAATGCAGACGGTTCACTTAACTGGCACCCGGAAAAAGGCTTGTGGAAAATTATCCGCATTGGTTACAGCCTGACCGGTAAAGAGAATCACCCTGCCACAGAAGCCGCCACCGGCCTTGAAGTCGACAAATACGATGCCAGCGCGGTGAGTGCCTATATTGATCACTACCTCGACATGTACAAAGATGCCAGCGGTCAATATGCATTGGGAGAAGGCGTAAAAGCGCTGCTGAATGACAGTATTGAAGTCGGTGCATCGAACTGGACACCAAAAATGTTTGAAGAATTCAAACAACGCCGCGGTTACGACTTAACGCCCTGGTTACCGGCCTTAGTTGGCGTGATCATTGGTGATGCGGTACAAACCGATAAATTTCTCTACGACTACCGCTTAACCTTAGGCGAAATGCTGGCAGACAATCACTACGCCGTGATCAGCAAGCGGGTAAAAGAAGCGGGCCTGAAACACTACTCCGAAGCACTGGAGAACGGTCGCCCTACTCTGGGTGACGGCATGCGTATTCGCAGTAACGCCGATGTGCCTATGGCCGCCATGTGGGCCTTCGATACCGAAAATCAAGTAGGACCGCAGCCGCAGTACTGGGCAGATATCCGCGAAGCCGCTTCTGTGGCGCACATCTACGGGCAGAACCTGGTAGCGGCAGAATCGCTGACGTCGGCGTCTTTCCCCTGGGCCTTCTCGCCCCGGGATTTGCAGCCCATGATCGACATGGAATTTGCGCTGGGTGTTAACCGCCCCATCATTCATACATCGGTTCACCAACCCAAAGATGAAGGCCCGGGTCTGAGTTTATTTGTGTTTGGTCAGTACTTTAACCGTCTGGAGACCTGGGCTGATTATGCTAAACCCTGGGTAACCTATATCAGCCGCAATGCTTACATGTTACAGCAGGGTCACTTCAAAGCAGATGTGGCCTATTTCTATGGTGAAGATGCGCCTCCAACATCCCTGTATCTGGACAAGCCATCTGAAGATGTGCCACTGGAAAATGCTTACGATTACGTAAATAACGACGTCATTACAGATCTGCTGCAAAACTGTGGAGCTGATCTGTGCACAGATTCAGGCCAGCGCTATGCTGTACTTTATCTGGGCGGCACCTCGCAATACATGACGCTGCCGGTTCTGGAGCGCATTGCTGAACTGGTAGCAAATGGCGCCACCGTTATCGGTAAAAAACCACTGGCCAGCCCGTCGCTGGCAGATGATGCCGCCCGTTTTGCTCAACTTGCCAACACACTGTGGAGCGGCAAAACCGGTAAAGGCCGTGTGATCAATGCCGACGACGTAGAGAGCGGTATTAAAGAAGCCGGTGTCACACCGGATTTTCGCTATGCAGGTAAGCATGACGATACCACCTTGTTCTTCGTTCACCGTCAGACAGACAGCGAAGAAATTTACTACTACACCAACCGCAAAAACCGTGACGAGCCGGTAACACTGTCCTTCAACGTGTCTGACAGAAAACCGTATCACTACAACGCGGTTACCGGTGCCATTACTACATTAAACAGCACAGTAAAAGACGGGCGCACCGTGATTGAAAAGACCCTGGCGCCTTACGAGTCTGGATATGTGGTGTTCGGTGATTCGCCGGCGAACGTGGATAAAGTGGCCTCATCATTCAGTAATACAAAAACGCTGAAAGACCAATGGCAGGTGACCTTCCAGAAAGACCGGGGCGCGCCAGCCAAAGCCACTTTGTCTGCCGGGAACTGGGCTGAGTCTGACGACACCGGTATCCGTTACTTCTCCGGCACCGCCAGCTACACCCAATCTTTCAACATCGATAAGGCTATGCGGGGCAAACCTGTACAGCTGCATATTGAAGATGTGCGCGATGTGGTGGAAGTGGTAGTGAACGGACAGGTGGTGAATACGCTGTGGAAGCCGCCCTTTGAAGTAGATGTATCGGACTACCTGACAGCCGGTGAGAATACGGTAACGCTGAATATCACGAACCTGTGGGTGAACCGCTTAATCGGTGACGCCCAGCCGGATGTGAAGCAAAAGTACACCTTCACCACCCTGCCCGCCTATGTGCCGGATGCACCGCTTCGACCTTCTGGCCTTTTGGGCGATGTATCGCTGAAGTGGTAAATGTTTTTGAACTTAAAAAGCCCCGGTCTTCACCGGGGCAACACCACTGACACATGGGTGCAAAGACGTTTTTAAACTCAATGTGCGTAATCGTTCAGGGCCAGGCGAATGGTAATGGCAGCAACAAGCCCTCCCAGACAAATCCCCCAAATTGTTTTTACTACAGCGGCTGTACTGAACGAAAGGGTGTCGATATTTACTGCAAAAGTGAGTAACGCAAAGAAGCTTAATGACAGTGCCGCACCAAAAACAGCAAACACCAGTGCCCGAAGCACCGGATGGGACGGTAACCAGGATGTGTGGCCGGATTGTCCGTTGATGTGCAACTGGCCGTTGCGGATGCGCTTGCGGGTAAGAAACGAGGGAAAGAAAGCGCCCATAAAGCCGATTGCCAGCCCCTGAGGAATGCTGTCAATAAACAGACCGTTGTCGCCCTGCATAGGCACCACGTCCAGCCCGCCGAAGATCAGGAAAACAAAAAACAAACTGAATAAGCCGTTGATGACCGCTCCTACCACGGTTTCAACGCTTTTGTAGCGGTTCAGGGTCATATCACTCATCTTGTTATTATCCTTTTCAAGTTTTTAACAAAATGTAACTTACGTAATTTCTTCAATACGAACAAATTATTTATTTGATGCCATGTATTGATAAAAACTATATATAAAAAATCCCCGAACCGTTCGCCCTGCTTGCGGGTTGTGTCAGGTTTAACCATTAACTCAGACTATACAACCGTCAAAAATGATTATTATTCCTGAAGATTGATTCACGTTATTTTTACAGTTGAAAAATTAATCTTTGACATCAGGACGTAACATGATCAACCGCAGACAATTCCTTGCTATGGCCTCTGCCGCTATGAGCGCCCCGCATTTTGCCAAAGCCGCCTCTTCATCTTTACCGGCTGGCGGTCAGTTTCCCGACAATTTTCTATGGGGTGCAGCCAGTGCGGGTCATCAGGTTGAAGGTAATAACGTTAATTCAGATATCTGGTTACTGGAGAACGTGAAGCCCACGCTGTTCAAGGAGCAGTCCGGTGACGCCTGTAACAGTTTTGAATTGTGGGAAACCGATTTGAATTTGTGCAGCAATCTGGGATTCAGCGCTTACCGTTTTTCCATTGAATGGGCACGCATTGAGCCGGAACCGGGCCTGTTCAGCCAGGCAATGATTGACCATTACAAACGCATTATCGACGGCTGCCACAAGCGCAACATGGTACCTCTGGTAAGCTTTAATCACTTTGCCAGCCCGGTATGGTTTGCAGCCCGTGGCGGCTGGACCAAGCCGGAAGCGCCAGCTCTGTTCGCCAACTATTGCAGTAAAGTTGCCGCACAGCTGGCTGATGGTATTGGCTACGCAGTTACTTTTAACGAACCTAACTTACTTCGCCTGCTAAAAGTGCTCGGCGTCCCGCCTTTCGTGTGGGATATGCAGGAAAAAATGCTGGCAGCGGCAGGCAAAGCCACGCAATCAGAGCATTTTACCGGCCTGAATGCTGCGCGCTTACAAGATTTAGATGTAATGAACCCTATTCTTATTGAAGGACACAAAGCCGCGCGTCAGGCCATTAAAGCAGAACGAAGTAACCTCGACGTGGGTTTTACCCTCGCGATGCTGGATGATCAGTCTACAGGACCGGATTCTGTGCGTAATGAGATGCGTAAATATAATTACGGCGACTGGCTGAAAGTTAAAGAGACTGACTTCATCGGCGTACAAAACTACGAGAGAGTAGTGTGGGACAAGAACGGTCATGTCCCTACCCCCGATGATGCTGAGAAGAACTATTCAGGCAGTTGGATAGACGCAACTTCTCTGGCCAACTGTGTTGCCTACATATACGCGGAAACGGGCAAGCCAATCATTGTTACTGAACATGGGATCGGCACAGAAGATGACAGTCAGCGTGAACGCTTTATCTCTAACTCACTTAAACATCTGCAGAGTGTGATTGATAAGGGCGTGCCGGTAAAAGGTTACATTCACTGGACGCTGCTGGATAACTTTGAGTGGGTATCTGGCTATGGACCGAAATTCGGCCTGCATACCGTAGACAGAAAAACTTTTGAGCGGAAGCCAAAGCCCAGCGCGCTGGCTTATTCGAAAATTCTCAAGCAAAACCGTGTGTAGTACGGCATGCTGACATTATGCGCCTCGCCAGGCGCCTGCTCTCAAATATCCATCGTTATGCTGGAAAAAGCGCAGACAAATTATACCCTGCGTGCGGTACATCTTGCTAAAGGCGACCATAAAACGGCGGAGTATTTAGCTGTAAATCCTAAGGGAAAAGTACCGGCTCTGCTGACAGATACAGGCGTGATTACAGAAACCCCGGCCATATTGCTGTTTCTGCACGCACACTATCCGGATGCAGGGATACTGCCCGCTGACATCAACAACGTGGAAGCAGTGAGCGATCTGGCCTGGTTTGCCAGCTTCGTTCACCCGCTGATCACGCGATATTGCAAGCCGGACTTACTGGGCGTAACCACTGATGTTGGCGCAGTGAAAGATGTAGCAGCATCGCAGTTAAAACCGGCGTATCAAACCGCAGAGAAGCGGTTGAAAGCCAGCCCTTACTGGTATGGTGACGACTGGAGTGCTACAGACGCTTACCTGTTCTGGACGGTAAACCGGCTGAAGCGGGCTGGCTTTGATTTTTCAGAGTTTGAATACGTTATTCAGCACTATCAGCAAATGCTGGCAAGCCCGGTGGTTAAACGGGCACTGCTGAAGGAAAAAGCGCTTTAGCTCAACGTATACCGGAAATAAAAACGGGACGCCTGATTAGCGTCCCGTTTTCGTTTTATACGATATCAGTAACCTGTCACTGAGGAGACAAACGAACTGATTTCATCCCGCAAACGGGTATCGGACGTACCCAGATGGCCGGCCACTGAATAGTGATTGTGGCCTGACAGGAACATGCTTCTGTCGAGAATATGATTTACCTGCAACCGCTCCTGTAATAATCCGATGCATTCCTTCTGAAAGCGTTCGGGGTCAAGCTCTGTACAGGCAATAAATAAGGGCACAGTCGTTGAAATAAGTGCAGGTAAAGGCTTGCGGGAGTCATATCCGGTTGCATCACCATAGTACAGGGTGTCGCGGTCATCCAGCGGGGTAATGCCGTACAAACCGGACAATAACACCGCACCGGTGATGTCCGCTTTATCCGGGTTCAGTTGCAGATACGTCGCCACATGACACGCACCGGCGGAGGTACCGCACAGGATGATGTTATCAGCATCACCGCCATACTGAGCCACGTTGGATTTAAGCCAGCTGACCACGCGGGCCACATCTTCACCACCGGCGGGCCAGGTAAAATCAGGGGCAAGGCGATAGTTTATCACTATACCCAGCCAGCCCTGCTCTGCTGCCATACGGCCTACGCAGGCGTTATACCAGCGCTCGCTATCGCCCTTATCACCTTTCAAAAAACCGCCACCGTGAACAAAAACAAACACCGGCTTTGACACACCGTTTTGGCTGCCTGCGCCATAAATATCCAGCACATGGCGCTCATGGTCGCCATATGCCACATCAACGGCACTGGCGGGCTGTTTTGCCACCAGCTGACGTTGCTCGTCACCCAGAATGGCTAGCAGACCTTCCATCACTGGCGGACCGAGTTCACGACCCAGACGGCGGATTTGTTCACTTACCGCGGTGTTTTCCATGGTTATTTTCCTGCCTGATGCTTAACAACTATTCAGCGGTGATGGTATTCACCAGCTTGCCCATAGGACCAATTTCAACCGACACCGTATCGCCCGGCTTCATCCACAGTGGCGGATTGCGTTTCGCCCCAACACCACCTGGTGTACCACTGGCAATAACATCACCGGGTTTAAGCGGTGTGAAGCTGGAGATATATGCAATCACCGTTGCAATTGGGAAGATCATATCGCCGATGGGCTGTTGTTGCACGATGTCGTCGTTCAGGCGCGTAGTAACCTGCACCTCAGAAAGGTCACCGGCTTCGTCCGGCGTTACCATGTAAGGACCGAAGGGACCGGTAGTCGGGAAATTTTTGCCCGGTGTAAACTGGCGGGTGTGCCACTGCCAGTCACGTACAGACGCATCATTGAAACAGGCATAGCCGGCAACATGAGACATGGCATCCTGCTCAGAAATATAACGGCCACCTTTGCCGATGATCACAGCCAGTTCACCTTCGAAATCCAGCTGCGTTGACACCTTTGGCATCACGATGGGCTGATTGTGACCAGACAGGGAATCTGCAAAGCGCACGAAAATTGACGGATGATCAGTGGCAGCGCGGCCTGTTTCCTGTCTGTGAGTCTCGTAGTTATGACCCACACAGAACACTTTATCAGGATTCGGCACAACCGGACCTAATGTGACATCAGCCAGGCTGAGCGTCGTTTCGCTGTTCAGCGATGACAGGGTGCCTTCCGTAATGGCCGTTTTTAAATCAGCAGCCTGTGCAGATAAATCGGTGATCACATCACCGTCAAGACGGCCAAAGCCCTGTTGGCCACTGGCGGTAGTAAAGCTTACGTATTTCATAAAATAAATTCCTGAGTCGTTTAATTCAGCGGCGCGGGTTGCCATGTGCGGTGAAAGCGGAATGTTTCTTCAGCTACTTTCAGCCCGGCGAAATCTTTGTCAGACATGCCCCATTGATCGATGCGGTTTTCCGGCCACGTCCAGTCTTCCGGCGCACCCACTTTGTAATCTTCCGGCACTTTCTCAACGGCGGTAGAAAACTCTACAACCGCACCGAAAGGCGCGATGTAATAGGCAAACACGTTGTCACCCGGTCCGTGTCGGCCCGGGCCCCAGGCAGGCGTGCGTTCATCGTCGCGCAACCGGCCGACACCGCGCATCACCGCGTCCATATCCTGCATCTCAAATGCAATGTGATTCAGAGAGCTGAATCCTGCGCGGGCAAAAGCCGTACTGTGGTGGGAATCGTTGCAGCGCACGAATACCATGCCTTTTGTGCGGTCTGACACGCGGAAGTTAAGCACTTCTTCCACAATGTCAGCCGTACGTTCTGCATCTGTGGCATTGAAAACCACATGCGTCAGTTTTACAGGTAAATCGTCATCGTCCAGCGCATCAACTTCTTCTACATTCACCAGAAAACGTAATAACTCACCTTCAGGCAGCTCAACAACAATGCCCTCACCACCGCCCAGGTCGGTGCACGCTTCAGGCCGGCAAGGGAAACCGGACTGAGCGACACGTTCTTTCAGGGCAGTCAGTTCATCGCTTTCACACACGAATGTGACGCTGCGTACATACTTGCTGTCGCCTTCTTCCAGCGCAACCAGATAGGGAAATGTGCCGGAGCCGCGAATGTAATGCGTGTTGTTTTGCACGGCTGCAAGTCTGGTGCCCCACACATTCACCAGGAAATCTGCGGCTTTATCTGCTTCCGGCAGCACCATTTCTATACTGCGTAGTTTCATGCTTTATTCTCCAGTTCTCCGGCAACGGCCTCTATGCCGGCAAGGGCGCAATGCTCATCGACTTCACCGGTGTCACCGCTTATCCCCACAGCACCAAGGATATTGCCCTGACTGTCTTTAATCAGATTCCCCCCCGGAGATAACGCCAGCTCAACCCCGCTGATAGCGGTGACACTGGCAAAAAATACCGGATTATTTTTCGCTTTCTCTGCGATGCCACGGGTGTTGAATCCCATGCCAAGAGCGCCTTTTGCTTTCGCCATAGCGATATCGAAGCGGTATAAACTGGCTTTATCTTCCCGTTTGAAAGCAACCGGATGCGCACCGGCATCAAGTACAACAACCGCCAGCGGGTTCACGTTATTTTCTCTGGCATAACGCAGGGTGCCATCAATGATCTTATCAGCGAGGGCTAATGTTATTGTCATGCTATGGATTCCTGTTGTGGAGTGGCAGTGCAGGCACCATCAAGCTGGTGTCTCAGCTGCTGTAAAAGAGAGGCACAGCATTCACTGGCTGTACCGTAAACGTAGTAGTCAGGGCGCAGCAGTACCGCTCCCACACCGGCTTCTTCAAACCAGGCGGTCAGTTGCGGGTCGCGCCACTGGCTTAAGTCGACCACTTCGATGTTCAGGTCCGGCAGGGTACTTTTAACCTGAGTTAACGCTTTGCCCGCCACATCCAGTCCCGATACCAGTAGTCGCCAGTCGCCATGGGTTAAATCATCAAACAACTGTTCCGAGCCGTTAATATTCAAACGGGGCTGAATGAAGCGGCGGCCGGCCTGCGAAGTCTCTGCTGCAATAATGCCGTCTGTAACTGGCGGGATCAGGTCGGCGGCCGTCGTAGGCAACTCACCTTTTTTCACCTTTTCCCGTATGTCTATGTCACGCTGCGCGGCATTTTCCCTGTCCAGCATGCAGATATAACGACCTGCACCTACTGCGGCAGAGATAACAGCCCGCACATGGGGATCACGCTCAGGCTGATAGGTTTTAAGCAGGGATTCATTTGCCAGGCCTTTAGATACCAGGTCCAGTTTCCACGCAAGATTGGCGACATCACGGAAACCATGGCACATGCCTTGTCCGAAAAACGGCGGAGTCTGATGGGCAGCATCACCGGCTAAAAAGACATTGCCGCATTTCCATTGTTCCGCCACGAGGCCGTGGAAACGGTAAGTCGCAGCCCGCACAATGTTATGCGGAACGCCGTTAAGATAAGGCGCAAGTAACTCTGCGACTTTTTCCGGCTGCATCATTTCCTGATCATCTTCACCGGGCAGCAACATTAATTCCCAGCGGCGGTGGTTACCCCTGCCGGGCACAACAGTCGCCGGACGTTCGGGATCACACATCATCACAGACAACTGCTGAATATTGGCATCATCAGGTAAACCGGTCAGTGGCGGGAACTGGATCTCCCCTTCCACTTCGGCATCCACCACCAGCCAGGGCTCTTCAAACTGCAAATCGTCCAGCTTTATACCCAGCGATTTTCTGACCACGCTGCGGGCACCGTCGCAGGCAATGACCCAGCGGGCCTGAACAGTTTCCGCCTTATCGCCGGTGCGGGTTTCCAGCGTTACACTGCGTTTACCGGCGGTATCAGTCTGCTGACTGATCGAAACACATTCCGTGCCCAGACGCAGCGATACATTGCTGAAACGGGACAGCGCATTTCGCAAGTGATGTTCCAGCTCAGGCTGATAAAAGAAGTAATCATTCGACCAGCCGTAAGGACGGGGCTTGCCCACTGTGCCCATATACCGGATAACACCGTGATCAGCGCCGATATGCAGATGACCGTCGGTGTCGCGCATATCTTTTAAAATGGTGTCGTGTAAGCCGACAGACTGGAATAACCGCACCATCTCATGATCGAGGTGAACGGCGCGGGGTAATGGATACGGGTTGGCTTCTTTCTCCAGAACGACGACATCAAGCCCCCGTTTTCCCAGAAAATTGGCCGCAAGAACCCCTACCGGCCCGCAGCCAATAATTGCTACATCATACATTGCAAATTTCCTTATGGCGGGCTAGCTGTCGCGGGCTGGCGTTTTGTACAAACGGCCTTCTTGCATAATCATCGCGATATTTTGCTTGTTCTGCATAATGGTGACGTCTTTGGTGGGGTCGCCGTCAATCAGCAGTAAGTCAGCCAGGTAACCTTCTTTTACCAGACCAAGCTCGTCACCCATCCCCATCAACTGACCACCTAATTGTGTGGCTGCGTGCAGGGTTTCGGCAGGGGTATAACCGAAGTGCTCAACCCATAACTCCAGGTCGCGGGCATTGCGGCCGTTAGGGTTGAAAGGGAATCCGTAATCGCCGCCTGGCAGAATTCTTACACCTTTCGCTTTCAGCTTCGGTACAAGCGCTTTAAGCTTAGACAGCACAATAGCAGCGTCTTCCTTCATATGGGTCATGTCCATATGCGGCGGCGGGTTTGCATCCAGCGTGGCCTGAATAATACCGATAGTAGGTGCAACGAACATTTCGTCTTTATTCGCCACCAGCATATCAATAGCTTCGTCATCGGCGTAGGTGCAGTGATACAGAATGCGGAAGCCGGCTTTAATCCCGAATTTCACCGCATCGCATGCATGAGCATGGCCAGTAAGCCACACATTGCTTTCTTTTGCCTGCTCACCGGCTGCCATTAATTCTTCTTCGGTATACAGCAACTCCAGCGATGCACCGGGTTTCAGTGCGCTTTCGCCGCTAATAAGAAACTTGATGGCTTTCGCACCAATATCCGCACAGTCTTTGACGAACTCTTTAACACCTTCCGGACCACGGGAATGCAGTTCAACATGACCGGGATCGAGATCAGAATCGTTGGGCGGCTCGCGCTCTACAGAGGACGGAATTAAACGGGGACCGGGCAGTCCACCGGTTACCAGGTGTTCATTTAATGAGATTTCCAGGGTTTTGCTTAACGCGCCTGCGGAATAAGCACTGGTAAACCCGTGGTCGAGAAGAATACGGGCATTACGGGCTGCTGTCAGCGCCAGTTCCTCAGGGGGAAGGAACATGCCCGGTACAAATTTTTCCACCGACGTTGGCCAGGTAAGGTGAGCATGGGCTTCAACCATACCGGGCATAAGCGTTTTACCCTTTGCGTCGATAACAATGTCGCCTTCCTGTGCAGGAATGGCTGCGTCACTGATTTGAACAATACGTTTGTCTTCAATGGCAACAGAGCCGGAAACCAGGTCACTACCGCTGCCGTCGAAGATATTTGCGTTATTAATTATTGTACGCATAAGCGTCACCTATTCTTCTGGATATACGCTTATGTTGGCACTCTCAGATATTTGTTCAAATATTTATTTTTTTGTTAAATATAGGTAAAGACTATACATCCAGACACTGCACGGTATGGTCAATGAAAGCCTGTGCAATTGCCGGTAACTTTCGTTCCGCCAGCCATAACAGGCCCACCTTGCGCTGGAAGGCTATGCCCTCAATTTTTATTGCCCGCAGGGTCCCGTTTTCCAGCTCAGATTTCACCACTTCATTTGGCAATATGGTGATGTAATCTGATGAGCGCACGATGGATTTTGTGGTAAGCAGTGAGTCACAGGAAATAGCATTGCCCGGCAGTGCTGCATTACTGTTGATAAACAGGGCGTCAATTTGTCTGCGAAACCCGCCAACCTTGTCTGGTAATACCCAGCGCGCCGCAGCCAGTTGCTTCAGATTCATCATATCGGGAAGATCTTTATTCGCCTGCCCGACGATAATCGAAAACGGATCAGTCATCACCGGCAGTTCACAGAAATCTTCCGGCGAGTCCGTCATACCTGACGTCAGAATGGCCACATCCAGTTCGTAACTTTTCAGCAAACGCTGGGCTTTGGCGTCGTGACACTCAATAATTCGCAGATTAAATTTCGGATATTGCTCGCTGAAACTGTTAATGACCTTCCCCATCACTGACGCCAGAGCGCCGGGTGTTCCACCGATATTCAGGGGGCCACCGATATCTTCCGCCAGCAGTTTGATTTCTTCCTGCGCAGAGATCAGCAGGCTGTCTACCGCCTGTGCTTTGATTTTCAGCGCTTCCCCTGCCGGGGTGAGCAGAATTCCCTGCCGGTTACGTTCAAAAAGCTTGGTAGCAAGAACACGTTCCAGTTGATTAATCGCTACGGAAACGGATGGTTGGGAAAGGTGCTCTGCCCGGGCAGCACCACTGATGGTGCCCTCCCGGCAAACCGCCAGGAAAAGACGCAATGTGCGGGGATCGATACGCATGACTCACTCCTATGCATTAACTGCATTTATACTTTTTTATATACAGGCAATAAAAAACAATAGATGTAGTGTCGGCGATCATGCTTAAAAAAACAACGGCAATAAAAAAGGCCACGGTGCTGCCACCGTGGCCTTCTCCGAATAAAGTACAATTAAGATACTTTAAGTGAGCCTTTCATTACGCCGATGTGGCCGGGGAACGAGCAGAAGAACGTGTAGTCTTCGCCTGCTGCCAGAGCCTTAACATCAAAAGTAACGGCTGTTTCTTCGCCACCACCGATTACATCAGTCATAGCGATAACACGCTCGTCACCTGCTTTAACGTAGTTGTTTGCCAGACCAGCACCAACGCCGTCTCCGGCAACTGCCTGGGCATCCGCGGTTTTAGATAAAACCCAGTTGTGACCCATGACTTCTTTAGGCAATGTACCCGTGTGCTTCAGCGTTACTGTGTAGTTGTCGCAAGAAGCAGGTACTGTCATTTCAGATTTATTGAATTGCATCATGTCAGTGCTGTCGATAGTGGTCGCACATTCTTCGCCAAAAGCGAAGCCACTAAACAAAACTGAGATCGCAACAATCGTTTTTTTCATCATTTATTTCCCATTGTATTAATCAATTACGTTTTACCAGACATTAACTTTTTTGTATAGATCTGGCATCATCACAAAATGATAATGAAAACAATTATCATTTATGATTTAATGAATTTGTTTGGTTATGTGTACGGTTTTGTTATGCAAAAAGGTTTACTGGAACTGGAAAGTCATATCCGCAAAGGCGATGAGCCGGACAGCCCCCTGCTTGTCGATACGTACTTGCGCCGCATTGAACATGCATCTTCTTTATTACTTTCCACGTATGAGAAAGTGAGTTTGTACATCCACGCAGCCAGGTTGTTACTCGACACCGTATGCGACTGTTTTGTGGTAACGCATTGGCGGCACCACTGCCTTAACCAGATATACCGGCCGTTGTTAGCAGCACAACGTATGGTGACCTGCGACGACGAAGACCAGTTAATCCGTCAGTTCCAGCGGGAACTGAACATCCTGGCTCAATATTTTTTGTGAAGGACACAACATGTCAGAATATCGTATCGAAAAAGACAGTATGGGTGAACTTGAGGTACCTGCAAAAGCACTTTACGGCGCGCAGACTCAACGGGCTGTAAATAACTTTCCTATGAGCGGCCAGCCAATGCCCCGCCCTTTTATTGAAGCGCTGGTGACCATTAAAAAAGCCGCCGCCAAAGCAAACTTATCATTAGACTGTATAAACGCATCCACCAGCCACAACATCGTTAAAGCCTGTGATACTTTGCTGAGCGATGAGCAGATGATGCAGCATTTCCCGGTGGATGTGTTTCAGACCGGTTCCGGCACCAGCTCTAACATGAATGCCAACGAAGTGATTGCCACTCTGGCGAATAAGGCCGGCAGTGTTAATGTGCACCCCAACGACCACGTTAACTATGGTCAGAGCAGCAACGATGTGATCCCTACCTCCATCCACGTCAGCGCAGCGATTCAGGTACACCGCGTATTGCTTCCGGCACTGACGCATCTGTCAGAAACCATCGGTGAAAAAGCGCAAACCCTGAAGGATTATTGTAAAACCGGCAGAACTCACCTGATGGATGCCATGCCGGTTCGCATGGATCAGAGCCTGGGTGGCTGGAAGGCGCAGATTGACGCGCAAATTAATGCGATTCAGAACCTGCAGCCTGCCCTGCAAACCCTTGCTCTGGGCGGAACTGCGGTAGGTACCGGTGTGAATGCCCATCCAGATTTTTCTTTTGCATTTAACCGTGAATTGTCTGCTCTTACGGATATTGACTTTCAACCCGGCGACAACTTCTTCGCGCTGATTGGCTCCCAGGACACCGCCGTTTTACTTTCAGGCCAGTTGAAGGCCACCGCCGTGACGATGATGAAAATAGCCAACGATCTGCGCTGGATGAACTCGGGCCCGCTGGCCGGACTGGGTGAAATCGCGTTGCCTGCTCTGCAACCGGGCTCGTCTATCATGCCTGGCAAAGTTAACCCGGTTATTCCGGAAGCTGTTGCAATGGCGGCAGCACAGGTCATCGGCAACGATGCGGCAATCACCATTGGTGGCCAATCAGGTAATTTCGAACTGAATGTGATGCTGCCTGTGATTGCGTCCAACCTGCTGAACAGCCTGACACTCATCGCAAACAGCGCCACCATTCTGGCTGACAAAGCCATCGCCGGTTTCACGGTGAATCAGGAAACGCTGGAACAAGCCCTGCACCGCAATCCGATTCTGGTGACCGCTCTGAATCCGGTCATCGGTTACGCCAACGCCGCAGAAATTGCCAAGAAGGCATACAAAGAGCAGCGTCCGGTGGTAGATGTCGCTGAGGAAATGACAGACATTCCCCGCGAGGAACTGATGAAGCTTATGGATCCGATGAAGCTGACAGATAATACCGGAGAATAAAATGCACAGCGCCCGTTACGGGCGCTGTCTATTAAAGCTGTGGTCAGGATGGAACCTGAGCAAGGTTGTCTTTAAGAAACTCGGGAGCCAAATCTGCTCCGTTGGGCCAGGCAACGGTTTCCAATTCCTGATCGACAAATACTTTTGCGAAATAGGCTTCTTGCTTTAGGGGATCGAAAACCGGACCACTAAGCTTTCCCCGAAGATCCACTTCTCCTGCAGTTCCGTCGTTAAAACATACCCACAATTTAAAATCTTCCAGATATTTCGCACTTACTACATGAAGCATAACGTTACTCCAGCGGTTTGATTTTATTGAGCGGCTTACCACACTGTGCCCGGTGCCAGTTTTCAAGTAACTCCATCCGGTGAGCGGAAATCCACTCGTTAATTATATTTACCGCACGAACCGGCAACTTGCCACTTATTATAGTACCGTCAAACGCAAAAATGGCTTCTTGACCTGCATATTTAGCATGTAAATGGGGAGGATTGTGATCGTTAAAGTACATGGCGATAATGATGCCATAGAAACGGCTTATTACAGGCATAACAGAATCAAAGTGAATGGGGAATAATCCGATATTTACGAAATACCAGAATACATAAAAGGGATTTCTGTTAAACCTGTCCTTATTTAATCCTTTCGTACAGCAATACTCAGCGGCTGCGCCACAGAACTTTGCCGATGATATCAGCCGGTTTTACCCAGCCTATTTGTTCGGAAGTGATTGATTCAGCAATATTGTCGCCACCGAGATAGAGCCCGAGTTCAGGTTCTACAGAAATTACTCTTTTGATAAGCAGGCCACGGGTCTGACAACGAAAAGCGACAATGTCGTTAATGCGGGGGAGTCGCCAGAAAAGATGGCGCACCAGCACGAACGTACCGGCACTCAGTGCCGGCTCCATGCTGCGGCCATCGACGACGAGAAGTTTCAGCATCAGGCAAGTTTAGGATAGACCACTTGCTCTGCAGGCGGATACGGGCACGTTGCTGTGTAGGTTGCAATATCTTTGGAAGCCCAGAAGTATTCCGCAAACTGATTGACCAGATTAAGCAGCTCCACACCTTTGTCACGGCTGGTATGTTGCTTACAGGCAGAACCGGCCATCATAATTTTGTGTGCCAGTTCATGAACATCAGGGTATTTTTCGATTTGTGGCGCTTTAAAATAGTCGCCCCATATCACTCTGATTTCCTGCTTTACCTTTTCCGCATGAATTTCTTTTTCACGTACAAGGCGAACAAGCTGAGCCGGATTTTCGCCATTTAACTCTTCAATCAGATCAGCAAAGCGGATAACACTCAGCGCAGCCAACTGTGCACTGACGGGATCATAAATTTTGCAGGGAATATCACAGTGGGCACTGGCGCGCTCAAAATTGACCAGAACATCCACTTTTTCAAGTAACTTGTGGAACATGATTAATCTCCCTGCGTTAACGACTGGCGCTTGACGACTTTGTAAATCGCAAAGGCACATGCTGCGGCCGCTGCGGCAATGGAAGCATAAAACAGAACATGAAGAACTGTACTCGTCCAGTGGGCGTGATCATGGCCGGGGTGTGCCCATAAAAAAGGGCTGAACAGAACCAGCGATAACGCCAGTTGAAGCTTAAAAGACAGGTGTCTTAACATGCGGATGCTCCTTGTTAATTAATGTAGAGACCTTTGGTGCGTACTGATGTCGTCAGGTTTTATGGCGATGAAAGCAGGTCTCTGAAATTCTTCCGCTTCGCCGTGTCGCTTTTTAAACAGGTAGAGTTGTTCTGAGGCAATGCGCTTGCCCCAGATGGGCGCGGTTTCTGCAGGATTCGCCCTTTGAAGATGTTCAACATGCTGAAACACGCTGGTCAGCGCATTCAGAGCGAAGAGCGGATAGCCATGCCGCTCGTAAAGATCGGCCAGATTGTGATAGCTCACCAACAAGGCACCGATGGTGGGCCGGATGCAAGGTTCGCTTTCGACCATGGCAACGGCCAATTCGACTGCACGTAAATACTTAAGCCGCGCGCCTTCGAAAACATCCGCGTCAAAGTCTCTGTTTCCGTCTTTAATGACACGCTCCCAGATAACGTAATGAGCATGACATTCCTTATTCATAACCTCGCCATCAGGCATGCAGCACCGCCACATTGTAATAAGGCATAGTTGAAAGCAATCCGGCAGCCCGTATTTCAATGGCGCTCTTATAATGAACTAATCCGAGCTTGAAATATGCATCGCTAAGCAAGTCACCGAGCGACTCCAGCTTCAGTCGCATAGCGTCATTATCTCCCCCGTCGACTTCCAGCAAAATGGCTGCAATATCAAACGCACACCCAAGATAGGCAATGGCCTCTCTGTACTGGCCGTCGGCATATAACATTGAGCCCTGATATTCATCTCTTGCCAGAAAGTGCACAGCCTGTTCCGGGTGGCTGTACACCCATTCAGTGTGTTTTGGACACAGGAAGGTAATATCCATAATGACATCCTCTACGGTGAACAAGATTAGGTGATTTCCCGTTTTCTTAAGTCTACCTTAGATGTGAATGGACAATAATGCAAATGATAATTGTTACTATTTGATGGCAAATTTTGCACCCCTGCTGAGCGCCTGGGATCAGAGCTCAACCAGGAAGTAATATCCGAAACCCACCAGGAAGGCCGGAATGCCAGAATAGAGCGTTGCCAATAGCGCTGCGCGGGGAGAAAGCGCAATAGCAGGAAACAGCGCGTCTCCGTCGTTACTGATTGCGTTACCCAGTTGCGCAGAAAACGGCAGTGCGCCATTGAGGTACAGCGTGGTAACGAGTATTTGCGGACCACAACCGGGTAAGAAGCCGATGAGGATAGCCAGCGCCACGGCACTTGCTCCCATAGACTGAAATACATCGACTAAATCTACACCGAAGACCAGCATACTGATCTCAAAAAGCATGAACGCCATGATCACCCATACCAGCACGAACTGCGTGTCCAGTGCAGCCTTTCGTTTCCAGTCAGGTGGCTGTGACCCCGGATCTTCACTGGTTAATGAGGAATATCCCGTGCCCACACTTCCCGTAGCCCAGAGCGTAACACTCACAATTGCGAGGACTGCGCCTGACAGGGTGAGTTGTTGCTCAGAAACAGGTAAATAGTCCGCAGGACTAACTTGCAGCGCCAAAGCCATGGCGATAAGCAGAACAGGGATACTGATCACCAGCCAGAAACGTGTTGCCAGACCGGTCAGTGCTTTACTTACTCTCATGGACGCACAAGTGTTACTGTCGTCCTGAGGACTGCTGAACTCATCTTCAATAAGTTTAGGCCGGTAGTTGTGAAAACGGTTAACAATGATTCCGGTAAGTGACCCCACCACCATGCCGACGGCCATCACTATGAGACCATCTGCCGGCTGCCGGGCCAACAGTAAAAATGCCGCATCCCCCATTGTACTGGTGAGCACCGCCACAACGGAACCGAAGCTTGCTACTCCTCTTGTGTATTGAGTAACAACAATAATTGCGCCACCGCAGCCGGGTAAAGCTCCCAGAAAAGCGGCAATGAAGACTTCATAAAACGGATGGCGGGCAATGAACCGGCTGATGGTCTCTGCGGGCACCCGTAATGTACACAGGTAATACAACGCCAGAGATGCGTAAACAAAAGCCCCCACCTGAAAGAACGCGTCAGCAAGAACCTGCTGAGTCGTCTCACGGCTGAAAGGCCACCATAAAAAAGAAAGCAGAATAACAGGCAGAAACAGACGCTTGTTCACAAGCCAACCGTGTGATTTCAGTGCAATACGCATCGTTTGCATTGTAGAAACAGATTCATTCATTTTGCTTCTCAAAAGCCTGCCCGCAATTTAACCCATTGATATGGATTACCCCTGAATAGAATCATAGGATCAGTGATGAATAATTTCAAATAGAAATAATTATCATTTACAATATCACTCTAAGGTAGTAAATACGCTTGCAATAAATATGTATAGAATTCGCGCAAACAGAAAGCACGAAACAGGGAACACTATGAAATTCAGTAAAATCGCGATTGCCTGCGCACTCATGCATGCCGGCTCATCTTTTGCTGCTGCAGATGATAATGACAAAATAGAACATATCGAGGTGACAGGGCTTCATACTGAAGATGCCTCATCATTACTCCGCAATGGTATCGAATTAAAAGAGATTGCCCGCTCCGTACAAATTCTGAACAAGGATTTCATTCAGGAAGTCAAGCCTAAAGCACTTGAGATGGTGCTGGCTTACACATCAAACGCAGGATTTCTGGGTTCGAGTGATGGTCGTCAGTCAGCTTTTACAATGCGCGGATTCCAGAACCCTCCGGTGTTAATTGACGGTTTCCGGGTATCGGAGTGGGGTGGCGTGAGCGACCCTGAAATCTACGGACTGGAACAAGTAGAGATCCTCAAAGGGCCGGACTCGATTCTTTACGGAGAAAGTAACCCGGGCGGTATTATTAATATGCGAGCAAAGCGCCCGACAAAACAAGCTCAAAGTGAAGTCATGCTGGATTTCGGTAACTATGGTTATGCAAGTCCACGCTTTGACCTGAATGGTCAGTTCAGTGATGAAGCATTATTCAGACTGGTCGGGTTGTATACCACCAACGACACACACAGAGACTACAACAACTCGTTCGACCGCACATATATTGCACCTTCCGTAAAATTCTTTATTGGCGATGCGACAACCATTACGGCCTTTGCTGAGATTACAAAAGACGATAACCCGGCGGACTTCGGGAATGTTATTGACGCTGACGGTAACCTGACAGGACCCATCGGACAAATAAACAACGGTCCGGACGATACCATGGAGCGTCACCTGTACAATTATGGTGTAGATGTATCACATCAGTTAAACGAAAACTGGCAGCTTAACGCCCGGGCCCGGAAACTGGACAGCGGTTATGAATACAGCGTGTTATGGCTGCCAATCAGCTACGATCCGGAAGCGAATATTGTTTACCGTGTACCGGCAAATCAGATAAGCGCAACCGATGAAAATGCCTTTCAGTTAAGTACTTCCGGTGATTTTGAGATTGGCGGTTTAAGAAACCGGCTGGTGATCGGGGCTGACTACCGGGAAACGGATTACGAATATGGTGGCGCCTGGGATGCAACAGTTATGTCGGCACTTGACTGGAGTAATCCTGATTACTCAGAAGAGCGTCCCCCCTACGAATCATTAATGGCATACGGAGGTACTGAAGACGCTAAACGTAGTGGCTTTTTTGCGCAGAACTATCTGAATGTGACCGACGACTTTATTGTCAGTGCAGGGGTGCGATACGATGACATCAACCGTATTCTCGACGGCGCTGAACAACAGTTGGACAATACCAGCTTCCAGTATGGAGCAACGTATAATATTACTGATGACCTCACCGTTTATGGCAGCTATTCAGAATCCTTTTCTCCCAACACTGACACGGATAAGTTCTTTAATTTCCTTGAACCGGAAGAAGGAGAAGGCTATGAGCTTGGCCTCAAGGGCAGCTTTTCGCAAAATATCAGCTTCACTCTGGCGGCATTCTCTATAGAAAAGCTCAATGTTGCGGTTTCCGATCCCACAGCCCCAATCGATGGCACCAACCCGTTCGGTATGAGAGCGGCGGGTAAACAGGAAGCGACCGGTTTTGAGTTTGATGTGAACTGGCAGGTATCTGAACAGTTGAGCGTATTTGCCAATATCGGTAAGTCTGAAACCGATGAGTACGATGCAGATGAAGAAGGCAACCTGGTAAAAACCGGCAAGGTTCAGGGTGCGCCATACTCTACAGCCTCGTTGTGGCTTAATTACACCATGCCACTTACTGCAAATGCTGACTTAACATTGGGCGGCGGTGCTCAATATATTGGTACACGATATTTCACAACCACCCTGGAAACAGACCCGTATACGCTGGCGAACTTTTACGCCAGGGTAAATTATCTGGACTGGCGCTTTCAGCTAAACATCCAGAATGCCTTCGACGAACGTTACGTTGCTGAGGCCTCGCAGGCTCCTGCTGGTCGCGGTGTACATGCCGGTGATCCCCGCGGCATTGTGGCATCTGTCGCATATCAATTCTGATCTGTGCAAGGATGTCAGCGGGCTCTGCCCGCTGCACCATTCTTTGCACCGCCCACAAGAGAATGAGTATAATTATCATTTAAACGACGATGGTTTTGTGATATTCTTTTGCAAAATCTAAAAAAGATCTTTTTCAATGACCACATCTGCAGCGAATTTTCTGAAAAATGGCCGGTTCTGGCTATCCGGTCCGGCAACGTTGCTTGTTTCCCTATGCTTTATGCTGGCCATGGCTGTGTGGTTTCCTGCCGGTGCCGGCAAAGTAAACAATATCATCATGCCACTGGTTATTTTCCCGCTTATCTGGTCAGTGCTTTTTTTCTATACCTATCTGACTGTAGATCAGCGGAAAGCCTGGTGGGTATTAGCAGCATTATTTTTACTTAACAGCGGCATTCTGACCTACCAGTTTACGGGGTAATATGATGAGTGGTCCAACAGCAAACGTACGCTCAAAAGCAAAAGCACTATTAAGCTTACACTCATGGTCAGGCATTGTGCTGGGTATGCTGCTTTATGCCGTTATTTTTACCGGCACAGTCGCCGTAGTATCTGAAGAAATTGGTGAATGGGCAAACAGCAACGAAAGTCTTGGGTTACTGGTCAGCTCCGACATAAATAAAACCGTTTCCGACCTGGCAAAAAGCACACCGGAAGAATTCCGTGAAGAAGTTTCAGCCTATGAAAATCACCGGCAGGAACTGGTTTTTTATTTTCACACTCACAAACAAAATCCTTCAGGCGTAATGGATGAATACGGTATTCAGTATCGTATTGATGCGAAAGGCAACGTTCTGTCTGAGACTGAAGGTTTCGGCAGTGATTTATCGGCAACAGATGACAGTAATGCGCTGAGCCGCTTCCTGGTGGCTATTCACACGGAATTACATATCCCGCCACCCTGGGGGCTGTTGTTGACTGGGATTCTTGGTCTCGCCATGCTGATTGCAGCTGTTTCAGGCTTTATGATGCATAAACATCTGTTCGCCGACATGTTTGCAATACGAAAGCAACGGGACGGACAGTCACTGAAGCGTGACTCCCATACCGTAGCCGGTACATGGAGTATTCCTTTTGCCATTTTGCTCGCATTTACAGGCAGCTTTTTCAGTTTTGCCGGCGCCTTTGGCCTGCCTGCCATGGCGATGGTTGCCTTCGGAGGTGATCAGGAAGCAATGATGTATACACTGGTCGGCGAACAGCAAAATAAAAGTGAAACGCCGCAAGAGTCAGCGAACCTGAATACCATGGTGGCTGATGCATACAAAAAACAAGGCTCATTACCAACGTTTCTCTCTGTTTCTCATTGGGGAACTGAATCTGCAAGCATGACGGCGTTTTTCATGCCAGCTGAAGGCGGAGTTGGTTTCGAGCAACTGGTTTATGATGTAACTAACGGAGAATTTGTAGAATATAAGCCGCAGGTTGGTACGGTACCTTCCGCCGGTAGTGTCGTCCTGTCTCTGATTTTCCCTATCCATTTTGGCACCTTTGCCGGTCTGTTTTCTAAAATTGTCTGGATAAGTCTTGGTGTTGCGTCCTGTTATGTCACGGTTACCGGCCTGCAGCTTTATGCCCACAGAAACGAGAAAGAAAATACGGATCAGTGGCGCTGGTTTAGTCGCCTTTGCATATGGGGATTTTGGGGCCTGCCGGTTTGTTCTTTAAGCAGTGCTCTCGGCTTTTTTCTAAGTGGTGCTTTTGGTGCCAGTGAAAGTACCTGGACCCCGTTATCTTTCATAATCGCCGCAGGTATTGTTACCTTATTCTCATTATTAGTCCGCAGAACAGATAAACTAAAACAGCTTTTCTATGTGCTGAACGGTCTGCTTTGCCTTGCGTTACCCTTACTTCGTTTTGTGGCGTCCGGCACCGGCTGGGCTGACGCAGTGATACACAACATGATTGCCTTACTGTTTGTCGACCTGGTGCTGCTTTGTTGTGCCGCATGGTGCTTTTATAATCTGTATGCTTCCTGGCACCGGGAAGCAAAAAATCAACGGGATAATGTCGCCTTCAGTGAAGAAGGAATCGCAAAATGAATCATCTTTTTACCACTTTGCCATTCATCGCATACAGCGCCGTTATTATTATGCTTCTGGCGAATACCGACCACCGGCGCAGGCAATTGCATGCAAGAAACAACGATGAAAGCAGCACGCTGTTGTCGCTGAAAATATCTTCGCGCCTGCGTTCATTGTTGAGCTGGAGCCTGATTATTCCTGTTATCCCTCTTGTGATGATGGGTAACTATGCCGGTATTCTGATGTATGCAGGCGCCTTAACAGTTTTAGGCTGGATTATTTCTGAGTTACCCACCTCAGTGGTCTAAACAGGGTGCTACTCTCTTCTATACAGCGGGACTGTAAATCATTATCATTAATCATTCGACTTTAGTTTAATCTATTTTCAGATTTCAGGGACCGACAGTCATGCTTTTCTCCTTAATAGCCTTTCTTACTGCACTGGCGGGAATGGCCTTACTATACTTTTCCAATAAAAACCAGCGGTTTGCGTCTTCTCAGGGAGGTCCCGCTTTCAGGTACGCCGGCTATATTTTCCTCGGCGCTTCCCTGGTGATCTGGTTACAAATCATGACTGTTGCCGCAGCCATATTTACCTGGGCTCTTCTGCTGGCGGTGCTGTCCGTCATTGTGCCTGTTATGACGTTAATTAAAGCGGGAAAGGTAACCTGATATGAGCAGGCTTAAGCAAGACCAAAAAATCCGTACCGACTGGTGGAGTAAGAATATTGCCTGCTGCTTACTTGGCCTGACTTTATCCTTCGCAATTATGGGACTATTCGCCTGGTATGGTCCGGGCGGGATCGGTGCCGTTAATAAGGACCAGTTTACGATGTGGATGGTCCCCTTCATCTGGTTGATTATCGTGGCATTTGGTTTTCTGTTTAAATCTGGCCGCAGTGCCTTTCTTTGGCTCGGAGCAGCAAACCTGGCTTGCTGGGGTCTCTTTGCCTTGCTCAGGAGCGCAGTATGAAAATCCGCAGCGACATTATCCGTATCTATCAATCTGTACATACCTGGACAGGCATAACATCGGGCCTTGTACTCTTTATTGCCTTTTTCGCCGGTGCACTGACCATGTTCAAAGCCCCCATTACAGAATGGGCTATACCCGCTGATACGCATTTACCTCAGGTAGAACTGAACGAATATGATACGTTGATTCAACAGGCCGCCGGGGCGCATGAAAATGTTATCAAAGGTTTTACTGTCAGCCTTGAAGAAAATCAATCTCCGCTTTTCTGGTATGAACAGGGTGGTGGAAGGGGTATCTCTCTGAACAGTGTGATTCGCAGTGCCTCGTTAAACGAACATGGTGAAGTGTACTCCAGCGTCAGCGAACAAAATGTGCTGGGAGATCTCATCGATCAACTGCACAGAACCGCAGGCATTCCCGGCAAAGTCGGACATGAAGATCTCGGCGTGGTGATAATGGGCATTGCCTCTGCACTCTACTTTGTTGCGCTGGTATCAGGGGTTATCTTTCTGCTGCCGACACTGGTGAAAAGCTTCTTCTCGCTTCGCCAGAAAAAAGGTGCCAGCCGTTTCTGGCTGGACACCCACAATCTGCTCGGCATCACCAGCCTGCCCTTCCACCTGATCATTGCCTGGACTGTGGTAGTGTTTGCTTTTCATGACATCATCTACGACGGACTGGACTACATTTATGGCGATGAGCCCATGTTTCAGCGCGGCGGTCAGTCTTCTGACGTCTACCCGCTTTCTGCCTTACCGGCGATGTCCAGTTTCATACAGAAGGTGAATGAAACCACAACAGGGTACCGGGTCAAACAACTCAGCTTTTCAAATCTGGATACAGAAAGAGCATCTGTACGCATTGATGTTGCAGGGAAAGGTGTGCTCCAGCGTGCTGCAGATTCTGACGTGATCTTGATGCACCCTTTCACACAACAAGTTACCTACTCCACACTTAGCAGTGATGAAAATGGCGGATACTGGCCGCTGGTAAAAAGCTTATTTGCGCTGCATTTTGGTAACTTTGCAGGTACGTTTGGCCGCTGGGTATACTTCATTTTAGGCCTGATGGGTGCAGCATTGTTCTACACAGGAAATTTACTGTGGCTGGAAAAGAGACGAAAGAAGCAGGCAGTGCAATCCACATCTAACGCGGTCATGGCAAACCTCACTGTTGGTGTGTGCGTGGGGTCAATGCTGGGCGTGGCAGCAACATTACTTTCTTCAAAATGGATGTACATATTCGGACAGCCGGTAAATCAGTCATACCTTTGGGTTTATTTCACTGTGTTCCTGCTGGCGTTGGCCTACAGCTTTCTGAAAGGTGCGGCACGCAGCGCCATTCATTTGCAACTCTTGTTGAGTTTATGTTGTGCCTGTATTCCTGTCACTACGCTTATCAGTCTCGTATTGCCCGCAGTATCGTGGCAGCTCACACCCAGTAACCTGTGGGTTGAAGCGACAGCCTGTGTCTTCGCTTATGTATTTTATAAAGGTGCTTTGAAAACCCGTGGGCGGGCTTTACGGGGAGAGAAAAATAGCATCTGGTATATAAAAGACACTTCCGTTGATTCGCCTTCCGCGTCTGGCAAAGTGGTGCCGGAATGATAGCCATGACTATTGAAAAACAGCGGCAATTCGGGTCACGACCCCAAACCATGAAAACGGCTCATACAACCATTAATTAATATCAATATTCATCATAGTTAACTCGCCCTACAATTAGCTCAACACATTAAATGTTAGTTTTTGTTTTGATCATGGGGCACCAGACTATTATGAGTAGCGATTTCACTTATTCCATTAAGACCGTTCGCTTTGATGAGCACTACTCTCCTGCGGACGAAACACGTCTTACCACGAACTTTGCAAACCTGGCCCGTGGTGAAGCCCGGCAGGAAAATCTGCGCAAAGCAATTAACATGATCAATAACAACTTCAATAGTCTGGCACACTGGGATAACCCTAAAAAAGACCGTTATTCCGTTGAGCTCGATATCGTGCATGTCGATGTTGATGTTGAAGGTAATGGTGAGACCTTCCCGACCATTGAAGTGTTGAAAACCAGCGTTGTCGATCACTATACGAATAAACGTATTGAAGGCATTGTGGGTAACAATTTCTCGTCTTATGTGCGCGACTACGATTTCAGTGTGGTGTTACGTAAACACAATGAGGGGAAAGACCATTTCTCTGTACCGGAAAACTATGGTGAATTACACGGAAAAATGTTTCAGGACTTCATCAGTTCCGGCGCTTATAAAGAGAACTTCAGTAAACCGCCGGTGATCTGCCTGAGTGTTTCAGACAACAAAACCTATCACCGTACCAGTAATCAGCACCCAGTGTTAGGCACGGAATATAAACCTGATGAAACATCTTTGACAGAGCAGTATTTCAGAACCATGGGCATGAAAGTTCGTTATTTTATGCCTGTTAACAGCTCGGCGCCCTATGCGTTCTTTTTCTTCGGCGATCTGTTGAACGACTACAGCTTACTGGAGCTCATCAGCACGCTGAGCACCATGGAAACATTCCAGAAGATTTATCGCCCGGAGATTTACAACACGAACTCTGTCGCCGGTGAAGTGTACAAGCCAAGTCTAAGAAATCACGATTATTCAGTTACTCAAGTGGTGTACGACAAGGAAGAACGCGCCCGACTTGCCATCGAGCAGGGTAAATGGTGCGAAGAGAACTTCATTCAGAAACATCAAAATACGCTTCAGCAATGGGCCTCTGGCGTTGCTGCGTCAGCAATCTGATTTTAAGGTACAGGTAGTATTACAATGACAAAATTATTCCCGACCTCCACCGCCGGAAGTCTGCCAAAACCATCGTGGCTGGCGCAACCTGAACAGCTCTGGTCTCCATGGAAACTTGAGGGAGAAGCCCTCGCTGCAGGTAAAAACGATGCCCTTCGGGTGACGCTGCAAGAACAGGAAAAATCAGGTATCGATATTGTCAGTGACGGTGAACAGACCCGTCAGCACTTTGTCACAACCTTTATTGAAAACTTAAGCGGCGTTGACTTTGAAAATAAAAAGACAGTCAGAATTCGTAACCGCTACGATGCCAGCGTGCCCGGGATCGTCGGCCCGGTAAGCCGCCAGAAACCTGTGTTCATTGACGATGCGAAGTTCCTGCGGGCACAAACCGATCGTCCCATCAAGTGGGCACTTCCCGGTCCGATGACCATGGTTGATACCCTGTATGATGATTATTATAAAGATCGTAAAACGTTAGCTTTCGAATTCGCAAAAGCGTTAAATGAAGAAGCTAAAGAGCTCGAAGCCGCCGGCGTGAATATCATTCAGTTTGATGAACCTGCCTTTAACGTGTTCCTCGATGAAGTTAATGAATGGGGAATCGAAGCGCTGGAAAAAGCCTGTGAAGGCTTAAAATGCGAGACTGCCGTTCACATTTGTTATGGCTACGGCATTAAAGCCAATACAGACTGGAAAAAAACTCTCGGTGCAGAGTGGCGTCATTATGAAAAAACGTTCCCTGCCATTCAGCAATCAAGCATCGACATTATTTCTCTGGAGTGCCACAACGGGCGTGTGCCATTTGAAGTCCTTGAGTTACTAAAGGGTAAGAAAGTTATGGTTGGCGCCATTGATGTGGCTACCCCGGAAATTGAAACGGCTGAAGAAGTGGCAGCGACTATCCGGGAAGCACTGAAATACGTTGATGCGGACAAGCTTTATCCTTGTACCAACTGCGGCATGGCTCCTCTTTCCCGGGACATTGCGAGGGGTAAGCTTGAGGCCCTGGCAGCGGGCGCTGATATTGTCAGAAAAGAGCTATCTGCTTAATATCTGTTTTCTTGGGGATTGAAGCACATTAACCGTATTAACCGGTAATGTGCTTCCGATATATTTTTTGCCCGGCCGGCGAGACTTATAAATTAAATGCTGATAACGGGTGGGCGGATTGCAAGGTGAGTAATACCCGCTGCTCCGGCATTACTTTCAATTCGTGAGACACTCTGGCACTCACAGTTTCACCCGAATCCAGCGCAGCAAACAATAATCTGCTGCCACCTTCAAAACGGCTGCGTAACACCGTCGCGTTTGGCTGCTCCGGCTTTTCGGTAATAATCACATCGTCGGGCCTTACCAGCAATTCCACTAATTCTTGCTGATTATCAGCTGAATACACCGGTGCGTTGCCAATGGCGGTTTCTACTTCATTGCCGGAAATACGCCCTTTGAGAAAACTGGCTTCACCAAGAAAACGTGCCACAAATTTACTGGCCGGCTTTTCAAAACACTGCTCTGGTGTATCCAGTTGTTCAAGCACACCTTTATTTAAGATCCCTACCCTGTCACCGACCGACAGGGCTTCATCCTGATCGTGGGTTACCCAAATTGCCGGTACACCCGCCTTTTTGAGGGCATCACGAATATCCCATCGCAAGCTGTCTTTTAATGCGGCATCCAGATTGGAAAGCGGTTCGTCGAGTAATACATAAGCAGGCTCATGTGCCAGCGTTCTGGCCAATGCTACCCGCTGCTTTTGTCCACCGGATAACCGTGCAGGCTTAGCGTGCCGGAAGTCACTCAGACCCAGTAATTCCAACCAGTGATCAGCCAACGTATTGTCTTTCAATCTGAACTGAACATTTTGCTCTACGGTGAGGTGGGGAAAGAGTGCAAAGTCCTGAAACACCATCCCCACGTTGCGTTTTTCCGGTGGCACCTGTTTCTCAGGTGTGGAAACCCATCCACCCTGAGCAATTTTCCCTTCAGTTACGGGGATCAAACCCGCGAGTGCTTGTAAAACTGTCGTTTTTCCACAACCGGTGGGCCCGACTAACATTAAGATCTCGCTTTCATTAAGCTTGAGATCTAAATTTCGCACTACCCGATTAGTTCCATAATCGACTGATAAACCATTAACTTCTAGCATCAGGAATGTTGACTCTCATTAACTGAAAATTCTGCTTTTCGCTCGCCGGTAAGCATCAGGATTAACCCAAGCCCGGAAATAAATACCAGGCATAAACCCGGTACTGCAGCACGTCCGAAATAGCCAGCTTCATAAACACGCCACAGGTACGTTGCTAACGTTTCAAAACCTGTGGGCCCGAGCATCAATGTTGCCGGTAATTCACGCATCACTTCAAGGAAAACCAATGCGGCGCCGGCAATCATGCCCCGCGCAGTCAGAGGTAAGGTAATACGGAAAAACGCTTCTCTGGGCGAAGCCCCCAATACCCGCGCAGCGTTTCCCAGGCCACCATCCTGATTCTCAGTAGTACTGCGAACTGTACTCACAGCCAGCGGCAAAAAGCGCAATACATAGGCAATCACCAGCAAGCCCAGCGTCTGATACAGTACCGGAATTTGTAATCCGAGATAAACCAGCGCTGTCCCCATTACAATGCCGGGGACACCGAATCCAAAATACGTTATTCGCTCAAAAAATCGTCCTACCCGGCCGGCAATAGCGGCATGGGCAACGGGAATCGCCAGAATGACTGCGACAACCGCGGCCATCATGGAGGCGTAGGCGGAATTCCATGCATAGGTAATATCAAAGCCTTCTGCTCCCTCCCGGGCCAGCCACAATACAAAAATGCCAAGAGGCAGAACCAGAGATAACAGAATAACCGGCGAAAACAGACTCACAAAACCAAGACTTTTCGCCGGATGAACATGTATTTGAATGTGTTTGCCAGGTCGTTCTTTGGCACCACGGATTTGAGATTCGATGAAGAGAATAAGCACGACTATCAGCATCAACTGCAGCGATAGCATGGCTGCCTGACTGAGACCGAAGGCGTTGTATTCCACGAATATTACCCGGGTAAATGTATCCAGCCCCATGATTGCCGGCGTCCCGAAGTCCGATAGCGCATACAGCGCCGCCAGCAATGCCCCGGCGGCAATACTGTTTACGACCCGTGGCAAAACAATGCGCCAGATACTGGCAGTTAATGATAATCCCAATGTACGGGCAGCATTTATCTGACTGGCATCAAGGCTGAGCAGGGCGGAACGGGTGGTCATCATCACAAACGGATAGGTGTACAACGTCATGACCAGCCCTGCCCCCCACAGTCCTTCCAAAGATGGCGTGGTCAAACCGGTAAAGCTCTCGATTTCGCCGCCGCGGCCGAAAGAAAAATAGAGGGTAAATGCGCCAAGGTAACTTGGCATAGCCAGCGGTGCTGCAAATAAAATTAGCCACAGCCGCTTTAAAGGCAAACTGACATATGCTGTGAGTAACGCCAGGGGCACCCCGACCATCACAGCCCCTGCCACCGTGAGCCCCATCAATGCCAGCGTATTCATTAATACAGTGATATTTCTGGTATCAAAAAACGCAGCATCATCAGAGGCAAGGGAAAATAAAACCCCGACGGGTAAAATTGCAATCACCGCAATGATGATTGCAAAGGGGTACGATTTAGGCAGGTTTTTCACAGAACGCCAACATTCCTCATTAAGTCTAATGTCGGTCTTATATCAGCTAACTTACGAAGATCCAAATCAGGAGGAGAAATACTGCTCAGAGGCGTGAGACCATCAGGCGGCGCTACGCCGCCGACCAGTGGAATTTCATAGGCTTCAGACGCCAGATAAGATTGCACTTCTCTGGTCAGCAGGTAACGGATAAAGTTTACCGGTAAATCACCTTCAGTGAGCGAAATAATGCCGGAGGCATTCACCAGGCACCCCGCATCACCGTTTGTGTAGGCTATATCTACGGTGGCATCCGGCTTGCCGGACTTAAGCCTTAACGTGTAGTAGTGATTGGCAAAGCCCAAATCTACTTCACCGCGCTCAACCCCCATTACCACACCCAGTTCACCGGCATATTTCTTCGCCCGGCTATTCACACCTTTCAGCCAGCTGGCTGTTGCTTTCTCACCTTCGAGAATGCGCATCGCTGTAACAAAAGACTGAAAAGAGGCATATGCAGGTGCCCAACCCAGTTTCAAATCTGTGTCGGCAAGGGCCATCACACTGTCAGGGATCTGGTCTGCACGTACCCGCTCAGTGTTATAAGGTAAAGTGCGGATGCGCCCGGTTACCGGCGACCACATAGGGTACTGAAAACCCGGTTTCAGTTGATTGACCACGTCGTCTGGCAGGGGCTTTGCCAGCCCCTGGTCAGTAATCATACCTATAGAACCGGTATCTACTGCCCAGAACAAATCCGCCCGTTTCACGCCGGCTTTAGCTTCGGCGACCAGCATATTGGCCAGCTCTGCCGTCGCACCGCGACGAATTTGTAAATTCAGTTCCGGGTTCTTTTTCTTGATCGCCTCAAGGACATTTTCGTAAAGTCCGCCCTCTCCTCTGCCAAGATAAAGCGTGAGGTCGCCTTTCAATTTTGGCAGTGAATCAACAGATACCGCGGTTGCCGGATTAGCGAAGGACATGCCGGGTAACAGCCCAAGACCGCCAGCTAAGCCAGCCAGTCCTAAGCCCTGAACAAACGCTCTGCGTTGCATAGTGATTCCTTAAAACACGCTCTTACGACTTTTCTCTGCTTCAGCCAGTAACGCATAGGCTTTATCTAACTTAACCTGCATGGTACTCACAACTTCGCGTACTGCATCTACGCCTTTGTCTTGCTCAATCGCCTGCGGTAAAGAAACGTTAAAGTCTTTCTCCAGATCTTCAACCAGAGGCGCATCTAATTCAATTAAGGCCCCCTCAATACCTTCGAAACGTTGCAGATAGGTATCATACACCAGCGTGGTTGCCACTTCAGACAACTGTTCAGCATACTTCGCGACGACGCGATCAAGGCGAACTTTAATGTCATCAATCACTTCCGTTGGCGTTGTCGGTTCAGTTTCGGTGGTTTGAACCTGAGCAATAAGTCCTTTTTTCTGATATTGAGAAGCCAGTTTTACCGCCCCCAGGCCCTGCCAGAGGGCATGTACCAGTTTTGCCTCTTCAGCACGGACGGCTGTCGTAGCGGCACCGCTATCGATGGCTGTTTTTACACCGTAAATGCCTTGCCAGATTGTGGCGTAAACAGGCACATACTGTGTCTCAATGGCTGAATGGAAATCTACTTCTTCCCAGTACTCAATCATAACGTCAGTATCGACTTTTCCTTTGCCCTGCTTTTCGTAGGCATCAACGACGGCACCAAATTTATCTTCCAGCCACCGCACTTCTTCTGAGTATTCGCCCAGGTGCGCGTGAAGGTTATTTACGTGATCACCGATAGCACCATTTGCTGATACCTGAGAAGAAAAACTGCCGGTAGAAAGTGCCAGCACTAAGGCAATTTTACAACGGGTTGATCCTGAGAAAGTCATGATTAATCCTTATATGTACATTTTTTGAAAATGATACTTATTATCAATTGTCAAGTAAAGCAATGGCTGTGCAGCTTCCTAAAGTGCGTTGAAAAACTCAAGTTTACGTTTCAGGACATCTGCAGGTAGAAATGGAGGCTTATATTCAGCGAGTTACAGATTATTTCATTCTACGTAAATGCCAGATTTTCTTGAAGTTTGTAACAGTTAATATACAGTAGCACCTCAGAGAAAACGCAATTAGTTCTCATTTTCATTTAATCATAGAAGCTACGAATTAGGGAAATGAAGCGCGTTTATCCGGAACAAGATTTTAAATAAACGACTAATACAACAATAAGTAACGCAGGCTCCACGTTGTTCAAAAAATTGAACAGTAAACTAGACATACGTTAACGGGACATTGTTATTAATATGAAAGATCTATCAGACATTGCTGTAGTGGGTTTGGCTGTCATGGGGGAAAACCTCATTCTGAATATGGCCAGTAAAGGGTTCACTGTAACGGCATATAATCGTTCTACCGACAAAGTATCCAGGTTTATTGAAGGCCGCGCAAAAGGCCAGGCCATACGCGGAGCATTCAGTATTGAGGAATTAGTCAATTCATTAACAGCACCCCGGAAAATCATGCTGATGGTTAAAGCTGGCCCTGCGGTAGATAAAATGATTGAACAATTGGTTCCGCATCTGGAAAAAGGCGACATTATTATAGACGGCGGTAATACGCACTTCCCGGATTCTAATCGTCGTGCTGCGTTGCTGAAAGAAAAAGGCATTCACTTTATTGGAGCAGGTGTTTCGGGCGGGGAAGAAGGCGCATTAACCGGCCCGTCAATAATGCCAGGCGGTGCACAAGAGGCCTGGCCTGAGGTTAAAGATATCTTTCAGGCGATTGCTGCTAAAGTGGACGACGGTTCCCCATGTTGTGACTGGGTAGGCGAAGACGGAGCCGGCCACTTTGTAAAAATGGTGCATAACGGTATCGAATACGGTGATATGCAGTTGATATGTGAAGCGTATCAAATCATGAAAGATCTGCTAGGTATGACTGCTGATGACATGCACAGTGTGTTTGCAGAGTGGAATGAGGGCGAGTTAAATAGTTATTTAATCGAAATTACGCGGGATATCTTTGCGTATAAAGAAGATGGCGAGCCCCTGGTCGAGAAAATCCTTGATACCGCAGGTCAAAAAGGAACAGGGAAATGGACGGCTGTGTCAGCTCTGGATCACGGCGTACCACTTACGCTTATTGGCGAAGCCGTATTTTCACGTTGTTTATCGGCTCAAAAAGAAGAACGCGTTGCAGCTTCATCTTTGCTAAGAGGTCCCGAACCTGTTTTTAAGGGAGACAAGCGCGCGTTCATCGAAGATATCCGGAACGCTTTGCTGGCTTCAAAAATTGTATCTTACGCTCAGGGATACGTACTCATGCGTGAAGCAGCAAAAGCGTTTAAATGGGAATTGAATTATGGCGGGATTGCGCTGATGTGGCGTGGAGGCTGTATTATTCGCTCCACCTTTTTATCGCACATAAAAGATGCATTTGATGCAAATCCTGAGTTATCGAATTTAATGGTGGCACCTTACTTCATTGAAAAGTTACAGGCGTCACAAAGCGGTTGGAGAAATGTGATTGCCGTTGCCGCACAAAACGGTATTCCCACCCCTACATTCAGCGCTGCGCTTAATTATTTTGACGGTTATCGCAATGGCCGTTTACCAGCCAATTTATTGCAAGCCCAGCGAGACTATTTTGGCGCACACACGTATGAGCGCCTTGATAAACCACGTGGCGAATTTTTTCATACAAATTGGACAGGTCGCGGTGGTGATACCGCATCTTCGACATACAACGTATAACTTTGCCGGTTGAGAAGGTGAGCCAGATTCGTGGCTCACCTTTAACGTTGAAGTATTGATACAGATGCCTTGTGAAAGTAACTTTTTGTCAGTTACCGGCATTACAAAGAATGTCCGCCTTTTCCCCAAACCATTACTTTCTGTCTATTCAACGAAGCAACCACAAAGTATAATGGTAATGATTCCCATTTGTGTTAACGTAAATCCAGAGGGATTATAAAAACCAGATTGCTGCTCGGATGAAGGTGACGTAAAACGTCGTAGTCGACTTTATCAGACTGATGTCTCTGATTGTTTCCATCCGGGCCGGGCATCAATATCCCTTTCTGTATTAGTACACGCCCACAATACGGTTTTTTCGGACAATTATTTAAGGAAGAAATTCATGCAGAGTTATCAAACAAAAGTCCCAATTTACTTACTTATCCCAATTTTGGGTATCTTCGGATTGTACCTTTCTGAAGCGGGTCACGCACTCGCACAGGTTGCGGAGAACGGCGGGCCTGTAGACATTCACTTGCCTCCTTTTGCAATGATTCAGGGAATATTGTTCTTTTCTCTTGCCCCCCTTTTATTGCTCAGTGTGAAATGGTCTGCAGCAGTTCGCTGGTTAACACTTTCTCTGATTGCACTCCTGACCCTTTTCCATCTTGCGCACATCGTAGAGCACGGTATGGCAGGCGACATAATGGGCGTATCGTGGATTATACTATTCTGTGTATTGCCAAATATTATGGCTTTAGTGACCACCTTTAAACACACTAAAATCAATGTGTAGTTTGCAGGAGCACTTGTGTTAATTCTTCTCAAAATACTTGCAGTACAGATAGGCTGGTTGGGATCGTTTCCTATCTATTTGAGTGCAGATCAGCAAGTGCTCCTCACAAAGCCTTTTTCTAAAGGCCTGGCCTGGGGGCTTTTCATTCCGTCAGTCATTGTTTGTACTGTAATGTTAAGCGAGCTCTATCATCCTCTCGCTGCCAGCATCATTACTTTGTGTGTCAGCATGACCTCATGGATAGGTCTTGCATTGATATTACCCCATTTTAATAAGGCTAAATTGTCTGCCACAGTAATCGCCGGCTCAGCATTTATGCTGATTGCAGCCAGCCTGGGAGGAGCCGATGTGGGGTAGAACGTTTGCGGGTTTATTTCTGGGCCTGTTCTTAAATGTTAGTATTATGGTGAATATTGCTTACCTTGTTCCGATCCACCGGGAGGTCTATTTTCTTATCGGTTTTGTAGGCGGGTTTCTTTTATGGGCAGGCATTGCTACTTATTATTTCTGTGTTGAGAATTTTAAGAAAAGTCTGATCCGGAGCACATTGATACTTCTGACATCAGGCTCGATAAATGCGCTGCTTATTCTGGACGTACTATGAAAAAAGAAACTATTCGTAAAGCGACAGAAGCTCACGGTTGGGTAGGACTGTTTATTTCTATTCCGTTATTTATCGTTTTCTGGGCAGGCTCAATTACATTGTTCCTTCCGGAAGTCGTGCGGTGGGCATCATTACCTCAGTATCCTATCTCCGTTGCTGAGCAAACCGTTAATATTAATAGCGCAATACAAAACGCGGTTGATTCACAGGACTTTGACGAATCCAGGCTGTTGTTTTTTCGCCTCCCGGGCGACTATTCTCCCTACATCAATTTATCGCTACCGGTTTATGATTCACCTGAGCTGTCAGAAGCAGGTAATGCTTATTTCGATGAAGCACGCTTATTAACCGCGCAAGGCCTGACCGTAGAAGAAATTAATGAGAAGCTGGAAAAGCCTGAACGCAGTGGCGAGTTTACACAACTGCTTATCGATCCCTCTACCGGAAAGGTGCTTAACGACAGCAATCCTTTTGAGTTAGCCAATTATCTCAACCACATGCACTATACCCTGCACATCCCTCAGGGTAGGTACATTATTGGTGTGATCACCTTCTTTTTTCTAGTGATCATATTTACCGGCATTGTCATACAACTTAAAAACCTGATTAAGCACTTTTTTCTGTATCGCCGGGATAAGACAACAAGATACAAAATGAACGACTTACATAATGTGGTAGGCGTCATTTCTCTGCCGTTTGGACTGATGTATGCGTTAACCGGTGTTATGTTCAATCTAGGTATTATTTTTCAACTTTCGACGGCCATGTTGCTATACAAAGGCGACTTTAACACCATGCTCAATGATGCAGGGATTGCCAATGCTTCAGAGCAAGCTGCGTTTACGCCAAAACCCCTTCCTGATCTTCAGCAACTTATTACAGATACTGAAACAGAATACGATGCTACGATAACTGGTTTGAATATTCAGAATTACGGCGATACAAACAGCCTGATAAGGGTCAATGGCGTAAAAAACGGGACATTTTCAAACTACGTGAATAAGTTCTACTCGGTCAGAGATGAGGAATTTTCCAGTGAGTATAATCCTCCGGGTGGCGAGATTTTTTATCCTGGCATCACCTTGCTCTTCAGTATGCACCTGGCAAATTTTGCTGCACTTGATGCCCGTTTTATTTACTTTTTTCTGGGTATGGCATTTTGTGGTCTCATTGTCGCGGGTAATGTTTTGTGGTTCGTCAAACGTGCGAAAAAAGCCGCGTATCCTAAAACACTTGCACTTGCACGGGCGCTAACACTTGGTGGTTGCTTTGGTGTGATGGGTGCAACAGCCGTATGTTTCTTTTTAGAACGTACGCTGCCGGCCACGTTAGCAGACAGACCAGACTTTGTTACACTGCCCTTCTGGGGCGTACTGTTCGCTTTTGTTATTCTCGGTTTTTTCAAAAACAGCATCCGCAAATTCATGGGTATCAGTTGTTGTTTTGTATCCTTTTTGCTCTATCTGACATTTATTGCAGACATCATATTATTCGGGCAAACCACCCTGTCTCTTTTCAATAACGGCCAGCAGGCTCCGGCGGGTGTTGCACTCAGCATATTTCTTATAGGATCACTGACCGGTTTCATCGGATTTAAGTTGCTGAGGCCGGGGCGTAAAAACTCAGAGGAAGTGCATGTCCCTGCCCCGCAAGGATCTGAGCATGTACTGAAATAGCCCCGTACCCTTTGCATAAGGCTGATAATGAGTAGAAAAACAGGTCCAGCACACCGGAATAAAATCGTGTACCTTCCCTCAACCGGTTGCCACCAGGCTTTGGCGAGGGAAGCGTTGCTGACAGAGCAAATAATGGCGGATGAGCTTGAGCAAAGCTTGTTTTTATGGCGCTGTACCCAGCCCACTATTGTGTTTCCCGCAGGCCGGAAATGGATAATGAATGAGCAGTTATCAAAATGGCTCACTTCCCGTGACTGGCAATATGTTTCCAGAAAAACCGGCGGTTCGCCTGTACCACAAACCGCAGGCATGATTAACATTTCTCATCTGTATCTGTGGCCGGAAAACACCGATTTCTCAATTAAAAAGGCCTATCTGAAACTTACTGCTGCATTACAACTTTTTATGCAGGGACTGAACATAGAAACAGAGTGTCATGCTACACACGGCGCTTATTGTGACGGTGATTACAACATAAACATTAAGGGGCAGAAAGTTGCCGGCACAGCACTAAGACTCATGGTCAGGAATGACGGCCGGAAAGTGGTCCTGGCCCATGCCTGCATTCTTGTTGATGATGTAATTGAGCAAATTGTTGAGCCTGTTAATGTATGCAACAAACTCAACGGTATGCCGGCTGACATCTCAGAATCAGCACATACAAGCCTGAATACCCACCTCACCACAGTGCAAACTGCAGAGTCGCTGTTTCCCCGAATTACACAGGCATTTATGTAATCCGGAGAATACGCAAAAGATGACTACCAGTCATTTTTATTCGTTTACCTAAGCCTCACAGGCAGTACAAAGCTGCTTCTGGTTAAGCAATTGAGCAGCATTCATACTGTGCTGGTAATACAATGATTTAAGCCCTAACTTCCATGCATCTATGTACAACGCGTTGATTTCTTTTACCGGCGTATCGGGATGAATGATGATGTTCAGTGACTGGCCCTGATCAATATACGTCTGTCTGGCTGCGGCCTGATGAATAATGGTCATTTGGTTAATTTCGGGATACGTCTTAAACACCTCTTTTTCTGTATCAGAAAGAAACGGCAAGTGCTGTACAGAACCATCTCTGTCGCGAATACTGCGCCATATTTCTATTTTGTTTTGACCTTTTTCCTCAAGCAAACTGAGCAAGAAAGGGTTTTTAATTGTGGTCTTAATTTTCTGGATGTCTTTAACGTAACAGTTAGACCATATAGGTTCGATGCCCTGAGACACCTGGCCAAGAATAAAGGCCGACGATGTGGTTGGCGCAATGGCCATAGTGGTCGTGTTGCGGCGGCCATAGCCCCTCAACACTTCGGGTTCACCAAATTCCTGCGCTAATTGCTCCGACGCAGCATAAGACCGCTGCTGAATAAGCTTGAAGATTTCCACGTTCAATTTAGCGGCTTCACGGCTTTCGAAGCTCAGCATTTTTGATTGCAACAATGAATGCCAGCCCAATACCCCTAACCCTATTGCACGATGTCTCTGAGCAAAGTTGTACGCACGCTCCATAAACATAAAGGTTTTTGCATCGTCCCGGGCGGAAGAATGTTTGTACTGCTCCAGTTTGGTAATAAATTCCGTCATCACGGCGTCGAGGAAATACGTCAAAGTTTCTACCGCATCCGTGTGTTGCCACTCGTCATAGTGCAATAAATTTAACGATGACAAACAACAGACAAAAGACTCATCTTCCGCGCTTGGAAGCATGATTTCAGTACACAGGTTACTGGCGTAAATACGGCGATGCTGTTGCTTGTATACGTCCACCGTCTGGTTATTCGCATTATTTTCAAACAGGATGTACGGATACCCGATTTCGCCTCTCACTTGTATTAACTTAGCCCAAATTGTACGTTTGTCCTGGTCTCCGTCTATCATGGCCTGTAACCATGCATCGCCCACCGTAACGCCATGGGTAAGTTTCTGGATCGGATTGCCTTCTAATCCAATTTCAAGAAACTCGGCAATATCGGGGTGACTAATGGGCAAATAAGGCGAAAAATTACCACGGCGCGTAGCGCCCTGACTCACCACGTCAACAATAGTGTCGAACAGCTGCATGAAATGCACGGCTCCCGACGATACGCCATTATTTTTTATCGCCGCACCCCGGGGGCGAAGTGCACCAAAATACCCGGACGTGCCGCCCCCCATTTTAGACATCATGCCTACTTCCGACTGGGTATAAAGAATTTCGCCCATATCGTCACCAAGGTAGGAGCCAAAACAACTAATGGGCAAGCCGCGATCTTTGCCGAAGTTCGACCATACTGGTGATGCCAGTGAGAAATATCCACGCTGCATATAACGGTAAAATTTATCTGCAAACCCGCTAATCCCGTTAATTTTTTCAGCGTTTTCTGCGATTTCACGAATGCGCTTTTCCGGCGTGGTATCCTCTGTCAAGTAACCCGCTTGTAAGTACTTTCTGCTATTTTCCGTTAACCATTTCATTGCCATCTGCTCCCTAAAATAAATCGTCGCTGGTTACGCTCTTGCTGCGTTTGTTGTAATTGATCGAGCGCTTGTTAAAGAAATCACCATGCTTAGTGCCAATAATTTCATCATCAAACCATTCAGACTCCCTGAGCAGGGCCTCATCAACCGAAAATACCGGTGGAATATCAATGCTTTTAAGTGAGCGGTTAAAACGGTCCTGAATGAAGTTAAGCACCACGGCTTTGGGTAGAAACGTCAGTTCTCCCTGCTGGAAAATCCAATCAACGACTTTCTCTTCGGAGCGATAAGCCTGTCGACACTGCTCTTGCACCATGGCCCCATGGCGGCTGTCGAACCAGGCAGGATTTTCACGTTTGATAATCTTGATGATCTCGATACCAAAATTGCCGTGGATTTGTTCTTCTTTGGACGTCGCCTCGACAACATTAGAAATGCCTTTGAACTGAGCGCGAAACTTATTGAACGCCATAATGATCAGAAACTGAGAAAACAGCGACACGTGCTCAATAAACAAAGAGAACAACAGCACAGCTTCGGCGTAATCTTTGTTGTTATCACTTTTCGCGTGACGCACCGCCGATTCCAGATACTGCACACGCTCGTTAATCACCGGGTTTTCCTGTAAACGTTCAAACTCTTCGTTCAGGCCCAGTATTTCAAGTAAGTGTGAATAAGCATCATGGTGTCTGACTTCACTTTCAGCAAACGTTGCGCCTACCGAGCCAATTTCTGGTTTAGGTAATTTACCGTGTAAATTGCCCCAAAACGTTTTAACTGCCACTTCAATTTGTGAAATCGCCAACATAGTATTTTTTACTGCATTGCGTTCACTGTCAGAGATCCCGACCTTGAAATCTTGTATGTCAGAGGTGTAGTTAAATTCGGTATGCAACCAATACGAGTGGCGAATAGCATCTGAATATTCAAGGAGCTCAGGATATTCGTAGGGCTTGAGGTTAATGCGCTTGCTAAAAATATCGCGTTTGCGCATTTTTGCGTGTTCGTTACGATACAGAATGTAGGCTTTTGCCGCTTGTGTGAACTCACTCTTCATCAGTGCTTCTTCAACAATATTTTGCACACCTTCAATAGAAGGTACATAGCGCCGGTCAATTGCTTTGATTTGTTCGAGTTGCTCAACCACCTGTTTTGAAATTATCTGCGCCTGTTCTCTGGTTCCACTTTGCGTGGCCAGCATCGCCCTCTCGATAGCACGGGTTATCTTGGACGGGTTAAAATTCTCTATTTGTTCATCACGTTTTTGTATATATGAAATCATTGTTTTTCCTTGAGCCAAGTCCATGAGCACTATATGTAGTGACTTCAGACATATCAACACACCACATATAGATAAAACATAAGCATTTGAAAACAAATGCAATTTAAATGGAAATCATTATCATTTAGATTTAAATGTAGTGGAATCTGACGATTAACCAAAAATATAATGGACTGATGTGTACCGAATTGATCGCTTTATCAGGTAAACAAGCCGTTCCTGATTTGATGAAAACGTTGCGTCATTTGATATTTTGCCCCGCAGGGATTTTGTATCTTTTCTGTCATTCAATAGTAATTACAAAGACAGGATAAACAAATTATGCACTCCCCCCGCACCTATTTATTGTTAGCAGCAAATGCAGCGATAAGCGCACCGGGCGTTGTGTCAGTTGCGGCTGAATTACCCGATAACGACACGTTCGAGACCATCGTTGTAACCTCCCGCCTTTGGGAAGAGTCACCAGCCGCGATACCGCTGAGCGTAGATACGATCGATGTGGATACAAGAATAGCAAGCCTTGATCGCCTGGATCAGACAACCACTAACATCAAAATAGAAGATTCATCTGTTCAGACACGGGTAGCCATTCGTGGCGTACTGGGTTATGACTCCAGTCTGCAACAACCAGTAGGCTACTACCTGGATGACATTGCACTTCCTCTTGGTGGTAGCCAGTTACCGGCATTGTTTAATATTAAACCTGTAGAGATTTATAAAGGACCTTTCGGGGCTTTATATGGCCGCCATGCTGAAGGCGGCGTGGTAAAAGTAACCAGCCTGTCACCGGATTGGCAAACCACCGGCAACCTTGATTTTACGACCGGAGTCACAGACGGTGCCAATGGCTATAAACCCGCCACTGCTGTAGCCGTTACGGCCAGTACACCGCTTTTAACCGATGTTGTTGCCGCTTCTGCGGGTTTACGCTTCGAGAAAACAGACGGTACGCAACTGAACCTTTATGACGACTCCGAAGAGAAAGGCCATATAAAAAATCTGACAGCCAATGTCGCATTCGATGCCCGTTTATCCCCTGACACGCTGATAGCCTGGAGAAGCCATTTGTCTCACAAAGATTCCGGTAAAGCGGGACTACGTTATCTGACCGGAGAGCAGGCAACTCCAAGGTTCACAATAAACTACAACTCAGACACTTTTGATGAAAAAGACTCAGATATCCATTCATTAAAAATCACTCATGCACGGGGAGAACTCACCTTTACGTCAATATCCGGTTATACACGCTACTTCAATGACTTTCAGGTTGATCTGGACTTAGCAGCTTTCCCTGTTCCGGAGACACTAATGAACCTTGATGATGAAATGTTCTCTCAGGAATTCAGGGTATCCGGTGATCAGGCAGCAGCAATCCGTTGGTTAGCCGGATTCTACTACTTTGAAGAAAATACTGACGTAGATTTCACCATTGGCGGCTCTGCTCTGTTGGCAAGAGCGCAAAGAATTACACGGATTGATCAGAGCGGCTATGCCATATTTGGTCAGCTGGACTGGGAGATCAACGATAAGCTGACCCTTGGTGTGGGTGCCCGGCAAGAGCAAATTAACAAGGATGGTAGCCAGCATTATTCGGGGCTTAGCACCTCTGACTATCAACAAGATACAGACAGTAGTGTGTTTCTGCCTAGGGCAAGTTTGCGCTACGCATTTAATGACCAACAGCAAATGTACTTTTCTTTGGCCAGCGGTTATCTGCCCGGAGGTTATAACCACACATTCGCACAGAATGCGTTGTCATTTACCTTTGCCAGAGAAACCAGCACGGGCTTTGAGTTAGGTTACAAAGCCAACTTACTGGATAATTCCCTTGAGCTTGCAGCAGCACTATTTAATACACAAACCAAAGACAAGCAAATTGTCGATTTACAGCCTGGCTTTGTCACTGCCATTTCCAACGCGGCAAAAGCCACAACCTCAGGCATAGAAATTAATGCCGGCTACACATTTAATGAATCATTGCGTGGTTTTATTAGCCTGGGAACGATGGATGCAAGTGCCGGTGAATACACGGTAAATGTATTTAACGGTTCAGGATTTGTTGAAAACGATCTGTCGGGAAACAGTTTGCCCATGGCCCCTGAGTACACCTGGTCGACAGGTCTGTACTACACAGGAAAAGACAACGCCGGCGGATGGTTTGGCAGTGTCATTGCTTCCGGTAGCAGCAAGTATTACTTCGACTCCAACAATGTTCTGGAGCAACCTTCCTATACCATTCTGGATGCCACTATTGGCTATCAATTCAATGCTTTTTCCGTCTCACTGATAGCAGACAACTTAACCGACGAAACTATTTTCAGCCGTTCAGTGCTTACCAATAGCGGTATCGTGGCAGAGGACACAAGAGCACGGTATTACGGTATTAATTTCTCAGCAAACTGGTAGCCAAAAATGAACAACAATCCACAGAAAAAGTTATTCGATTTATTGCATGGCGGCGCTTGTTGGGCTGCATTCAGTGCAGCTCTCCATTCAGCACTTTTTGATGAACTGCATCATCCTGTTTCGGCTGCAGAAATTGCCCGAAAAAAGCACTGGAGTACCGACCCAACAGCAGGATTACTGGATTCACTGACAGCTTTAACACTACTGTGCAAACATGAGCAAAACTATCACCTGGCACCAGCCATGGCAGAGCTGTTAAATTGTAATAGCCCGAACACTCTGCTTCCCACACTGGTGCATATGGGGAATATCAGAATTAAGAGTGGTGAAGCAGTTATTAAACTTCTTGAATCACAAACGGTAAAACCAGTTGCCGGTACATTTAAAGATGAAACGTTTTGGGAGCGGGCAACACAAAATCTCCATGCGTTCCACAAAAGTACCAGCGGAAGTTACTACGCTGAACTCATCGCATCTCTTCCTGAATGGCAACACGCCAATACAATTCTGGATATAGGTGCGGGTTCAGCTTGTCTGGCGGGCCTGCTACACGCAATGCGCCCGGCACTTGAGTATCACATATTTGATTTACCCGGGGTCATAGACCAACTGAAACGGATGCCGGAGATCGCCGGGAACCCGGGGCTGAAGCTGCATGCCGGAGATTACAATAAAGCTACATTACCTGCAGGGTTCGATATTACCTTCGCCAGCATGTCATTGTACTACTCAGATGATTTGCCAGGCCTGATGACGCAGATCCGCAATGGCCTCAACAAGGGCGGTATTTTTGTGTGCGCTCATGAAGGTCTTACCCACCAGCGCACACAACCTGCCTACCATGTAGTTGGGCGGCTGATACCCGCCATTTCCGGTAACAATGTCTCTCTTCAACAAGGCACTCTGGCAAAGGCAATGTTAAGCGCCGGGTTTTCCCGGGTACACAGCCGCACCATAACTTCACCTTTTGGTCCCCTCGATCTTGATATTGGCTATTGCTGATCAGGAATGGAAAATAATGAAAAAAATGAGTCTGCTGTATCTCGCATTGGTATTGAATGGCGCAGGCCATGCCTACTTCGCTATCAGTATCGCGGCAACCGGCCGCCTGCTGAACATTGCTGATTTAAATATAGGCCTGTTGCTTTCTATACCCGCCTTATTACTGATGTTTACAGCCCCTGTTTGGGGAAGAGCTTGCGATCATTTTGGCCGCAAACAGGTGATCACCACAGGCTTAATATCTTCTGCCATCGGCATGATAGCAATCGCCTCTTTGCTTAGCATTGCAACCATGCTAACAACCACGACAATTATCATTGTATTTTTTTCAATCAGAATATTACATGCTGCTCTCAGCGCCGGATTAAAACCGGGGATCCAGGCGACAATCTGCGATGTTACAGAGCCCCAAAGTCGTATCAGGGGCATGAGCATAATGGGTGCGTCATTCGGTACAGGAACCGTGGTTGGCGGCGCGACTGCGATGCTGACAGGCAGCGACTCCACCCTGGCAGGATTTTTAATTCTTGGTTCACTGATGCTTGTATCCTCATTACTGGTAGCGATTCAGCTACCTGAAACACGGCCCGCAACAAGTGATGCGTTGCAGCATGCTGATAACTGGCAAGCATTACTACCTTATTTGTGCGTCACCGCTATAGCGATTGCGGCATACAGCGCTTTACAACCTGTCTCTAACTGGATGTTACAGGACCAGTACAAGTTCTCCCCGGATGCGGCCACGCGCTTCACCGGTGCAATGATGATGAGTAGCATGCTGGCGATGATCGTTACCCAACTGCTTCTGGCTAAAATGTCAGTCCGCCCTGACAGAACATTTTCCTGTGGGCTGGTTATTTCCATTTTAGCACTGGCGTTTTGTAGCTTCGCTTTTGCTCCTGCCATGTTACTTTGCGCCACGACAGGTATCGGGGTTGGATTAGGTGCCTTGCTGCCGTCAAATTTAGTACTTATGACATCAGGTAATCACGGAACTCTGCAGGGCCGGGTAGCGGGGCTCAATGGCTTGAGTCAGGGGTTGGGCATGAGTGCAGGTCCACTGGTAGGTACCTTGCTATACAAGCTCGCATCACCCGCTCCCTACTTAGCGTTTTCTCTTTTATTCATTGCTACCGGCGCCCTTTTGGCGCTTGTGAGAAAACGCAAATAATTACAACTTCAGCTACCCGGGGGCCTGTTTGCTACGATAGGCCCGGGGCGTCATTCCAAACTGCATTTTAAAGAGTTGAGAAAAATGACTGCCGCTGCTGAATCCGCAACTTTGAGCAATATCCGTGACTGACAGCGTAGAGTCGTCCAGATAGCTTTTAGCCAACGACAACCGTTGCAACCGCAGCCAGTCGAAAACAGTCATTCCGTAGTGCTTTTTAAATTCTCTTGTTAATCTTGTGTGGCTCATTCCTGCAAGTTTGGCTAATTGATTAAGTCCGGGCGGATTTACCAGATTATGCAATAGCAAATCAACCACAGGTTTCAACGATTTGCTGGTTAACTGACGGGCGTTGTTTATAGGGTTTAGCCATTGTGCAATGAGCTCCAGCGCTCTGGCCTCAGCAAGCAGTCTGTCACTCACTGATGACAACTGGTTCGCAATAACGTTATCTGTCCAGATATCCGGTTTTTGCTGGATCCCCAAACGAATCATGTAATCGCCTTCTAGCTGACAACTTAGGGCGTCAGTATGATTAAAGGCATCGTGTATTCGCTTCGCAGAGTATTTAAAAACGGCCATTTTACAGCGGCTATTGGCCGGGGTTGTTCTGATTAATGTATGTTTGTTCACCCCAAACATCCATACATCACCGGCCTTAACAGTGCCGGAAATATTAGTGTCTGAAAAGCGGAAATGACTCACACCTTCTAAACCAAATATCAGCAGAATTGTAGGAAGTGAGTATTTAATGTGTGAATTATAATCCCTAACAAACAGGCAATTACTTATTGTTACGCTAATATCTCTGCAAATGTGCGCATTAACAAAATCAGCCTGTATAGCGTTTTCAAGCACAGAGTGTTTACGCCATTTACCCCGTTCATCACTTTGACAAGATATCAATTTGTCATTTATCAAACATGAGAGTTCAAGAGCCGCTTCCACTACAATTACCTCAAAAATTCGACACGCCCCAATGATAACGCTTCTCATTTACAATTAATACCACTAAAGAGGTGTACTCACCAATAGATACTGTTGATGAAAATAAAAATAACAATCAATCTCATTTCTTTGATAATGCAAAAACAACTCTGCTAACATTCCAGTTTTATTCAAACAGCTTGAAGCAATATTTTAAAACGGCAGACCAGTGGCGAACGCTAAAGACTCCAAGCAATTATCAGCAATCACATCAGAGGATGATATGAAATACTTGTCCAAAGTCAGCCTGGCTGTATCGCTTGGCCTTGCCAGCAGCACAACACTTGCACAGCTGAACAATTCACCTGAAGACAATGAAAGAGATATTGAGAATATTGTCGTCACAGGTCAAAAGCTTGCCAATTCGCTGCAAGAAACAAAGGAAAGCGTTGCGGTTTTCACCAGTGAATCCCTTGAGCGGCGTAATCTGGAGAATCTAACCGACGTCTACTTACAGACCCCCGGGGTAAGCGGTGATCAATTCGATTTTCGGATACGGGGCGTAAGAAATACTGACGGGGCCTCCCAACCTAACCGTGGTGATCTTGCCTCTGTTGTTATTGATGGCGTAACTCTGACTGGCTGGGTAAAAAACGAGGGGGTCAGTCGCCTGTGGGATGTCCAGCAAGTCGAAATATTACGTGGCCCGCAATCTACGAACCTGGGCCGCAATGCACTGGCCGGCGCAGTTGTCATCAATACTGCTGATCCTGAATTTACAAATAAAGGAGCAATACGGCTGGGCGTTGGCGAATACGGGAGAAAAGAAATTAAAGGCATGGCAAACATCAACATTGCAGATGGAATTTCCGCCGTGCGCCTTGCCGTTGAACAGAACCGGTCAGACGGATATATCAATAACATTACCCGCAATGAAGATGATTACGCTCATTCGAATAACAATGTTTACCGCCTGAAGTGGTTGTATCAGCCTTCCGACCAGTTAAAATCAGTGTTTTCTTATCAACGCATAGAAAGCGAATACGGCAGTGTTACCAGTTACCTGGTTGACGGATATACTCAGGCCGACAGGGCAACATCAGCTGACCAGGATGCTGATTTCGACACCTCTGCAGATCTTTTTTCTCTCAATATCGACTATCACTTCAATGATATTTGGTCTCTAAAAAGTATTTCCGCTTATCAAACAGGCGAACGAACCAGGCTAAACGATTCAGACCAGACACCTGCAACAACGGGATCAGGTGGTGGTATTATCCGACGATATAGTGAAGATGATAACTGGTCACAAGAGTTACGCTTTAATTATGTAAATGAAAGTGTTCGTGGAAGCTCAGGCGTATTTCTGTCATCAATCGATGCGAAACGTACCCAAAGCAACGCTATTGACTACAACTTGCCCGTGCTTTTCGACAATTTTATGCCCGGGCTGGGCGCTGTGTTAACAACAACGGCTGTACTTCCTGTGGCGCTTTATGAACCTTTTTTCCCTTCGCTATCTTCTGGCAGAACAGAGGTTGAAACGTCTACCCGTGCATTATTTACTGAATGGGAGATCGACCTGAGTGAAAGCTGGGTTGTCAGTGCAGGCCTGCGCTACGATAACGAAAAACAAGATTATCTCACGCAAAGCAGTACTGTTTCTGATTACGACTTACCGCAAATGGGCGGCCCCTTCGGCAGCGTTGACCTGGGTGGAGTGACGATTGACCAGGCAATTTTTCTCATCAACAGCCAGTTAGCCGGTCTGGTCTCTGCTGTCCCCGAGACCAGTGAAACAAAAGATTTCAGTAATCTGATGCCCCATGCAGGTATTACTTACAACTGGAATGAAGATGTATTCTCAAGCTTTTTTGTAAAGAAAAGCTATCGTTCCGGCGGCAATGAACTGACTCTTTTCAATGGCGTTAACAACTTCGATTCTGAAGAGTTATGGAATTACGAAGCATCGCTCCGGGCGGTGGTGTTAGATGGCAAAGGCGTATTTAATGCTAACGTTTACTACAGTGACTGGACCGCTCAGCAAGTAGCGGTACAGGAACCCGGTACAACAAATGCCGCCTTTACCATGACTGTGAATGCAGGGGAATCAAGCTTGTCTGGTGCAGAACTGAGCTTCACATACGACATCACAGACATCCTGAATATATACACCGGCCTCGCATTCACTCAAACAGAATACGACACGTTTGTTTCACCCGATGGCCTTGAAGACTATAGCGGAAATCGTTTTAGCTTTGCCCCGGAAAAAACAGCCGTTGTTGGCGTGAATTATTTTGACGGCAAAGGCTTTTTCTTCAATACCACTATCTCCTATACCGGTTCTTCCTATTCAGATGTGGGGAACGAGAGTGAAATGAGTAGTTATACGTTGATTAATGCAAATGGCGGCTACGAAATGGATGACATTAAGTTGGAAATATACGTACGTAATCTCACTGACAAGTTATACGTAACGAACAACAACATTTCGTCTACTGATGGTACTCAGGGTTATATACTTGGCGCCCCCCGGGAGCTGGGCGCACGTGTGACATACCGCTTTTAAACGTGACTAATTTGCCTGAGCAGGGTCAGCCTGTTCAGGCAAACATGAAATCACCAAGCCGCAAAAAAATGAAATTAATTAACAGCTTATTGCATGAAGTAGTCAACAACGCGAGTGTGTACAGCGAGGAAGCCGTTCACCATAGCCCCGGTGAACGGTGACGCAGAACCACCTTGCTTTAAAACTAACCCGGAAGGCTTATCACTGTTTCCTTACTTATTTAGGTTAGGGAAACTGCGAATAAGTCCTTCAGTTTAGGTAACAAGCGATACTTTTTGCTGGTAGCTTGAATTTTAAACGCTAAATTTTCAATTTTGGTTAATATACTGCCGTTTTAGGCCAGGTTTCGACCTAATTCCGGGCTATTCCCGGATTTCAGACAGATCTTGGCTGTCGTCGTAGCATTTGGTCTACTTTAAACAGGTTCGCCAAGGTGAATAACATGGCTAACTGTGAGTCATTTTTCATCAGTCCTTTATAACGTGCTTTGAAAAAGCCAAACTGACATTTGATAATGCGAAACGGGTGTTCAACCTTGGCCCGGATGCTGGCTTTTAAGTATTCGATGTTGATGGCAGTTTTGTTTTTGCGGGGATGCTTTTTCAGTGCTCGAACTTTTCCGGGACGCTCAGCAATTAGCCATTCAACATCCGTGTCTTTAAGTTCTTCCCGCTTTTCTGCGCCTTGATATCCGGCATCGCCAGAGATGAACTCTTCTTCGCCGTGCAGCAGGTGTTTCAACTGATTCAGGTCATGTTCGTTGGCGGCGGTGGTCACCAGCGTATGGGCCAGGCCACTCTTGGCATCCACACCAATATGGGCTTTCATGCCGAAATGCCATTCATTGCCTTTCTTGGTCTGATGCATCTCCGGAGCACGCTCATTCTTTTTATTTTTAGTAGAACTTGGCGCTTCAATAATCGTGGCATCCACCAGTGTACCCTGCGTCATCATCACACCGCTGTCCGTCAGCCATTGGTTAACCGTTTTGAATAATTTGCGAGTCAGCTTGTGTTTTTCCGGCAAGTGCCGGAAGTTCATAATGGTAGTACGGTCAGGAATGGCTTTATCCATTGACAGTTGTGCAAACTGACGTATCGAAGCAATTTCATATAACGCATCTTCCATTGCTTCATCACCAAGGCTATACCATTGCTGCATACAATGAATGCGAAACATGGTCTCAAGCGCATACGGACGGCGACCATTACCTGCTTTAGGATAAAAGGGGTCAATCACTTCCAGCAGTTGAGACCACGACAGCAGGTTATCCATTCTGGATAAGAATATCTCTTTACGGGTCTGACGGCGTTTGCTGGAAAACTCACTATCGGCAAAGGTTAACTGGTGACTCATAGACGTTTATGGCTGAGATTTACTGTACAGCTATGATCTCACATCAGGGACTTATTCGCATCTTCCCTAGTAAAACTTTCAACTTTAGCCAGTGCCATCCGGAAGGTCATTGGACAATATGGAGGCTTTGATGAAGCCGGCGTTGATGCTTACATGGACAATCTGGTCAGCGAACATCGCTATCAAAGAGATGTGTATTAGTGGTAACCTTGGTATTCTCCCGATGCCAACGGAAACCTTAATGCTGCTATCTACACTTAAACAGCCTTCTAAAAATATTATTGAGAAGTCCGGCATTTTTGTTATTCGTAAAATATAGAACCACACATGAGCGCAAACACAAACGAATGCCGCAATGAACGCAGCAGATGGGTGAAAGTGGCAACAAGTGCGGCAGTGTGTGTAGCTTCCCTGCTATGCCTGCTTAAAACAGGTGGCTGGTTTATAACCGGCTCGGCTGCCATTCTCGGTTCACTTGCCGACAGCGGTATCGACTTACTGGTTAGTGTTGCTGCCGCAGGTGTGGCTTCTTATGCCGCCCTTCAACCTGATACCAATCACAAATTCGGACACCATAAAGCAGAAGCGTTATTCGCTCTTGGTCAGGTAGCGCTGATAAGCGCTTCAGCATCGCTGGTGTTGTGGGAGTCGGTGCATCATCTTGTGGATCCGGAACCGGTTACCCGACCTGACATTGCGGTTGGCGTACTTCTGTTTTCACTGATTGCAACCATTCTGCTGGTATCATTCCAGACACTGGCATTAAAGCGTACCCGTTCATTAATCATTCAGTCTGACCGGGCTCATTACATTGGCGATATCTTTGCTATTACCGGTGCGCTGCTGGCAGTATTCATAGGCAGTTACTACGGGATTCCAAGACTGGATGCCGTGGCCGGTTTAACAATGGGATTATTTCTCACGCATTCCGCCTGGCAGGTGACAAAAATAGCCATTCCCCAACTCATGGACGAAGAGTTGCCTGAAGAAGATAAAGAAACCATAAAACAAATTCTTGAAGCCAATCCCAATGTTCTGAGCTATCACGCTTTGCGTACCCGCCGCGCCGGTGATAAGAGTTTTATACAACTCGACATTCAGCTTGATGCCGGACTGTCTTTCCGCGAAGCCCACGACATCACCGATGAAGTTGAATTGCAGATAGAAGATGCATTTACCGACGCCGACGTAATTATTCATGCTGATCCCGAGGGCGAAGCCAGACTTGAGCGCAGGGTCATCGAGGATGTAGAGAATTATCCGGCGTCCGGTTCACAGTGATCAGGAACACTTCGCGAAAATAAAAACAATTATCATTTGGTTTTATTTTAAGATAGAATTAAGCGCTTTCATACTTGCTGCCCCTGGCGACCCACGGTAGTCACTCTTCTAAAACCAAGTATAAGATTATGTTTTCACGCTTCAGAGACAGTATGACCTGGCTGCACACCTGGACAGGCCTGATATTGGGCTGGTTACTGTTCGCTGTGTTTGTTACTGGTACGCTGGCTTTCTTCCAATATGAAATAACCCGCTGGATGCAACCCGAGTTGACTCAGCCGGCCACTCCGGCCAATGCTGTCGCCAATGCTCAGGCTTTTCTGCTGAAAGAAGCTCCCGACTCACCGCGCTGGTCTATCGGCGTGCCGGGTGAACGGGACATGGTGTCCACACTCTTCTGGCGGGCCAGTGACGCCGGTCCCCGTGGTTTTAAAAGAGCAACACTGGATGGCACCGGACAGGAAGTGTCAGTCAGAGAGACCCGTGGCGGCAACTTTCTATACCGCTTCCATTTTGATCTTCATTATATGCCGGTGATCTGGGCACGGTGGCTGGTCAGCATAGCTGCCATGTGCATGTTTATAGCTCTTATCTCCGGCATTATTATTCACAAGAAAATCTTTAAGGACTTTTTCACCTTCAAATCAGGCATGGGTATGCGAAGCTGGCTGGATGCCCATACACTGACCTCCGTGCTGGCCGTGCCCTTCCATCTTATGATCACCTACACCGGCCTGGTCACCCTCATGCTGATGATTTACGCCTGGGCCATGAACACCACGTTCGGTGACAGGGGCAGTTATTTTGAGGCCGTTGAAGCCAGGCAGGCGCAACCTGCTGCCAGCGGAATCAAGGCGGAACCGGTGAATTTGCAGGCCCTGTTCGACGACGCACAGCAACGTCTGGGCGGCGCTGAAATTACCTTTATCGGCGTTGATAACCCCACAGATCAGAACGGTACCATCGAATTTATGGAAGTACCGACCAACGGGCTGATTTCTCCGTACCGCCGGCTTGTCTATTCCACTGCCACCGGGGAACTGTTGTCGACCCGCGCAGTACCCTCTGTGGCAGAGCAAACCCGCAGAACCATGATAAATCTGCATGCCGGACGCTTCGCAGACTGGCCATTGCGCTGGTTGTATTTTATCTCCGGTATCACAGGTTCGGTGATGATTGCTACCGGCCTGGTACTGTGGAGTAAAAAGCGGGAAAAGAAAGCGCCTCACAAAGGTCATCAGTGGGTACGGGTTTTAAATGCAGCAACCATTATGGGCCTGCCTTTTGCGGTGGCCAGTTTCTTTCTTGCTAACCGCGTATTACCGGAAACACTCGCTGACCGCGCGCAATCAGAAATTGACGTATTTTTTGCCGGCTGGTTCATTGTGCTGCTGATATCTTTACTGACCGGCGAACACAAGCGCTGGCGCTACTCAGCCATGCTCAACGCTGTGACTTTCCTGTTGCTGCCACTGCTCAGCGTGATAACTGTGACAAAACATATTGGTACATATCAGCTCCCGGAAGACAGTATTTTACTGGTGATGGATATCTGCCTGTTGGTGACAGGCTGTCTGTTCCTGTTGCAATGGAAAATACTGAACAGAAAACATCATGAAGCCATCGAAGTAGAGGTGGAGCACTATGCAAAATAGCCTGTTTGTCTGGCGCCTGTTGCTGGCCGTGTTCGGGAGCTTTGCACTGGTTTCGTTGCTGTCTGTGACTCTTACCGGACTGCTTTTTCAACTGGCTGAGATTGATAAAGCCGTTACATTTATCTGGTGCATGTTATTGGGCTTTATTGCCTACAGCGTGCTGGTGATATGGATTATTGCAACCCGTAAACTCCTGCGTACCAGCGCTGTTGTGCTGCTATCAAGCCTGAGTTGCTGGCTGTTTATCAGCATAGGGAGCAACCTGTGATGATGCTTTGTCTACTTGTGTGCACGGTGGCGTTTTGGTGCCTGGCAGCCGCGATGCCCCGTAACCGCAAGTTTTTGATTTCTCCGGCTTCCGTACCTCTGTCAGACAACACCCTGAAATATGCCGGATTTGTGTTTTTAACCCTCTCGCTAGTCCTCTCCTGTGAAAGCGAAGGCATTGCTGAGGGCATTGTTTACTGGTGCTACGAAATGACCGTGAGTGCGTTATTAATAGCGCTTTATATTTCAAGTAACCAACGGCGTAAGGTCCGCAGGTAACCAAATGAATAAATACGGCGTATGTCGGGTGTAGCTAAAGAAACGGTTGCCTTAACAAACGTAGTGACGCGGTGAAGCGACGCTTACCACATAAAATGATACGGGCTACGTTTTATTGATAGCATTTCAACAAGACACAGCCCGTTTTTTATTTCCGCAGCTTAATTAAAGCGATAAGACAGACTCATCATGTAATTACGTGGTTTCCCGTAACGGAACGTGCTGAACTGACCTACCTGAGTGAAGTATTCTTTATCTGTCAGGTTATCGATATTTAATTGCAGATTCAGATTGTCGCTGATGGCGTAACGCGCCATCAAATTAGTCAGCACGTACGCATCCTGCGTAAAACGATCGGCAACGCCGGCGGGGTTGGTACCCGTTGACCAGGTTTCGTTCTGCCAGTTAAATCCGCCGCCTACTGTCAGTTCAGGCAAACTTTCTACAAACTGATAAGTAGTGAAGAATTTAAACTGCTTTGTGGGATTGTCGGTGTTGATGTCATTGCCAGCGGCATCTTCAGCATCATACTGGGAATACCCTACTGTAATGTTCCAACCATCCACAGGCTGACCCACCACTTCCACTTAAAAGCCCTGACTTTCCGTTCCTTTCGCACCATAATAAGCGGTAAATTGCTCAGGCGTCGGCACAAAATCAGTATCGACCTGCGCTAAGTTGTCCTGCTGAATATTGAAAATCGCCACAGTGGTATGAATGCGGTCATCAAGGAAACTGCTTTTCAGACCAATTTCAGCACTTTCGCCCACCAGCGGATCTAACAGATTACCATTTGCGTCACGCTGGTTCTGAGGCTCAAAAATTTCTGTATAGCTGGCATAAACTCGATGATTTAGCGTGATGTCGTAAAGTGCGCCGGCGTGTGGAATGAACTCATCGTCGTTGCCATAATTAACATCACCGCTCCAGTCAAAGCCAGTGCGTTACCAGGTTGCCAAACGGGCACCCAAAATAAACTTCAGTGAATCAGTTGCTGACAAACGTGTTGCGGCATAATAGCCTCGCTGGGTAGTTCAATACTCTGAGTCTGGACCCGCTCGTCTTCCCACTCAGGTTCAGGCAATCCGGCCCACTCAAAATAGTTACCTACGTCGACAGAGTCCCATCCTCCGCTCATGTCGCCACCGATAGGATCTTGCGTAAAAGTGTCTGCCTGCTGGTCGCTGTACAGTGCGCCAAGTACGAAGTCGTGCATTTCATCAAACAGGGCAAAGTCACCACGCAATTGCACGTCGTAGCTATCCTGGCTTGATTTACCATAACTGTTGTAACGCTGTGCCCCCACACCCAGGCCGGTTTGTACATCAAGTGAACCTGACATGTACAATAAGCGGGTGTCACTTTCGTACTCAATGCGATTGTAGTTCGCGATCAGGTCCCAACCGTTTGAGAAGGTATGATTTAACGAAGCAAAATAGTTGGTATTCGTGGTGCGCCAGCGGTTCCAGTCTGCTGCGGTAGTTTTAGACCGGTCCCAGTCTGTGTGGCTGCCATCAGCAAAGAACGTAGGTATCGCCCCCCAAATAGTGCCTTTCGGATCGCTGTCCTGATAACTGACACCTGCGCGAAGCAAGGTATTCTCACCCACTTCGCCTTCTAACACACCATAGAGTACGGTTTTGTCATCTTCATAAAAGTCTACATGGGAATCACCGGAAAGATAACGTCCAACAAAACGGCCACGGATTGAACCATCGTCATTTAATCCGTTAGACACATCAGCTGTGAATCTTTGCGTGTTCCACCGACCTGCGGCCACATCAACAAAACCGGATAAATCAGTGCTGTCGGCATGCTTACGCACCAAATTAATAGAAGCCGACGGAACGCCAACCCCGGTCAGTAAACCGGTGGCACCACGAACAAATTCAATACGTTAGTAAATGGCAGTATCTGCTACGGTCTCACCCTGATTGCCGCCTAAACTCCACGATTTAGGCACGCCGTCAATTTGATAACTATCAATACGAAAACCGCGGGCGTAAAAGGAGTTACGCACGTTGTCAGTTTCTTCTGAACTCACACCAACCGCATTGTTTACAGCATCTAAAATAGCTGTGATGTTTGGGTCCATCATGCGTTCAAACGTCAAAATGGAGACTTATTGCGGTGTTTCCTGCAGGGTAAGACCTAAACCGGTTGCCGTGCTGACAGACTGGCCAATGCTGTACTTGCCGCTCACTGTAATCACTTTCAGCTCGCTGTCGTCTGCAGACTTAGCGGAGTTTTCTTGTGTTTGCGCAAAGGATAATGGATTGTGCAGCGCGAAGATAACCGCTGCTGAAATAGGAAGAAGTTTCTTTTGCATTTGAATCCTCAGGGTAAGACAAATTGACCCGCTCTTATAACCTGACGGGTTGAATGGGAGGGCGGGACTCTAGCATGGAAGAAAGTGTAATGATAACGATTGTTATTTAACTTAAATTTAAGATTTTCTAAATATTAATTCCTTATATTTTGAAAGGTAGCAGATAAGCCGTTTTACTTATGATGCCGGCGACAGATGACCGGCAAATGTACTGTCATGGTATTGTAATTTTGCCAGTCCCTTTTTCTGCAATGCAGGCATGAGTTCATTACACACTCTTTCAAAGCACTCCCTGCTTCCGCCCGGCAATGCGATGAAGCCATCAATGGCTCCGCTGTTGAACCATGTTTCAATTTCATCTGCAGCCTGCTGCGCTGTACCGATGATGATCCAGTGACCTGAGCCTGCTACTTCAGGCCTTGCCATAAGTGCTTCGAGTGTAACCGGCCCGTTTTTTACCACGTTGCGGATTAGCTCACTGTGAGTTTTGCTTCTTACCTGTCTCACGGGTTGCAATACGGACTCATCCAGAACCGTCATACTGAGGAGTTCACCGACCTCTAAACCCAACGAAGAGGCCACCAGCTGATGGTGGCGGTGGGTGAGCGTGTTGTCCCTGGTTTCGCGAAACAGCTTCAGCGCTTCTTCGTATGAACCGGCAAGAAACAGCGATAACCCCGGCAAAATCCGGATGTCATCAGCCTGTCTTCCTGACTCCTCAGCCCGCTGTCGTAGATCTGTCCGTAACGCTTTCGCACTGGTCATATCCGGCGTTGCAGCAAATACTCCCCTGGCGATTTTAGCGGCGAAATTTTTCCCGGTTTCCGATGCCCCGGCCTGAAATAAGGGCACGTCTCCGGCACTGTGGCCACTTAGCGTCAGAGGACCTTTGCATGCCAACTGTTTACCCTCAAAATTGATTGCCTTAATTTGCGATGGTTCGGCATAGCGCCCTGCTTCTTTATCATGGAGCAGCGCCCGGGGCGGAAAGCTGTGCCATAACTGCTGCACCGCTGATACAAATTCATCCGCTCTTTCATACCGGCTTTCTGTACCGGGCATAGCCGGCAGACCAAAGTTCTCGTGTCCGTCCAGTGCGGTAACCACGTTCCACCCTGCCCGCCCGCCGCTGATATGATGTAACGACTGGAGTTGCCGGGCGATCACATAGGGAGAATGAAATGTTGTCGATGCCGTGGTCAGCAAACCAATTTTTGATGTGCCCATAGCTACTGCGGTGAGCAGAATAGTCGGATCCAGTCCGCTAAAGCCCACCGAGCTGGCCAGCGCTGACGGGTCAATAAACAAAGAGTCCGGCCTGAAGACAAAGTCCATGCAGGCAGACTCGGCGAGTTGCGCCAGCCCAGTGTAATAAAGCGGGTCATACAGCCTTTCCACTTCACTGTCTGGCCTGCGCCAGGCATTGCCTGACATCCAGGTAACGGCCAGTGACATACCGGTGAGTAAAGTCCTGTTGTGACGGGTCATGCGGGCATCCTTTTAGCGGGGTAAAATTAAAGGGGAATGATGAACGGGATCTTCCATCACAAGCGCATCTATGCCGAACAATAGCTGCATGTTGCCTGACGTACATACTGATGAAGGTGCGCCGCTTGCCACTATCTCCCCGTCCTTCATGGCAACGATGTGATGGGCATACCGGGCCGCAAGATTGATGTCATGCAGCACCATTACGATGGTTGTGCCATCTTCCCGGTTGCGCTTTTCGCACACATTCAGCACGTCGATTTGATGACCGATATCTAAAAATGTTGTGGGTTCATCAAGCAAAATCAGCGGCGTTTGTTGGGCCAGTACCAGTCCGATCCAGGCGCGTTGACGCTGACCGCCGGACAAAGTTGCGATTTCCCGGCCTGCCAGGTCACTCAATCCGGTTTGCAAAAGTGCATCATTAACGGCTTTTTCATCCTCTTCATGCCACTGACTGAAGAGTGTTTGCCAGGCATACCGTCCCCGTGAAATCAGCCCTTTTACCGTCATGCTCTCAGGGGAAACATTGGTTTGTGGTAATAAACTCAGTTGTTTTGCACGGTTTTTCGGAGTGAAGGATGACAGCGGCTGCCCCTGCAACGAAACCTCACCGGAAGAAGGCCGGTAAAGGCCCGCAAGCAAGTGTAAAAGCGTTGATTTACCGCATCCGTTTGGCCCTATAATCACACTGATTTTTCCGGCAGGAAACTGCACCGATACATCTCGAATAATGGTGTTTTTCACATAGCTGAAGCTCAGTGATTTTGCAGCAAGCGCTGCCGCGGAAAACGTATGCGGTTCAGGAAGAGTCGACATCAAAACGCCCTTTTTTATGTTGTCTGAGGAGTAGCACAATGAGATACACGCCGCCGAGTATCGCGGTGACCCTGCCTGCCGGTAACTGGCTGGCCAAAGGCAATACGGCGCTTACTCTGTTCGCAGCCAGCAGTAAAACCGCCCCGCAGAGTGAGCTTGTGAATAGCGGTAAGGAAAGACCGGTAAGCGCCCTGGCAATATGGGGCGCACCTAAGGCAATAAACGCCATCGGGCCGGCGGCAGCGGTAGCCATAGAAACCATCAGCACAGAAATAGCCAGACCGGCATGACGGCTTAGTTGCACGTTAACTCCTAAGCCAAATGCCACCGCATCGCCCATTTCAGTTAAACGCAAAGATTTCGCCAGCAACATCAACACCGGCAAGCCAGTGAAAAGCCCGGCCATAGCGGTGAATACATGTCCCCATTGCCTGCCTTCCAGACTGCCCAGCAGCCACAAATTGGCCAGCATCGCGTTATCAATATCTCCTTTTACCAGCAATAATCCGGTAAACGCGGTAAGCGTTGCACCTGTGCCAATGCCCACTAAAACAAGCCTTCCCGTTTGCAGAACCCGTCCTTTAATGGCGAAAAGATAAATCACCAGCGCAGTAAAACAGCCTCCCAGAAAAGCAAAGCTCGCTACACCGGCGGGTGACTGATTGATAAACACCAGGTGGTAAACTGCCCCTGTCGCAGCACCGGACGTAAAGCCTAAAATATCAGGAGAGCCTAAGGGGTTTCGTGAAACAGACTGAAAGACCGCACCGGCAGCTCCCAGGCAGCCACCGACGCCCAGGGCGGTAAGGACAACGGGTAACCTGATATCGATAAGAATTTTAGCGGGCAAAGGCGCGAGACCATTGCCAGCCAACCACCCCGTTACATCCTGCCATGTGAGCAGATTGCTGCCAGACATCAGGCCATGAAGACAAAGAGCTGCGAGTATGAAGATCAGCAGACACTGCACCAGCAGAACACGCGGGTAAACGAAGAAAGAGAATGTTCCGGCGCGCAGTAAAAACGGGGCCGTCACGACGTTGCCCCCCGCTCATTTCTGGCAAGTGCAATAAATACCGGACCGCCAAGAATAGCCATCATGATGCCGGTACTGACCTCGCCCGGTGCAGCCACAACACGGCCCGACACATCCGCGAGCAACAACACTTCACCGCCAATAACCGCACATAGCAATAACTGCCGCCGGTGGGTAACAGGTGCAATACAGCGGCACAAAAAAGGGACAACTAAGCCGGTAAAGAGTATCGGGCCCGCCGCCGCTGTAGACGCGCCGGCCAGTAACGTGATGACCGTCAAGCAGCCACGGCTGAGCCACTTTTCATTTACGCCTAATGCCGTCGCCAGATGGTTACCTAGCATAAGCACATCAATGCCGGGAGCAATATACAAAGCCAGCACAAGTGCCACCAGCCAGCACCCCATTAACGGCCAGAGTACATCAAACCCTTTGCCTGCCGTTGCCCCTACCATCCAGTGCCGGTATTGCTCAAACACGGAGAGATCGGCAGACGCAATCACTAACTGCCCTGCCGCCAGGCACACTGCCGAGAACGCCACGCCGGCCAGTACTAATTTGTCCTGCGAAAAACGATGCGGACCGGTCCCCAGCTTTACCACCAGCAAAGAGCAAAGCGCAGCCCCCGCCGCACCGGCAAGCATTTTGACGAATGCCGTTTCAGCCCCGAAAAATGCAATAGCGACAACAACAGCCAGACTCGCGCCGGCATTAACACCTAACAGACCCGGTTCAGCAATGGGATTTCGTGTCATGCTTTGCATGATGAGTCCGGCAATAGCCAGCGCACTGCCACAAAAGAAAGTGACGAGCGTGCGGGGAACACGTAATTCCCGTACCAGCAAATGCGCAGTGTTTGCTGCATCGAACTGAGTAAATGCCGATATTGTTTCATGCAGTGGCAGCACCTCCGGGCCAATGGCGACACTGGCAAAAAGCAGCACTGCAAGCACAATAATCAAACATGGTAAATCAAAGTGCCGCGAATACACCTTCATGGGGAAGAAAACAGCTTTGCAATGATATCCACCGTCTCAGTGGCGCTGTAAAAGTCCATGCGGAATGAGTTTTCTCCCATACCCCACACTTGTTTGTTTTTCACCGCCGGTAAATTTTGTAATACCGGGTCATTGAGGAGTCCGTTTACATCATCTACGCGCCGACGTAGTAAAAAAACAGAGGCTGCGTTCAATCTGATAAGTTGCTCATACTCGCTGCGGATAAAATCGCCCGCATCTTCGGGGCTACCCTTCATGATGCCAGGTGGTGTAACAACATCGAATCCAAGCGCCCGTAATAACTTACCGTGGGTACCGGTTGCCGTACCAACAGGATTGATAATGCCGGGCCCGTTGTAACTGACAATATTCACCTTTCCCTCTGGCAGATGAATATGCTGACGAACGTTTTCAACATACTGATTAAATGATGTAATACGTTGCTGCGCGGATTGCTCAAGCCCCAGAGCCCGGCCTAATGTTGTTGCCAGACCCTGCCAGTCAGTCACGGCATAATCCACAATGAGCACCGGTGCGATGGCACGAAGCATCTCCACATGGGCCATGGCCGAATCGGCGCCTCCTGCAGAGACAATGATGAGGTCGGGCCGGACGGCATAAGCAGCCTCCAGGTTGATACGCCCTGCTGGCCATACATTGGTGACCTCTTTTGCTTTCGCCACCTCCTGCCACTGCGCAAAATAGGCATTGGTTGTCGCCGATGCACTGGCGACAACCGGCGCATCAATCGCCAGCAATGTACCGGTAACGGTTACTGAGGTAGACAAAATCCTTTCAGGCCTGGCGGGAATAACAACCCGGCTTCCATCACTGTTTACCAGCGTCTTTGGCCAGGCATCAGCTTGCTCCGCGCCGGCATAAACGGAGCAGGCGTAAACAACGCTTAACCATAAGCAGGTTATGTACACAAAGCGTCGCCGCCAGTGCTGCATTTTTATCATGATCATTTCCGGAGAAAGTACGGTTTACAACACATAAAAAAATGCATGAGCCCGAAAGGCTCACGCATCAGAGGTTTAAAAACGATAAGTGACCGATACACCCACATTGCGGGGATCAGCAATAGAAGCAAAGCCGGCAGGATAACGGGCACTTACCGGTTCCTGGCTAACCAGCGCTGTCTCATCGAAAAGGTTGTCAATGTAAGCAGTAATGAGCCAGTTATCTGCGGTGTAATTAGCGTTAACTCTTACCAGCGTGTAATCGCCGGCAACGCGCTCTGCTGTATTGGTGAAATCACCATAGTACTCACCGATATAGCGGGCGGTGGCACCTGTACTCCACTTATCATTAAACCAGTATGTGGCGCCTAAGGTCGCATTAAACTCAGGGGCGTTATTTAACTCGTTGCCTTTCACCGCGGCATAACTTTCACCGGGGTCTTTAATGTCTGACTGCAACAAACCAATCCCGGCATTCAGTTCCAGATCTTCAGTAAGTAAAGTATGAAGCTCAAATTCTGCACCGTAAGTAACAACCTGAGGAAGGTTCTCAATCACCCGCGACGAGCTTACAGCCTGATACCCGTCGTAGTCGTTGTAGAATACATTAGCGCTGAAATACCCTTTCCCGTCAGCAAACTGAGTGCGGCTGCCCAGCTCGAAGGTATTCACTTTTTCATCGTCGAAATAATAGTATTCCTGCGCCGTGAAATTCAGTGCGCCGCCGGCTGCGTTATAGCCTTTACGGGCACTGGCAGAAACGGTGGTGGCATCAGTCCAGGCATACTGCAGTGCGACTTTGGGCAGGAATATATTTGTGTCCTGGTCGAGAATGGCGTCGATTGCACCGTAAACAAAATGCCTGTCCTGGGTTTCACGCTCTAAACGGGCGCCGGTGATCAGCGAAAACTTGTCGTTCAGCGGGAAGGTAGCTTCACCGTAAACAGCCACAGAGTCACTTGCATCATCACCGGTGTAGGCAGCAGAACCGGTGCTGAGTATGTCCTGATCTCTGTCAAAATAGTACACACCAACAAAGCCACTGATACCCTTTCTGCCAGACACGTAGTTCATCTTCGCATCAACAGTAATATTGGATTCATCAAACCCGAGCTGCTGTTCAGCCTCGGGGGTAGCCTCGTAACTGTCGAAGCCCCACTGGTAATCCATGTAGGACACCAGCATGTCGAAAGACCAGTTGTCATTGATGGTGTAGTCAGTATAAAGCGTCGTAGTAGACGCTTCAGTCTCGATATCACGGAAGTAGATGCGCTCACGGTCATCTAAATTTTCCAGCGCATAAAAAATCCGGCCGGTATCTCCCGCTTCATCATTGTAAGTGTGAGTGAGCATGAAGCTTAAGTCATCTGAGGGCGTCCACAGTAACTTACCGCGAATACGGGTGGTTTTGATTTTATCCAGATCATAGTCCGGCGGATTAGTATCGTAGCCAGTGTCATCAGTAATGGTATCGGCATCGAGATGCTGCACACTCAGGCGGAACGCAAGGGTATCTTCAACCAGCGGGCCCGAAATAACACCGGATGTATCAATGTATTGATCCTGGTTACGGTAGCCGACGCGGGCAGCCCCTTCCCAGTCTTGTGAAGGATCTTTGGTTTTGATGAACACAGAACCACCGATACTGTTCCGGCCGTTACTGGTAGATTGGGGACCGCGATAGACTTCAATTTGCTGCAGATCCCACATACCGCTGTCGCCGCCTAAATCGGCAACGAAGGGTTGCGCTACGCCGTCAATTAACGTCATCACACGGCCTTTTGCACCGCCGGCGATAGAATTGAAGCCTCCGGCTGCACCGTTACCGGACACACCGCGAATATCCGGCAGGCCGCCTGTAGGGATAACCACATTGGCAATTTCAGACAATGCGTCCGATACCGATTTGTACTGCGTATCGTTTAATGCATCTTCAGAAATAACTGACACAGAAGAGGTGGCATCTTTCAGGCTGCGGTTGGCTTTTTCACCAATAACGACAATTTTCTCAATGTCCTTTGCATCCCTGTCCGGAGCCTGATTTTCCTGTGCAGAGACAGCACTGGCGATATTTAATGCCATGGCAAGCAGTGATACTTTGAATACGGGTTCGCGCTTCATAACAACTTAGTCCTTGATTTGAATGTGTGATTAGAGTCATCAGGGACCATGAAGAGAAATTCGTCGTAAAAACTGCGCAGCACAATGTCTCAAAAGCAAGGGTGTCATATGCAAGGCATTAGCCTGTGCCCGCCTGAATGATGACGACATGTTGTAATTATTGTTATGCGGATATACGACAGTACGGTGAACAACTCAACGTTCATGATCGACCGTTTTGATAACGATTCTCATTATCTTTAATGCAGGCCGTGTCGCTTTACTTAAAACGGCATTTTGTTTTGTTGAAACCGCATTTACGGTTGCATGACAAGGGGAGCAGTATGTCGGGTTCTGGCCTGAGACGGCGTCATACCAAATTGCTTTTTAAATGCAGTACAAAAACTGGCGCTGCACCCGTAACCCACATCCATTGCGATACTGGTGATCGGCTGTGAACCGGTAAGCAGCTTCTTCATGCCAAGTTCAAGTCTGGCGCTGTGGATGCAATCAAATACCGTTTCGCCAAAAAAGACTTTGAATTTGCGTTGTAACGTACTGGGGGTGGTGCTCATGTGACCGGCTAAATAGTCGATGGTTAATGCACTGGCTGCGTGGGAGATAATCCATTCACGAAATAGCATCCACTTTTCAGGTACAGGCGTTTGCACGCAGGAAAAGCGCTCCTGATGTTCTGCGTTCACTTTATGGCACTGACCAAATGCTTCAAGAAGCAGTGACAGTGCCCTGCTTTCACGCACAATACCGCCCAGCTCCGGTGGCCTTTCAGAGATATCGAGCATTTCCTCTGCCATCATTAAACTGGAAGCAGACGCCTGCCATGCTGCCACATCCAGATGCCGCCAGCGTTTATTCAACAAACGCTCTTCCTGCACGCTGGAAAACGTGTGCGTTAACCATTCCCCGGAAACACCAATACTCAAACGACGGCAATAGTTACCGGCAATTGCATGACGGGAAAACGATTCTGTAGTTTCCAGAGAAACCAGTGCCATGTTGGGGCCGGGTTCAGCGTCACTGCCTCTCCCGAGCATAAGCGTTTTATGCCCGAACCGTATTTCAAGATAGCCGTCGAGAACTAAAATCAAACGAAAACGGTCATGCACTTCACCGTGCCAGTGGCGGGTTTCCTTATCAGTGGTATCACCAAAATGAAAATTAAGGCCGGGCCGCAAACACACATCCCGAGGGGGATGATTGACGTGCCAGGGGATTAATGAATTATCGGGCACCTTTCGACCTTGAAGTAATAACCGTTCCTTATCCAAATGATAACAAAACTCATTTGCACCGCAACTATTTACCGTGTTGAATGAACCCAAACCGGCATATTCATAGTATGCTCGTTAAGCAATGTGTCACCCCTTACCCCGAACAAGGATAAAAACAATGTGCGACAACCATACAGAATCCGACATTCACGATTTTAAGAAAAACGGCGGGCAATTAAACCGTCGTGACTTCAGTAAACTCGTAGGATTAGGCGCTTTGTCTTCCGCCTTTCCTCAATTTGCCATGGCCTCCGGCGAGGTACAAACACAGCAGGTAATGGTGAACACACCTGATGGCGTGGCCGACTGTTTGCTGGCGAGCCCGAAAAGCGGCAAACATCCTGCGGTGGTAATGTGGCCGGACATTATGGGTCGCCGCGCGTCATACGATTTAATGGGTCAGCGCCTGGCTGCCGCCGGATATGCTGTGCTGGTGGTAAACCCCTTCTACCGGGATGTAAAAGGTGCAGCCCTGCCCGACGGCATCAGTTTTCCGGCACCGGAAGCCCGCGAAATTTTGGGACCCATGCGCGCTAAACTCACGCCGGATAATACCAACTCTGACAACCGCGCCTTTTTCGACTTTTTAAACGAACAGTCTGTGGTGGATGCAAGCGCACCAAAAGGCGTGCTGGGTTATTGCATGAGCGGCACCTTTACTATGTACGCTGCCGCCGCTTTCCCTGAAGAAGTGGGCGCGATTGCTACCTTCCACGGCGGCGGTCTGGCCACGAAAGAAGACGACAGTCCCCATTTCACCGTTGCTGACTCAAAAGCACTGGCATTACACGCCATCGCAGAAAATGACGCCCAACGCAGTCCGGAGATGGAACCTTTACTCCTTGAAGCTTATAAAGAAGCGGATTTGCAGGCAGACATTGCGGTGTATCCCGGTACGCTGCACGGCTGGACACCACCGGATTCAAAGGTGTACAACGAAGAACAGGCCGATGCTGCCTGGAACAGAATGCTGAAGATCCTGGATAAAGGCCTTCACGCCTGAGGAAGGAATATGCCCAAAGGATGAGAGGCTATTAAAAAACAAAAAGCCGGCTGTTTTGATGAACAGCCGGCTTTTTTACAGCTGATTATCAGAACGTGTAGTTCGCCGACACCAGGTAGCTGCGACCGGGCTCGTTAAAGGTATTTGCACCGGCACTGGAAGCCTGTGTACCTTCACGGCGGACTTCAGTATTAATGAAGTTCTTCACCGACAGGTTGAAGCTCAGGTTATCATTAAACTGATAAACCGCATTCAGGTTAGCAATGGTATAGGCATCGCGATCTTCACCGGTAATTGCCTGACCTGAAGTCTGGCTCAGTTCCGGACTTTCAGTTTTACCATAGTGCTGACCACTCAGTACAAGCTGGATTTGCTCTGTTGCCTGCCAGGTCAGCATGGCATTAACTGTGTAGTCCGGCACGATAGACAGCGGAATGCCGGTTTCTTTGTCTTTCGTTTCCAGCATAACAGTAAGGTTTGTCGACCACTGAATACTGTCAGTCAGGTTAAACTGCAGGTTACCTTCCAGACCACGTATTACGGCTTCAGGAATGTTGTACCACTGGAAAACCTGAACATTGGCTTCACCACCCTCTTCACTTGGCAGGATGTATTCCGGTGCCACGTTACCGGTACCGATGCGATTCTTGTAATCGTTGTGGAAGTAAGTGATACCGGCGTTAACACCTTCGTCGTTGGTATAGTTAATACCAATTTCTTTGTTCACTGAGGTTTCGTGTTCAAGATCAGGGTTACCGATAATGTGACAGCCGCCCCCCAGGCTTGAGAAGTCCAGCGGACAGCCATTACCACGGGTGTAATACACGTAGTTAGGGTTCAGCTGATAGAGGTTAGGGGCTTTAAACGCACGGCTGATACCACCCTGTACAACAATATTCTTTGTTGCCTGCCAGGATGCATTCAGGCTGGGCGATAAATTGGTGCCGGCTTCGCTGTGATTGTCAAAACGGATACCCGGTGTAACTGTCACGGAATCAGAAAGCAAAATGTTATCTTCCACATACACACCAATCAGTGTGGCATCGGTTTCAGACGGACGGCTTTCAGGATCGGCAGTAGCCCCGGGAATTTCGCTCTCATCAGCCACGTTTAAAGTAAGCTGATTACTCACTGCATCATCCAGCGTTTCGCCGCGGAATTCTGCACCGAATGTTGCCGTTTGTGCAAAACCTCCCAGCTCTAATGGCACGTTCCATTCCGTTTTAGCGGTAATGTTAGACAACTTGATCGTGGTTTTCTCAAGGCTGTTGATAGCACCTTCACCACCACCGGCAGAACCTTCACCTAAGCGACTGTTTGTTGTACCTTCGTACTGAATATAGCTGAACGAGTCACCGAAATCGTACTGACCCGTGTGGGTAACACCCAGCGTGCGGCGGTACATCACCAGGGTTTCTTCCCCAATCAGTGCCAGCGCATCGGTTTCGCCAAGTTCATCTTCCGTAGGGATAATCGGGTTGTCGTTTTCGTCTACGCCGTAGCGGATCCCCTGGAAGGCGTTATCACCGGCATATTCATTACCCTGGCGGCTGAAAGCACCTTCGAAATCCCAACGGTGTTCTTTACTTTGCTGGAAACGAACCAGTGTACGGAAATCCATATTCTCCACACCTTCACGACCTGCACCAACCGCTTTGGCCGCGCCGCCACGACCTACGTTTGTGTCGGTGACTTCAAGGTTCAGTTGCGGATCATCCGCTTCCTGTTTGTTGTAGTTAACAATGGTGCGGTGAGAGAAGCGGTCTGACAAAGGCGCGCTGCTGACTACGTTGATACGGTAATTACCGCCTTCATATTCATTTTGCGGAATTTCCGTTTGCAAAGACACGGTGGTTGACGCCACATCAGGGGATTTGGTGATGATATTAATCACACCACCCGATGCACCTGAGCCATATCGGGCAGCAGCCGGACCACGAATAACTTCGATACTCTCAATGGCTTCCGGCGGCACCCAGTTACTGTCACCACGGGTGTTCCGCTCCCCCGAGCGTCCCATTTTTACTGAGTTACGTGACAACACCGGCTTACCGTCAATCAGGATCAATGTATTCTCGGGTCCCATCCCGCGAATATCAATCTGACGCTTATTGCCGTACTGACCTGAAGATGAGTTACCGGTCAGGTTAATACCCGGCATGGTACGTACGATTTCTGAAATATCATTGGTGACCGGACGGCGCTTGAAGTCTTCTTCTGTGATAACGGATACACCCTGCGCCTGCTTCAGTTCCTCTGCAGCGGCTTTTACAACGGTGACATCCAGCGTTTCCGGCTCATCCTGTGCGAAGGCTGAAAGTGAAAAAAGAGAAGTGATAGCAGCGGACACAGCTGTGCACACAAACTTCCGGTTTGTTTTAAACATGCGAGATTCCTATTTAAGTATGGTCTTTTTTACAAATAATAATTATTCTTATTATTTTTATTGAACGCATTATACTTAAGTAGAGTGCTATGACTACCCGTCAGAAAAAAATTTTCACCGGTGATAGTGATTTAAGGGATTACGGGATGTAATCCGGTAATTTTCAGGAAGGATGACGGGAAAGTGGGGAACATTGATTTGCTCCCCCCGGAAATCAAGTTGAAGGTTTGCTTGTAAATTCGTCCCGGGATCAGGACTTTTTACCCAGCTTACCGAAACGGCTCTGGAATTTAGCGATTCGGCCTTCACTTTTCGATGCTCTTTGTTTACCAGTGTAAACTGGGTGAGATGCACTCGAAATATCCAGCGGGACATAGGGATAGGTTGCTCCCTCGTATTCTATAGTTCGCTTAGTTTGTATAGTTGAGCCAACCAGAAAGTAGGCGTCAGCGGACACGTCGTGAAATACCACTTGCTGATAATCGGGATGTATATCGGGTTTCATAATAAACTCCATCAATGAGAATTGTTATACTATAACATCTCATACAAAGAGAAACCATTCTCATTTGCATTGGAGATTTATCTGATAGCGGTTTTTAATGCCGAGCGGTAGTTGATTAATGTCGTCCGGCAGGCGTGTGCCACTGCCCCTTCCTCTTTACCCTTCAGTTTCAGTAAGTCGATAAGGTCAAACAGCGAGCTTTGTTGCTGCCTGCTATTTTTCTGTAACACATAAAAGAAGCGCCGGCTTTTACTGATTACTGCGCCGATAAACTTATCCATTCGCCGCTGTTCACCTTCGTACACATCAGTAATAAGCTGGCTCGCCATTAACCTCCCGATACAATCGGCGGCAGAACAGTCTTGTTTATTACATTCCGACACCCAGGGGCAACAGGCGCATAAATCCCGAATATCTGCCCGCAAGCAATGCATAACAGGTAACTTACGATCTGACTCCAGCCATGCTGACAGCTCTTTGGGCACAGGTGTTGCTGCAAGGTCCATCAAAAACTGATAGTGATGAAGCAAAAGCGCACCGACCCGTGATTTGTTGTAGAACACTTTTTCTGTTTTGAGAAATTGCCTGAAGGTGGAAATTTCACCGGCCGATGCACTGCAGATCCGTTGAGATCTTGCATCGTCGTATAATAAAACGAGCGCCATGACTTTCTCCGTTTACCACGTAAAGCGCCTGGATGTTTGACTGGTTTGCGGTGGCTTACTCTGTTTCAGAGCGGCCCAAAAAACGAACCAGTAAACCACATGATGCAGCTGTGCCCGCAGACAACAGCAAAAAGATAATTGCTTCCATCGTTCGACTCCCACTGAATGTTAAGGTTATGCGGCAAGAAAACAGGCCCCTGTACCGGGGCAAATGCCTGAAGTGTGATCATTATTGTTATGATAGGGACAGTTTTAAGATACACCGCAAAAACCAATAACGCAAATGATAATTATTACCAATTGGAAAAAAGATGTGACTAATCGTTTTTTCTACTCATTTGATCCGTCCCTTTTTCCAGTTTGACGATATAAGGCAGCATTTCCCGCAGAAGCGGCAACCTGGATAATAAAGATAAAGTAAATGCCAGCGGATGGTGAATAAATCCATAGGGAATAATATCAATCCGGTTAGCTGACGGAACCCAGTCACTCAGAGTCGAAACGATGTCACAGCGAGATATTCCCCAAGGCATAGGCGGCGCCTTGTAATGCGCTGTACGCCAATAACCGGACATAGTTTTTCTGGAAAAATAGGGCGGAATTGTGTCAAACATGAAAGTGACATTCTCATAGTGCTGATTGATTCGCTTGAGCAATGTCTTTACCTCATTTTCGGAAAAGTACATTAACAAGCCCTGTGCGCTGATGAACACAGGCTGATCACACGGCGTTAGATCGAACCAGTCAGTATCCAGTGCGCTGCATGAGATATAGTGGCAGTTCCCTTCTTCCGGCAAAAACAGTTTTCTCACCGATATTGCTTCTGGCAAATCCACACAAATCCAGTTTGTGCTTTCATTCCCGCACCTTTGAAATTGCGTTTCCAGACCGCAAGCTAACTCAATGACTGTGCCTTTGGGATACCTTTTCAACCAGGGCTTCAGCGCTTCATCAAAAATAAAAGAACGCAATGCGTGAGATCCGTCAGGACGTCCGAAGTGTTTGCTGTAATCAAAGTCTATGCTTTGATAGATTGAAACTGCATCCGGGTCTTTAATAATCCCGTTTTCCCTCAACGCTTCAGTCGCACGGTTGTGTAATGTCCACAACATGGTTTGAGGGATCCCTTGTAATGCCAGTGATTCTTTTAAACTACTCATAGCGTGCTTCCTTCATCTGCAAAGCTCGTCCGGAGAATAAAATAACGACCCACCTTAATGCAAATAAATCTCATTTGCATTAATATACAATTCAGGGATTTTTGAAACCATAAAGGCATCTGAATGGAACGTTTTGACTCATCATTGCAAAAAAGGACCCCGGCTTTAGAAGCGATAAATAACGAAGTAGCCAATGCAAACAGCTACTTCGATAGTTGTGATACATCTCTTGGTCAATTTTGGGTATCAAGGCATGTTCTTGATGAAGACAAGCACTATTTTACGTCTCCTCCTCCCGGTATCCATCTCGGCGCAGGCATCTCAACTCTGAAGACGCGTTACGCGAACCATATTGAGGTAAATTGTAAAGGGCCTGTTTTAACGCTATTAGTCGTTCCAAAAGACAGTGTTGCTCCATTTCAAACGCACATTAAATCCGGAGAGCATTTATCCTGTGGACTCCATATTGATTTTAAAACGCTTTACGATTCCAAAGTTATTACCAATAGTTTGCTGCCACTAATTAGTACTGACAACCTGAGCTTTCATACCTTTGCATCTGCTCATGAACTGATTTACTCACTATGTGGCAGCACTCAATACTGGAACGATCAGAATAGCTTTGACATCGCGATGCAAGCCAGAGCGCTTAACCTCATTGCACTTATTATCAAAGAGCTGAACAATCAAAATGTCCCCAAACCATCACACTTGATGACCAAGCTCGCCAGTGCAAAAACACTCATCAACAAAGAATATTCCAAGCCTCTCACAATAGCCTCTATAGCTACCCACGTGGGAATGAGCACCAGGGCGCTAAGTGGTCACTTTAAAGACGCTTTTGGAATAACAATCAAAGAAGCACTATTCCGCACAAGAATGGAACAGGCACTGCAGTTTCTTCGTGATGGCAGAAGTGTTTCGGAAACGGCTTACCTGGTCGGCTACAGCAACAACCATTTCAGTACCAGATTTAGTAAACACTTCGGCTTCCCTCCCTGCGAATTTTCCATCCAGCTTTTGCCCAAAACAGGAACAACTATGCCAGATCCCGGATGAACTCTGCGTTGATACGGCACCAAAACAGGATTGATAATTATTCGCAGTTAATTAAAAGGAATAATGATGTGTCTAAGTTCATTTTGTTTGGAGTCATTCCCATTGCGCTCTTTAAATCTGTCGCGATCGCTCAGGAGAATCAGAACTACGAGAATATAGTTATAAAGGGAACCAGGCAGCAACAATCGCTGCTTGATACACCTGCTTCTGTCTCGGTCATAGACAAAGAAACTATTCTGCAGAGCGGTATCTCACAACTAAGGGATATCGACGAACTGCTACCGAATGTTTCAATCTCTCAAATCGGTCAGATAGGTGGCAGCTATATTTCTATCCGCGGCATTGAGTCTAACCCTTTTGTTGTTAACCGCGCTGCAGTTTATATTGATGGCATTCCCTATCGCGAGCCAGACAACTTAAACATACGACAAGCTCAACAAATCGAAGTGCTGAAAGGACCTCAATCAGCGTTATATGGCGCGAATGCAGACGCAGGAATAATTGTTATCAATACCGCGACACCATCCAGCGATTTGCAGATTTCTCTTTTCAGCGACGTTGAGCATTTTTCAAACGGCCAGGCTTACAAGGGCGGAGTGACAGTGTCTGGTGAAGTTTTCAGTGACTTTTTCTCTTCGTTGGAAGTCGAGGTACAAAATGGTGACAGTTATGTTAAGAATGAAGGTGCTACAAACAACGAAAAAGGACACATTGATAACTTACGCATCTACAGCAGAAGTCGCATGTTTCTGCCATCAGATCATGGCGAGATTAACATCAATATTATGGTCACTGACAACCAGTCTCCGGGCCTTTACGAACAGGAATTTGCGCCTCTAGATACCACAACTTACAACGAAACCTTCTCTGCCTTGTACAACAATAACAAACTGGCCGGTGAATACACTTTATTACATGATGCTCCCAAAAACACTGACGAAGATGAGTGGAGTGCAGGTGCGTCTTACAAGGGGGATTTCGGGAATTACACGTTAAATGGCACCATTGCCTACCGCGAGGCCAATGAGCTGGGATTTGGTAATGACCTGGATCTCACCTTAGCGCCTTTCGCTGCAGGCGGAAATAAAGTAGAGCGTGATTTTTTAAATGCTGAATTTCAGATATCCGAAGAACTGACAAACGGTGCAACATGGTTTTCCGGAGCGGCGTACTATGAACAACACAGAACGCAAAATTTATTCACCCTGGCTGGTAGCGGTAGTATTTCTGATTATCAGGAAGCCCCCGCACAGTCTTCTTCACTGAAAAACATGGCAGTGTTTGGTTATACCAGGTATCCGCTCACGAATAGCATGAGTTTGCATGCGGGATTACGTTACGAAAATTCGGATGCCCGGGTATCTCAACGGGCCGGTTCGCTGACACTCGGCTCTCTGGCATTGAACTATGCCGAACTTGATGCTGAAAAGAAAAGCGATGTTTGGCTACCTCAGGTAGCACTTTCCTGGCAACCGGATAGCAGCCAAAATATTTATATTTCTGCTTCGAGGGGCTACTTACCCGGCGGGTATAACTTAGTTGCAGCCGACAAAGGGGATGAGATAGCCTCGCAGTACGGGCCCTATGAAAATGAAACACTGTGGTCATATGAAATTGGTTATAAAAACAACATTTCTTCACTGAACTTATTTTTCACCGGCGCATTGTTCTCTATCGATGCTTCATCCTGGCAGGAAGTGAGTTTACTTACCGCCCCGGACGGCACAGTGCTATCTACAGTACTTATCAGTTCAAATGCTGCTATCACAAGCCAGGGAGTAGAAGCTGAACTTATGTGGCAGCCAGATACTCATTTTTCGCTACGTGCTGGTGCTGGCTATACACATTCAGAATATGACAGCAATAATTACTCTGACAGCGTCAGCTACGCCGGAAACAGAGTCAAAATGATTCCGGAATGGGATACTTCACTTACAGCGAAATACGAATGGGACAACGGGTGGTATTTGCGCGCACAGTGGCGCTATCTGGGAAGAACGGCATTAACCACCGACAATGCGATTTTCAGGCCCGGCACGTCATTGCTTGACGCAGCTCTCGGGTACCAAACCAGGGAATGGCAAGTCCGTCTGTTCGTGGAAAACTTAACTGACAGACGGTACGCAGCAGGGCAAGCCTATCAAAATTTCATGTTGGGTTTTGATGAAACTTATTATGCTCCACTCTCTTCTCCCAGAGTAGCTGGTATCGAAGTACAGTGGCAGCTATAACTGCCACTTTTCTGAGGAATGCTCATTATTGTTACAGGAACAGCTGAGGATAAACTGCGACACTAGCCACGAAATAACAATTATTTCTAATTAGAAATTAAAATCATCTTAATTGCTTTATCACATTGATATTTGCCACGAAGTCTCTAATACTAAAGTCGACAATTTGTTCTCAGTAGCATGCCCTGACAAAGACATTTTATTTTTTTACAAGGAGCACTGCGGCTTTGCCCAATGGCGGGCATCAGGCGTGTTTCTGACGATTCCTTTCTTTGTCTGTCAAAAATGTTGTTAATCCGTCACCGGAACTCGCTGTTTTTCGCAGTCTTACTATACTTTGCTTAAAAATCCATCAAGCAAATCGTGTTGTATTGCTCCGCTTTACTTTCTCAATTGAAATGCGAGGAACGCAACTTGAATTGGTTACATCGATTTTCTCTGGTTCAGCTCACGCTGATCAGTGCCGCACTATTGTTTGTCTTTGCTTTTTTCCTGGTTGGTAAAGATGTGAGTTATACCCTCGCACAGCGCTCAGGTGCCGGTGACGATACGGCTCTCATCCAGTTGCTCGACCGGCTGGAAAAAGTGGCCCATCATCATGCCGTTGAACGGGGACTAACAGCAGGCTTCCTGGGTTCAGGCAGTGATGAGGCAAAAGCGAAAGTGGATGCTCAGCGCATTAAAGCTGACGCTGCAGAACAACAACTTATGGCACTGTTATCCGGCCAGTGGCCGGAAAGCTTCAATGTGTCGCGAAAAGTCGCTTTGTTGCAGGAAACCTTGAAAGCTAAGCCAGCGATCAGAAAAGAAGTGGATGCCGGCAATGGTAAAAATGCTTTCAGCTTTTACAGTAAGCTGAATAAATCTGCTCTGGATGCAGCCTCAAACCTCACCCTGAATATTCATAGCAGCGAAGCGGCGACAGAGCTTACTTATGCGATTCAATATGCGTGGCTAAAAGAGCGGCTTGGACAGGTACGGGGCAAAGTGAATGGCCTGCTTGCTAAACGCGCCGTAAATCCTGCCGCCCTTAATGAAATTTCGGCCTACGAGCAGGATATTGGGTACATCACAAAGCAATTAAATAATTTGCTCAGCGGGAATGACCTTTCAGCATTTAAGCAGGTAGCAGACTCTGCAGACGCCGGATTAATGAAAAGCGTGGTGGACGCCTTGCAATCTGACCCCGTTAATTTTTCTATTTTGCCGGCTCCGGCTGACTGGTTTCAGGCCTCCACACGGCAAATCGGTCAGGTCAAGCAACAGCTGGACAAGCAATGGCAGCGTATCAACAGTATGGCCATCAGCAATAGCGATATGGCTAACAGCCAGCTCATGTTGATAATCGGGTTTTCACTGGTTGTCGTGCTGGTCATTGGCCTGCTCTATTTCTTTATGATTTCTCTGTTGCGCCAGCAGTTACGCAGCCTTTCAACCAACCTTGACAAGGTATCCGGCAATGGCGATCTGACAGTCAATATACGATTGCCGGACGATAACGAACTGGGGCAGATTTCCGGCTACATCGATAAGACCATTCACACATTGCGGGATTTACTGCAAAGCGTGAAAGAGTCAGTGAGTATTTCAAACCGCATCAGTGACGACTTATATAAGTCGACTTCTGTGGTATTAAAAGACGCTGACGAGACATCCGGCAAAGCCATGACGATTTCTTCTGCGATAGAAGAAATGGCAACCACCAGCGAAGAGATAGCCCGCTCAACAATGAAAACACTGGAAGCCAGCCAGTCATTGAAAGGTATTTCAGAACGCTCTCTGACCGCAAACCGGGAAATTAAAGTCGCCATGCAGACGTTAACCAAAGACATGGACAGCGTGGCTGCCGAGGCACAAACCATGGGTCAGCAGGTGTCTGAAATCAGTACGATTCTAAATACCATTAACACCTTGTCTGAGCAAACCAACTTACTGGCTTTAAACGCAGCCATCGAAGCCGCACGGGCAGGCGAACACGGCCGCGGTTTTGCCGTGGTCGCCGATGAAGTAAGACAACTCGCTACTGCCAGCCGGGCTTCGACGGATAAGATTTCAGACTTACTGGAAAATCTCACGAATGTGAGTAATACGGTTATCAGTGGGATCAGCAGTAATAATGAGCGTGCCATGGAATCCCTGAATGTCACAGCTCAGGGCGAACAGGCAGCAGAAGAAGTGAAACAGGGTGCCGGCAACGTGGAACAGCTTGCTAACACTATGTCGGCAGCCACCGAAGAACAGTCGGTTACTGCCCGTCAGATAGCTGAAAATATCCTTGGCGTACAGGATGCCGCTGCTCATGAACATACATTGGCGCAGGAACTGAATAAGCTGTCAGAGAAGCTCAAACAAAACAACGAGGTACTGCAATCGAAAATGCACAAGTTCCGCGTTAACTGATGAATAAAATTGGCTTGACTAATTTACCTGTCTCCCTATGCTTTTACGGTTAAGCAGACAGAAAATCAGAATCAGGCCATGAAAGTAGAAGCGGTAAAAGTACGCAGACTTTATATCGAAGTCGCCACACAAATAGAAAGTCAGATCCGCAGCGGAAATATCAAACCGGGCGAGCGTTTACCCTCAGAGCGTGATCTGGCGGTACGGTTTGAAGTGAGCCGCCCCACTATTCGTGAAGCGATGATTGCCCTTGAAATTGCCGGCCTGGTGGAAATTCGCACCGGGTCTGGCATTTATGCTTTGCCGCTGAATGAACTGGATGCCGGAAAGCTGGATGATGTACCCGGTCCCTTCGAAGTACTGGAAGCCCGCCTTCTGGTAGAGCCTGAAGCGGTTAGTCTTGCTGCCGCCAGAATAAGCAAAGAACAGCTTGCGGTACTGGAAAACGCCCTTCGCATTATGGAAGACACCAAATCCAGTGAGAAAGCCAAAGAGCAGGCTGATGAACTTTTCCATTGCACCATCGCAGCAGCGACCGACAACAGTGCACTGGAATCTTACGTGAAGTGGCTGTGGGGATTGCGAAACCAGTCAGTGCTCAGTTCCACATTCCACCAGCGGGTACGGGATTTAGGCGTTCACCCGTATGTAGATGAACACCGTAGAATCCTCAATGCACTGAAACTCCGCGATCCGTCCAGGGCACGCAATGCCATGCACGCCCATATATCCAACGCCATCGAACAGGATATGGATGTTTTGCAGCTTGACGGGCGTAGTTAATTTTTTACCTGTGTACTGATAGCACTTTCTGCAAAACCGTATCTTATTGCTTTTGCTGACAAGTGACTCTCATCATCAATAACAAGGTGACCAGTATACAGGTGCCAGTGTTTTTGTTCAGGGTCGGTAGAATAAGTGATCGACGCACCTTCGGTCTGACTGCTCAGAATCACTTTTTTCTTATTTCCGCTAACTTCTTCAAGTTTAATAACCGGAGCTGAAGTTTGTGGTTGATTACCGCCGGGCCACATTGCATTAATTAACATGTCTTCCGATTCGTACTTGCCGTCATCAACAACATCCATCCAATTATCCAGTGCAGACTCCAGCTCACTTTGGATCTCCCGGACATCTGGCTGACCAGCGATGTTATTGATTTCATGCGGGTCGTTCAATGTGTCGTACAGTTCAATTTCAGCCCTCGGAGCCGAGAAATAGGACTCCTGAAGAGGTGTCAGCAACCCAGCCTGATGACGTTCATTTAATTCCTGCATAGCCGGAAACCAGTCACGGAAAGGAAGCGGGCGGAAATAAGGTTTATCAGCTAAGTAGTTACGGATTAACTTATACCGTTTATTCCTGACAGCCCGGACTTTGTCTTCAACCTGATCCATCCGGTCTCTTGCTGCATAGATATAGTCCCTCTGATTACTCAGAAAGTTTCTCCCCTGCATGTAATCGGGTACCTCTACTCCGGCCATGGTCAATACGGCAGGTGCAATATCGACCATTGATACCAACCGGCTGTCGACAGTATTCGCGCTAACGCCGTCAGGAAACCTTAATATCATAGGTAACTTAATACCTGAGTCCAGTACGGCTCTTTTGGCACGCGGGAAACCATCACCGTTGTCAGTGGTCCAGAGTATAATCGTATTTTCCAGCAGACTGTCTTCTTCGAGATTGCTTATGATACTACCCACCTGAGCATCCATGTAATGGATCAGATCATACATTTGCGTTACAGAGTCACGCACTTTAGGCGTATCAGGCAAATAAGGAGGCACAGTGACATCTTTTGATTGCGTCACCTCCTGTACATTCTGGCTAACCCACCCCCCCATTGCTTTTAAGAATCCTGCGTGAGGACCTTCAATAGTTTCCTGTGTCTTCCTTGGAGCCAGCCTGCTTTCGTGGGTTGAGAGCAGATTGATCATTGCGAAAAACGGCTTCCCGGAAGGCAGCTTTCTCCAAACCGCTAAATCCGGCTCATCCATGAAGCCATTTACGTCCACATCCCAGATACTAAAAGGTTCGCCAAACTGATAGTCACGCTTTGCCACATTCGCTGTCGCATATCCGGCACGTCTGAGCAACTCAGGATATGCTTTAACATGAGGAGGGGGCACAGCCCGGTAATTTTTATCCTCCGTGCGCATATGTTGCGCGCCGAAAGATATTGGATACATACCTGTAATATGAGCAGCCCGGCTGGGGGCACAAACACCGGCAACGGTGAAGAAATTCGTATAGCGGATACCCCCAGCAGCTAATTTATCTAAGTTGGGAGTCTGCGCGATACTGTCACCAAAAGCGCCGACCTTGCTACTTACATCATCAGCCATGATGACAATAATATTAGGGTGTTCTGTTGCTGCAGTTGCGGGTTGAAAAATGAGGACGGTTAAAAGCAATAAGCTTAGAAGTAAAATTCTGTACATAGCAAATTCTTATGGAAAGATCATAGATTACCGTTAACATAATCTTTACTCATTCTATCCAGAAGCCCAGTTTATCAATATGAGCTATTGAGAAAATAGATTCCCGCCGGAAAAAAAAGTACCGATGTAATACAATTATATCGCCATCAGCGTAACGCAAATGTGACTGAAGAACAGGCGGGATGTTTCAGGTGAATCATTGACAGATAAATCAAAAGCAAGCGTCTGTCCGGACATACCAATAGCCTCGTAAAGGCGCTATTTAGTGTCCTGGCCCGTTGTGCAGACAACAATATTCAGAAGAAGATATTACTGACGAAAAATGACTCCGCCAGGACGTTCAGGCTGTTTCAAAAACAGCCTGAACGTCCTCAGTATCCACCAATTGACACGAAACGGTCAACCATGAGTAATGCGGCGATACCGGCCATATAACAATAAGGAATAGGATCGCGCACGACCTGCGATGTGTATTCTCTTGCACGACGAAAAGACTGATTCATAACCATCTCCTGCGTAACGTTTTTATTATTCTCTGTTCAATTAGTGTATAAGGCGTTCCGGTCCAACCCGAAACTTACACTCAATATACAATTGATTAACACAGTGCGAAAATTAGTCTTTTGGATACATTGTATGGAGAAAATCGTTAGATAGCGTTACAGGTATCTGCGAGGAAATCGATGAAGGCCCGGGATTTGTTCAATATTCCACTTCTTCAACATTGGTTGATATTTCGGTAGTTATCGAATCGCCGGATATAGACTGGAAAGCAGCACTGGGCATTAACAACGCCACCGATGAGATTTACCGCGTGTCTGGTAACTCGTCTTTAGGTTCAGGCAGTGGCTATGCAGAAGTCGCCTATGCCAGACCAAGAATGGTATTCGCTAATGTGAGTTACGAGTTCTGTTAAGCGAATTTTTACCCGCAATGATCAAGGTGCGCTGATACAAAGCGCACCTTTTTTTATCGCTGAATAGTGCTTAAAGCGGCTGCGCCATCGCAATGGCAGAATCACGCATAATGCCGGCGTGCTCCATTTTGTCACCGCCCTCAATTTCGATTTCAGCAAGGCGACCGGAGTTTTCAACCACAAGGCGACAACGCTCCCACCGACGGGTCTGGAATGCGCTTAATGCCTGAGACAACGTGGCTTTGTCATCCAGTTCTTCTGCCAATACAATGGCATCTTCAAGTCCGATACAGGCACCGGATGCCAGGTGCGGCGTGGTCGCATGCACGGTATCACCGATTAACACTACGCGGTTTGAATACCAGGGTGCACGCATCAACATGCTTTCCAGCGGACGGTAGTGAATCATCGACTTGTCATGCAGCATGCCTTTCATTTGCTGTACAACCGGGGCCGGGAAAGACTCCAGCAACGCAATAAAGCGCTCTTTGAAAGTAGCCGGTTCAATAAACTCGTTGTCCGCCCGGTTTTCGGTAATGAACATGTACATTTCGTCTTTCGACATGGGGTTCACACCCACTTTCACATTCTTACCCATCCACATGTGAATGTTTTCAATTTCAGGAATACGGGGCAAAACTGCACGCCATACACCCTGGCCGATGTAAGATGGCTTGGGTGCATCAGGGAACAATGTGGTTCTTACCGATGACATCAGGCCGTCTGAACCAACCACCAGATCGTATTCACCGCTGGTGCCGTCGGTAAAGGTCACTTCTACGCTGTCGCCTTTGTCGTTGATGTTTTCAAACGTAATGCCTAAGCGCACATTCACATCGCATTCACGGGTTTTAGCTGCCAGAATTTTGGCCAGCACCGGGCGCATAATGGCACCTTCACAGGGTGCTTCGTTGCCCGCCACTGGCGGCGCAGGAATATGCGCCAGATGAGTACCGTCGGGCGCATGAACATCCAAACCGGCGTGGGTAGCACCCTGCGCTTTAAATTCATCCAGCACACCGATTTGACGCAGTGCTCTTATGGTGGCGCCGCCAATGCTGATCCCGGCACCGTCGGTGCGCCAGTTTTTATCAATCTCTACAAGATCAACCTGTATACCACGCTTACTCATTTCGATAGCGGCAGACATACCTGAGAAGCCACCACCAATAATCAATACTTTATTTACGCATGCGCTCATTGTTCTTTTCCTCGTGATTCACAGAGTAAAACGACATCCTGTTCAGCGGTCACCGTGATGTTCAGAGGGGTTAAAAACTCGCCTCTGCACGGCCCTTTCACACACTCTCCGGTGTCGGGTGTAAATAACGCGCCATGCGCCGCACAAACGATGTAGTCACCACCGGCATCCAGATAAACATCTTTCTTCCAGGGTAAGGCGGTATCGCCATAGTGCGGACAAATATCGCTGTAGCCATACAGCTTGCTGCCACGGCGCACAATAAAAACGGTGTCCTGACCCCGGGTATCAGGCAAAAAACCCCGGGAACTATTGTCGGGTAGTTCATCTAATTTGCAGAGCAGGACACCTTGGTTCATCACAATCAGCCTTTTGGTGGCGGCGGGCCCATTGGTGCCCACTTTTCGCGGTACTGCAGCAGGAACACCTGCGAGTTATCCGCACCCGGCAAGGCTTCGCGGGCATCCCAGTTGTCGTCATGGAGATCCATGTCAGCATCGAATTCCATGTTGCAGCCAAACGGGCTCTTGAAGTACCAGAACCAGTTAGAACCGAAGATGTGACGGCCCGGCCCCCAGAAGCTCTGGTAACCTTTTTCCACCATGCGGTTACCGGCCTGCACCACCGCAGTCGGGCCAGACATGTGGAAGGTAAAGTGTTCAATACCTTTCATTTGCGGCGGCGTGTTCAGGAAGAACAGCGTATGGTGATCGGTAGTGCCTGCAGGACGCATGAAAGGACCCACATGACTAAAGCGGTCGGTGGTGATAAAGCCCAGACGTTCTGCGTAGAACGCTTCGGCTTTTTTGTAATCTGGCACGAAATACACCACGTGAGACAGAGTGCGCGGCTCCGGCGTAAAGTCTTTCGATACACCAATTTCATTGGCCGGACGCTGTGCAGGTGCACCCGGTGCATTAATTTTCTCTGCTGGCATATCCAGCGGCTTGCGCATAGTGACCTGGAAGCCCAGCACAAAACCCATGTCATCCACAGCTTCAATACTGCCGTCATCCAGACGTTTTACTTCACGGTCTTTCGACAGTTCGTCGTAAATGGCATCCACGGTTGCGGTATCTGCCACGCCGTAAATGGTTTTGCGGATACTTGACCCCGTTTCCAGCGGCGCAGGCAAACTGCTGTCGTCTTTGCTGTAAATCTCAATACCCGTGCCATCAAGGGCAACGAAGCGGTGTTCAGATGCCTGCGTTAAACCGTAATCCAGCGCAAACTGTTTACAGGCTTCCACATCATCAACACCAAAAATCAATAAATCCGGTCCAATAATATTCATGATTTTATCCTTCAATCGATGTGCGGGCGTTGAACGTTTCCGCTACCCAGTCAGCAATGTAGTGACCGGCGTTGATGCTGTTGTCGAAGCTGGAGTGCTGTACACCGCCTTCACGTTCGGTAAACACTTTCAGCTCACGCTTAGGGCTGTTTACCAGTTGCTCGTAGGTGCGCTCTGCCCACTTAAGCGGGATTTGTGAGTCTTTCGAACCGTGGGTGACCAGGAAAGGCACTTTGATTTTTTCTACTTCCCCGTCCAGACACACGTTTTCAGCAATGGTCATGAACTCGTCGATGTCTTTTGCGCCCCATACCCAGCACACATGATTCCAATAGTGTGGTACCGGGAAGTCGCCTTCTTTTTCCAGGCGACGCTTCTGAACGTCACGCCAGTCGTGGTTTGCACCCCAGCACACACCCAGTGCCAGGCGCGGCTCGTTCGCCACCGCGCGCGGGCAGTAATAGCCCCCTAACGACACCCCTTCCATACCAATGCGGCTGTTGTCTACTTCAGGATGCTGCTCCAGCCAGTCAACCACCGGTGATGCCCAGTGTTCGCTGTCGAAACGGGCGTTAATGTTTTGCAGGCGTAACGCTTCGCCCGTACCCGGCTGATCCAGTACCAGTGACGACACGCCCCGGTCTGCCAGCCATTGTGGCAAGCCAACGAGGTACTTCATTTCTTTGGTGGAATCCAGGCCGTTTACCTGAATTAACAGCGGTGCCGGGCCATCTACATTTTTCGCTTTCACGTAAAGTCCGGACAGATGTTTGCCTTCATAAGGAATTTCAACGCGCTTACAGTTCGCCCCTTTCAGCGCCATGCCACGTTCGAACAATTCCAGTTCACGCTTGTACAGCTCAAGACGACCAGGGGCATTGTGGGCCTGCAAACGCTCACAGGTGATGAGGTACGAGGAAGCGCGCATGTATTTTTCGCCGGCAGAAATCATGCGGCCAGCCTGCTCGTCTTCTTCGGCCAGCACACACAGCTTGTCTGCCATGTTTGCCCAGGTATTGCGGAACGCTTCGGTACCCTCTTTGTCTTTTTTCTTCGCGGCTTCCTGCAGCGGAGCACACATCTCTTCGATTTCACCGATACGGGCGCCCATTTCGATGGCGAGGTCGACTGACAGGTTCCACACATAGTTGGTGGGGAAATACTTAAACATGATAACTCCTCTTAAGAATTCGTCTTTTTAGGCACGAACGCGACGGCACGAACAAAGCCCGCCGATGCCTTTTTAATTTTGTAAGGGAAACAGGAAATCCAGAATCCGGACGCTGGAAGTGACTCAAGGTTTGATAGCTTTTCCATTTGCCCGTAGCCGATATCACGGCCGGCTTTATGGCCTTCCCAGATAATTGACGCATCGCCGGATTCAGCGAAGCGTTCGCGGGTATACTTGAAGGGTGCATCCCAGCTCCAGGCATCGGTGCCCACTACCCGCACACCTTTTTCAAGGAGGTACATGGTGGCTTCGCGGCCAAGGCCCACACCGGCTTCGAGGTAACCCGGCTCGCCGAAAATGGCACCGGCGCGGGTATTCACCACCACGATATCCAGTGGTTGCAGTTCATAGTTAATGCGCTTCAGCTCAGCTTCGATGTCTTCTGCGGTCACCACATAGCCGTCTTCCATGTTGCGGAAGTCCAGCTTCACACCCGGGCGCATACACCAGTCGAGAGGTAATTCATCAATACCAAAAGCCGGCTTGCCGCCGTCGGTGGTGGATGCGTAGTGCCATGGCGCGTCCATGTGCGTACCACTGTGGGTGGTGATTTGCAGGCGTTCTGCTGCCCAGGACTCGTTGCCTGGTAGTTGGTCGAGAGTAAGGCCGGGGAACATAGCCTCCATTTCAGGCCAACCTTCCTGGTGATCCATATAATCAATCTTTGGCAACAGCGGCGGCGGATCGGTGTGGGGGTTGTTGTCCAGCGTGACGGACAAATCTACGATGTCAAAATCATTGGGGCTGAACATGTTAGCCTCCTTTTACTGTTTGATTGATTTCGCCGAAAAGCGGCTGGCCCTGCTTGTCGCGGCACACCATGTGTACCGTTTCACCGTTACTCAAAAACGGGGTTTGCGGTTTGCCGTGCCTTATCAGCTCTTTAGCGCGCAGCTCGGCAATACAGGCCTGTCCGACTTCGGGGTTTGTATTGGAAACCGTACCGGAGCCAAACACCGTACCGGCTTTGATAGGACGGGCTGTGGCGGCGTGGGCAATCAGCTCATGGAAACCAAAATGCATTTCACTGCCCGACGGGTTGCCAAACCATTCACCGTTGCGGGTGATATTGAGGGTTAAATGGATTCTGCCGTCTGCCCAGCTGTCGCCAAGCTCATCCGGCGTTACCGCGAACGGCGCAAAAGCGGTTTCGCCTTTTGCCTGCACAAAACCGAAGCCGGTTTTCATTTCACGGGGCGCCAGACCGCGATAGCTGATATCATTTAGTTGCACCACCAGTTTGATGGCCTGCATGGCCTCACCGGGCGTAGCTCCAACAGGCACATCCGTGGTCAGAACGCCAAACTCACCTTCGAAATCTACGCCATGGGCAGGGTTATACAGCGCGATGGTGTCATTACATCCGGTGAAGGCATCGCCGGCGCCCTGGTAGATCAGCGGATATTTGTCGGCGTCTTCGATGGGATCGAGATTAAACGCCTTTTGCATCAAATGGCCGTGATTCATAAACAACGAACCATCCAGCCACTGATACGTGCGGGGTAACGGTGCTAAGAAACAGGCACCGGCAACGGGCTCGGCCTGTTCACAGGTGCCGTTGTTCAGTGCGTTGCTGATATCCTGAAGTACCGGAAGCACACTTTGCCAGTCAGCCAGACACGCGGCCATGGTGCCGGCAGAACCGTGTACACGACACATTTGCGAAGTATCTTTTGAGATAACAACCAGTTGGCCATCCGGACTACCGTTATCGATTGAGGCTAGTTTCATCGCCGCTCCACAAACCGAACAGAAATTCGATTTTTTATTGTTAAAAATATTTAAATTAATGGAGAAACAATGTTAAATGGGCGCTGACCAAACAAAAAATTGAATGTATAGATGGTTTGCATCAATTTGATAGATACCTAAACAGGCAACGAGGGCGTTATGCGGTTTGAACAGCTGGATCTGAATTTATTAGTAGCACTAGACATACTGCTGGAAGAACAAAATATCACCAGAACAGCTGACAAGCTGCACCTGTCACAGTCGGCCACCAGCAGTATTTTATCGCGGTTGCGGCTTTATTTTGATGATGATTTGCTGGTGCAGATAGGCCGAAAAATGCAGCCCACGCCTTATGCACTGGAACTGCAGGAACCGGTAAGAGAAATGCTGAATATTGTGCGCGGTTCGATTACCAATAAACGTAAACTGGAGCCCGCCACCAGCCAGCGACATTTCCGCATTGTTGCGTCAGATTATATTATTCAGGTATTCCTTGCCGGTGTGCTGGCGAAAGTGCAGAAGCTGGCGCCTGGCATGACTTTCGAATTTCTTTCACCTTTCACCGTTGAGGTGGAAACCATGGTGAAAAGCGGGATTGATATTGTGATTGCGCCGGAAAGTGAAACCGTGGACGGTTATCCTCACGCCTTTTTCGCCACTGACGAAATGGTTTGTATTGCCTGCAAAGACAATCCGGACACGCAGGGTGGTCTGACGCCGGAAATCTTCTCATCACTGGGACACGCTTCGGTGGGATTCGGCCGTGTCAGCCTTTTAAGTATTGAGCCATGGCTGGTTAAAGAGCGCAACATTAAACGTAAAGTAGAAGTGATCACCAACGACTTTACCTCACTGTGCACCACAGTGGTCAGCACCGGCAGACTGGCCATTATTCCCCGCCGTTTTGCTGAACTCATGGCCACTTTCATGCCTATTGATATTCTATCTATGCCCTTCGATTTTCCCGACTTGCGGGAAGCCATGATGTGGCACCCGACCGTAGACAGCGATCCTATTCACCGCTGGCTGCGCACACTGATTTTAGAAGAAGCGGCCATGGTGAGTAGTTGATGTCGTGAGGTGATATTCACCTCACATTTCTCATCCTACTTTCAGCAGTACCACACCGGATATGATCAAAAATACGCCGATGTAGCGCAGCAGTGATGTAGGGTCGCCAAAGGCAAAAACGCCCACCAGAAACGTACCGGCAGCGCCTATGCCGGTCCATACGGCATACGCGGTGCCCAGAGGAATATCCCTTTGTGCCAGATACAGTAAAAAGCCGCTGACCCCCATAAATGCAATCGCCATGGCGATGCCACCCCATTTGTACTGGCCGCTTTGAGATAATTTCAGGCCCAGAGGCCAACCAATTTCGGTTAACCCTGCCAGCACCAGATAAACCCAACTCATCGTTTTCCTCATTAAATGAGGAACTATTGGGCGGCATACTATCTTTATTTACAACAAAGACCAGTTAGCAACTATCACTTTTACTAATATGTTAAATATTGAATATATCCGCAAGTTCACTATCGCCACAAGACAAGGCTCGTTTTCTGCCTGCGACCGCAAGACAGGGAAAGTGCAGCCGGCAGTAATTCAGGCAATCAATAATCTTAAAAATGAAGCAAACAGACATGGTTTCTGACTATAAAACCCGGAGCGTGCCGGTAGACATCATTACACCAGGCGGCCGCCAGCACGGGCCCGTAGCGGAATAGTTTAGTAATGAGTTGAAAAGACGCTGGCGGAGGAATTCTGAGGATCAGATTATCCTCAACTCTTATCTTTTTCGCCCACTTCCGCCACGACCATCCAGTACAGCACCAGCATGACGACGACAAAAACAATTGTGAAAATCATACCCAATACCGTGCCTCCACCTGCATGAGCCGGCGCAGCAAGAAAGAAAGACAACAAGAGTAAATACAGTTTCATAACGTCCCCTTTGACATTGTGCGGATTTCGGGCCAGACCACGACTGGACGAAACTCTTAATTGGCAGATTCAAAAGTAAACCCGCAGAGGAACAATAAACAGGTACAGAAAGCGTACATTTTTCTATAACAGATCGTTTATTCGCTTGTTATAATCTGATGAAGCTTTGGCCGGAGTAAGCAATGGCGAAATATATAATTTTAGCCGGGCAAATAAAAGAGCAGATCGAGCGGGGTATCTGGCTGGAACATGAAAAGCTTCCGTCGCTGCGCAAGCAGGCCCGCCAAACAGGTTACAGCCTGATGACCGTGCTCCATGCCTATCAGATGCTCGAAAGTCAGGGTTTGATCAGCTCCCATGAGCGCTCCGGCTTTACAGTTACATCAGCAGCCCGCCCGGCTGATGAGAACAAAGTACAAACAGCGGAAGCGGTGAGCATTAATGATTTTGTTTATGAAGTACTTCAGGCATCCCGCGACCCGCATATGTTCAGCTTAGGGTTTGCTTATCCCGATCCTGCTCTGTATCCCAGGCACCATCTGAATAAGTCCATCGTTGCAGCTGCACAACAAATTTCACTGACCAGTGCGATGGATAACCTGCCACCGGGTAACCCTGAACTCAGACAAATAATTGCCAAACGCTATGCGGCGCGGGGTGTGAATATTTCCCCTGATGAAATTATTATCACGGCAGGCGCACTTGAAGCACTCAGTCTGAGTTTGCAATCCTGTACCAGGCCGGGTGACTGGGTAGTGATTGAATCTCCGGTGTTTTATGGCGCTATGCAAGCACTGGAACGGCTTGGCTTAAAGGCAATTACAGTAACGGTTTCGCCGCTGAACGGGCTGGATATTGACGCACTCGAGCGGGCTTTTCAAAATCATCCGGTGAAGGCGTGCTGGCTGATGAGCAGCTTTCAGAATCCCGTAGGCTACTCACTTAGTGATGACAAAAAGCAGCAGATTGCGAGGTTACTCAAAACCTATGGGGTAACATTAATCGAAGATGATGTTTATGCTGAATTGTATGCCGGACAGACACCACCGTTGCCTATTAAACATTTTGTCGAAGACGGGTACAGCCTGCTTTGTTCGTCTTTTTCCAAGTCACTGGTAGCAGGCTATCGCATAGGCTGGGTGGCAGCCGGCCATAAGTCGCTGGACATTCAGAAACAACAGCTGATGAGTACACTGGCTACCAGTGCGCCTGTTCAGCTGTCACTGGTTCACTACCTGTCTTCCAAAAACTACGAGTCGCACTTGAAGCAACTTCGTAAGAAACTGATAACCAGAAAAAAAACCATGCAGGCCTGCCTTGAAGCACTTTTACAGGACGTTGCTAAAATTCACTCGCAGGACGGCGGTTATTTTTTATGGATAGAATGCCAGCCTCACGTGAATGCGATGGATATCTATTTTGAAGCATTACGCCTGCACATTACGATTGCCCCCGGAAAGCTGTTCAGCCTGCATGATGAATTTAATCATTGCTTCCGGCTGAACGCCTCGTTGGAACTAAACGGGGCGCGTCGTACGTTACTTAAGAAACTGGCGAACTATATAATTGATATCACTCAGTCAGGGAAATAGCTGCTAAGAAGCAATCTTCCTATAGGTACTTATATTCTCAGTAAAACGCCGGTAAAAGGGAACGTAAAAACCTAGCTTACAATTAAACCAAGAGGACTGAGCAGGGATTCCTGCTGCCAATCACAAATTTTCACGCCAGTTAAATCCATTCTGCGGATGTCGAGTCCATGTAAGTCCACATGCCGGAGATCACAGTTTTTCAAGCTGAACGTGCCCCAGTGGTCTGAAGAAAAATCGCCACGGCTGAGATCTGCGTCGTCCATACTCACGCCGCTGAGGTTCGCGCCGCGCCAGATGTTTTCTGATAATTCGCACTTCTCAAGCAGCTGTCCTTCGAAATCCGCATAACTCAAATTACAACCGGTTATCACTACAGAGCAAAAGAAAGACTTCGTAGTGATAAAGTTCGCAAAAGAAGCTTGCCTGAAATCAGCACCTTTTAAATCACAATCTCTGAATTCAGCACCAAATCCGTCGGCACCACGGAAACTGGCCAGTGCCAGACGACAATTACGGAAGCTGGTATCGCGAATGTCAGCAAAAGAAAAGTTGCAACCTTTTTCGCCGTCTGAAGTGGTAAAGGCACAACCTGATAATTCTGCGCCTGACAATTTTGCGCGGGTAAAGTCGCAATCGATAAACCGGCAATTTTCGAATTTTACAGCTTCGAGATCTTCATCAAAATGTTTTCCCTCAAACTGCTCGCCTTTGTAATGCATATTAAAACTCCACGAATATTTCTTTGCCAGGTAACCATGAATCCGCAACAAGCGAGAGAACAGCCCTATTTTCAGCCAACGTCAGGCACAATCACATAGGTGAAGCACCTGAATGTCAATACGAAGTTAGTAGCAGGCTCATTTTCAATCCATAAAAAACCGCACCTGCTCAACTATCAGGTGCGGTTTCAACGGTTGTTATAACTTCAATCAGAAGCTATAACGGGCACTCAGTACAAAACGTCTGTCCAGTTCCTGAACAAAGAACGTGTTGTTTTGTGTACGGCCATACTGACGCTGACCTTCTTCCAGTAAGTTAATGACATCAAGGCTCATGGTGAAGTCATCAGTGAAGTCGTAGCTGACGTTCAAATCTAACTGCTTGTATTCATCAATGAACAGCGGGTTACGCTGTGACGATACAGAACGGTTAACTTCTGCCAGGAACGCATCACGCCAGTTGTAAGCGATACGGGTAGACAGGCCATTCTTCTCGTAAATTAATACGAGGTTAGCACTGTCACTTAAGCCTTCCAGAGCGAACTGCTCGATAGCAGGGCTCGCACCTACATCGTAACCGATATCACCGTCTACGATGGTGAAGTTAGCCTGGTAACCAAAGCCGCTGTCGCCGAAGAAATGCTGCCATGCGAACTCGTAACCGGAGATACGTGCACTCTGGTTGTTCACAGGTTGAGTCACCTCAAACTGCATTTCCGGGTCACCGGCTTGCGGCTCAACGTTGTTTGAAGCAAATACTGCATCAGCGAATGCCTGACCTTCTTCGAACTCATCAGCACCACCCGGGAAGTTATCCGGGTTGGTTAACAGTGCTGTCATGGTAAAGAAGTTACGCTCTGTCACTTCTACACCACGGGCTTCCAGTTCAGCAATTGCTTCAGCAGACACTGTACCGGCTGCACCGGAAGTAGGGTCAAGCAGACCGAACAGACCTTGAGAAACCTGCTGTGTACCTACGAAGTTGTCTACGTCTTTACGGTAGTAACCCACAGACACCATAGACGCATCACCGTAGTAATACTCTAAGGACAGGTCGAAGTTATTGGATTCCAGCGGATCCAGCGCGGCGTTACCACGGCTACCGGAACCTTGTCCGCCCAGGTAGGTAGGACGACCAGGCGCACCCACTGTGGTAGCAGTGTACATCTGGTTGTAGGCCGGACGGGCCAGCGTCATGCTGTAAGAAGCACGGGCTTTTAAATCGTCAGTCAGATTGATCGAGAAGTCAATATTCGGCAGGAACGCTTCATAAGAGTGTTTCTGCGACAGTGCCTGTGTTTCGTCACCCAGTACAGTACGGAAGTCGTTGTCTGATACCCAGTTGATTTGCAGTGGGACGGTTTGTAAAGAAATCGACTCGACGTCTGTTTTTTCATAGCGTGCACCGACTACCAGGTTAGTCTCGAAACCACCCAGTTCGCCGTCCATTGACGCCATACCGTATAAAGACAGAATGTCTTCTTTCACTGTGTTATCAGCTGAAGAAATCGCATTGAACGTATCCAGAGTGTAACCGTACATAGGCGCGATGCTGTTAACCAGCTCTACTGCATTACCCTTGAACGACACGCTACCCAACGGAATAGTTGATGAGCCGGCCGGAACAGCCATGGCGTCAGCACCAGCTACGCCAGTGATATTCGTGTCTTCAAACGCACAGGCAGTGCAAGTGACTTCCAGCAGACCTTCCGGAATATTACCTACATCAGCGACACCCCAGCCACCAAGCTGCGCTTCGGATTCGAAACGGTTCTGGTTCATCTCGGTTGAAATATAGCCAACACCAAAGTCGATTTTCACGTCTGCGCCCTGATCCCAGGTACCGTCAAAACGGACCTGATCAACAGTTTGCTTCTGATTAGATTCAATGGCGCGGGCAACCTGAGGGCCTACATCCGGCATATCGAAAATACCGTTATCGTTACCCTTAATGGAGTCGTCTACCACGATACTCACTTGCGGGAACCCTGAAGACATATCAACTGTCTGCCAGCCTGCAGTTGCACCGGCAACGTTCATACGCACAACGTTTTTACCGGAAGGGCCGTCACCACCACTTTTGGCTTCTGATGACGCAACGTCAAAGCGCAGGTTTAGTTCATCAGACACCCACCAGTTCGCATTTAAGCCGAAGGAGTGCAATTCATCTTTCGCGGCCAGCGCCAGGTTCTGGAAGAAAAAGTCTTTACCGCCGTCGATGTCTTCGCTGAAACGGATAGGTGTGGCAACAACAGGGTTACCATCGAACTCCATATCAGTGAACTGACGGGCAAACCATACACCGTCCGTGATAGACGTGGCCTCCATGGTGTTGCTTGCGTACGTCGCATCAGCAGTAATGGTTAACATATCTGACGGTGCATATTGCAACGTAACCATACCGTTTAAACGCTCACGGTTGTTTTCGTTAACACCGTAACCTACGTTAGTTGGCATCGCTACCAGCTGACCTTCTTCCGGCGGGTTGGTCACATTCGCACCATCGACCAGACCAAAGGTACCCGGTGAAGTGGAATCCCAGTTAAACAGCTGATACTGAGACACGTTCATCACGCGGCTACCGGAATTACGTTCCTGATAAGAACCAAATACTGCTACACCCAGGGTATTGTCGTCGTTAGACCAGTTACCCATACCACTCAGTTCCGGCGTTACGCCATCACCACTTTCGTCTTTCATTGCCTTAGCACCGAAAGACATGCGGTTTTCACCCTGAGACAGTGGTTTAATGGTGTTAATGTTAATTGTTGCACCGATACCACCTGACGGTACTGCTGCACGGCCGGTTTTGTATACTTCAATACCGCTTACACCTTCAGAGGCAAGGTTAGAGAAGTCGAATGAACGGGTAGAGCCGGAAGCCCCCTGGTCATCTGAGTTACCGGTAATTGATGCTACGTTTGCAGCCGGCATCTGACGGCCGTTTAACGTGATTAAGTTGAAGTTACCACCAAAACCACGCACGGTAACTTCAGAACCTTCACCGTTTACACGGTTAATTGATACACCGGTAATCCGTTGAAGTGATTCTGCCAGGTTAGTATCAGGGAATTTACCCATGTCTTCTGCCGAAATGGCATCAACAACACCTGATGACTGACGCTTCACGTTCATAGACTGAGACAGTGATCCCCTAACACCACGGACTTCAATCTGTTCCATTTCTTCAGGCGCTTGCTGAGCAAAGGCCTGTGACGCAACCACAACGCTCAGAGTACCTGCCACCGCGCATGACAGTTTTGATTTTTTAAACATTATTTGGTTTCCAATTGAGTTTTTGTGACACAAATGAAATGCATGTCCCTTACTGAGCGCCCCGTGATATCGATGTCATTATGGTTTCACGCTTTGGCTCTCAGACCCCATCACACATTTCGCGTATCGGGCTATTTCTCTCTTCATCGCCCTTTTTTGTTGCATTAAACGCTTAAAAAGTTAATTTAATGTAACAGGTAGGTTATATATTAAACATGCGTTTGAATGCAAGCATTTTGTAAAGGCGCTTAACAAATGATATCGATAGTCAATTTTATTTTGGGGAGAAAAAGCCGGAAGGAGATATGGCGGACAACATGTCCGCCAGGAATGAGAATTGATTGAGTTAATGGTTTCGAAATTACGAGGATACAGTCAGTTTGATGATACCTTCGTATTTACCTGGCTTGACTGGCGTAACTTTTCCGTCAACAGTCATTGATAACTTACCGTTTTTAGCTTTCATTTCCGCGCCTTCTGCAATAGTCAGGGAGGTGATAATACTCTCCCCTGTTACCAGCCAGACTCCCGTGTCTTCAAGCACAACTTCGATATCGTTGACACCATTGAAAAAAGGCTTGTTTTTAACATGTCCGAGATAATAGTACTCAGCATCAGTGAATTGAGTGTTCTGGTCTCCATGTTCATCGATATGAATAGCGCTCGTACTACTGATAACACCAATGATGATGGACCTGTTACCCATAGTAACTGTGAGTTTATCGCCTGGTTGGTTTCCAAAATAACCTGTCGCGTTGTAAAGGTCACCTTCAAGCTTAATGCCTTCTGCTTTTAACGTCACATTGGCGCGTTTTTCATCAGTCACAGACTCAAGTGAGTAGTCGATACCGGGATAGCCAGCTTTCTCGGTGAACGTAGTATTAAAGTGAAGTGCAACCTGAGACTCAGGATCGATACCCACCAGCATGTCATCGTTGTCCATCATTTGAAGTAATACCCCGTTACCCGGAGTGAGTTCAGACCGATCTTTTACTGTTATATCAACATTACCGTCTTTAAGCAGGAAGGTACTTTTTCCGGTCTTCACTTCTGTACCTTCGGCTATCACCAATTTGCCATCGCCATGAGACATCCAGCCAAAATTGTCTGAATAGATGTAAGACTTTTTACCTTTCCCGGTGATCTTTGAAAACGCGGGCGTATCATCAATCTGAATATCAAATACCTGTTGTTCGTTGCCGAAAAAATCAATGAATGTTTCACCTGTTGGAATTTGTAAACGGGGATAGATATTTAATGGTTCGTCAAACGTCGAGTCACCGTAATAAGCCTCACCTTCCCGCACAATTCCACCGTAGGTACCGGCGTGAATGGTTACACCGTAATAGAAGTGCTCAGATCCCAGAATATAACTGCCATAACCGCTGCCGTAACGGGTACTAAAGAGGTCTTTTTCACCATTTAATGTCAATGAAGAATCTACAATAGTCATCAACATAGCTGCGCCCATATCAGTAGACAACACCCCCCAGTTTGCAGCTTCGGCTTCACTACGCACCATGGTAAACGTCGTACGGTTTCCCATCATGTTAGTGCCACGTGCGCTACCTTTGATACCCAACACCCAGGGCGGAGCAAGCATCGCAGAGAAGTCAGCCGAGTTAGGATACCCTTCATAAAGTTCCCCACCATCTACTTTGAATGTTGAGTCTGTGATCAATAAGTCTGCATCTTCATATGCATACAGGGCCAGACGTGCCACACCCGACACATCAATGTTGCTGTTTGAGATAGCCAACCGGGCGCCGTTATAAGCTGCAAATGCTGCACCATAGCCGGAAAAATCGCTGTTATCACTGCCATCGGCATCAGAGCGGAAATCAACGTTTGCACCGTCAACACGATAACTGACGTTGCCATCGACCATCACACCATTGAAATTTCCGCTATCAGATACCAATGTGATGTCTTTCGCCTCCGACGCAGAATATTCGCCGCCCTGAATGGCTTGAATGACTGAACGTTTTTCATCAATCCCTTTCCCGGTAATTAGCAAAGCTGTGCGAAAATTGTCGACTCCACGGTCATTTTTACCAGTAGGACTTTGGTAGAACTTATCGGTAATGACCAGTTCCACATTATTATATTTACCCGGCAACATGGCGGTTTCCTTGCCATCAACCAACATCGTAACGGATTTGCCAGGTCGCTGAATAGCCGCGCCTTTTTCCAGAATGAGTGTGTTAACGCGAGTATCCTGGAAAATCTTCCACGGCTCGCCAGCCTTCACGTGCTGCTCATTTACTGAAACATCGAAAGCGTGTGTCGCTCCCGCGAAAGCAATAAGGGTCGCTAAACAGGTTTTTCTAAAAACTGAAGGTAGAGTCATACATATTTCCTGATAAATTAAATAGTTTCGATTATGAGATTGCCGCCAGAGGGCTGACTGATTTTCCCGGGCTTCAGATGAGATGAACGAATAGTTACCGTTACTCCCGGGTTGGTTTGTATTTGCTCGAGGCCCGCTGCATTGTCCAGCTCAATAACGCTGTTACCTGTTGCATGCCAGGCGCTCGTTTCATCAATGCTCAATGTCACATTGGATAACGCTCCATTTAGTACCGATCGTTTATTCAATGAAACTACGAGTCCTCTTTCGCTGTCCTGATTGACGACATCACCCGATAGCTTGCTGTTTTCAATCGACAGAGCTGTTCCGGGTACGCGGGCTCCGTTAACCTGGGTGCGGAATTTGTCCTCATTGACTTCGGCCAACAAAAGCACACCAGATTCAGACACAATAGAGGTGCTTTTTAAGGTGATGACTGCGTTCGCGCTTTTCACCCAAAATGCAGCATCTTCTGCATTGTGCTTCCCGCCAGCAACAACTAACCGCCCCTTTTCCTGCGGATTGCCCATGACTGAGTGAATCATGACCACGTTGCGACCCGAACTGGATTCGCTATCAAAAAAGGCCATTTCAGCCTCTCCCGCAATCACGCCAGTGTACGTTGCCACATCAAACACAGTGCGGTTTGCCACCACTTTTGCACCAAAATCTGCATAGGCGCCATATCCGCTATTATTGACAGTGACCTGACTGTCGTTCACTTCAAGGTAGGCTTCTCCGCCAGCGGCATCCGTAGACAATGCACCCCACCCATCAGCAATGAATTCACAGTTGTAGAAATAGCTCCGTGCATTACTCATGGTAAGCAGTGTTCTGGCGGTACCGGTAATACCCAACGGGGCCGGAGGCTCTTTCATACCGGGACCAATGACCGGCACGTAATCTTCAGGCAACTGTCCGCCATGAGAAACGAACTTACTATTAAACCCTTTAAGCGTTGCACGCTCCGCCGCCACCAGTGCACTGGATACTACACCGGACGTGACAATTTCACTGTCATACACATAGGCCACGCCACCGGTAACAAGTAAGCCCGCCCCTTTGCCCAGAAAGTCGTTGCTGCCGTCTCCACTCAGGTTGACAGATGTATCACTGATTTTGACTAGTGCGCCCGGCTCTTTAATGATAATGGCATTGAAGTCATCTTCATGTGATTTTAGCGTTAGTCCATTGATTGCAGATTTGCCGATTACACCGCTATCAGTAACCTCTGCAGTTTCGCTTTTTTGAACCGCTTCACCTGCGATTGTTATATAGCTTTTATACTGCGTGTCTTGAATACGCGGCATGGCCGGTGGTGGGCCAGGAGGCCCGTCTGGCAACTGTTGCGCCAGGGCACTTCCTATCATCACGACGCCTGCCAGCAGCGCGAAAGCGCTACTGGCAGATTGCTTGAGCTTACTACCCGTTAAAGTATTCATCTTCGTTCCTGAAAAATTTAAAAGCGATAGTTTAGTGACACACCAGTAGTTCTTGGTGCTCCGCCGACCACATACCCTGTGAAGAAACCAGTCTTGACAGCTTCATCAGTAAAGTTTTTCACATAGCCTGAAACACTTAATTTATCTTGTGCATCATGCCAGGTTACGGTTATATCTCCTGTGAAGTAATCACCTTGCAAGGCAATATCCTGATTGCTCGGAGCAACGTATTGCTCAGTGACGTACCTCATTTCGATTCTGGGGATCAACAGCCAGCCACCGTTACCTTCATAAATGTATTCGTAACCTGCTTTGATAGTCAGATCCGGTGAATGTGGTAGCCGTTCCCCCTTAAAGTTAATCGCATTGGCCCCTAACCCGTCACATTCTGCGTCTGCCGCGCCGGTGTACCCGCTTGGATTAAGACAAAGGTTTGACTCAATATCAGAGTTTAAGTAAGCGAGAGAGAAGTTGATTCGGTGGGCGTCAGAGGGAATTGCCAACATTTCCAGTTCAGCTCCCCAGTTCACCGCGTCAGCATTGTAGAAACTTAGATTAGGTCCCGTGGCTGTGATAAAGAAATCAACGATTTGGAAATCGGAATAATCGTAATAGAACGAACTGGCATTAAGCTGTAATGCACCATCCCATAGTCTGGATTTGATACCTGCCTCATAGGATAAAAGCTCCTCGGGAATGATGGTATTACCGTCAAACGGATTCACGCCACCGGGACGGAAACCGGTTGCAGCCTGCAAATAGACAAGTGCATTTTCGGAAAGATCATGCTCAAGTCCCAGCTTCCAGTCGAAAAAGTTATCGTCCCTCGTACCTGCGTACCCATAAATTGGAGCTGGCGCAGTTCCTTCTGATTCTCTCTCGTCCCAGGTATAGCGCGCACCTGCAGTTATCCTCCAGTCTTCTGCGACAGGGAAGGTTACCTGACCAAACAACGCATCGGAATCACCACTGGTAAAACTTGAATCTTCAACACCACTGGTTGTACCGTCTGCATATAATTCCTCGGCGACCAGGCTCTGCTCATAATCGTAATGGAAAAAACCAACAATCCATTCAATGTCTTCGCCAGGAAGACTGCCATAGCGCACCTCAAGAGCATTTTGTTCTACATTTTTAGGATCGTAACCGGCAGTCCCCCTCCCGGCAAAAATTGCCTCATTCGTACCATCTCCAGTCTGATAAGAAGGCAGAATAGTGAGTTGTCCGGGCCCCACATTCCATTGCAACTTGGCATAATACTTATCCGACGTATAATCCTGCCCATCACCAATTCCCGAATCATCAGTGGTGTAGTAGTCACCACTCTCCCAGTAAGCGCTTTCAGTGGCACCCGCCCCCATGCCATCCAGATGGATCCGGTCATACCCCAACAGTAAACTAAAATCGTCACTGGGCTGATATAGCGCCTTGATACGCTGACCATCACCTTCTAAATCGTTATGCCCGTTTGATAAAAAACCATCTCGTTTTACGATTGTACCCGCCACGCGCACCGCAAAGTCCTCAGACACAGGTATATTGACGGCCCCCTCTCCCCGGCGAAAATTGTAATCGCCGGCGCTTACTCCAACATGGCCACCAAACTCCCCCAATACCGGAGAGTGTGATATAAAGTTAATCACCCCGGCTGTAGCGTTTCTTCCATAAAGTGTCCCCTGGGGGCCGCGCATGACTTCGACTCGTTCTAAATCATAAAACCCTAACTGACCAGCTTCTGCACGAATGGAATACACCTCATCGTAATTAGTAGATACCGAACTTTCGCCAACCCCCGGGGGTAAATCGGAACCCAGGCCGCGAATAGCAAACACTTTGCCCCTGGCCGCCCCCTGCACTTCGACCCCTGCTACATTGGCAAGCACCTCATCAGCAGACACACGGGCAGCCTGAGCCAGACGCTCACCATCCACTACAGAAATAGCAGCAGGGACTTTCTGCAGAGGTTTGTTCGTTTTCGAAGATGTAACCATAATTATTTCGAGGTCTTCTTTTTGTTCTGCAGATTCTTGCGCTGTGGCGGTTGCACAAGTTGCAGATAAAACCGAAATAGCTACAGCACTCAGAAAGAAGCGATATTGCTGTTTTTTCATCTCAGACGTTCCTTTATTTATTCGAAGATCACTGACGCAGAATGATTAAAATTAAACCACTGCACATATGTATTTTTTTATTTAATTATTTGTTAATAACCGCATTTTTATTTTGCTAAATTGAAACGAAATTTAGAATTCGAATTAACAAATAGAGAAATTTTGCGGAACGAATACAGGAGACTGAGAAAATAGAAAGAGAAAAGGGCGACCTGTTATTGAGGACGCCCTGAGGTAAAGTAAGGTTTATTTTATTTGCTAGTGAGGAGAACCCAGTGAGCGTGTTTTCCCATCAGTTGTATATGTAAAATCCAAATAAGATACCGTTAGCTTTTTAATTTTCCCGAGATGATTAATTTTATAAATAATGGACCCGTAGTAGTCAAAAGCATCACCTTTTTTAATTTTACCGAACGGTGAATTTTCATCATCCCGCATGACGGTAAAGTGAGCGTGCAGATCAACAGCAAGGGTATCGCCGTCAAAAACAAATTCGTTCACAGTTAAGTCTTCTTTCATCAATGACCAAAGGCCGTGATAGTGTTTTTTTACCGCGGGTATACCTTCTAATACCAGCCCTCCATTTATATACACAATATCATCAGAAAAATAAGCTTCGAATGCCTGAGGGTTTTTCTCATTGAACAGTTTTATGTAATGCATATAACTGGCTTTGTTTCTTATACCGAACGTAGGTAAATCTTCGTCATTAATCGTTTCCATAGCACTGGCAGAAACAGGAAACATTGAGAATACTGCCAGAAAAAATACTACTTTAATTTTATTAAACATTATTACTTCCTTTATATTATCGAGTCTGATCACGCGCCATTTTTAATGGCAGAGTTAATACCACTATTCTTTTTTGGTAGCGTTACTATAGAGATAACAAACATGGCCAGCGCTACTCCGGCAAATACTTTAAAGCTTTCCAGGTGACTGCCATTTGCCAGATTCGCGAGCACCCAGGCAAAGACGAGTGTTGTTACGAATTGACCAGTGGCAAACGTAGATTGCCAAATACCAGCTCCCCGGGCCCGAACAGCGTGACCCAGCGGTTTAACGGCCCAGGTAAGCATAGTGGGAAGCAGCATGCCTGCGCCAAACTGGTTCAGGAACCCGGCAGCGACGAAAACTTTATAGTCAGGTGCACTGGCCATCGAGAAGAAACCCAGCGCCAGAATGCCAAATTCGAGTGCGATAAGATTTTTAAGGCCCAGCCATTGATGTATGTAACGATAGGCAATTGCTCCCATAGGCACGCCGATACTGGCGAATGACAGTAACCACCCGGTGATAGCTGAATTGTCTATATCGAACTCACCCAGTGCTGCAGCCATTTGAAATTGGAGCAAGTAAAAAAGAATACCGCCAATTAAAGTAAAACCGCATACGGTGCCCATGTGCCCCCAAGGAAAGCTCTTTGTATGCTCAGTAACGTGAGCTTCAGATTCCACTTCCTCATCTGACTGAGAGCCGGTTTCCCACGTAAACAAAATTGTCATTACCGCTAATGGCAAACTAAGCGCGTACAATGCGAAAGGCCCTTTCCAACCATAGGTGGCACCAAGGTATCCTGCGAGAGGAAACAGACACATAGCAGTGAGAGAGGCAACGGCAGCCTGACTTCCTAACCATTTATTCCTGTCATCGCCCTTGAAATAGTCCCCGATTAACGTTGTGGAACACGTCATCAAAAAGGCTTCACAGACTCCAACCAGTAATCTGGAGCCGAAAACCATCCAGTAACTATCAAGAAATAAGGGAGATACGCCACAAACCGCGTAAACAAACATACTCGCAATAAGCAATTGACGGCGTCCGACTTTATCAGCGATATAACCGGCCAGGGGAGCACCAAGTGCGATGCACAACGCTGGCAGAGAAAGAAGTAGAGGTACCCAATAGTTTGCATTTTCGATATGCCCAAATGCCTGCATGAGCTGCGGCACGATAGGAGCGAGAAGCACGGAACCCATGGTACTGAGGGTAATAGGTAATATTAGCACGATGCCCTGAAGGGTACCGGCTCTGCGATCTTTAATCATGGATTTGCCTTTTGTAGCTTTAAGTTATTAATTACCAGCCAGTCGGAAAAATGCGCGACAGTATTCTGCTATAGCATGTGCGCAAGCGAACTATTCAGAACAAGACTAACTGCAGTATCAGTGTGCCGACAAATTCGCCTTACGAATAAGGTTCATATAAATAACAAATTGATAACAACTCAAACAACAGTAACCAAATATTTACAATACTGATAATGTCATTCCGAATAATCGATAGGGTCTTAATTGTGTTTGTAAGTTTCGATGAGTAATCATAGTGCAAATAACTACTGACCAATTAGCCACGACACGTACCAATCGCTGTCGATACAGGAGCACGACATGTTTGAACCGTTCAAAGGAAATTACGTCTGGAATCTTCAGGTTAATCTCGCCCTTGCATGCGGAGGGAATCACGGCGAAGTAGATGCCGCCTGTCGCCCTATTTTTGAGGCCGCCGCCAACGGTGAAGATGCGGGTACAGAGTTACTTTTTGACAGCTGGATTGCCGTGGCGAAGCAGGTCGAAGAGAACGCCCGCAAAGATGAAGAACAAGGCTATTTTTTGTCTGCCGGAACAAAGTACGCCCGTGCATCCGGTTACTATCTGTCTGCCGAACGCATGCAATCCAGAGATTATGCTCCGCGTTGGGAAGCCTACGACAAAGGCCTGGCGCTGTACCGTAAGCACGTAGAGTGCAGCGGTTTACATGTGGATTTTTTGGATATTCCTTATGAAGGCACGTCTTACCCCGCTATTTTCGTTCACGATGGCAGCGGCATTAAGCGCCCGGCGCTGGTTTCGGTAAATGGCCTGGACTCAATGAAAGAACAGGTGAACATGGCCGGTCATGGTAAATCTAACCTCGACCGGGGCATGTACACTTTGTTTGTCGATCAACCAGGTACCGGTGAAGCACTGCGTAAACGTGGCCTGACTGCAGTGTACGATACAGAAAAATGGGCAACACCGGCATTCGACTATCTGGCATCCCGTGATGATGTGGATGAGAATCGAATAGGTATTTTTGGCCTTTCTCTGGGTGGCTATTATGCGCCACGCGCGGCTGCGAACGAACCTCGATTTGCACTGTGCGCAGTAATGGGCGCTAACCATGTTTGGGGCCAGAGACAAAAAGAGCGTATGGAGCGTGAAGGCGAGAATCCGGTGCCACACTACTGGGATCATGTACTGTGGGTATGGGGGAAGGAAAACCTTGATGACTTTATGGCCTATATGCCAAAAGTCACTTTGGATGGCCAGATCGAAAAAATGAAAATGCCGTTTCTTATTACGCATGGTGAAGGTGATCGCCAGATACCAGTAAGCAACGCTTATCGATCCTACGAGCAGGCAGTAAATTCAGTTAACCGTCATCTGCGAATATTCACAACCAAAGACTTTGAAATAGAACACTGTGGCGCAGACAACGGCACCGGTATGCGGGACTATGTTGCCGACTGGTGCGCAGCGGAATTTGAGAAAATGAAGTAACTTCTTTTAAACTGAGCATCAAAAAGCACACTGGAATCCTCGCCGGTGTGCGCGTTCTATCTGTCTCACCAATTGTTTATTTCCTGTATCTGAGTTGTAAATAACCTTCATCCAATCAAGCAATTTCCAACTCCTCATCCACCTCTCTACACTACTTTCAAGTTAAAGAAATAATGGATTTACCATGAATATAGTTGGTTTAGACGAACTGGTATTCGGTGTTGACGACGTACAGGCTTGTTGTCAGTACCTCACCGATTACGGCCTTATTCCTGTAGGTGTATCTGATGAAGGTGGCCGCTTTGAAGGACAGGACGGCACGGCTGTTATCATCAGACACAAGGACCATGCAGCACTACCGGCACCGTTACCCACTGCATCGATGCTGAGACAAACCGTGTATGGCGTAGACAACCAGACCACGCTGGATGCTATCAAAGCAGAACTGAGTACTGACCGCGAAGTGATTACCGGTGAGGATGGTAGCCTGACTACCGTGGACAACAGCGGTTTTGCGCTGAAATTTCAAATCACTTGTCGTAAGGCGTTTACCGGCAAAAATGAGCAGATTAATTCTCCGGGTTTTGCACCACAGCGTCCGGTTAATGAACCGGGGGCAGATGACAGCTACGACATCATTCCTGCCAGCTTGTCCCACGTCGTCTACTTCGTTCCGAATATTAAAGAGGCAGAGTCGTTTTACATCGACAGGCTCGGTTTCCGGGTTGCCGATCGTTTCACCCGGTTAGGGCCGTTCCTGCGCCCGCAGGGAACTTTTGATCACCACTCACTGTTTCTTATCGATACCCCGTCGCATATGCAGGGTTGTGAGCATTTCACGTTCCACCTGGCCGGGCCGAACGAGCTGTTGCTGGCGGGCAAACGTTTTCAGGATAAAGGCTACGAAACTTTCTGGGGTCCGGGCCGGCATATATTTGGCTCAAACTATTTTTGGTACTTCAACAGCCCCATGGGCGTGCATGTTGAATATGATGCAGACATGGATTTGCATGATGACAGCTGGACGCCACGGGAAGCCATGGCCAGCGCAGATACCTCGCAAATTTTCAATTTCACCCTGGTGAAAAAATGGATGCCCGGTGGCGATCCGCACTGATGGCATCACCCTGTGTGCGCTGGAGGATATTGTGCTGAATACCAGTAAAGGTTTCAGCACCGGCGCACAGCGGGCAGCGTCTATTTTTGTAGTGAGAACCGGCCATAACAGCATTGCTGCTTTTCGTAACAGTTGTCCGCACAAGGGCTACGAACATGCGTCCATGGCCTGGAAAAAAGATGCTTTTCTGGACGGGTCTGGCCAGTTCATTAAATGCGGCTCACACGGCGCGCTGTTCGAACGCAATACCGGTTTTTGTATTTCCGGCCCCTGTAAAGGGAGTCACTTAACGCCGGTACAGGTAGAAATAAATAGTCACGGGAATCTCGTCTGGTACCCCGACTCAGAAACAGAAGAACATGAACATGACATCATCAGTAAATAAAGTGCTTATTGTCGGCGGGGGCTTCACCGGTATGTCCACAGCCATTCTGCTCAGTAAACAAGGAATAGAAGTACACCTTGTTGAACTGGACAAAAAATGGAAGACAGACGGGGCCGGTATCACTGTTAGCGGTCCGTCACTGCGTGCCATAGAGCAAATTGGTCTGATTGACGAATTCCGCCGCCACGGTGCTATTTGCCAGAACGTCGACATGCTCACTGCTGACGGTACTTTCCTGCGTCAAATAGTTACTCCTGCCGTGCCCGGTTCAAGTATTACCGGAGGCGGTGGCATCATGCGCCCGGTACTTGCCGGTATTCTGGCTGAAAAAGTGCAGCAAAGCGGCGTGCATGTACACCTTGGCTGCACCTACGAAACACTGACTGAGCAGGAAGACGGTATTAAAGCCATGCTGACAGATGGCTCTGAACATGTGTTTGACATGGTACTGGCCGCAGATGGTGTATTTTCTAAAACCCGTGAGCAGTATTTTGCCGGAGCACCGGTGCCTCAGTATACCGGTCAGGTGGTGTGGCGCGCGGTGGTGGAACGCCACGGCCTGGAACGTCCGGCATTGTTTTACGGTAGCAATGGCAAACTCGGTTTTACCCCGGTGTCATCCACCCACATGTACCTGAATTACACCGAACAACGGCCGCAAAAGTCCCGCATCGCTGATGAAGAACTGCTGCCTTACCTGCAAAACTTGATTGCGCCATTTACTGCACCGGTGATTGAAGCAGTGAAAGCGGAACTCTCTGAATCATCCAGCATTCTGGCACGCCCGCTGGAAGGGATGATCATGCCCCGTTCCTGGTTTAAAGGCCGGATATTGCTGATGGGAGATGCAGTTCATGCCACAACACCCCATCTCGCGTCGGGTGCAGGTATGGGCCATGAAGATGCTGTGGTGATAGCCGATGAAATTGCATCAGGTGGCACGGTAGAAGAGATCTTCACCCGCTTCGAGAATCGCCGCTGGCCCCGATGCAGCATGATTGTGACTAACTCAAAGCGCTTAGGTGAAATTGAGCAAACCGGCGGTTCAAAAGTAGAGCATATTCAGGTTATGGCGTTAACCATGAGCGCATTAATGGCGCCCATTTAACACCTGCTTATCAGTAATACGAAAGCCTTAAGTAAAATAATGTTTTCTTTGTTGTAATCATATAGTTAAAAAATGATACTAGTGCTTTAGGGCTTTCATGCAGGTTTTCTCATGCGTTTAAACAGACTCGACCTCAATTTACTGGTGGCACTGGATGCCTTGCTTACCGAACGAAGTATTACGCTGGCAGCTGAACGTATTTGTTTAAGTCAGCCTGCCACCAGTGGTGCACTGGCGCGGTTGCGGGAGTTTTTCAATGACGATTTACTGGTACGGGTGGGTGCAAAAATGCAACCGACGCCATTAGGTGAGAGCCTCGCAGAGCCAGTTCACAATATCCTTTTACAAATTCAAGCCACCGTTGATCGCGGTGTAACCTTTGATCCGTACACCTGTAACAGAAAATTCAAATTTATCGCTGGCGACTACAGTAGTACGGTATTGCTTACCGCGGTCGCTAAGCAGATTAATTCACTTGCCCCGGGGATTCAGTTTGAATTTTTTATTCCGAGCAATAAGCCTGCAGAAGTATTAGACCGGGCAGAAGTAGACTTCATGATAATGCCGATGTCGATAAAGGTTGATCATCACCCATGCGAGGAATTATTTTCTGAAAAATTTGTATGTATTGCATGTGAACAGAACGATGCAGTTCATGAAAATATAACACTGGACGATTTTTTGAACCTTGGCCACGTCACTGTAAAATTTGGCACGAGTCGCGTAACCAGTCAGGATCAAGTACTCATGAGAGATAAGTGGGGAAAAGAGCCAAAAGTAGAAATAATCACATCGACTTTTAATGCGATTCCTCAATTTTTACCCGGCACAGCGCGCGTGGCAACTGTTTATCAACATCTTGCTGAGCACTGGCAGGCACTCATCCCCATCAAAACCATTCCGCTTCCGGAACCTTTACCTGAGATATCGTGGGCATTGCAATGGCATAAATACCGGGACCAGGATCCGGCGCTAATCTGGTTAAGAGAACAGATAATAGCTACTGCCCGTAAGACCTTTGCCTGACACCACTGCCGGATTATTGGCAAAACAAATAGTCCGGCTTTACCGAATCAAATATTCCGCCTCAGGTGTGCCTGTTACACTTTATTCACAATTTTTTGTGGAGAAAGAAAATGCCGGGACATCAAAACAGAATTGCAGTTATTACGGGCGCCGCCGGTGCGTTAGGACGGGAATTCGCTCTGGCTCTGGCATCACGGGGATGCGATATCGCCATAGCGGACATTCAGGATGCCTCCGCCGTGGTGGCAGAAATTCGTGCCACCGGTCAGCGGGCTTACAGTGAAATTGTTGACTTGTCAGACGCAGAACAGGTTTCGCAGTTTGCTGATAACGTACTCAGTAAATTCGGTCAGGTAGACATTCTTGTTAATAACGCTGCTTTCATGCCGGTAATACCGCTGGCTGAACTTGATTTAGCAACGTTCAGAAAATTTGAAGCCATAAATGTTGAAGCTGCATTCATTCTGGGCAAAACGTTCGGTATGGGTATGGCAGAACGGGGTTACGGACGCATCGTTCAAATCGCCTCCAGCACCACCGGCACGGCAATGCCCGGGTTTTCAGCGTATGTGACAACAAAAATGGCGGGGATCGGTCTGACCCGGGCGCTGGCTGCAGAATTCAGTTCTTCAGGAGTCAGAGTCAATGCCCTTTCGCCCGGACTTACCCGTACGCCGGAATCAGCAAAAAACCTGCCCCCGCAGTTATTCGATAACGTGAAAAATAATCTGCAACTGATTAAGCAAACCGAAGAGCCACAGGATTTAACCGGCGCACTGTTGTTCCTGACATCCGAAGAATGCGGCTTTGTTACCGGGCAAACTATCAACTGCGATGGCGGCGTTAACTTTTAAGGAGAAGGCTATGAAACTCGCAACACTGAAAAACGGCACCCGCGACGGAACCCTTGTAGTGGTATCCCGTGATTTAACCCGGGCAGCAGACGTTTCCCATATTGCTAAAACCATGCAACTGGCACTGGAAAACTGGGACGCGGTGCTTGCTGATCTCACCGCCGTTTACGACAAGCTCAACGATAATGCGGTTTCAGACGCATTCACGTTTAACCCTCAGGATGCTATGGCTCCCCTGCCCCGCTGCCACCAGTTCATTGATGCCTCGGCATTTCTAAACCATGGCAACATAATGGAAAAGGCCTTTGATCTGGATGTGAAGAAAGATCCGAACATCCCTATTCTTATTCAGCGTCAGAGCGATGACTTTATGGGCCCCTGTGAAGATTATGCTTTCCCTTCTGAAGAAGATAACGCCGATTTTGAAGGGGAATTTGCGGTTATTACCGGCGATATTCCTATGGGGGCGTCCGCCTCTGAAGCGCTGGATAGGGTAAAACTGGTCACTATTTTAAATGACATGAGCATGCGTAAGCATCTTTTCCGTGAATTACAAATGGGCTTCGGCTTTATATTGGCAAAGCCGGCGACGGTGTTTGCACCGGTGGCGGTTACCCCGGATGAACTGGGTGATGACTGGAAAGACGGACGTGTGCACCTGAACATGGAAGTGAGCCGCAACGGGGAATGGTTTGGTCACCCTAATGGCCGCGAAATGGACTTTTCTTTCGGGCAAATCCTTCAGCACATCACGTACAACCGCAACATCAAAGCCGGTATGATTTTAGGTTCGGGAACGGTATCCAGTAAAGACTGGAAAGAAACAGGATCGGCCTGTCTAGCAGAGCGCCGGGCACTGGACATACTGGAATTTGGTGAAGTGAAAACCGATTTTCTAAAGTACGGTGAATCCCTCAGCTTCGACGTGAAAGATCACCTGGGTCAGAGCGTATTCGGCAAAATTGACCACACCATGGTAAAACCATGACTGCTAATGTCGCTTCCCTGTTCAGCGTTGAGAACAAACGCGTGGTGGTGACAGGTGCACTTGGCGGGATTGGCAGTGCCGTTGCCCGCCTTTTTCTTGAGGCTGGTGCAACGCTTATTCTGGCCGACCGTGAGCACAGTTTCCCGGAAACTCCGCCCGGCACAGTGTATATTCCTGCGGATTTCAGTGCTGAAGGCGGTGCTAATGCACTCATTCAGCATATTCAGAATGCGCCGGTAGATATTATTATTCACACTGCCGGCATTGAAGGTCATGTGGGAAGCATGGACGACTGCGCTGAGGCCGACTGGTTGCGTACCATGAGAATTAACCTGCTGTCAGCCCAGTTACTGTCTGCTGCCGCAGTTAAAGGCATGCAGCAGCGGGGTAGCGGACGGCTAATTTATGTGGGCAGCATTGCAGGCAAACGTGGCACATCGGCCTTAGGACTGTATTCGGTCACGAAAGCCGGGCTGTCTCAACTTGCCCGCAACTACGCGGTACAACAAGGTAGATATGGCATAACCGCCAATTGTATTTGCCCGGGTCTTATCGATACGCCGTTATCGAAACATCTGCAGGCCGACGCGGCGTTTATGACCAAACGTATGCAGCAAACACCCCTTAACCGCCTTGGCACAACAGATGAAATCGCCGCTACCGCGCTTTATCTGGCCAGTGCAGCCGGAGGTTTTACAACAGGTCAGGATATTGTGGTGGACGGGGGAACACTGATCTCAGATTGTTAGCTGTTACCTGCCGGAAATAACGGTATAGCCTTACTGTTATCATATGAAGTTAATTAAAAAACCCCGCTACAGAAAGACTGTCGCGGGGTTTTAAGTGTTGTACTACGGGTAATGTGCATGCTCAATATGCCCGAATGCCTGCACAAGCAACGGCATGATTGGCGCTAACAACCCGGCCCTCATCACGGCGATGTGTAACAGGAAGGATCAGAATAATTTCCTGTATCGTACCAGCCTTTCTGGTGACCATGTTGCGTTTCCCGGAGCCTATCCGTAGTAGAATTGTCATTGTTTAGTCTTTGCTGAACAGCATTTTTACGATTGTCATGAACTTCGCCGGAGACAGCGCCATCTTAGCGGCTCTGCGTAAATCTCCGGGCCCCAGGCGGGCAGTTAATGGCATCGTTCCGAAGGTTTTACCCCGCACCACCAACTCATCATCTGTTGTATCAATGCTGTCCACCGTCATCAGTTCAGCATCGTTCTCATCGAACAGTCGCACCGCACCATCATCCGGCGCCTGTGTTCTGGCTTTCACGTTACTTTTGGATTTACTTTCGCCGGTCTGGAACGTGCTGTCGAAGTCCATACCCAAATCTTCGAACATCACCATGGCAGCGGCGCGCCCAGCGCCCACAACACCACCTGCAGGCGGCATTGACGGGCCAACCAGATACAGTGAATCGATTCCCGGTACTTTAAACTGACCAAGATCCGGCGTAGGACGATGTCCCACACTTTGGTAGAAGTACGGTGCCACACCGTGAACATCACCTTCCACCATGGAGTTCGGCGAGTTTCTTTCCAAATCCAGTGGCGTGTAGAATTTGTGGGCGATGATATTGTCGCTGTTAAGGTTCGACACGAACTTACCTTGTTGCTTCTGGCGTTCTTCACCATAAGCTTCACGTATTTCATCCCAGCGGCTGCTGCCACCTTCAAGAAGATTAAACGGAGCAAAGCCGGTGCTGTGCCACATGCCGGCGCCTTCCGGTACGCGAGAGGGATCCGTTTTGGACTCATCGTTACCCGCAGAAAACATCATGTCGGTCAGCTCCCCCCGCTTTACAGCATCAAAGTCACGCTGCATATCCGCCATGGATTCATGCTGACAAAGGGTAAGCATAATGGCTTTTTCCACATCTTTTTCTGCAGTACGGAATTGTACGGGTTCGCGAAGATCGTAGTGAGCAACAAACAAACTGAACGCTGCCAGACTGGCATTTTCAGCACGCTTGAGTACGGGTTCAGACACGCCATCAACAAACTGACGAATTTTATGGGGGTGCATGGAGCCGATGACAGCGTCACGGGCCATGATTTTCTCGCCAGTGACCAGCTCAACGCCTTTGGCTTTACCGCCTGACACCAGGATGCGCTTGATTTCGCTGTTGTAGCGAATTTCGCCCCCGGTAGCTTCGATAGCTCTCACCATAGATTCTGACAATTTACCTGAGCCACCCCAGGGTTGGGCTACGCCGTAGGTGTGCATGAGCGCCGTAAACATCACAGTCCCCATACCAGTGCCCAGCTCATCAGGTAATTGCAGGTTTTCAGACACCGCACGGGCAATGTGCATTTTGATTTTATCGTGAGTAAACCAGGTATTGATAATATCCATGCTGCTGCGTTGCATCATGTCCATCATCACGCGGCCTTCTTCACTGCTGTCCAGCATTGCCATCAGCGCGCCCAGAGGAGGCTGAGGTTTGTACATACCCGGCATAATCATCGGCAGCATGCTTTGGCCCAGTTCAACGAAACGGCGGTACGCTTCAGCATCACGCTGAGAAATTTTAGCCATGCCTTCGCAGGTTTTATCCAGGTCTTTATAGGTCATCAGCGCCGTCTGGTCAGCAAAAATAGTGGCGTGAGGTACGTCTGAATATTTGTAGTCCATGCCATATTTTTTGAACAAATCCAGCTCATCATTGGTGATAAGCGGGTTCGCCTGAATCATAATATGCACACTGGAGTGCAAATCGTGGTGGTAACCCGGCGTCAGGATTTGCTGTGTGGCTGCACCGCCACCGGCGTAGTCATGGCGCTCCAGCAGCAGTACTTTCTTTCCGGCTTTTGCCAGATACCCGCACGTTGTCAGACTGTTATGGCCTGCGCCCATTGCGATTACATCAAAATCAGCCATTTTTTACTTCCTGTTAAGGGTGAACTTCCGGCAGAGGCTCACCGTTAATTTCTACCGGCGTTGCTTCTGTAAGTACAAAAACAATACGGCATACTTCGTTCTCAGACGGATTCCGCCAAAGATGGATAGTGCCCCGTTGCACTACGATGTCACCGGCATGAAGCAGAGTTGTATTGCCATCATCCAACTCAAGTTCCAGCTGGCCCTGCATCACAATGCCATAGTCCAGACTGTTGGTACGATGAAAGGGCGACGCCGATTGCGGCAGCATATCCACCACACGGATCACAGAACCGCCGTTCAATGTGAGTCCGGCATCACGGTTGCGACCGTCAGTTTCATCATTGTTTTCCACCGGCAAATCAGGTGCTGTCCAGACAAGTGTAAATTCGGCATCACCACTGGGAATTAGTTTTGTCTCAAAAGCCTGATCGTCTTTGAAAATCGATCTGCCATTCTCATCGTGCCCCGTTACCACACGGCGTACATCTTTAAGTTGTCCCATCGCTAACCTTCATCTGAGCATTTATATATTATGACTCAAAGTGTACTGACAGGCTGTACGCGCACAAATCGATTATGCAGATATCGCACATTCCAATAACAAATGATTCACAACATCAACGAGACTAGCGCTGGACAACACACTATCTGTACGGGGGATTCGGCACATCAGTAACGCAAATTTTCAAATTTTCGCAACATTTTTTACACTTAGTTTAACTATTACAGGGGAAAGTATATGCATAACGAAAGTAACAGCGTTTCTGAACAAAACCGCCGACTGGCAGGGAAAACCGCACTGGTCACAGGTATCGGCGATGGCATCGGTAAAGGTTGCGCTCTCATGTTCGCCAGGCAAGGCGCAACGGTTATTGGCACAGATATAAATGAAGAAGCGGCGTTGCGCACGGTAGAGGAAGCGCAGTCACAAGGCCTGTCTTTGCAGTTCGCCTGTGCCGCTGACCTCACCGATGAAGATGACATTACCAATTTGCGTGAAAGAGTGACGACGCTAACCGGATCCCTAAATATCATCGTCAATGCTGCGGCTACTGCTGTGTTTAAATGGATAGAGGATATGACCTATGCAGACTGGCAACTAACCTTAAAAGCAGAGTTAGACTCGGTATATCTGGTCACCCGGGCATTCTGGCCACATCTGAAAGCATCCGGATCCGGTTCTGTGATTAATTTTGCTTCGGCCAACGCTTACCAGGCATTAAAAGGCTCTGGCGCACTGGCGCACTGTGCGGGCAAAGGAGGTGTGTTGGCAATGACCCGCCAACTGGCGATGGAAGGTGGTCCTCATGGTGTTCGGGCAAACACTATATCACCCGGGCTCATTGTAACCGGCGCCACAGCTCCGGTGATTGACGATGAAGAATTCCTCAGAAATGTCATGGCAAAAAACATGCTGGGCCGCTTAGGCAAGCCGGAAGACATTGCCTGGTGCGCCACCTATCTTGCCAGTGACGAAGCCAGCTTTGTCACCGGCGCAGATTTTTCCATTGATGCAGGGGCCATTGCCTGGTAAGTGTCGTCTGGCGAATAGCGGGCAAGACATTGCCCGATAACCCGCCAATAAAAAACCCCGCTGACAGTTAACTGTCAGCGGGGTTTTCTCTTATCTGTACATCAGAAGTTGTACTTTGCTCTGACCCCGTAAGTACGGGGTGCTTTTAATGCCGCATAGGTAGCCGATGATGCGGGTCGTGCTATCGCTGTAGTGATCACTGTTTCATCAGTAATGTTGTTGCCGTATAAGCTTACCGACCACGCACCGCCGTTATCCAGAGTGAATGATAAATCTGTTACCCCCACAGCATCCTGCTTCTGGGAATCCTGATAGCCAATATCCACATAGCGCTCTGTTTCGTAGTGATGCCAGATTGAACCCACCAGATAGAGCCCGTTACTGAGTTCGAATGTGTGTTCATACCCCAGATTCAATGTCCATTCAGGGCTGTTGAGTGCCGGCTTCCCTGAACAATCCACCACCAGACTCGCACCACTTTCATCTGCGGTTGTTGCACAGGTGGTTACTGTTGTGTCTGCTCCTGCTCCGTCATAGATGAACTCATCGTAACTGGCATCCAGATACTGAATATTCGCTTTCAGCAAACCGTAATCGCTGACAGCATACTGAATATCTACCTCTGCCCCCTGCATGGTGGCAGCACCGGCATTACGGGTGAGAGAACCAAATGCGCCGGACGGTAAGTAACCCAGATAAGTTACCTGCTGATCTTTGTAGTCCCAGTAAAAAGCTTCAATGTTCAGCTGTAGCTGATTATCCATAAAGCGATTTTTACTACCGGCCACCAGCGCGCCGATTTCTTCCGGCTCATAGGAGTTATCGACAGAGTCAGCAAAGAAGCCGCCCGATTTAAAGCCGGTGGTGTAGTTCACATACAGCATGGAATCCGCATTCACATCGTATTCAATTCCCGCGCGGTAGGTGAAGTTATTGAAAGAGCGCTCGTCTTCAGCCTGCACAGTGTCGGGCGTATTGTTGAAATCGTATAAGTCATATGTTTCCAGCGTCAGCGCGGACTGACGCACCTGCATCTCTTTTTCTTCTTCAGTGAAACGTGCACCTAAGGTAAAGCGGAGGTTATCAGTGGCCGACCAGGTCATCTGTCCGAACACCGCCTGACTGTCTGTGCCTAGATCAGAGTAAACATACTCACCAGCCGGCCCCCATAGCGAAGCAGCAAAGGAAAAAGGTGCCGCCCAGGACATAGATTTTTGATCTTCAGCGTAAATAAATGCACCCGCAACGTACTTAATTGCGCCGGTATCGTTTGAGGCGAAGCGCATTTCCAGTGAACTTTGCCTGTTCTCATCCTGATTGATGACCGGAAAGCCCGGCAGGTAGAAAGTGGTGTCCGGCTCGGCCACGCGGTATGAAGGAATAACCGTCAGCGTACCGCTGTCGAAGTGAGCGTTGATAGTAGCGGACACCCCCCAGAAAGTACTGTCCTGATAGCCTTCGTAATCAACGCCCTCGTCAGCGTCATAGAAATTGAAGGTCTCAAAATCCATGTAGGTACTGACAAACTCTGGGCGGCTGAGGAAAAAGGCGGTGGGTTGGGAAGCATCAAATGCCGCTATACTCACCGGATCGGCACCACCAATCCGCTCATCAATTGCCGGCGCGCCGTCAGAGATCAGCACACTGCCCGCACCTTTGCCGCCAGCCTTGTAGTAGTCACCACTCAGCAATACGTCATATTTGTCATTGGGGGCATACAGGTAGTGTACCCGCAACGCTTTACCGTCTTCGTCATCATAACCGTCGGATAAATACCCGTCGCGGCTGACCCACTGGCCGGCAATGCGCAAAGCTGAGTTGTCACTGACCGCAACATTCACTGCGCCCGCCAACTGGTGTGAATTATAATTACCAGCACTGCCGCTTATGTAGCCTTCGGTATAGCCCAGCTCGGGTTTACGGGAAATTACATTGATAGCACCGCCGGTAGCATTACGACCGTACAGCGTCCCCTGAGGTCCTTTCAGCAGTTCCAGTCGCTCAAGATCGAAAAAGGTGCCAACCACAGAGCCCGGACGGCCAATGTAAACGCCGTCATAGTTAAAGGCCACCGCGTTCTCGGCAAACGCGTTCGTTCCCTGTGTACCCACACCCCGTACGTAAAAGGCGTTCCCTGTGCCGCCGGTCTTGTTGATTTGCAGTGCAGGCACTAAAAATGACAATTGATCAGGCTGCGTGATACCGCTCTTTTCCAATTGCTTTGTGGAAATGGCCGATACCGCCAGTGCCGCTTTCTGGACATTCTCAGTGCGGTGCTGGGAAGTGATTTCAATAACCTCCAGGCCAGACTGAGCGTTTTCATTGTCTGACTGGGCGTAAGCCGGGGTCACGGCAGCAGCGACAGCCAGGGCGAGCATGGTAGGGATTCGCGTTTTGTTCACAGGTTTGTACTCCAGGTTCTCTCATCCGTTTGTGTAACGCCGGGGCGGTTTTATTATCCTGGCGACAAAATAGTTCGCCAGCCAACCGCTTTGAGCAATCACAATTGATTAACAACATAACAACAATAGAGAAACGGGAGAATTAAATTAAATCGTCATTACCGATGCCAGATATTCGTAACGGCAATAGTGAATTCCGGGCGAAAAAAACGGCAGTGTAACAATCACACTGCCGTTACGGCCAACAGAAACGCAGGCAGTCAGCTTCTGTTTTCTTCAACAAATTCAATAAGATTCCCTGCACAGTCACGAATAAAGCAGCCTTTACCAAACTTCTCCCTGACCACGAAAGCAACATCCGCCCCCCGTGCTTCCACGACGTCGAGGAAGCGTTCCAAATCAGGTACTTTGAATGCTACATGCTTATTGCCGTGGGTCTTTACATCTTGTGGTGGGTGTCGCCTTTCTTCAGGCAACGAAGCCGCCCCTTCCACTTCAAATATTTCGAAGCGCAGGTCGCCCCGTCGTACCATGGCCACCTTCGCCTTTGCAGCTTCAATGTAAAATTCCCGCTCGGTGGCGAAGTCCAGCACGCTGGCATACCAGGCTTTTGCCTGCTCAAGATCAGGCACACTTACACCGCCATGATGAAATGTAAATTCCGGTAATACGTTAACAGTCATATTTACTCCGCTGTCCAGCCACCATCAACTACCAGGCTGGTACCAGTCATTAATGCGGATGCATCTGATGCCAGAAACAATGCCGCGCCCATAAGATCCTGCACTTTCCCCAGTCTGCCGATTTTGATTTTCTCAAGCACAGAAGCCAGAAAGGCTTTATCTTCAAAGAATGGCCTGGTCAGCGGCGTTTCGATAAACGTAGGGGCAATAGTGTTTGTGCGGATCCCGTGCGGAGCGAGATCAAGAGCCATTGCTTTATTCATGCCTTCCAGTGCCCATTTCGATGCACAATACAATGAGCGGTTAACGCCGCCCACATGGCCCATCTGCGATCCGATGTGAATCAGCGACCCTTTGATGCCACCTTCAATCATGCGCTGAATACAGGACTGTGCGACAAAATAGGCGCTTTTCACATTCAGATTAAGTACCGCATCATAGTCGTCTTCGGTGACGTCAGTGACCGGTTTCGGCCGGTTGGTACCGGCGTTGTTGACCAGCACATGAAACGGGTCGTGCCGTTCGAAAAAATCGCGCACCGCGTTAAGATCACTGACATCCAGCACCTCTGCCTGCGCTTTATCTCCCCGCGCACAAATCGCCTCTGCCGCAGTTTGAATTTCGCCGGCCGAACGGGCAACCAGTGTTACCGACGCCCCGGCTTCCGCCAGTCCGGCGGCAATGGCCAGGCCAATGCCCCGCCCAGCGCCGGTAACCAGTGCCCGTTTACCCTCCAGACGAAAGTCCGGTAATGCCGGTAACGTACTGTTTGTCATAATGACTCCTAAACCTTCGTTTTTGCGGTGGGTGTAACCGTTCCGGCATACGGCACATCAATATTGCCGTAACGACGCACCCGCAGGTTTGCCTGTTCACCATGACCGGCAAAGCCTTCCAGGCCACACAGACGCGAGCAATATTCACCGATTAATGCAGATGCCTCGTCGGTAACCACTTTTTGATAGGTACAGGTTTTAATGAATTTGCCGACCCACAACCCGCCAGTATACCGGGCCGCTTTCTTCGTTGGCAGCGTGTGGTTGGTGCCAATGGCTTTGTCGCCATACGCCACATTGGTACGCGGACCAAGGAACAGCGCGCCGTAGTTAGTCATGTTCTTGAGGAAGTAATCCGGATCAGCCGTCATCACCTGCACGTGCTCACTGGCAATTTCGTCAGCAATCTGCACCATTTCTTCGTAGCTTTCTGCCACGATGACTTCACCGAACGTTTCCCACGCTTTACGGGCATGGTCAGCAGTAGGCAGAATTTCCAGCAGACGCTCAATTTCTGCCATGGTTTCTCTGGCCAGTTTTTCTGAATTGGTCAGCAACACACCAGGACTGTCCGGTCCGTGCTCTACCTGACCAAGAATATCAGTAGCACACATTTCACCGTCTACCGACTCATCAGCAATGATCAGGGTTTCGGTAGGACCGGCAAATAAGTCGATACCTACACGTCCATATAACTGACGCTTCGCTTCAGCAACGAACGCATTCCCCGGGCCAACCAGAATATCCACACCACTGATGGTTTCTGTGCCCAATGCCATTGCGCCGATAGCCTGAATACCACCCAGCGCATAAATTTCATCCGCACCGGCCAGTGCCTGCGCCGCAACAATGGCAGGAGCAGGTTTGCCTTTAAAAGGTGGGGCGCAAGTTATTACACGGGGAACACCGGCCACTTTTGCGGTGATAACCGACATGTGAGCGGAAGCCAGCAGCGGATATTTACCACCCGGCACATAACAACCGGCAGCGTTTACCGGTAAATTCTTGTGTCCCAGAATCACTCCGGGCAGAGTTTCTACTTCTACATCTTTCATGGAGTCGCGCTGAATTTGCGCGAAATTACGCACCTGCGTCTGGGCGAATTCAATATCTTTCAGATCTTGCGGGGACAGCGAGTCCATACATGCCTGAATTTCTTCCTTTGTCAGCCGGTAGTCTTCTCTGTCCCAGTTATCAAACTTAACGGATAAGTCGCGGATAGCCGCATTGCCCCGCTTTTCAATGTCTTCAAGTGTCGCTTCTACAATCTCGCGTACTTTGCGGTCAGCATCTGCTTTAACCTGCGCTTCCGCGCCCCGCTTTAACCAAATAGCCATGGTGGTCTCCGTTACAAATAGGGTAATTAAAAGCCGTCTATCACTGTTCTGGTGTGAACCACCGCCGGCGGGGCAATAAAGAACTCAGACACCAGCGACCGCCAGGCTGCAAAGCCTTCAGACTGCCGGAAAGTTTCCATATGCGCTTCGACAGAGTCCCAGCGCACCAGCAAAACATATTCGCCTTCGTTCTCAATCACTGCATCCAGAGCAAAGCTGTGGCAACCTTCTGCTTGTTTGAAGTGTTCCACAGCCAGAGAGACCGCTTTTTCAAACCGGATCTTGTTCTCAGGAGAAACGACCAGTCGTGCCATTTCTGTCACCATATTTTCACTCCAAAATTTTCAGATTAATTGCTTTGTTAATTTCAGGCATGTTTTCCTGACAAACAAATTCACGCAGTCAACAGGTATAAATCAGTGAGTGTATTTATAAGAAATTAGGGCGTGAAATCCGAATCGGATTTATTAATAAAATGTATCTGGAAAACGAATATTTACGCTTTAAAAGGTGTTTTATTATTTGTATCCACAATGAGAAAAAGGTAAATACAAATGAAAAGAGTGGTGGTAACCGGCGCAGGCGGTTTCGTAGGGCAAAAGTTATGTGACGCTATTCTGGCAAAGCCGGACTGGCATTTGATTGCCATTGATATGGTATTGCCCGATTTCCTGAAAAATCACGACCGGGTGGCGGCATTTGAAACCCCTTTTTCTGATGAAACCATGCTGTCAGAAGTGTTCTCATCGCCCTGTGATATTCTGTTCCACCTTGCAGCCGTTCCCGGCGGTGCAGCAGAACAGAACCCTGCACTCTCCAAAACGGTGAACCTGGATGGCACACTGACCCTGTTTTCAAAAGCGTGCGAAAATGGTCACCGCCCGCGTATAGTGTATACCAGTACGATAGCAGTCCTCGGCGCTCCTATGCCTGACGTGGTAGACGACAATGCCCCGATTGTACCTGCTATGACCTACGGCACGCATAAGGCCATGATTGAATTAGCACTGGCTGATTTTTCCCGCCGCAAACTGGCCGATACAGTGACAGTAAGGCTGCCCGGCATTGTCGCCCGTCCTCTCGCCAAAAGCGGCCTTAAATCGGCTTTTCTGAGTGATGTATTTCATTTGCTCAAAGCGGGCCAGCCTTATATTTCCCCGGTGTCTGAACAGGCAACCATGTGGCTGATGTCAGTGAACCAGTGTGTGAACAACCTTTTGAATGCTGCCGTGCTGGACAGCTCACAAATGCCGGTAAGCCGCGTGGTTACGCTACCTGCAGTGAGAACCAGTATGCTTGAGTTGGTAAGGGAAATAGCCTCGCAGACAGGCGCGTCTGAAGAACTGGTGAGCTGGAAGCCGGATGCAGCACTGGAAGAAGGGTTTGGAAAACAGCCGCCTTTGTTCACGCCAGCTGCAGAGCATGCGGGATTCCGCCACGACGGTGACATTACGGCACTGGTGAAAAACACGCTTTTGTAAAATTATTGTTTTACCCTTGTAAAGCTATTGGTGTGGCGGTATATTCGGTACATCTTACAGACGGGAGACATTCCAAATGATGTATTTTCTTTGCGATATTTTAACGATGTGCAATCCGGAAATTATTGAAAAAAATGAAGATGCGGAATCACCGGAAATTTCAGAATCGCCGTCATCATAATTGCGAAAAGAATTAAAAAAAGCAGCTTTATAAAGCTGCTTTTTTGATTTCTGCATACCGTCAATAACGGTATGTGAAATTTAAGCCGAAGGTTCGGGGAGAAGTAACAAAACGTCTGTATGCCGGAAATACATACGTAGTTTGCGCCTCGTCTTCAATATTTCTCACCCACAGCCCCAGCGTCCAGTCTGAGTCAGATTCATAACGAATACTTGCATCGGTACGGGTGAAGCTTTCCTGCCTTGCTCCGGGCACATAAAACTCAATGGAAGTCATATAGTCACTGGAGTAATTCATTGTAATGCCCGCAATCAGTGAGCCGCTGTCAAGATACCAGCTGTGCTCATACCCTAGCATCGCGGTAAGCTCAGGCGCGTTGACCATTTCCCGCCCTTCAAGTTGATAAGGGCCGCCGTCGATAAACGGGTTGACCGGTAACTCTGTTTCGCCATATTCGGTGTTCATATAGCTCATGGATACTTTCAATCTGCCGGCATCTGACACAATCCAGTCAAATGTCGCTTCCGCACCGTAAATAGAGCTGTCTCCGGCATTCAGCACCACGGGGAAAGTAGATATCTCGCCGGTATCACCAACGGGAATATTTTGCAGCGTAGGCACCTGGTAATCCATGTAGTCATAGTAGAACACGGCAAAGTTGGCTTGCAGGTGATTATCCAGCAGCGTGTTCTTCATACCGGCTTCGTAACTGATCAATTCTTCCGGGTCGAAATCCGTCACCGGCACTGTGGTATTAACGCCACCTTGCTTAAACCCGGAGGCAATATGCGCATAGAAAAGCTGATCGTCGCTGACATCATATTCTATACCCGCTTTCCACGTGACAGAGTCGTCTTCAGTGGTCTGACTGTCGGTTTCAAGCTGCACACCCTCGGGATCATACAACTCATAACTGTTCTCCCGGGTATCATTACTGAAACGCAGGCCGCCTGTCAGGCGCAGGGTATCCGACAACGGATAAGTCATCTGTCCGAAAATGGCTTTTGTCTCACTCGGGGCGAACGCCTGATTGTAAGTATAAATAGCATCACCCAGTGTCAGCTCCTGTCCGTCACCGCCCACATCCCCCTGACTTTTCAGGAAGTAGCCGCCAACCATCCACACTACGTCCGAGCTGGCCGGTGAATCAAGGCGTACTTCAACGGTTTTGTAATCTGCATTACCGGTATTATCGTCGTAACAGTCCGATGAACCACAGGCGAAGAATACATCCGGATCGGTAATACCAAACAAGTGGCTGGTTTTCTCGGAATTTTCGTGATTTGAATAAGCTGCAATCACATTGACTGTGGCCCAGTCAAAGTCCTGACTCGCCTGCAATGAATAGGTAACCGAGTCACGCTTGTTGAGGCCGGGTTGATGATACTTGTCGTTTGTCCACGGGTCGTCGGGATTGTCAGTCACCCAACCATCCGGGGCGAATGCAGCGAGAAACGGCGGAAATGTGAGGTTACCTTCCCATCCTTCTACCGGCACTGTATTTGCCGCATTGCCTTCATAGGTGGATTTCTCGTATTTCAACAACACGCGGGTTTCATCAGAAGGCACATACAGGGCTTTTACCCGTAACGCTGACGAATCATCTTCCATACTGCCATCACTTAAATAACCATCCCGGCTACTTTTATATCCGGCAACACGAATGGCAAAATCGTCGCTGACGGGTAAATTAAGTGCGCCTTCCAGACGTTTCATACTGAAATTGCCCAGTTGTGCAGTGACGTATCCTTCTACGTCACCCAACACCGGGTCGCGGGTGATAACGTTCATTGAGCCGCCGGACGCGTTTCTGCCATACAAGGTTCCCTGCGGCCCCCTTAATACCTCGATTCGTAAGATGTCGAAAGTCCCCGCCTGCACAGATTCGGTTCTGCCGGTATACACACCATCAATCAGCGTTGCCACTGCCGGGTCGGCGAAGGCAGGATCGATCTGGGAACCCACACCACGAATAAATACCTGAGCCCCTTGGGCAATGCCCTGCACTTTCACAGACGGTGTACCTTTAATGGCAGCATCGTAAGAACTGTCGCCGCGGTTGGTGATGTCATCGCCACTCACTGCGCTGATGGCGATAGCGGTATCATTGATGCTCTGTACCCGCTTCTGCGCGGTTACTTCAATCACTTCCAGTGTTTTATCGTCATCTTTCTTATCTGTTTGCGCAGCAGCAGTACCGGCAATGCCGGACAATGCCAGCACAACCGCACTGGCAAGTGATGTTCTTTCATTAGTTCTCATATCTCGTGTCCTTGCTGTTAACGAATCTTCTTGCCACTTATGGGAGCGCTCCCATAACGTTACAGACAGGAGCGTCTATGGATGATTATTAAAAATCCTGTTTTACATTCCCAATAGAATTAACAAATTAAAAACATTTGAGTTACAAATACCCGCTAATTTTGGAAATTACCGTGGAGAGCTCAGAATTAGCCTGACCAGCGGCAAAGCAGCGGCTTCCAGGTCTTCTCTGGAAATCTGTCCCGATTTGAGCCCGTCAACGAAGTATTGGATTTGCCCCGGAAAGCCCGGCATGAAAAGGTTGTTACCGGCAAGCAGCCCTTCATATGAATAAATCCCGTCACCTTCCCAGTCTGTCATGACCACACCGTCGTAACCCCATTCACCCCGCAGAATATGGGAAATGAGATCTTCGCTGGCAGCGGTATAGGTGCCGTTTACAGCATTGTAGGCAGTCATAATGGCCCGCGGATTTGATGCCGATAGCGCAATTTCGAAGCCTTTGAGGTAAATATCCCTGAGCGCACGCTCAGAAACCACGGTATCGATACCATCAAAGCGATGAGCTTCCTGATTATTCGCTACCAGATGTTTCAGTGTTACACCTACCTGCTGACTTTGCACGCCACGGGTAACAGCCGCCGCCATTTGCCCGGAAATCAGCGGATCTTCGGAATAGTACTCAAAATTTCTTCCGTTGAGCGGGTTACGCTCGGTGCCAGCCAGAGATCGACCTGATGCAGCCGCGCTTCCTGACCCACGGCCGCCCCCATTTTCTCAGCCAGAGGCACATTCCAGGTTGAGGCCACCAGTGTTCCGACAGGAAACCCCGTTGTTTTGGCTTCCAGCCTTAAACCTGCAGGACCATCCGCCAGAGCAAGACTAGGTAAACCTAAACGTTTAATGGTCGCGGTTTGCCCTGCGGCTCCCTCGACGACCTTTGAAAAAGGACCAAACAATGATTTCTCTGAACCCATTCCCGGCCCTACAAGCAGAGCAATTAGTTCCGTGTGAGAGAATTGTGCAATGTACTGTTTAAGCAACGCGGTATTGCGGCTGACATCTGCAAATGAAATTTCTGCCTGCTCAGTAGTCTCGCCGCTAAGATCAATAGTGGCTTCACCACACGACGGGTATTCAGGTGATTTACCGAAACAAGCGGTGCATGTTTAACAGAATTGCCTGCAAAGAAGCTGTAGCGTCCCGGCTCAAGCACATACGCTGATGCGGATGTATCAAATGACGCAAGATCATTCATTGCGACGGTAATGGTCAGCGTCTGACTTTCGTCAGGCTGCAGCAAATTGGTTTTGGCGAACGCTGCCAATACTTTTTCAGGCTGCTCCAGATTGCCGTCCAGCTTGTTTACGTAAATCTGAACCACTTCCTTACCGGCCACTTTGCCGCGATTTGCAACCTTAACAGTAAAGATACTTTCACTGGCACGGTTCTCCACAGACCCCACTGTGATATCGAACTGTGTATAGGAAAGACCAAAGCCGAAGGGACAACGTACCGGTACACCAAACGTTTCGAAGTAGCGGTATCCAACGTAAATATCTTCCTCATATTCCACAAAATAGCGGTTGTTGACCGGTCGTTCGTATTCCACGCCTTTTGCCGGCGTTTTGTGGTTCGGAATAAATCCCTAATATTCTATCTCCGTGCCGTCAGCAACCCGTTTTTCATAGCCATCAACAAAGCCGCCAAAATTTGCTGATGACGGATAATCCTTATAGTTGAAGGCGATACTGCTCGTCAGCTTACCGGAAGGATTGATATTACCCGTGAGGATATCTGCCAGGGCATTACCGCCCTCCATTCCGGGTAGCCAGGCAATTAATACCGCTGACGGCTTAAAGCGGTCAACCCACGACATGTCGACAATGCCGGCAATATTCAGCACCACCACCACTTTATCGAAATGCGCTGATACCTGACCGAACAATGTTTCTTCCTGAGGGTTGAGCAAATAGTCGCCGTCCATTGTCCGGTCTTTCCCCTCTCCTGAGGGGCGGTTAAGCACAATCACCGCAGCATCATTAGCTTTTGCAGCCTGTGCTAACAACGAATCTGACAATGGCATTTCCGGCACCCGCACGGCGTCACTGCCCGGCGGACCTCCGGGCTTTATCTTCTTTCTCAGATCTGGTCTTCTCAAAATAGTCTTTGTACCTGACTGTCAGGCTTTGATAAAGGGTGATGCCCGGCTGTTTCTCAAGCCCGTCAATCAGATTGACGGTATAAGGCGCATTCACATATCCTGAGCCGGTACCCACATGCAAATAATCTTGCTGGGCGATACCAAACACCGCCAGCCGTTGATTGTGACGAAATGGCAGTACGCCGTCGTTTTCCAGCAGAATGATGCCTTCTGAGGCAACTTCTCTGGCAAGTTCAGCATGCAATAAAGGTTGCTCCTTCGCATTGGCAGACATAGCACTGGCAAGCGAAAAAAGCACAAATAGCGCACACCGTGTGAAGGGCGCTAAGCAAACACGAAAAATAGTCATAGATAGTCTTATTAAAAAGCAGGTCAGATTAAAACGCCGCCGGCGGGGCGGCGATAACTCAATAACTGAATGTTTCTGAAAAGGTGTAGTAAGGTTGAGGAATGGCCGGATAAATCGTTGCGGCTCGTTTCATACTGTAAGATGGGTAGGAATATTCAGGTTTTGAGAAACCATCCGGCATTTCGCCGTCCCGTTCTCCGGTTTGCACCATGCCTTTCTTCTCAAAATCCAGCCATTTATCATCCAGCTTGGGCGTAAAGTCATACGCCATTTGCAAATGCCAGATTTTCCAAACGCCGTTTTCGTTAACGAAGTCGGCGGCATATTTCTCCCAGAAAAACGTACCGTCAACACGTGCGGTACCACCTTCAAATTCAGTGATTAACCCCATGCCCGGTGAATACCAGATCCCTTTCGCTGTTTTACCGTCACCCGCCACCTCGATGACAGGTGTCGTATTGGTATGCATCACCCACTCATGGCCTGCGCCAAGATTCGCTTCTGTCACTTCGATGTCCGGATAAATTTTGGCAATCTTCTCCAGCGCTTTTTGACGGTTATCCTGATTTATCCTGCCATAAGCACCTTTGATGGTGTTTATGCCATTCATTACCCAGGCAGGGCTTGAGAACTTAGCCGTGGCCGCATTGTCACCATATTCGTCTACCCATATCGCGGTGATTTCCTCCAGATTTAATGCAGCGGCGTGATAGTAAGCATGCTTACTCATCACATTTTGAACTTCCCACATTGCCAGCGCCCGTTCAGCGGCAGAAATGGATTCACGGGGGTTCATTTTTGCAGACATCATACGGTCGAACTGTCTGAACTCGGTAACGGTCAGCTTGCCGTCACCATTTATATCAATGCCCGGAGGAGCCGGATTCTCATCAAAATCGGCTTTAGTAACAAAACCCCGACCTTTTTCAAACATGCCGAAGGACGATGCTGGCAACCCTGCATGTTGCCACTCTGCACGGGACATTTTTCCGTCGCGGTTAGTATCAACCGCTTCCAGTACCGGACTAAAATCAGCGTTAGCAACACTCACGCCGGCTCCGGGTTCTGCTGAAGTCGACGCACAGCCAGCTAATATGAACTGTCCTGCGATAAAAGAACTTAAGATTATGCGTTTCATCGTAATGCTCCTTGTTCACGCCGGGAGCAGTAGGAATCCCCCGACAGATAGCTAATTGGGATCGCTCCCAAATTTAAAAACTTGACGATGAGACTACTTAAAACTCAGTGATCGGAAAAATCCAATAAACGAATTCAAAACATTTGATTAACAAATATTGGTAAGGAAGTACTCAGAAGAGCATTAAGAGGGAGACTTCAATGATGAACGGTATCTCAGTTCACCTTTAAAATAGACTGGCGAGGTATCGGGCTGCTCTGTACGCTGTGACGCCAGCACATAGTTTACAATTTCATCGGTGATCTGACCCAGAGGATGAGCAAAACTGGCAAGAGAAAACGTTCCCCAGCCAGATATCGTCACATCGTCAAACCCAATAATCGATATGTCTTCACCCGGCGTAAGCTGAAACTCATTCCGGCACACTTCCATGCAGGCCAGAGCCATGTGATCGTTTAACGCAAAAATAGCATCTGTATCAGGGAACCGGGTTAACAGGCGGCGGGTAGCCAGTTTTGCTGATTCAAACTGAAAGTTGCAGTTCTCACCCACTACTTTTGCGCCGCCCAGCTCGCATATTTTGTTTGCGAACGCGCTCACCCTGCGCCGGGTAATCACACTCTCTTCCAGTCCTTTTAATACACCGATGAACCGGTGACCAGCCTCATAAAGCGCCGCCGCGATTTGCTCAGCACCATTAATGTCATCGGTACTGATGCACTTGCAGTTTTCTACCGGGTCCACACTGTTAAACATGATTGTGGGTATACCCGCTTCAGCACAAGCCGCAGCCGTCATTGTAGCACTGCGACTGGAAGCAAAGATGATAGCATCCAGGCTGTAGTTGCGAATTTCCTCGAGGGTCGGATCATCTCCACGTTCACCGTGTGTCACAAATAAAACAATTCTGTATCCCTGAGATGCCAGCTTGTCTGACAGCAACTGCACAAAATCAGGATAAAATTGATTATCAAGCTGGGTAATCGCAACGCCCACCAGAAAAGAACGCTTTATTGTGAGAGAACGCGCGGTAGGATTAGGACGATAATGCAGCGTTTTAGCCGCGGCCAGAATTTTTTCCCGCGCCACCGGAGACACCACTCCACCATTAAAGATCCGCGAAACAGTAGACTTGGAAACACCAGCCAGTCTTGCAACATCTTCTCCTGTTGCTCTGCTCATTTTTCTGACTGTTTTTTTATTATCCGATGACACCCGCCACTCCGACCCTTATCTGAGGAATCTGTTCCCTTTCACTTTATTCTACACGCTTCGCGGGCAACAAGAAGAACGGCATCCATAAATTGGATTAACTTCATAAACATTACCAATTTGATAACATTTTAATTACATTGCAATGTATTTCGACAGGTTTGACATTGCGACTTGACATCGCAACAGCATGGGAGCGCTCCCACAAGTATTTAGAAAGATTTATCAACGTATTCTCAAATTGTGCCCGACACAAATCAACGTTAAGGAAAGATAATGATTAATTCATCAGTAAAAGCAGTCGCTATGGCAGTGCTGCTCTCTACCACCACCGGCTTTATGGCGTCTGGGGAAGCTATGGCGGACAACAGACCGGTTATCAGCAAAGGTGAGCACGCGTACATAGCCCTTCAGGTGCAAAACGTGATGAGCAAACATGCCTATCTACATGCTGCAGGTATGAACCTTGAAGAAGTCGACATCCTTTGGGTAGATGCGAAAGGTAAATTTGCCGATTCTGCCGTTTTTGCCAGCCCGTTGTGGGTGATGGACGGCTTACAAACTGTGCGCAATGCTTATGGTAAAGAAAATCAAAGAAACCGTGAACTGGCATTAAAAGCCATGCAGAAAGTGATGCCGGAACTGAAACTGGAAGAATCGAATCTTGGCGCCGGTCATGAATGGGCGATGCATACCAACACCACGCCGGTGATTGAAGTGGCCGGTGACGGTAAAACAGCGAAAGGAATTTGGTACTCACCGGGTATGGGCTTGATGGCCAATATTGAAGGCGACGACGCTAAAGTTGGCAGCGTCTTTTTCTGGGAAAAATATGCCGGCGATTTCATTCTGGAAGACGGTAAATGGAAGATCTGGCATTTACAAATGGCCTACGATTTTACGCCCGGCCTGCCTGAATCGATGATTGAGAATTTATCAGTGATTAATGGTGCGGCCGATCACGAAGAAGACACCGGCCCCATGCGTGAAGCCGGAGAACGCATGGAAGGACTGCCGCCAGGCTTTAAAAAGCCGGCATACTCGTATCCTATTTACTCGCCATCACGTCCTGGGTTGATTTACCCAAGAATTCCGGAGCCCTACTACACCTTCTCAGAAACATTCTCGTATTGTAACTGTGATGACACCAGCTATCCGGATAATTCCGGCACCTACGGCATCGTGGCCATTAAAAAGTAACTACGCCGGGGGCTGGTAATTGCCAGTCCCCTAACTGAATTTGCTTCTGAAGATGAAGTACACCGCCCCCACCAGGCACAACCCGGCCCACAGATAATCCAGCTTTAACGGCTCTTTAAGATAATACAGAGAGAAGGGGACGAATACGCTCAGGGTGATCACTTCCTGAATGATTTTGAGTTCACCAACCGACAATACCGTAAAACCAATGCGGTTTGCCGGCACCTGAAACATATATTCAAACAACGCGATGCCCCAGCTCACCAGCGCTGCAATGATCCACGGCTTGTTGTTCAGTTCTTTAAGATGGGCGTACCAGGCAAAAGTCATAAACACATTACTGCAAAGCAGCAGACCAATGGAAATAACAACAGGGTTCATAGTGAAAATCGAATAAAACGAGAATCGTTATATTCTGGTGAAGTAATCTCAAACACGCACTATTTTTTGGCGCAAAAAAGCCAACTCCCGGCGAGTTGGCTAAGGATGAGATTAAAACGCCCAGGAGGCTGCCAGGCCAAGAGAGCGCACTGAGTTGAGCCCCCAGGTTTGGTGAATTGAAGTTAAGCCACGGTTATTTTCACCGGCATCAAAGGCCATAGAGACGGGGTATTTCTCATCAGTACAGTTATTACAGAATACCCACACTCGTAAGCCCTCATCGGTTTCAAAACCAGCGCTAATATTAAATGTAGTGATGGCATCCAGTTCAGTTGAAGGCGATGCAATACCGTAATTAATATCAGACCGGTAATATACGCTGGCATTCAGGAATCCGTAGACCGTAGCCGTGATTTCCTGCTCGTATTGCGCTTTCAGCGTGGAAGTGAAATCTGCCGCCAGTGGTGTGGAATATCCGGATGCATCGAAGAAAGCATCATCCGGACCACACTCCGTTGAGTCCGGTGTACAGGATGCCTGTGCAAATTCATCGAAGGTTGAATCTAACAGGGCTGCGTCCCAGTAAAAGGTCAGGTTATCACTGGCCAGTGCTCTTACTGAAATTTCAGCGCCCCGCGAGGTTACAGTAGCAGCATTCTGTATGATAAACGCCTGAGCATCGAGATTAAACGACTGCGCCTGGTAATTATCAAAATCGGTATTAAACACAGACACATTGAAGATCACCTTGTCATCAAGCACTTTGCTCTTAAAGCCCGCCTCAATGGTTGTCGAAATTTCATCTTCTACTGCGAACGGAATCGCTTCGTTATCCTGATTGTCGGTATTGAAGCCCGGCGCTTTGTAGCCTTGTCCTACAGAAACATACATCATCAGGTCCGCGTCGTACTGATACTGAGCGCCAAGCTTCCAGCTCAGATTAGTGTTATCTACCGATTCGTAGAATTGACCACGGGGTCCACCGATACCTACAAAATAGTCTTTCTGCATTTGCAGCACATCAGATGAGACCTCATCCTGCGTAACCCGTGCACCTGCGGTAGCAGTAAGCTTATCCGAAAGATAAAAATCGAATTGCCCGAATGCGGCATAACTGGTTTGCGTCAATGTAGTAACAGAGTCATTTCCCAAAAAGACATCGTTGCTATAAGGACAGCCCGGCGGCGGACCAGAAATCTCAGCTTCCACACAGAATGGGAAACCAACGGCCACAAACGGTGGCGGCCCCTGCACTTCCAGACTGTTTGTCATGTTCGATTCTGAATCAAAATAGAATAAGCCCACCTGACCGGAATAGTTTTCAGTGGCAGGTAACACCAGACGCAACTCGTTAGAGAACTGTTCATACTCGTTTGTGTTCGGGTTATTTACGATATCAGGCAATGATGAAAAGTCGTTATGTAAGTTAGCGTCACTGTCGAAGTAACGCCATGCAGCAATGTTGATAAGCTCCATACCGTTATCAAATGCGTAAACCACCTCTCCCTGCAGACCACCGGTTTCTACGTCCATAAACATTTCACCATCGGAATTGTTGGTCATGTTTTCCGGTCCCGCTACAATATTATCTGCCTCCAGCAGCGCAACGATCTCACTGTCAGGATCAACTGCACGGAACGTTCTGGCATAGCGCTCTCCGGTGCCTTCATTCTTATTGTAATCACCAATAAAATAGAGGCTCAGCGGACCATCTTCATACAGATACTTCACCTTAATCCCGGACTTTTCCTGATCTAAATCCGTGCGTTCAGTATTGGGATAAACGTTGTCAATAATACTGTCTTGCATCGAATACAAGGCGTTAATACGCAGAGCAGAATTTTCGGATACCGGCAGATTAATAGTGCCCTTGGCAATTTTACCCGTAGCATCTGTTGGCGTGGTATCTCTTAAATTGTATTCAAACGAAATATTGCCAGAGGTTTCATCAATTACAGGGCGCTTTGTCGCAATATTGACAAGACCTGCAGACGCATTTTTACCAAACAGTAATCCTTGCGGTCCGTTCAGTACTTCCACTGAGGCGATGTCGTTGAAGGGCTGGCCGGCCAGCGCATTTCGGCCCAGGCTTACACCGTCAATTGCCAGCGCTACACTGGGGTCGATAGTCTCGGCAAAAACCTGGGAACCTATGCCACGAATGGCGTAGGTGTTATCCTGCCCCACCTGCAGCGTGGGCGCCAGAGCCGAGAGTTGTGTCAGTTCATTGATATTCTGTTCTGCTAGATCAGAGCCATAGAGCACCTGCACACTCACCGGGACTTCCTGCAGATTTTGTGTGGTTCGCTGCGCTTCCACAAGGATAACTTCAAACCCCTTAGACTCTTCCGCTTCAACAGCATCCTGGGCGTAAAGCACCGGACTGGCGATCGCTGCTGCCAGCGCCGTTACTTTGAAAATTTGCGTGTTTTTCATTTTGGTTTCCTGTTTGTCTTCACCTGCAAATGCCATTAGCCGGGTTACCGCGATCTTTGCTGCGTTTCACCATGCCACCGGACATTACTCACATCGCCTTTGTTAAACCCGTGTTCCTAATGACACATTCGATTAACAAAAAAACAAAATACAGGATTTCCCGCTATCTAAAACGCGAACTTAATGATGAGAGGTATCAATGAAATTAATACCATTATAGATAACAAGAATTTTAAAATATAAGAAAGAAGAAACGGCACTCAGATTGTACCCTCTTGCAGCGCTTTCACTGCTTAACCTGCGGAACTGGCTGTATGTCCCATCCAGGTATGAACAGAGTAGAATCCGGGGGCTCTCTGAAATACTTGCTTCAGGCCGAAGACAATAACTGAAACTCAGGGGAAACGGTTGCGAAAGTGAACATAAGGGAAGTCCGTTTTCGCAACCGCTATGGGTGACACGCAGGTCTGACGACCTTCAAGACTCAACTGGAATGATAAGCTTATAGTCACTGTGATAATATGACTAAAATGCTGGCTGATTAGAAATTGATTCTTTAAATAGTATCAATTAAAAAGTGCAATGCTGATTTCATTTTTTAACTTTCTTAAAGTGACACCGCTTTTACTGCCAGTAAGATCAACACCCCGCCAGTGACTTTATCAATAATGCCTGCTTTGGCCTGAATCCGTTGTACTACCGCCTGACTGGACATTACCACGGCAATCAGCGTGTACCAAAGCCCGTCAATTAATGCAGGGGTTGCAACGATAACCGCTGTTTCCGCCATGTTGCCCGCCACACCGATAAACTGACTGAACAGGGCAATGAAAAAGAGCGCTATCTTAGGATTGAACAATGATATTGCCAGGCCATCCCCCGCTGCTGCCAGCGCAGAGACTTTTTTGCCAGACTGCATTTGCGCCTGAATGCCGCCTTTCGACATCAGCGATTTTACACCAAGCCAGGCCAGATACCCGGCTCCCAGCCAGGTGAGCGCTTTAAACAATACGGGCGAATGTTGCAGTAACACGGCCAACCCTGAACTGGTTAATAACGCATAGAAGAAAACACCTGACGCATGGGCCCATGCAGTACAAAGCCCGTTAAAGCGCCCGCCAGACAGCGCATGTTTAGTCACAACCGCCAGACTCGGACCGGGAGACATGGCTCCCAACAAACAAACAGAAAATAAAGTGAAAAATACAACGATGGTCATGATGCCCCTCCAATTTCCTGCATTGTAGAAGCATCATAAGCATAACTGGAAATCATAATATTTCATCATAATTATGATTTAGGGTAATACCGCAAATCAATCAAAGTTGGATTGAGCTTTCGCAATGGGCAATCGCGTCTTTTACCTGCTCCCGCACCCATTTATGTCTGATGTCGTTATCATATTTAGGATGCCAGATAAGCCAGTACTGGTTTTCGTCAACGTCGAAAGGCAGTGGCTTATACACAATATTCCAGCTGTCTCCCAAACTCTCAGCAATGTGCTCTGGCATCACCATTAGCCCGTCGAATACTTGCAAATGGCTTAATGCCGCATTGAAGAAGGGCACCCGCAAATGAACCCGGCGCTGTAAGTCTTGCTGCCGCAGAATGTCATCAACAAAGGTATCTTTGTCAGCCCCACCGGTAATTTTAATATGCGGATAAGCAATCAGGTCCTTTACGGTGACATGTTTTTTTGAAGCCAGTGGATGTGACTGGTGCATCACCAGCACCGAATGGTCCGCGCCAATGCGGATACCAGAAATGCCATCCGGCTTTTGCGGCAACATGGTGGAGGCGATATCGATATTGAGTTCGTGGAGCCGGTGAATGTATTCGGGCTCCCATAGTCGCAAACTCACCGCCAGATTTGGCGCCTGCGTATTGAGCCGCTTGCATACGTCCGGCATGACATACTGGGCGACATAATCACTCGACGACAGCACCAGCTCGCCAAACCAATTTTCAGGGTCGAATACGGTTTCAGCCAACAGCAAATCGAAATCGTCCATCAGCGTGTCGAGCTTCGCTTTGAGCATTTCGGCTTTGGGCGTGAGGATCAGCTGGTTGCCATTTCGCACCAGCAACTCGTCCTGCCAGATATCCCGAAGCTGTGCTAACTGCCTGCTCACCGCTGACTGGGTGATATAAAGACGTTGCGCTGCTTTGCTCACATGGGCTTCCTGCAACAATACATGTAACGTACGAAGCAAGTTGAGGTTGGTATTTCTGAGCATGATAACGGGCTCTGGTGCGACATTATGTCGCATTGTAGCAGACCCTGTGAGAAGGAATAATCCGCGCTGATTTTTAAACTTTCGGTCAGAGATTTTATGCCTTTCAAAAACGCCCGCTTTCTTCCTGTTTCTCCCGTTTTGCTTTTTCCGCTTTCCACTTTGTTTATCGCATTATCGCTGAACGCTCAGGAAACGGATGCGACAAATGCAGACAATAGCCGCAAAGGCGACATAAGCTTTTCTGTTGGTGAACGGATTAAAGTGACAGCGAAAGCATCTGCAGACGCCAGCCGGATGCTTACCTCTGTAGACCGTTTATCCGGAGATGCGGTTCGTCAGCCAGATATTGATTATGCCTGGCAGCTGGCGGGCAGAATGCCCGGCGTGGTACTGACCGAATTTAACCAGGGCACCACCAGCGGAAAGCTCTCATTTCGTGGATTTAACGGCGAGGGCGAAGTGAATGCGGCCAAACTATTAATCGATGATATTCCGTCAAACGCAAACAGTGGCAACATGCCCTATCTCGATATGATCCTGCCCATCGAGATTTCCACCCTGGAGCTGGTGCGGGGCACGACTGACCCACGCTACGGCCTGCACAACATTGCAGGCAATGTGAACTTCATTACCCGCACCGGTGGCGATTACACCGACGCAAGACTGTCTGCAGGTAGCTTTGGCAAGTATGATGTACAGGCAGCACTTGGAGACGAATCGGGTGATTTCAGCCAGAATTACGCCATTGGCTACCGGGAGGGTGACGGATACCGGGATCATGGCGAGTTTGACCGCACCAGTCTTGCGGGCAAATGGGGTTATGCCATTTCCTCTACGTTGTCTGCAAATGCCAGCGCGCGTTATTACGACAGCGATGCGCAGGAAGCCGGATACCTCACCCGCGAAATAGCCTATTCAGACCCACGCGCCACTAACAACTATAACGCGTCAGATATGGGTACCCGGGAAATGCAGCAATACAACCTGGGACTGCACGGCGAACCAGCGAAGAATGTTACCTACAAAGTGACCAGTTGGTTGAACAAGCTTGAAGACGACCGCTATGTCACTTTTTCGGCCGGAGTCAGCCAACAGAACCGTTACACCGAAGAAGAGCATTACGGAGTGCAGGCTTCGGCAACTTATACTGTTCGTAATTCAGGTCTGAGTGGTCTGTTTTTCGAAGCCGGTGCCAGCATAGAGGGACAAGACAATATTTCCGCCCGCTACCTGAGTACCAACCGTATCGCCGATACCCAAACCAGAGATCAGCATTTCAGACTTCGTGTTAAGGGCGCGTACATTCAAAGTGAAATAGCGCCGGCAGACTGGTTGCGTATCACCCCTGCATGGCGGGTAGATAAAGTCACCGGTGATTTTGAGGACCGGTTAAATAATGTGACGGCACCAGTAAATGACTACGGTACGATTAGTCAGCCCAAACTGTCTGTGGCGGTATTACCCACAGATGCCATTACCCTGTTTGCTAACTGGGGGGAAACCTTTCAAATTGGTGTGGGCTCAGGCGCTTATCTTCTACCGCCTCGCCAGACCAATCTGGAACCTTCAGTAAACCGTGGCTGGGAAGCGGGTATCGCCTACAAACCAGATGCCAGCACGAGTGCCCGCCTTACGCTTTGGAATCAAACGGCCAGCGGCGAATTGAAACGTCGACTGAACGATCCAAATGGTGATTTTGAAAACCTGGGGGCCACTGAACGGCAAGGTATTGATTTGCAGGGTGCATGGTCGCCATCGAAAGATTTTTCTCTGTGGGCAACGCTAGCCTGGCAGCAAGCCGAAATTGAGACGCCCTCTCCGGATCAACCCGAACTGGCGGGCAACGATATTGATCATGTTCCCGAGTGGGTTTACTCTGCCGGTGCCGATTATTATCTGAATGAAGAAATCATGCTGTCAGCGGTATTGCGTGGCCAGACAGATTACGAACTGAACTCTGCCAATAACGCCGGAACATTTGGTGATTTCACTCTGCTGAATCTGCTTGCCCGATACAGCGTGTCAGAGAACACCGATGTGATGCTGGAGTTGAAGAACGTAACTGATGAATATTATGAGTATGTTTGGTGGGATGGTAGCCAGAGTCTGCATAGTCCGGGTGAAGGGCGCGCCGTCGCAGTTTCAGTCATGCTGAAGTTCTGACGACATGGGCATCAACTGGCGAAAGGTTCACAGACGAATCCACCTGTGGTTGGGTTTATCTGTGGGAATAGTATTTACCGTCATCGCGCTTTCCGGCGCGATACTCGTTTTTTATAACGAACTCGACAGCGCCTTAAATTTACCCGCCAGGCAGCCACAACAAGCAGCAGCCTCGCCAGACTATGACACAGCACTTAAAACACTGCGTGCAGCCTATCCTGATAAAACCCGTTCGTGGCGCTTTGAAGTCACGAACGACGCTTATGTTATTCCGGCCCGCTATTACAATCCCAAAGAGACGGCAGGAGAAGACTTTGCACCTATGATGGTGTGGCTAACCGCCGATGGGACCACCGTTTTACGGCGTGACTTCTGGGGGCAGTATTTCGTTACCTGGATTTACAATCTGCACTTTCGTTTATTGCTGGGTAAAACCGGCGGCATCATAGTGGGATACCTGGGGCTTGCATGCACATACTTGCTGATAAGTGGCTTGATTGTCTGGTGGCCCAAACGGGGACAATGGGCGAGGCAACTGCGTTTTAAGCGCAAGGCGAATAAAATCGGGCTGCTATACGACTGGCACAAAACCCTGGGTTTATTCAGTGCTATTCCGCTTCTTCTGCTCTGCATGACCGGCGTCATGCTGGCACTACCTAATGAATCCCGCTTTGTGCTGGAACCTGTTTTTGGCCAGTCGCAGTACGCCAACTTTACCTCTGAGAATGCCACGTCTGCACCACCCGTCATTTCTCCGGCACAGGCACTGGGTATCGCAAAACGGGCTTTGCCTGACAGTAAAGGCGCCTGGATTGAAACACCGGATGCCGGAGGCCCCCGCGCGCACTACCGCATTCGTTTGCAAGTATCAGGCGACCCTTCCCGCCGCTTTCCTCACAGTTATGTTTATATCGATGGTGTGTCCGGAAAGGTACTGGAAGTGTTTGACTATCAGCAACAAGGTGCGACGAATACCATCATGAACTGGCTGCATCCGTTACATGACGGCACCTACTTCACCCTGGCAGGCCGGATTTTGTGGATACTTACCGGCGTGCTGACGCTGGCGCTTTTTGTACTGGGTTTCTGGCGCTGGATGCTGCGCGCCCGCCGCCGACATATTGATAATAATTATCATTTAACTTAAATTGATGCTTTGTTCAGGTTAATTGGATAAGTATGTCTACTCCCCCCGAAACTATTTCCTATTCTGATGGCAGACCCGGCATACTCGTTATTGAAGATGACCAGTCTCTGAATGATCAATTATGCGAATTTCTGAACAACCATGGCTATCTGACGACACCCTGCTTTCGCGGGGATGAAGGTCTCAATCTTGCAGTCTCCCGTACATTCAACCTGATCCTTCTCGATATCATGCTACCAGGCCAGGATGGCCTCACTGTATTGAGCATTCTGCGTAGCTGTAATGACACGCCAGTGATGATTTTATCCGCCAAACATGCAGAAGAAGAACGTATTCGTGGCCTGAGCGCCGGCGCTGACGACTACCTGTCAAAGCCATTTAATACAGAAGAATTGTTATTACGGGTAGATGCCATCCTGCGACGCTCTATGAAAGGAAATTCGCCACAATATGGTGAGTTGCAAATCGATGATTTGATAACCGTTAGCAGGCAACAGGAAATTTTTGCAAACGGGCAAGCATTGCAGCTTACACCCACTGAATATGGCCTTTTGACTACCTTAATGCGAAATCATACTCAGGTGCTCAGTAAGGTATTTCTTTATCAAACCATTTTGCACCGCGCATTCAGTCAGTACGACCGGAGTTTAGATATGCACATGAGCAGAGTCAGAAAAAAGCTAAGCGGGGCCGGATGGGATGGTAGCCGCCTGCAAACCGTCCACGGCAAAGGATATTGCCTGAGATGAACCGGATATTGTTCTGGAAGTTATTTCTTATTGTCGGCACGGGAGTGGTCGCGCTTTTCTATCTTATTGATATCGCAGTGACGCAAATTGAAAGTGACATGAGCATGTTGCAGGAAAGTGATGTCACCCGGCTCAATGCGTGGCGTGACAGCGCTGAAAAGCTCCTTGAGGCCGGGAATGATGAAGCACTTGAAAAATGGCTTTCTGAACTGCAGCGAAAGGAAAATATCTGGGCTGCTGTCACGCGGGCGGAAATTACACACCTTGCAGGAAATACGTCCCGCAGAGATGAATACACTGGCTACAATATGGGCCGGAGTACCGAATGGCAAATTCACTTGTATTTAGATTACTTTCCCATTATGGAGCTTCCATTCTCGGACGAAAAAACCAGTCTTTTGGTTGAACTGCCTGAGCGGATGAGGCCGGGCTCATACTGGACAATCACGCGGGTCTCCTTGCAGGTATTTTTGCCTCTCATTTTACTGATTACGCTGAGTTATGTGCTTTACAGACATATTATGTCTCCCCTGAAAACGCTGGAGAAAGCCACCCGCGCATTCAGTGCCGGAAAATTTGATGTCAGAGTAAGAGAGCATTTAGGTAAGCGTGATGATGAGCTGGCGCACTTATCCACGACTTTCGATAAGATGGCAGACAGAATTGGGGACTTAATTATTCACCAACGGCAGCTAATTACGGATTTATCACATGAACTGCGTACACCGTTGACGCGGCTCGACATTGCCATCGAAAACCTGCTTACCAACACCCCCCGTTCTCCACAAGAAATGCAAACCAAACTGACACGGGTTCATAGAGAGTCTCAGCACATACGCAAGCTGGTCGACGATACGCTAACGTTGTCCTGGCTAGAAAACGAAGCGCCGGAATTACGTAATGAATCTATCGACTTAGTATCTTTGCTCGATGTGCTCATCGAAGATGCCAGATTTGAATTCCCTGATCGCCAGATAATTGGCTCACTGCCAGAAGAAGCAACGATTTATAATAGTAACCATCGTGCACTGGGTCAGGCCGTAGAGAACATTTTACGAAATGCTCTGCGCTACACGCCGGCCGGAAAAAGCGTACATCTTAGCCTGGAAAAAGCAGTGGATGGTTACCGCATTACAATCATCGACGAAGGACCGGGCGTGCCCACCGAATTCCTGAATGCCATTTTTCGCCCGTTTTTTCGTGTAGATAAATCAAGGCCTGCAGAGAGCAACAGCTTCGGACTAGGTTTATCACTTGCTGAGCGACAATTAAAAGCCATATCGGCCGCAGTATCAGCATCTAATGGCGCTGGTTCAGGTCTTATAATGACTGTGGATTTACCGCAAATGTAACAAATGTAAAAGTCCTGTCTCTTGTCCTTAAGGTTAATGATAATAATTCTTATTCATAAAAGAAAAGGACTCAACCGTGAACAAAATCGCGCTTGCCGGCTTCATTTGTGCGACATCAGCCCCTACATATCATCTCTATGCGCAAGCACTCCCTGAACAGCAATCCGTTGAAAAAATAGCGGTTGTCGGAGCGGCTACCAATCTGAGCATAACGGCTGAAGACATTGAGCATTATCAGGCAAACGATTTGGAAGATATTTTCCGCTATTCGCCCTCAGTAAGCGTTGGCGGCTCGGTGGGAGTAGCGCAAAAAATCTACATTCGCGGCCTGGAAGATGCGCTGCTGAACGTGACAGTGGACGGCGCACAACAGACTTCTACTTTATTCCACCATATTGGACGTGTAACGCTCGACCCGGATTTACTCCAACAAATCGATATTCAGGCCGGAGCCGGTGAAGCGACGAGCGGTCCGGGGGCGATTGGTGGTTCTATTCGTTTCAAGACGAAGGATGCGAATGATCTTCTCGCTACAGGTGAACAGTTTGGCGGCAGGCTGAAAGCCAACTATTTTACAAATGACGGGCGCAGATTAAGTGGCACCGTCTACGGCAAGCTAAGTGATTCCTGGGGCGTACTTGGTTATTACAGTGATATTGATCGTAACGATATGGAAGATGGCGAAGGCAACGCGATCCGCGGGTCATCAGCGGATCAAAGCATGCTTTTCATCAAAGCCAGCGGCAATATTTCGGCAAACCAGTATCTTTCCCTCAGTGTTGAACAACGTGACGAAGAAGGGTTGTTCTCTGCCCGTCCTAACTGGATAGTTCAACCAGAGGACCCGCTTTATTCCAGTGAAGCAAAACGTGACACCTACGTCGCAAACTACCGCGTGAATGTGAATACACTGGTGAATATAGAAGCGACTGCTTACTCGACCAGTTCCTCTTTCCGTGGCGGGCGCTTCGACTGGCTGGCTCAAATTGACACCTATGGGTTCGATATCCGCAACACCAGTGATGTTCAGGCCCACCGGTTTATTTATGGTGTTGATTACCGCAATGATGAAGTAGACAGTGGCTATGCCGTTGCACAACCTGAAGAAGATCACGGAGAAACAGGAAGTGTCACAGGCATTTACTTTCAGGGCTACAGCGACATAACCAGCGACTTACTTTTGAGCTACGGCGTGCGTTATGACAACTACCGCTATGAGCAAAAGATCTTGCTTGACGATTATTACGGAACACCGATAACAGAACCTGCAGCAAAACTTAACGACACAGAAATGAGTTACAATGCGGGACTGGCCTATTCGCTCACAAAGGCATGGACACTGGGGCTCAGCTATGCCGAAGCGGCAAGAGGCAAACAAATCGGTGACGGCTTTACCATCGACAGCTATTTGTACGATCGCTCTGAGAACCCGGTCGTCAACGACGGGTTAAAACCAGAAACGGCAGAGAATATTGAGGCGTCCGTAGAATATCAGGCGAATAACTTACATGCCCGTGCAGCCGTTTATCACTCTGCGATTAATGATGTCATCTATGTCGGAGCCAACAGCACCTCTGTCTACAACAATATCGGCACCATCGATTCAAAAGGCTTTGAATTCGATTTAGCTTACCGCTGGTCTGACTTTGACTTCTTCGTTGGCTTTTCTTCTATGGATGCAGAGTTATCGCCGAGGAGTTCGCTGTACTCAACAGATTACGGCAGTATTGATATCAATGGTTATGAGTTTTTAGGTTTAGGTAATAGCCGTGGCAATACCTGGGTAGCGGGCGTCGAATATTTAATCAATGCCGACGCGACTATAGGGGCAACGGTGACCAGAGTAGACAGTTTAACCATTGACACTCTGCATGCCGATTTAGATAACGGTTGGGTTGATGCATTGTACGCATTAGAGAAACCAGGCTATACCACTTTAGATCTTTTTGCCCAATGGCAGATATCTGACAGCTTCATCGCCAATGTTGCTGTTACTAATCTGTTCGACAAATTGTATCGCGATCACTCCAGTGTCGGTGATTACAGTGGCGTTGCAGGATACGAACTAGTGGTTGGCCCCTACGAAGCGGGGCGCGATATTCGCCTCACGGTCACGTACGATTTTTAACATCAGTACGCTTTACCAAAATTAGTCCTGAATAAGGCTGCACTTAGATATGCAGCCTTCTTTGTTTTCACTCTTTACCCCAACCACTGATTCAGCACCACGTGGGTTTTGATTTTGATAATGTCGTCGATGGTATCGATATGTTCGCGGATTTCATGTAGCCGGCGCATGGTGTCTGCTTTTATCAGCACAATCAGGTCGCACTCGCCGGTAACACCGTAGCACGACACTACCTCAGGAATGGCGCGAAAATAGGGCACCACGTCTGCGCACCGTGCCCGCTTATGCTGGATTTCCAGATAAGCGGCAACGCCTTCTTTTTGCGATTCTGACAACATGACCTGATAGCCGCGGATCACGTTGTTCGATTCCAGCTTTTTTATCCGTTCTGTTACCGCCGAACGAGACAGGCCCACTTCATCAGCAATCGCTGAAATACTGGCCCGGGCATTTTGCCGGAGCTGAGCAAGAATAGCCTGATCGAATTTGTCCATCGTGATTCCGTCATTTTGCAGGTAAAAAGTCTATATACCGTCAAAATGACGGCAACAACGCGCTGAATGCACGCAAAGTAACACGTTATGAAGCGCAAAAACGCAGTATATTACGCAATTGAAATTAACGCAGTACGATTGGGTTTGTTTATAACCATGCACGATGCAAATAACAAAATTGGACGCTGGCAGGGCGCAGGGCTGCTGACCACCACTTTGCTGGGTACCAGCGTATTTATTCTGCCGCAGATGACCATTAACACCGCTGGCCACTGGGCAATGATCAGCTGGCTTGTGCTAACAGTGGCAATACTGCCCGTTGCCATGGTGTTTGCTAAACTCTCCTCCCGCTACCCTCATGCGGGCGGCCCGGCCTATTTTGTTGAAAAGGCGTTTGGCAAATCTGCAGGCAGAACTATCGGTTTGCTGTTCTTGTTTGTGGTACCTATTGGCGCGCCTGCTGCCATCATTATGACGTACTGGTTTATCGAAACGCTGTTTGGTCTCTCACCGGACTGGGCGCTGCCCGTTCAACTGGGTATTATCGCGCTGCTATTTGCGCTTAATTACCGGGGTATTCAGTTTTCTTCGACCCTCCAGCTCATCCTCACACTCGTTATTACTCTGGTCGTTATTGCTATGCTGGCAGGTCAGCCTGTGGCGTCGGGCGAACAGCTCCCTGAGGCAACGGCTACGCCTTTTGATATGAATCCTATGCTGGCCGCCATGGGCATCGCGTTCTGGAGTTTTCTGGGTATAGAAGCCATTTCCCATCTGGCCGAGGATTTTAAAAACCCGGGCCGTGATCTGGTCCCTGCCATTATGACCGGCACATTACTGGTGGGATTAATTTACCTGGGCTGTACCTGGCTGCTCATCGACACACCGGTGTCAGATTCTCTTAGCATGGTTACCGTATTTGATCAGATTTTCTCCGGCGGTGGCGCGGCGGTTATCGGTGCACTCGGTGTAGCTGGCGGCCTGGCAACTGTGAATGTGTACACAGCCAGTCTGGCACGGTTAACCTGGAGTTTAAGCAACAATAAGGTATTGCCGGGTTACTTCCAGACCCTCAACCAGTACAACGTGCCTCAACGGGCGCTGCAATGCGTACTTGTCGTCATGACACTCACCCTGGTTATCACGCATTACGGTGCGTACAACCTGGAAGACCTGATTGGTTGGGTAAATGGAGTGTTTGTACTGATTTATCTGGCAAGTATGCTGGCGGCCGTCCGCCTTTTATCAGCAAAGCATCGTCCACTGGTAATGCTAAGCTGCCTGTTCTGCGCCACCATCGCCGTGGGACTGGGCACAAAGATGCTTTATGCGCTGGGATTATTTTGCGTGTGCGCGCCACTGCTGTGGTATCAGCAGCGCCACCTGCAAACGAAGCTCAACAGTTGTCAGTGAAAACAAAACGAAAAGGCCGCCTGTGGGTTTGGGCGGCCATTGTTATCGTTAGTTGCTCTTTTCAGGCGCAAAAACAGGCATTTTACTCAGCTCGCTTCTGTCGAAGGCCGGCGCTTTAAATAAGTACGGATAAAAGTATTTCCGTAATGATTCATGGTAATCGCGCACTTGCTGTTCGTAATGCCATGCCGCTACCGGATCGGTTTCCGCTAGCCGGGTAACACTTCTTGAAACCCAGCTTGCTGGCGACAATACCGACAACCAGGATGCTGCCTCGTACTTCTGTTTCGCCACTTCGCGGTATGCGAGAGACAAAGGCTCTGCGGCCTGATCACCGGTCTGCTGAAATGCGTAATACCATTTCCAGTCCCACAATGAATCCATCTTTGTATAAGGCTTCCACTCGGGGTGACGGGCGGTAAAAGCATCCATTGTAGTTTCAAACGGGAGCTCCCATGCACCGTTTACCGCTTCCCTTTGAGTCATCAGGATTTCGCCGCCCTGTGGTCCTGTAAACATACGCTCAATGGCCACACTTCCCAGCGCCGGCAAAACGAAGCTGCTGACCAACCATAAGCCCAGAAGTGCAGACGCCAGATGAGGTGCTGAGGAGTCTTTCTTACCAAACCAGTAACAGAGTGCTGCCCACAATGCGATGTGCAATATGGTGATCAGCGACACCAGAACAATATGGATAGCCAGCGCCCCGTTCCACACCGCGCCAATCCAGAACGGGATCAGCAGCGCCAGAGACAGGAACGACACCATGGAAACGGTTCTTGGCAACCACAAACCAAACTTGCGGCGGGCTGACACCACCAGCAATGCATACCGGCCGGACGCGCGTTCGGCGGCGCGGATATCATGCAATAACAAGATGGTGATCAACGGGGAAAGAATACTAATGACGAACGTGAAATCGATACGCCCTGCCATAGCCATTTCGGGATTACCGGTATCAGACTCGTAAATTTGCCCTTCCAGTGCAAGCGCGCGGATGCGGTGCTTCCATGGATAAGAATCACGGCTTCCCAACCCGGCGAACGCAAGATTTGAAGGCGGATCGTAAGTCAGACTAAAGGCATAGTATGCCACACTGCCATAACCGGTTTTCTGTTCCAGCACTTCAGCGCGGTCGATGCGGTCGGCGTCGATAAGCCGTGATATTGTCTCACGCTGTTTTTCCACTTCCTGCGTGCCTGTCCACACCGAAAATGCCGACAGAGCAAACGCAACAAACAGTAAGAAAATCACACTCTTTTTAGTCAGGATAAGCCCTGATTCACGCTTTAAATCCGTCCAGTTCACGCGCGTCTCCCTGCTAAAAATACGGCACCAAATAAAACAACAATCAACACACCTAACTGAACGAACGCCGACCTGCCAGAGGCCAGTCTCTGTGTCACGGATTCGGGCTCAAACGTATAGGCTTCCAGCATTTTCCAGTTTGCAGAGTCGACTTTTGCTTTCTGACGGTTTGCTTCACTCTGGTACTTATTCGCGTCATCCGCATAAGACAAAGCCTCGGCATGGAGTTTGTTCAGTGACTGCACAAAATCGTACCGCACCGCTTCTGCTTCATTCAGGAACCGGTGGTAGTTTTCCAGATCAGTTGCTGCAAGTTTCATCGATAAGGTCTGGATAGCAATGGTAGGAGAAATCCAACCAAACTGGCGGGCAACATTAGCCTGTGCCTGCTCCTCATTCATGCTTTGCGACGCAAACCGGTTAATCACTGCGGTCAGGTCTGCTTCTGACTTTTGTGCTACAACGCCTTTGAAGTTAACCGGCAAGTCCTCAATACTTTCTACATTGTATTTAGCCAGCAAATCACTTTTAAACTTCTTAAAAGCAGGGTCACTGTCGTCGTGACCGTCGCCTAATGTACGTAATTCCTCCAGAACGGCAAAGTCAGTTTCCAGCTTCCCCGGCGACGAGACGGCCATTGTGGCTGCACTTACAGAAACTCTTGGCAGAACAAGACAAATAGCGATCCAACTGAAAATCAGAACACCAAAACTGCTCCGGTTGGTTGTGGCAAGCAAGGAAACCAGCATAACTAACGCCACCCAGACCATCAGATAGAGTGCGTAACCCGTTAAGAATGAAAGCGCAGCAACGATACCCGCGCCCTGAAATGTAGCGTAAAGCGCGCCAAGGGCCAGCGGTAACAGTACCACCCCGGCGGCCATGAACAAGGCCAGGGTCTTACCGGCAATCAAAGTGAGTGGTGATACACCCTGCACTTTCAGGAAGGTGAACGTACCCGCCTCTTTTTCGCGGGTGATAACGCTGTAGCCCATGACAATAAGTAACAGAGGCGCAAGTATTTGCAAGACGGTTGCGGGCGATAGTTTACCCAGCCAGTTAAGTCCGGTACTTTGCTGCTGGCCGGAAAATGTCGCGCCGTTCTGACGGTGACCTTCTAAAAAGATGGCAGTACCTGTGTATGTATCGATGCCCGGGTCAATGCGGCCAAGAGGTGTTGGCGTACGAAACAAATAGTGACCGAAATGCACCATCCGGTGAGGATGGCGGTCTGGCTGGTCTTCAAAAGCGTGCTCTGACTCAGACTGCAGAATATGGCGGCTATGATTATCTGCGTCCACCGTCATTGCAGTAATCACCACTGATGCCAGCGTAAGAATAACCGTAAAAATTAATACAGTAATAGCCAGTTTCGTCCGGAACCAGTATCGCCATTCATCTTTTGCGATAGTAATTATTTGCCTGCTCATGCTGCAACCTGTCCCTTCGCAAAAGCTGCGTGTACCGCTTCAGTATCAATACTCTCGCCGGGGTTAGCAGTGAACGTTCCTACGATTTCACCGTCACGTAACAGGCCAATCCGGTGTGCCACGTGGCAGGCACCATATACATCGTGAGTAACCATGAGGATGGACTTACCTTCACTGGCAAGCTGGCTGATAAGGCGGTTCAGTTCATCGATAGCAACGGGATCTAAGCCAGATGTGGGCTCATCCAGAAACAAAATGGGCGTATCGCGCAGCAGCGCAAGGGCGATAGCTGTCTTCTGACGCATCCCCTTCGAATAATGGCTCATCTTCTTGTGCCATGCGGTACTTTGCAATGCCACACGTTTCAGGGCTGACTCTATATCGCCGGTACTGCGTGTCAGTCCTGCCAGAGAAATGAAGTACTTGATGTTCTCAATAGCACTCAGGTGCTCATAGAGCATGACTGATTCCGGCAAATAAGCCACTTTCTCGCGGATGATCTCCGGATGTTGTGCAACTTCTTTACCCTGCACTTTCGCAGAGCCGGAAGAGGGTAAAATAAGACCCAGAAAGGTTTTCAAGGTTGTCGATTTTCCCGCACCGTTCCCGCCTAACAGCGCCAGCACTTCGCCCTTTTCAATATGAAAAGCGACATTTTTTAAGATTTGTTGCGTGCCGAGCGTGACACACAGATTATCTGCCTGTAACGCATATGCTGTTTGTTCCATTTTATCTGTTCCGTTATCACACCAAAAATAAAATGTTATAACGTAACGAGTTGTAACCACAAGCAGCTTATCGCACTTAAAGTTACTTTGCCCGGACGGCTCTCATCTACGCGCACTCATTTCCACTCAGTCAGGACACCTGGCGTCGCTACCCCCCGGATACACCTTGACCTCAAGTTAACTTGAAGTTGTAAAGTGGCATGGTTCATCCACAATAAAGGAAATACCCAATGAGAAATAGTTTAGAGAGAGTGACGAGCGACATTAGCGCCTGTTGGTCAGGCTTGAATTCTGAAACCACAACGCGTGCGCGTGAGCTGCTATCAGAACTTACCCGCACGTCCGCGAAAGAAGATTGGCTTGATGAGCTAATAAAAGAGAAGCCTGCGACAAAGGTCCTGTACACTGATAAAAATCATGGCTTCATTCTATTGGCACACTCAGAACCGAAAGATACATACCGGCTGCCGCATGACCATGGTGCAGGCTGGGTATTATATGCCGTTCAATCCGGCGAAATCGAAATGACGACTTATAAGAAAATAACATCGTCAAGAGGAGAAACACACCTAGTTTCCAGAGGAAAAGATAGGATGACCTGTGGCGACTGCAAGGTATTTTTGCCGGGCGATATTCACGACACCCTTTGTATTTCAGACAACTTTATTCAGTATCGCCTGACGAGCAGCGATTTTTCGGAAGAGATGAGATCCGGACGCATGACACGTTTCTTAAACGAACCCTAGCCGGGCGTTCAGGCCATAGTCCAGCATGCTACGGCTCTACTTTCGTCTCCTGGCTTGCGCTTTCCCAGCCAGGCGTAACAGGCGCTGAAATTTGGGGCATTCGGAATGCCTTTCTGCAGAACAATTCGCAGCATGTTCCAGACACCGCTGAATAGCCACAAGCTGTTTAACATGCTGCTGTATTTCATCTGCTTTTTCGAGCAGTTTTTCCCGATTTATTTCGAATTGCCCTCTCCTGGTCAGCATCAACTGAATTTCCTCGAGGGGGAAGCCTGCTCGCTGCCCAAGCGCTATAAACTCCAACTGCTCGAAAACATAAGTATCAAACAGTCGTTTTAGTCCTTGCCTGCCAACGGATTTAATTAAGTTCTTTTCTTCATAATATCGAAGGGTTGAAGCCGGAACACCGGATTTTTTTGACAAGGAAGCAATATCAATAACACCCATGAGCGCTCTTGACCTCAAGTTAACTTTAAGTAGTAAGCTGACCTTATAGTTAGAAACAGCCCAAGTCAATTCAGGCCATCTGAAGGGAGCGTTATGATAGACAAAATTGTCCAAACGAAGCCGGTCAATCAAAAAACCTGTTCACAACTGAATGTTATGCTGTGTTTGGCATCCATGCTAAGTATTCCATCGTTAGCGATGAGCATAATGAATGTATCGTTACCCCTGTTGACGGAGCAATTCAACACTTCGATACAGCTTGTGAACTGGGTGATCATCGCTTATCTACTTTCCATAACTTCTCTCATTATCGGGGCGGGCTCACTTGGCGATAAATATGGAAGAAGAAAAGTACTTCGTATTGGTATAAGTATATTCTTTCTCGCTTCACTGGCAGGCGCATTAAGTGACAACTTGATAATGATAATGGTCGCAAGGCTGATACAGGGCGCAGGCGCCGCTCTTATCATTGCACAGGTTTATGCATTGGCCGGTTCAATTTTTTCGCGTAACGCCACTGGAAGCGCGATGGGCCTACTAGGCACAATGACTGCGCTGGGAACCGGGCTGGGTCCTGTTTTAGGAAGTTTTATCCTTAATTACACAGATTGGTCGTTTATTTTCTGGTCAATGGTCACGTTAAGCTTCCTGTCTTTGTGTCTATGCGAATATATTCCGGCAGATAAACTTTTGCGACAACCGGTTAAAAATTTTGATATAGCAGGCTCTGCTCTTCTCGCTGCTTCGTTAGCGTGCTATACACTCGCCATGTCATTCATAGGCTTGCTCACACCGGCGGTGAATATTGCATTGCTCCTGCTAGCTGCCTTGCTACTTTTATTGTTTTTACGACGGTCCAAAAACCAGAAACCGGCGCTACTGAAAAATCCACCTATTAGTGAGAAGGTGCGTAATAGCGCACTGCTTTGCAGTTTTGTGGTAGATGCAATTGCCATAACGACATTAATAGTTGGTCCCTTTTTTCTGACCTATATTTTGCACCTGTCATTAATTAATGTGGGACTCGTCACTTCTTTAGGACCACTAACAGGCGCCTTATCAGGCTACCCGGCAGGAAAACTGGTTGACCGGTATGGCGCATGCTCAACCATGAAACTAAGCTTGATTCAGATATCGGTGGGAACATTGAGCTTTGCATGTTTTCCCCTTTTCTTTGGCATCTATGGCTATATCGTGGCGTTATTGATACTGACACCGGGAAGGCAATTATTTCATGCTGCAAACAGTACTTTCATTATCGGAGCGGCTTTCGAGCAGGACAAGGGCAAAGCGTCGGCGCTCATCAACTTGTCAAGAAACTTAGGCCTGATAACGGGCGCTTCACTAATGGGGGCCATATTTAGCCTGTTACTCCATACAGAGCATGTATCCGAAGTGCCCGAACAGCATATGATAAACGCGTTTTTCTTAACTTTCGGGATCTCCTTTCTCTTTGCTGTTGTCGTGTTTTCCTGTTTCTTTCTAACACAAATCAGACGTTCCAGTCTTAAGAAAGCTAAGTTAAATCAATCCCTATGACCTTACCCCTACTCCTAAAGCCTCGAATGAATAGCACTGCGGTAGGCATCGATAGCGGGTAACAGCGAGGTAATAAGCGTCGCTACTACCACAGCACCAATAACCATTGCATTGTGTGCGTTAAACACATTGGCAGATAAAAACAGGCCGTACTCACTGGCCAGCCAGCCTTTCGCGCCGGCAAAAATAGATGTGACTAATCCCAGTGACATGACACTGGCACTGACGGCAATGACAATGGCTTCGGTTAAAATAAGTAAAAACACCACGCCGGCTCCTGCACCTAATATACGGAGCACTGCAATCTCTTTTTCCCGCTGCTGCATAGAAGCCAGCAGCATGGTAGACAGGCCGAATAGTGACGACACCAGGATCAGTACGCTAATCACCCGCAAAATATTCTCTACCGTGCCCATCATTTTCCATAACTCAGCCATAGCGACGCCGGGCAGAATGGCCATGAGTCTGTCATCTTCATAATTGTTCAGCGCCCGCTGTAAAGTGAACGTGGCAAATTTCGATTTAAGTCCCAACAACACGGCGGTTACGCTGTCAGGCTGAATCAGTGGATTGGAAAAATCATCGGGGTTCGCGAGGATGTCTTTCAGTTGGGAAGGCGCCAGATGCATGGCCTCGATACCCGCTAAACTCACGTGTACGGTTTTATCAACCGGCGTGCCGGTAGGCGCGAGAATACCGGTAATGGTAAAAGGCGACTGGTCGTGATTAGTAAAGCTTACTGCTCCGGTACCATGGGCAATAACGATTTTATCGCCGACCTTATAAGCCAGTTTCTTTGCCACGTCCGCACCAATGACTGTGTCGAATATGCCTTTGAACGATTCGCCGTCAGCAAAGGCCAAATGCTGCTTATTGCCGTACTTATACTGATCGAAGTAGGTTTGATTGGTACCTAACACGCGGTAACCGTGATGAGAGTCTCCCAGTGCGACTGGAATTGCCCAGCTTACCTGTTCGTTATTTTCGAGCATTTCAAAACTGTCGTATTCCACGTTATTGGTGGGGCTGCCCATGCGGAAAATACTGTAGAGCATGAGGTTCATCTGTCCGCTTGGCGCACCGACAATTAAGTCCACACCGGACACCGTGCGGTTGAAGCTGGCCTCTGCCTGCAAACGGATGTGCTCAACACTGAGTAATACACTGATACTGATGAGCAACGAAAGAAAAGTAAGCAGCACTGACTTCGCGCGGCTTCGTAAACTGCTTACTGCAAAAGATAACAACATTATGCCACCTCACTGAATGAGCATAACGACTGCAAAGACACCGATGACGACAGATACTGCGCGAGGCTTTTGTCATGACTGACGAAGATAAGCGTAGTGTGATGTTGTTTACATAGATCAATCAGCAGAGTCATAAACGCATCACGGGCGTCGGTATCCAGCGCAGAGGTTGGCTCATCCACCAGCAGAATTTCAGGTTCATTGATGAGCGCGCGGGCAATGGCCACCCGTTGTTGCTGCCCCACACTCAGGCTTTTAGCTGACTGGGTTAACACTTCTGCAGGCAATTTAAGGGCGTTAATTAAGCCCGCAGCTTTGCTTTCTACATTGCCTTTGTTGCCACCGAAATAGGCGGCCAGTTCGATGTTCTTCAACACACTGAGATGAGGTACCAGGTTAAATTGCTGGAATACCACCCCGATGTGCCGCGCACGGAACCCGTCCCGCTTACCGGATGACAGTGAAGAGAAATCCTCACCCAGCAAGTTAATATCACCGCTGTCTACGTTCAGTACACCGGCCAGCAAATTCAATAACGTGGTTTTCCCCGAGCCCGACGGGCCATGCAAAAAGATACGGTCACCTTTTTCCACTGTCCATTCCGGCAGTGTCATGCGGGTTTTACTTTTCGGGTACTGATGAACCACATCTTTGAGATGTATCGCGACAGAAGCCGACGAAGTGCTGGTATGCTGACTATTCAAACTAAACTCTTATCGTTATTATATAACATGGTGATGTTATAACATCGGGCATTTTATCAAACCAATAGCGACGCTTTTAATGAAACGAATCCTGAGACAAATCGCAATTTTCACGTGTATCAGTGCCTTTTCCTGCGGCGCAACTCTTTCAGCCGCAGAATATGAAGAAATAGAATGGACTGCGTTAATGCCAGCCAGTGATTTGGCTGCCCTGATGGACCCACCTGAATATCTAAGCAATGTTCAGGACGGATCTCAACAAGATTCTGTAAAGGCGTTTACACAGAACTCTTTTGAAGATGAGAAAACAGAACGTTTCAAGCAGGCGTTAAGCTCTGTGCAGGTCATTCCTGAATTCGACGGCCGTTCGATTAAAATCCCGGGCTACGTGGTCCCCCTTCAACAAAATGAAGAAAAGTTGGTGACCGAATTTTTCATCGTACCCTACTTTGGGGCCTGTCTGCATATGCCGCCGCCACCGCCTAACCAGATTATCTATGTGAGCTATAAACAAGGCCTGGAGCTTGAGGATCTCATGCAGCCATTCTGGTTCGAGGGCGAAGTGGATATTCAAACCCGTCAGCATGAATTAGGCACTGCAGCTTACACACTGAAAGTGGACAATTATGAACTATTTGAATAAAGCACTGCTGATCGCGGCAGGAGTGATGAGTATTGTTTGTACCTCCGGCGCATCAGCCTGTGATTTTCACGGAGAAGGTATGGCAGGTTTTGCTGCCTACCACCCTATGATGCAGCAACATATGCAACAGACGCGATTCGACAATATCACTGTGACTGTACCCGGGAAGGTAAGTACCTCAACAGGGGTAGAAACAAACAGTGAATTAGCCTTCTTTGTGCCAACATCTTTCTACGATGTCAGTGTCAATATCAAAGGCAGCGAACATATAAAATTACTGTCGGAAGAATCAATTCGCATTGCCGGGATAACAAAAAAATCAACGATGATTTTCCGTGCCATGGAAAAAGGAGAGCATACAATAACCGTGTTCCTCACGGCTAAACGGGGCTCAACACCGGTGGAAATTGAGAAGACGCTTAAAATTCAGTCGGTGTAGGCAGGCCTGAAATGCACGCTAAAGCAGGATTAATCGTTGGCCTGGCTTTACTGGCAGGCGTAGTTGCCGGGTTTCTCCTGACCGGCGGTTCACCATTTCAGGCTGAGTCATCCGGCCTCAGCAAAAATGCCATTTTTGTAAGCAGCAATGAAGATTTGCGAAGTCAGTTTGAAAATGAAAAGCCATGGCATGCAGGTTGGAAAGACTTACTGCCGGAAAACGAAGCATCCCTCATAAAGCAGTACCAGCCCGACAAAACAAAGCCAATTAATGAACAGGTTTTCACATCCATTCAGGCGTCTTTCGATGCTGACTACCAGGCAACGCTGACATCTACAACTACCGTGAAAACGTTGCACAACAGAGCCGTTATAATCAATGGCTTCATCGTACCGTTAGATGTGAATGACCAGCGTGAAATCCTGTCTTTTTTTCTTGTCCCTTATTTCGGCGCCTGTATTCACTTCCCTCCCCCGGCACCTAATCAAATGATTTATGTCCGCTCACCTGAGGGCTTTACCATGGACGGCAGCAGCGATGCGTATACCATTAGCGGAATTCTGCAGGTGGCCATGTTTGAAGATCCTATGGGGACGTCAGCTTACCTGATGGACGCCGTAAGTATTCAACCTTTTTCAGGTAAACCCGACGACGTAAGGGATCACGAGTTTCAGACTTATTGAGATAAATATTCAGGCAGTGTGATACTTACCGCACAGTGATCACTCAGCATGGCATCCGGTTCCATGTTGTTGTAGCGCCACACTCTTGCTTGCGATTCGATATCTTTGGTATCCATTCCTCCCACCCAGATATGATCAATAGGCGCAGGATACCAGGGATGACACCCGATGAGGTCTCTTGTTGCGAGTACCAGTTGAGATTCAACGGGCAGACGTTCATTGATGTCCCGTGTAAAACGGTTATAAGGAGCGGAAAGACGGTGGTTAAAATCGCCCAGCAAGACATAAGGCTCACGGGATTTTTCATGCTCATCTATCCACTGTAAAACACGGGGGATCTGCGCACCCAGCATCTTACAGGATTTGCCAACATCACGTTGATAATCGTCAACAAAACAGCCACTTTTTAAGTGCAAAGCTAACACAGACAGAACACCGCCTTTAACGTTTATTTCAGCTTCAACACCATAGCGCAACCCTGACTCACTCAGACCTATATCTGTATGCTGCTTGATTGCTCTGGCTGAAGCAGGCTTTTTAGTAACAATTGCGACCTTTTGCTGAGTTGAAGATCTGCCATTCTCCCGACACTCATAGGATGAGCTGTCTGGTCTGGCAGACATATAAATATTCCAATCCGAAACCGGAAAAACGCGACGGAGAGCGGGTTCTGAGGCGACCTCTTGCAGAGCAAAAATATCAGCATCGACTATCGCAGCATAAGCTTTCATAGCCTCAATTTCAGCACTGGTGCGAATGCGGCAACCTGTGGTAGCCGAAGCTGAAAAATGCTCCATATTCCATGTGGCAATTTTTATCGCGCGCTCTGATGAATCTGCAGGGAGAGGCTCTGATAAGGCCTGAGGTATCCCAAGTATTACCCCGCCAAACAGAGCTGTTACGACTTTTTGCAAAAATATGGCTACAGATTTCAAACGCTGTGCTCCATGATGAACCTCAAACTGTACACTTACATAAAATCCAGTGTCATGATCAGGCGTTTTTCACCGCTTTCCAGCAACGGTGATCGGTGCACAATGGCTCCGTGCTCATTACTTTCCCATGCGGAACCTTTCAACAGCGCGATGTCGCCTGCCTGCATGGTTTGAACATCCAGCGCAGATTTCATTAGCCCTGACTGATCGTCCGGCAACCCTTTACTGGCATGCCCCAGCATGGCGCGGTTAACCGCATGATTCGCTAACCATTGTGTGCCTTTGCCAGCGTAGGTCGTGATAAAACGGCAGGGCACACGGTCGATATGAAACCGGGGACACATGGCACTGTCCAGTGTCCGGATCCGCAGGCCAACCCGTTCAATGTCAAAGAGATAGGCAAACATCTCTGTCATCCGGGCGATATCGTCTGATAAGGCACTCCCCCAGGCTTTCAGCTGGTCAATTTCATCAAGCTGCTCCGGTATCTTGCTGGTTATAATTTCTTCGGTTACGTTGAGCTTTTCACCCTGTGCCAGCCGCGCTTCTAAAAACTGAAGCAATTGCGCATTAAGGCTGCGCTCCCAAATTACAAGGTTATTGTGATCGCGGTATATTTCCGCCAGTACCTCCGGCACCTCGCCGGTAACACACTGGCGGATGTCGTCAAATTGCAATGCTGCACTCATGATGCTGCCTCCCATTTTGGAAACGGATCATCGAGCATTTGCCACACGGCTTTTCCCTGCACCATCATTTCATCTTCCAGCAAACAGTCATTCAGTGCACTGGTAATCGCCTGCTCATCAAGATCCTGCCCGATAAAAACCAGCTCTTGTCTCATATCGCCGAAAGGCTCTTCCCATTGTTCAGCAATACTTTTCCGGTAATCTTCATCATCCGGCCACTGGCTTTTATCAATGGCTTTCCAGAACATGCCGCCGAAACCATAACGGGCAATGCCTCCTGCCTGACTCCACTGCCCGGCAAACTCCGGGCGGCTGGCAAGCCAAAAAAATCCTTTCGAGCGCAATAACTTCCCGTAATTTTCACTGCCATGTAAAAATTGATAGAACTTGTCCGGGTAGAAAGGCCGGCGCGCTTTATAGGTAAAGCTGCTTATGCCATATTCTTCGGTTTCAGGTACGTGCTCTCCGCGTAGTTCTTTGAGCCAGCCCGGCGCCTGTTGCGCTTTGGCGAAATCAAATAAACCTGTCCCCAACACCTCACGAATATCAATCTGACCATTTGCAATGGGCAAAATCTTTGCCGATGTATTCAGCGTTCTGAGGATAGCAGTGAGCTTCTCTGTTGCCTGCGGCTCAACCAGGTCGGTCTTACTGATCAAAATGACATCAGCGAACTCCACCTGATCGATAAGCAAATCTGATACGCTTCGATCATCATCATCGCCCAGTGACTCCCCTGCCTCCTGCAAGTACTTCGCTTCATCGAAGTCACGTACAAAATTCACCGCATCCACCACTGTCACCATGGTGTCCAGGGTCGCGACATCAGATAAAGACACGCCGTCTTCGTCGGCAAATGTAAAGGTTTCAGCTACCGGCAATGGCTCTGAAATCCCCGTGGACTCAATCACAAGGTAATCGTACTTGCCGCTTTGCGAGAGCTTTCTTACCTCAATCAGCAAGTCTTCACGTAGCGTGCAGCAAATACAGCCATTGCTCATTTCAACCAGCTTTTCTTCGCTGTGATTCAGTGATACGTCACTTTTAAGCAGCGAGGCGTCGATGTTGATTTCACTCATATCATTCACAATCACCGCCACGCGCAAACCGTCGCGGTTATTAAGAATATGAGTTAAAAGAGTCGTTTTTCCTGCTCCCAGGAAACCCGACAGTACAGTAACGGGTAACTTATTGTGGTGCATGGTGGTGGTGCCTGTTCTGAGAGTTTAACAATTGGTATTTCAGGAGTGCTCACAGCGGGTGAGGTTTCGCTTTCGAAAGTTCTGAATATGTGCGATGACGATAAATAATGAGGCGATTATGGTTAACACCGTCTCCCCCGCCTCCCCGACAGTGTCATGAGCAACCGTGCCGGCGAGGGTAAGCAGTAACAAACCTGCCAGTCCGCAGGAAAGTACTTTGCCATTCTTGTGGTGCCGGTAACCGGCAAGTAACGCCACAAGACCTACCGGTATAACAAAAAACAGCAGGACCTGATGGAAGACTTCGTGGTCGAGGATTGCCAGCCCGCCGAAAGTGGGTAAGGCGATGATTAATAATGGTGTGAGTACGCAGTGAACAACGCATAAAGATGAAAGTGCGATAGCGATTTTATCGCCCACTTCCTGAATCCGCGGCATAGTATTTCCGTTGTAGAGAGGAGTATTTTGCATGTGATATTTACCAGCTTACTGTTGCGCTCTGAGGTGTAGCGTCAGCCATCCCCTGACCTTTGTCGTTTACCCACTGAACTTCCAGGGCTGACAATGATGGCGCCAGACGAAAAAGGGTTACCGTCATTTCAGAAATGTCGTCACCACAAGATAATTGATAGGCTAACGTGACATCTTCGTGATGGTGCGCATCATGATGCTCCCCGTCATGGTGTTGCTCATCTTCATGCTGCAGGCCATGAGTTCCATGGCCAACGTCGTATTCAGGAGAGTCGTGGTGGGGAAAATCAATCTCCTGACTGACCAGCTGGCAATTTCCGTCTACAGAGAAAACGTTGCTGTACTCACTGATTTGTTTTTCGATTTGATGTACCTGCTGCATCTGTTCATCACTTTCCGGTGCATGCTCGAAACCCAGTAAATCCGCTGCAGGAATTGAAAATTGAAGCTGCCAGTTACTCTCATCCTGAGCAACGAGTAACTGCCCGTGTCCGTGAACATGCTTGCCTGCCAGGGCATAGGCTGCAGAAAAAGGAGCTAAACATAAAAGAACGGCTGCGGATGTAGCTGCAAGCCTTGATGTGTGACACAAAGAAAACATAATTTTGCTCCTGAGAGTTAGTTTGAAGGAATACATCGCATTCCATTTGGTTTTACCGGTAATGCGACGCCCGGGGGTTATAACATGTTACTCGTGCTCAGCGGCAATCCCGAGCCAGCTTAGAGAAGCAGGAACGAACCCGGGTTCAATTTCTCCGGTTACAGCAGCAGATTCGATATCTACAATCACAATATGAGAAGCAATCGGGTCAGCGACATAAACAGTCCCCGCGCTCTGAGAAACTGTCATCGAGAAGTTAAGGCCGTCAGGCATGGTGGAAATATCCGCGTCACTGATATCCACCCGCGCCTCAAGCTCCCAGTGCATATGGTCATCATGGGCGTGGGCTGCCATTACCGACAAATAACCCTGACTATCTAAGATAAGAAAATGCACACCGTCATAGGAAAAGCCGTAAGAAACCGGGGTGGCGTCCGTTTCCGGCTCCCAGTCAATCTCTTCCATCTCACCGTCATCAGCATGAATGGCCGTAATAACGGCGTCACCGCCACCGTGACCGGAAGCAATCCCAACAAAAGACGCGGCGTCATGGTGGGTGTAGACAGACCCGATGCGCATGTCACCCACGGCCTCAATGTTGTCAATTTTCGATGATGAATACACTTCGTCAGTCGCCGAAAGAACAAGTACACCATCACTGCATCCGAAAACAGCAAAACTGTCATTCATTGCTGCACCATGCAGATCCGGACATTCACCGGCAAACAGCTGCTCCTGCTCATAAACACCGTCATGCAAGTGATAAACGCCAACACTGTCTGGCAGCACCGGGTTCGCTGAAGTGGTTTCGCTATCATCCCGTCGAACCGTACTTATCAGCATGTCACCTGTTGGCTCAGCAACACCGTGCATATTAACGTCGTAAGTCAGGGTATTAACGGAACTTGCTTCGGCTGCAATGTTGGTATCTGTTACCACCTGAACGGATGCAGGTGAACTGCTGTCAGCATCACCGTCAAAAAACACTGCAAGCTGGCCGTCGTGACCCACTACATGAGTAGGACGACTGCCTGTCAGCGCAAAAGTCGTCATCGCCGGTGCTTCTTCATAGTCATGCAGGTGCTCAACATGATCTTCCCGCCAGAGGCCGCCATCCACGAATTCAACGAGGTCATTGGTGCGGCTGGTGATAACAGCAAACCGGCCTCCTGCTGACGTAGCCAGCGCACTGTCGCTGTAGGTTGTTGAAAAGGTGTCAAGAAGGCTGTTGTCGTCGAGATCAAATATTGCCAGCGTGTTTGATTCTGCATCAAGAACGGATAACCGGCCGGCACTTACAATTGTATACCCGTCATCATGATCGTGATCGTCACCGGACTCATCCACTATAGGATCTTGCTCAATGATGGTGGTTTCTGCGTCACCGCAACCGGTAAGAAGTAAGGCACTGATCACGCATGCAAGAAAGCTGAGCTTTTTCGTTGTATTCATTTTCGATTCCATTGATGAATTCAGGTTTAACATTAGAAGTAACCTCTCAGACCAACACCAAAGCTGCGGCCTGGACGGGGAGCAAGATCTTTAAGAAATGATGAGTGGACTCTTGCTTCCGTATCGGTAAGGTTGCTGCCTTTCAGGTACAAAGACACGTCCTGAGACAAGACTTGCATGTCGTAAGACACAAAGGCGTCCACAAGGGTGTAACCGTCAGTCACGGTTTCATAGTCTGCAATGCGGTCTTGCTCAGCGTAACGGGTAATATCGAGGTTTGCGGTAATCACTTCCGACTGATAGCTGAATTGTGCTCCGAATCTCAACGGTGGCGTTCGGGGTAAATCACCGCCATCTTTCAGGCGGGCGCGTACATAATCCGAAAATACCTGCGCCTTGAACTCGTCAGTCACCTGCCAGGCAACCTGCGCCTCAAAACCATGCAAAATCGCATCATCTGATTCAAACAGGTAAACCGGCAACTCACTGCTATGATCGTGAGCCTCCTCTGCCTCTTCTTCACCATGATCATGACTGTGACCACTTTCGGCAAACAGCCCCGTATCGATTTGATAGTAGTAATTATCTATCTGGTTATAGAAAGCATTAAAAATGAAACCAATGTCACCATCAGTTTTTCTGAACGTCACATCGATGTTGTTTGCCGTTTCTAAATCGATGGCTTTTGAAGCCAGACCTAACGCACTTTCTTCATCACCGGTCAATTCAAACAACGCACCGATCTCATAAGTACGGGTACCGATATGAGGACCAAATGACAATAACTCTGATGCAGAAGGTGCACGCTGAGAGCGGGATACCGAAATACCAATGTTATAGCCGGGTGTAAAATCCCACACTAAACCCGCTGAAAGTGAGACTGGCGTAAATTTCTGATCCACACTAAACACACGGGTAACCGTTGTTTCACTCTCGTGATCATGGTCATGTTCGTCTTCAGCTTCTTCTTCATCATGAGCATGAGCAGAAAGCTGAGGCAACTGCACCTGAGCAGCGTCGAGAGTAACCCGTTCAATCCGCGCACCGAGTTGTAACAGGAAGTCGCCAGAGTGCCTTTCTTCCATCAGGCCCAGAGCAATCATTTCCGCTTCAGACGGAGGAGTAAATGCTTCCTCCCCCTGCGCGGCCACTTCACTGTTTTTATAGTGAAGACTTAAGCCACCCTGCCATTCAGAAAATGGCGAGTGCGTAATATCGAAACGGATTTCGTCGGTAGTGTTTTCAAAAATTGTACCGGCAGCGCCGTTTTCAATTTCGGCATGTTCGTAATCGGTATGGCCCGCGCGAAACTGAACGCGGTCAATCCATTCTCCTTTTAGCCGGTACTCACCAAGAACCTGTACCTTTGTTTGCTCAAGATCAGCAAACACATTTTCTTCGGCTTCTTCGCCACCATGAGAATGTCCGGGAATACCGTATTCACGGTTAAATCGTTCTACCGCCACACCCACGTAGCCGTTATCCATCAGATAGCTGCCGCCGAGGGTCAGCCCGTCAGACTTTTCAGCACTGTTTTTAACAACATGTTCAGCATCCTGGCCGTCTTCATCCATGTCCGGCGCAACGGGCGTGTCGTAGTCGTCAGACTCCCGCCAGTAGCCATCTGCATAAACGGCAAATTTATCCACGCCGGTGGTAACATTAAAAGAGCCCAGTTTCTGGTTATTCACCGAGTCAGTTTCGAGCAACCATTCGCCCCGGGTATCATTGTCTGTCGGGATCCGGCCGTCTACCACATTCACTACACCGCCGATTGCACCGCTGCCATAAAATAATGTTGCCGGCCCCCGTAACACTTCTATATGCTGAGAAGTAGACGCTTCAGAGGCAACGGAATGATCAGGCCCCACGCGGGATACATCACTGACATCCAGACCATTTTGAGCAATCAAAACCCGTGGCCCGCTTAATCCGCGGATGATGGGTGTACTGGCTACATTGCCATGAAAATTCGACTGTACGCCCGGCAGATTCTCCAGTGTATCGCCCAAAGTAGCTGCCTGTTGACGTCGCAATGACTCTCCGGAAAGAACACTGACCGGCGCCGCCGACTCCATGGATGAAAGATGCATGGGCGTTGCAGTCACATCAATAACTTCGATGGCACTTCTTGTCAGCGCCAGTTGAATATTTGCTGGTGACTGCTCTCCTACCGATATGGTTTTGTGCAAATGAGCATATCCGGGTGCAGAAGCATGGATGACATACTCACCCGGTTCGATTTCCGGAAACACAAAGCTTCCGTTCGCATCAGCGACAACCTCAAGCCCTAATGCTTCAATCTCAATGGTTGCCTTAGCCAGCGTCTGCCCTGACGCATTTTTAACTGAACCCTGTACCCCTTGCGCATTCACGACAAAGGGAATGACTGTCGCGATGGCGGCAGCGACATAACTTAGCTTAAACATCCACTCTCCAAGGAAATGTTATACTATAACAATTAATAGAATGTTATAATGTAACAATTGCAATTACAACTGGAAAAGGATGATACGCCGTGACCTCACCACTCATACCACAAAGCTATCAGGAATGGGTGCACTGCATTACTGTTGAATGTGGTCTGCAACTCGACCGTCAATTTATAGCTGTCCGCATCGCGGCTCTGAGCAATGAAAAATCTGAACACACACGACAATTCATACAGTTGTATGGGAAAAGTCATCACACCCGGGTGTTAGGTTGGTTCCGGCAAGCTGGTCAGGAGGAAAAATGAGGGAACTCACAAAAGAGCAGATACTGTCCGCGTCCGAAGATGAGTATATGAACGATGCGCAGCTCGCCTTTTTTAAATCGTTACTGCTCGAACTTAAAGATAAAACTATGCTTCACATTGAAGAAGTAAAAAAGTCATTAAGCTCTCCTCCCGAATTCAGTGATGATGTAGACCGCGCGCAGTATGAAGAGGAATCCAGACTCGCCCTTAGAATTCTGGACAGAGAACGCCTGCTTCTGGTCAAGATAGCCAAATCATTAAAGCAAATTGAAGACAAAAGTTACGGTTACTGCCTCGAAAGTGGTGATCCCATTGGTATACCCCGTTTATTGATCAGGCCGGTTTCAGAATATTGTGCTGACATCAAGCAGATAAACGAAGGCAAAGAGCAACACTATTACTCAGGCAGGAAATAATGCGTATTAACCGGATATCGGCGGCGGTACCTACCAACATCATTACCGGTTTTCTGGGCGTGGGAAAAACGTCCGCTATTCTGAATTTACTCAAACAAAAACCCGGACATGAGCGCTGGGCGGTACTGGTTAACGAATTCGGCGAGGTAGGTATTGATGGCAGTTTAGTGCGTGGGCAATATTCTGAAGAGAAAGGCGTGTATGTTAAAGAAGTGCCCGGCGGGTGCATGTGCTGTTCAGCAAATCTGCCAATGCAAATTGCTTTAAATCAGCTGCTGGCGAAAGCCAATCCTCACAGGTTGATTATTGAACCTACCGGGCTCGGGCACCCGAAAGAGGTGATTGAAATTCTCAGCGAACCTCACTATCTCGATGTCATTTCACTGCAAAAAACAATTACGCTGGTTGATGCCAGAAAACTGTGTGACAAGCGGTATACAGAACATGACACGTTTATCCAGCAAATTGATATTGCGGACCTTATTCTCGCTAACAAGCAGGCGCTTTACTCTGATGCCGACAGGAATGCACTCAGAGGATATATAAAACAGCGAAAAGGAGATACGTTCACTACGCTGTTTACTGATTTTGGCGAAATAGCTGTGAATACCCTCGAAGGAAAAACACAGATATCACAAAGGTGGGGGCATATTACGGGCCAAACTAAATTTCCGCTGCCGGACACTCAGGGTGCTCCGGACGTCCCTCTTCCTGAAAACGGGATCCTCAAATCTGAAAATAGCGGCGAAGGATACCGGTCTGTGGGCTGGCAATTTGACGTCCGCTATACCTTCAGGCGTAAAGCATTCAGAGATTGGGCTGTGACGTTTAAAAGTAGCCGGATTAAAGCTGTGGTAATCACAGATGAGGGTGTTTTGGGGCTCAACATTGAAGGCGATGAAATGACGGAAATGTTTCTTGATGACTGCACTGAGAGTCGTATTGAAATCATTGCTCCGCAGACAGATGACTGCCGGGAGCAACGATTACTGGACTGTATTAAAGCTTAGCGACATCCTGGGTTTTTAGACCGCATGCACCATGACTGCGTTTTTCATGGAAGGCCACTTCCAGTGACTGCATCATCGGAGCATGATGGTCGATAGTCAGCAGATGTTTTTCTACCCGTCTGGCATCAAATGCTGTAAAGAATGATTTCAGGAATACTTCGTTGGTATCGTCCTGCACCAGCACCCGGGCACCGGTCTGCACGATAATAATGTCATCGTCTTTTAAGTTGTAGCGTTTCGCCAGAGACTCGATTTTACTCAGATACGCTTCGGCTTTTTCCGGTGAGTTAGCAAGGATAGCCGGAATTTTAGCGGCTTCAGACAAAGGGATTTTTTCTTTCCCTAAGATGTACATATTGTCCTGCGTGAAGTGTACCCAGTTTTTTGAAGCTTTTTCTACAATCGCAATTTGTGCAGCGTTTTGCGCCTGTTCAAGATAACTCAGTCCTGTTTCAGGATAGTCTGCCAGTAATTCCAGATTCAGTTGCACCTGCGACTGAGAGTTATTGCCGATAACGGTAAGCAGCTTGTTCTGGCTCACATTTTCGGAACTGGCGGTTTCACAAAGATCACTTGGAAGATAATAATACTCACCCTCGCTGATGGCGCTGACGGGTGAAGACACGGCGGCGAACGCCAATACTGCTGCACTACATAACTTTTTCATAATCTGTCCTGAATGGGTATCTGCATCGACTGATTAAAAATGTAGCACAACAGTATCGTTTTTTTGGTTCTGGAAAAAGATACCTTTGGATGGGATTTGAAAACTTTCAGGTATGAAATTTTATTCGTTTACGTTCTGCCACTCTCGTTAAGACGACGTACCATTTCATCATCCAACCGCAGCAAAGCCGCTAATTCTCTGAGGTAGACCTTCTCCATATGGTTCTGTTCATCGATCACCTACAATGATGCAGGTATATTTCTGCTGCCATTGCAGGTGAAGTTGCCATTGCTGCCACGTCAGCCGGATCCAGCGGTTTATTAATTTCTCCCTCAAGGAAGACCTTCTCATCAGATCCTGCGTCAGACTTAGCCAGAGCATCGTGAATACGGGACATTTCCGCCTCATCAATATGACTATCCGCTTTGGCTGCCGCTATCATAGCTTTAAGAATAATTACCGGATGTTGAGGGTCGTTGTCTTCAAACGTTTCCCGCTTCCGCGCAGCAGATTGCTCTATCTGATAATTGTTGTAGATTTTGTACGCCAGTGCACCTATCGCCGCTGCACCGCCAACCTTCAGCAAGGTTGAGCCTTTGCCTTTTTTCAACATAGATGTCAGCAACGAACCGCCTGCTGCGCCAAGGCCAGCCTTTTTCAATAAACTTGCACCGGAGGACCCTGATGATCCAGTCAGACCGCTTAATTTATCTTTGTGTTGTTTTACCGCAGAAGAATTTAAAACCTGACCCAGCAATTTATTGATATTCATACAGCTACCTCATGTCAATAATGCAAGACAAGGCCCGGAAGCCTTTATAATTTGAACGCACAAAAGGAGATTAAGTTTTGTCACTTAACCGGCTGACAATACAGCTCAGCGTACCGGAGAGGGATTAAGCGCTCCAACCTACTGGAAACCATACCAAGGCCGGCGCCAGGGACTGTTACGTTATTGCAGAGAGTTACCTACGCCGATCACCAGCGTGGCAAGAACAAGTAAAGAGATACCGGTCAGCAGCAGCATACGACTCTTTTTATTACTGCCTTTCCATTCCATCAACGCTAATCCCCACAGCGTGGAGAAAATGATGATACTGGCCATATGAATGGTCCAGCTGGAGAACTCGTACTTACCCATGTTGCTTTCGCCCATGGTGTAAAAGAAGAACTGGAAGTACCAGAATGCACCGCCTAATGCAGCCAGCAGATAGTTTTTCACCATCGTGTTGTCCTGCAGACGCTCAGTGCCTTTGGCGACCTGACCAAAAAATTCTTTGGCAGAACCATTTTTCGCAATCAGATAAATACACCAGACGGCGTTAGTCGTTAAACCACCCAGCAATACAACACACAATACAGGCAAACCCTGCCAGAGATGATCGGTGCCGGCTTCAAGAGTCAGTTCACGGATGGGTTTACCCGCCGCAATACCGAAAGCAAAACAGGCAGACATGACGCCGGAAAACGCGGCGATGGTTAAGCCTTTTTTCATATCAATGGTTTCGGCTTCTTCTGTGGTGCCGAGACTGCGGTTCTTTTCAGCTGTCGCCCTGGCAACAACAATAACCCCGACCAGGGTCATCAACGTACCGCCAACGGCAAACTGGCCACTAGTGGTTGCCAGTACGGCACCGATAGTGCCATCAAATATAGGTGGGCCTAACGTCCCTAATACTGTGGTAAGACCCAGCACGATAGCCATGCCGGAAGAGATACCCATGTAGCGTACAGCCAGACCAAAGGTTAAACCGCCAAAGCCCCAGCCCAGCCCCCAAAGGAAACATTGCTGCAATGTGCTTGCCGGCGTACTGCCCAGTACGCCAAATAGATCTTCGGTCTGGACCATCGCGAAAAACCACGGGCACAGGAACCAGCTGAAAATACCACCGGTCAGCCAGAAGATTTCCCATGACCACTTTTGAATGCGTTTGTACGGAACATAGAAACTGGCAGAGAACAAACCGCCCAGCCAGTGAAACAATACCCCTAGTAATGGATTTGGTGTCATGCCTTTACTCCCGGTACACCACCCGCATGTAATTTTTAAGTAACGGATTTACATCATTTAAATAATACAATTGCCAGTATACACAATAATTTCATGTAAATCACACAATTTTAATCAAATACAATCACAAATATTCAATACCGATAAAAAAAGCTAAAGCACTCAAAATATGACAGGAAAATATTCCTACCGTATTGTCATGATTTTCTATTTCCCAAAGATTAGTGGAGGATAAGATAGAGGAGCACGCTGCTATTTTCGCAACATAACAAAAATGGAAAACACAGCCATGACTACACCCCAGAAAATGTATGGCGCTGTCGGACTGACTGCATATATAACGGTTGAAATCATCGGCGCAGCTATACTTGCCAGCGCTTGTGAAGCGGCAACAGTACCTGCTGCGATGCCTTGCTCATTGCCTTTTACTGAATTTGCAGCTAATGCTTGCATCGCAGGGAAGATGAGCCCTAGTCCCATAGCTATTACTGAATAAACTAAAGCCAGATATAAAGGGGATGAAACTACGGCAACAAGCAATAATCCGGAGCTTGCAATAATACCCCCTGCTTTTAACCAGGTTACAGGCGCAATGTCCTTAAATTTTGAGGCAGTAACCTGAACCACGATCAGCGTGAGCCCAACACAGGCCATGATATATCCTGCGGTCGCTGCTGCGCCTTGTTTGCTTAAATGAAGCACATCCAAAGCAAAAAAGCCGATGATTATCTGACAAGTGATAACGCAGCTCATTGCAATGAACGCAGTGCAGACTGGCAGGCGGATACGGGGATCGTTGAATTGAACATTTGCCGGAACAACTTTATGTTCGACTCTGTCCGGTGGTAATCCGCGCCATACAATCAATAAAGCGCAGGCTGGTAAAAATGCTCCGATATACATGGGCAGAACCAAACTGGCAGAGACGACCGTGCCCGCAACCAAAGGTCCCAGTACCATACCAATGCCACTAGAAGCGCCAAGCAAAGCCATTTTTCCTGTGCGGGTTTTATCATCAAAATGATCAGCGATGAATGCCGCGCTGGCGGTGGGGACGGCGGCGTAAAAACCGCCAATAGCGCCCCGCACGAGGGTAAGAAGTATCATCAGCACCACCAACCCAACCGGCATAGACAACGCATAATCAATTAACACAGCCATGCAGAGATAAGCGACGGCAATGCCAGCAATACCGGACACGAGTACGATTTTTCGACCCTTTGCATCGCTGGTGCGTCCCCACATTCTGGCAGTGAACAACCAAATAATGCCTGTCACAGTGACAAGTAAACCTCCATGCCAGGCCTGTAATCCCAGCTCGCGTATTACGGGGCCAACTATGACGACAAAAGACATAAGCGCGGCAATGCAAAGCATATTCGCAAGTAATAAGGGAATAAGATTAGGTCGATTTTGCATGAACATCACGGTGTTAAACAAGGTAAAACAGCATGCTACTCAGGCGTTTAATTTTAGCTACTCAAATACGGATTTTTTATTCCGGCAAAAGTACGATAGGCACTTGGCGTGAAACGGAAGTGTTTTTTAAAGGCGACTGAAAAATGTCCGTGGTTGTGTATGCCCACAATGTTAGCTATTTCCGTTATTGACTTATTCGTGGCTTTTAACAGTTCGGCGGCAACTTCTAACCGGCGTCTGCATACGTAGTGGTATAACGGTGTTTGGTACAGCTGCTTGAACCCCTTTTTCAACTTATATTCATTCGTTCCAACTTGCGCGGCTATAGAAGATAACCGTAACGGCGAGTACAGACTTTTATCAACGAGCAAGCGGGCCGATTGAATTGCCAGAATATCTTTTGTCGACAAAGCCATGCGGTTTCGTGTCCGGCAATGATTCTCAAGCAGGATATCAATTACCTCATCGATAATTGCCATCAGTATACCTTCAGATTCAGCACCTTCATTTTCAACCTCCGCAATCAGGGTATGCAAGCAAAGAGTGACCTTGCCAGTGAGAAGTGTCACCCGGGGATGTCCTGACTTTAAGTTCACAAAAAGCTGGCTGGTATTTGCGAGCTCATCATTTTCTATCGCACGCTGGAAAACGTTAAGCGGAATATACAAACTCGTGCCGGAGGTGAGTTGGTGTGCAGCATATTCGGAGTAACCGCCAATCTCAGAAGTAAACGACAAGCAAAATCGGTGGGTAAAAAATGCTTCTTCATCTCGCCACTGATGCATTCTAGATCGCATGCTCCCTCTGCGCATGAAGCATAACGCGATATAAGGAACAGGGACATCTGATTGCATACTCAAGCGAGTGAACTGAGCAAACTCATAGTGAAAATGGGCCAAAATGCATTGTAGGGGAAGACGTTGAAAGCAGGCTTTTAAATCACCAATGCTGTCGCGTAAATTGTGATTGATAACACATAGATTCTGTCCTTCAAACAGATTCCCGGCAGTGTGTTCCAATTGCAGATCCAGCATCAGTGACTCTCTTTTATTTTTACCTGAATCGCACGTGGTCGCGGTTCAGCTCGCTGATTTTGCTGCAGCCCATTAAACGCATGTCCCGTTCGATTTCTGCCACCATCTGCTGCATCGCCCGCTCTACGCCTTTCTGGCCTGCCGCTGCCAGTGCATAAAGATAGTAACGCCCTAGCCCGACCGCCTTCGCACCCAGCGCTAACGCCTTGAGTACGTGCGTACCGCGCTGAATGCCACTGTCGAACATAACGTCAATCTGGTCACCGACGGCATCAACAATTTCAGCCAGATGATCAAAAGAACTTCGTGAGCCATCAAGCTGACGGCCACCGTGGTTTGAAATCACAATGCCGGTACAACCAATATCAACGGCACGTTTAGCATCGTCGGCACTCATAATGCCTTTGAGACAGAACTGGCCGTCCCAGAATCTCACCATCTCTGCCACGTCTTTCCAGTTCATCGACGGGTCGAGCATGTTTGTAAAGTAGTCACCGATAGAACTGGTAGAACCGCCCATATTAATGTGTGCATCCAGCTGCGGCAGCGAGAATTTTTCATGGGTGACATAGTTAATGCCCCACGTCGGCTTAGTCGCAAACTGCCACAAGCCCGCCAGATTCAACCGGAAAGGAATGGAGAATCCGGTACGCAAATCCCGTTCGCGGTTACCGCCGGTAATGGAATCGACGGTGAGCATCATCACTTCGATACCGGACTCTTTCGCCCGTTCCATCATGGCCCTGTTGAGACCGCGATCTTTATGGAAATAGAACTGATATACCTGAGGCGTGTCGTATTGCTTAGCAATTTCCTCCATGCTGACTGTGCCGAGGGACGACACACCAAACATGGTACCGAATTGCTCTGCGACCGCTGCCACAGCCCGTTCACCCTGATGATGAAACAAACGTTGCAGTGCGGTTGGTGACAAATAAACCGGCAACTGCAGTTTTTGCCCCATCACTTCAACGCTCAAATCAATATCTTTCACGCCGGTGAGTACGCGGGGGATCAGATCACACTCACGGAAAGCCGACGTGTTACGGCGTAACGTGGTTTCATCGTCAGCACCGCCATCGATGTAGTTAAAAATTGGCCCGGGCAAACGCTTCTGCGCCAACTTACGAAAATCATGAAAATTATGACACTGGCTTAATCGCATTATTGTTTTCCGTTCTCATGCTACAGATCCACAGCCCTCAGATACAAAACAGCCCGCAAACGCGAGCTGTATCTTCAGGCCAGATTCACAGTCCGTCTTAATCAGACGATACCAGAACCGGTGGCATTGGGGTCGCGTGGACGCTCTTTTGCCATGGTTTCACGATAACCAACACCTCGGTAAACACCAAGAGGATTGATTGGTGAACCTTTACGGTAACGCGCCATCGCCAGAATAGGTGATACATCCAGGTTGAACGCATTTTTCAGCTCAAGTGACGCCATCAGTGCATCGTTGTCTTCCTGGAAACCATACAGGGCTTCGCGGTTAACCAGCAGTGCTTTTACGTAAGAGCGCTGTACTTCAATGGCTGAATTGATCAGGCTTTCTGCAGGATCGGTCACGTTGTGTGACTGATCAAGCATGTACGCCGGACCGAACTCGTCCTGCTGACGATATTCAGCATCAACCAGTTCGTTGAAGATCAGGAACTGCTGATACGGATGCAGTGAACCACTGTCCAGGTCATCGTCGCCATATTTACTGTCATTGAAGTGGAAACCGCCCAGCTTCTTGAACTGAATTAAACGCGACACAATCATTTCAATGTTGGTATTCGGTGCATGGTGACCCAAATCAACCAGAGACTTACACTTAGGCCCTAAGTGCATAGCGGCCAGCAGGTTTGAACCCCAGTCCTGAATAATAGTGGAGTAAAATGCAGGCTCGAACATTTTGTGTTCAATGTGCATTTCCCAGTCATCCGGCAAGCCTTTATATATTTCTTCCATGCTGGCAAGGTAACGCTCGAATGCACGTTGGAAATGTTGCTGGCCGGGATGGTTTGAACCGTCGCCAACCCATACTGTCAGGCTTTTAGCACCGAGTTGCTGACCGTAGCCAATTACATCAAGGTTGTGCTGAATCGCCAGCTCACGGGATTCTTTTTTGGTGTTACTCAAACTGCCATATTTATAAGAGTGTTCCTGACCACGCTGGTCCTGGAACGTGTTTGAGTTCACCGATACCCACTTCAAACCATACTCATCTGCTTTTTGCTTCAGCTCAGAGAAATCGTCAACCACATCCCAGGGGAAGTGAGGCGATACGCTGTCAGTACAACCTGACATTTCGTTGATCACTGCGCAGTCTTCCAGCTTTTCCCAGATATTGCGCGGTTCTCCTTCACCCGGGAAACGGGCAAAACGGGTGCCACCGGTACCTGTACCCCATGAAGGTACGGCAACCTGGAATTCGCCGGCCAGCTCAGTGATTTTCTCAATATCGATATCCTGGCGTGCCAGTTTATCTGCCAGCGCTGCATAATCTGCGTCTAAGTGCCCTTTCAGCTTTTCGTTGTCATCGCTGATAATGGATGCATCAATTCTTCTTAACATAAGTCACCTCTTATCTCAGGAAAGCTTCATGCAGACCGCCGTCTACACTGATCACTTGCCCGGTTGTTTTGCTCAGTTGACCGGATACAAGAAGATAGGCCGCCTCGGCTTGATCATCCGGTGTGATAGGTTGTTTGGTTAACGTGCGCTGTGCATAGAATTGCGCCAGCTTGTTACGTAATTCTTCCGTGCTTTCACTTTCATCATGAGCAATATCGTACTTGGTCAGTGATGAAATCACGCGGTCTCTCGGGAACATGTTACTGCCCTGCACAACTGTTGCCGGTGCCAGTGCATTCACGTTGACCAGCGGTGACAAGGTTACCGCCAGTTCGCGAACCAGATGGTTTGCCGCAGCTTTACTGGTGTCGTACGCCAGAGAACCTTTCTTCGATACGGCTGCATTCACGCTGGTAGTCAGTACCAGTGCGCCTTTCAGGCCCTGCGCTTCCCAGATTTTCTGAGCCGTTGAGCCAACGACATAGCCGCCTTTCACATTCACGCCAAAGCTCAGGTCGAAGATTTGATCGTTCTTCGCCATGTCTGCGCCTTCTGCGATGAATACACCCGCAGTCACAATCACTTTATCCAGACCGCCATACGCCAGCAGTACCTGTGTGAACAACTCTTCCACGGTTTCACGTTTAGTGATGTCAGCCTGAAGTGCTACAGCCGGGCCACAGGCAGAAATTCCTGTACCGGCTACACCAATTCCCTGACCATACTTGTCGGTAAGTTCTTTCGCGGTGCGCTGTGCATTCTCAAGGTTGAGATCTGCACACACTACGTGGGCACCTTCTTTAGCAACACGGTGCGCTGTCGCTTTACCGATACCGTCACCGGCACCAATCACTACAACCACATCGCGGGCCAGTGGCGCTTCTGCCGGCATACGCTGAAGTTTTGCTTCTTCTAACGCCCAGTATTCAATATCAAACGCTTCCTGAGCTGGCAGCGCGGTATATTCAGAAATCGCTTCTGCACCACGCATTACTTCAATAGCACAGTTATAGAATTCTGCAGTGACGCGGGATTCACTCTTGTTCTTGCCCCACGCAATCATGCCTACACCCGGAATCAGTACAACCGTCGGGCTCGGGTCACGCATAGCCGGAGAATCTTCACGTTTACAGGCTTCGTAATATGCCGTGTAATCTTCACGATACTTTTCCAGACCAGCTTTAAACTTAGTGATCAGGGTATCGAAGTCATCATTCTGCGGATCGAAATCGACAAACAACGGCTTAATTTTAGTACGCAGGAAGTGGTCTGGACACGATGTACCTAACTCAGCCAGACGGGGCGCATCTACGCTGTTTACGAAGCGCAGTGTGGCATCGTCAGTCTGTACAGTACCGATAAACTTCACTTTATTAGAAAGCAGACCACGGGCTACCGGTAAAAAGTCTTTTAACAGACCGGTACGGGCCGCATCGTCCAGAGACTGATACTTCTGACCACCAAAGGTCATTTCGCCTTTGTCATGCTCTTCAATGTAACGTGCCGCTGTTTCGATAACCCATAAAGAGGTTTCGTAACAGCTTTTACTTTCAGATGACCAGTTGGTATGACCGTGTTGACCTAAGAGAATACCCCAGATGTCAGGGCTCGCAGCGTAAGTGTCTTCACACAGTTTCGCCGCTTCCCAACCGGGACGCATCCACGGCACATAGGCCAGCTTGCCGCCCCAGATCACTTCAGTCAGTTCTTTCTGCACCTTACAGGATGCAACGGAGATAACGGCATTCGGGTGCAGGTGATCAACGTGCTTTTCGTCAATCATTGAATGCAGAGGCGTATCAATCGACGAGGCCCGTGGATTCAGACAGAAGTTACAGTGCTTGAACATGCCGACCATGCGGTCTTCACCGGCAGACTTATAGCCTTTATCTGAATAGTCCTGATATACGCCGTCAAGTGCGTTCAGTTTGTCCTGGTATAAAGAAGAGAAGTTTTCTTTCTTTGATGTACGCAGGTCGCCACCGGAACCTTTTACCCACAGCACTTCAGTTTCTTCACCGGTTAACGGATCTTTTTCCATTAACTTTGCCGAAGTATTACCGCCGCCGGTATTAGTAATACGCTGGTCTTCGCCCAGCTTATTCGAGCGGTATACCAGGTTTTCTACGGGATCGAGTTTATCTGCAACCTCGTCTTCCCACAGATATTTAACGTGTTTGTATTCATCTGGCTGATAAGGCATTTATAGGCATCCTGTGAAGTTAATTAATTGAAACTGGTCTTTTCGTGAGACTCATTAATTCATTAATGATTCAATATACATCCAATACAATCTTTGTCAATCATTTCCAATCACAATATAACAGAATTGTTACAAGTATTTTAAGGATTGTATAAATTTATTCGGGGGTGACGATTTGCGGATGTTTAGCAGTTGTTAATGAAGGCAGGGCTGATTCAGAGACAGAAGCTGAAAAGAACGCGGAAGGATACCGCGCTCAGTTTGTACAAATGGTAAATCTTAATCGCAGGCCTCGATCACAATCACATTCACACCGAATTCGCGGATTTTATCCAGTGCTTCGGGTGCTGCATTGCTGTCGGTGATGACCGTATCGACTTCAGACAATCCGCAGAAAATCAGATTACCTTTAACGCCAATTTTACTGCTGTCGGCCAGTACGATGAGTTTATCGGCCCGCTTACGGAGTTTTTGCTCCGCCAGAATCAGCAGTGGATCGGTTTCCATTACGCCGAATTCACTGACACCGGGTGAACCCATGAACATTTTGCTGCCACGGTAGTTTTGTGTGGTGTCGTTTTCGAATGAGCTGAGAATGATACTTTGCTTACGGTACACTTCCCCGCCGGGGAGCGTTACCTGATTCTGACTGTTTTCCAGTAACTCATGTGCAAGTACGAAGGAGTTCGTCAGAATATTCATGCGTCTTTCGGCCAGAAACTCAGACATCATGAACGTGGATGTACCGCCATTAATGATGATAGATTCGCCGTCTTCACACATGTCAGTGGCCGCTTTGGCAATAAGTTGCTTGGTGCTGGTATTGCGCTCTCTGTCCACCAGAAATGCATTACCGGAAAGACGAATATTAGACACGGTCTTACTGTCTAACACCTGCGCGCCGCCGCGAATTTTTTTAATTTTCTTCGCATCAGCCAGTTTGTTTAAGTCACGACGAATGGTCGCTTCAGACGAGTTAAGTTGCGCGCACAAGTCGCGCACACTGACAAAGGTGCTCTCATCAAGGATATCCAGAATGAGCTGGTGACGTTGCTTCTCCAGCATGGTGTTGCCTGCATAATTGTTATTCGTGTAAGCGATAATATAGTCACCTGTTCAAGCACGATCAATCAAAACACCAAGTTTTTGATTGAATATGATAGATTCATCCAATCGATTTGTACCACTTTTCCCGGTACGCTTCCAATTTATCAAACGCAGAAGGTTCACAGGGCACTAAGTCCAGTTCAGCTGCAGCCTGCTTATCAAAGTGAATTAAACTTGCCGCGCCCATTACTGTTCCCGTGTTATCACGGGAGAGCATGACAGTCTGGTCCGGACGCAGCTGTGCGACTAGCTGGCATAACATGGGGTTCTTCAGGAAAGCCCCTTCTATATATATTGTGCCGGTGGAATGCAGATCAGTTAACCTTTGATCAATCATCAGCGCACAGTACAGCGTCGCAATAGCCTGAGGAGCAGGCGGCGCATCCGGACATAGTTGTTTTGCAGTGAGGCCACCGAAGGGGCCATTCCCCTGACTGTAATCCGGCGTCACCATCCAGCCTTCATCCAGCGCCTGCTGAATATCCCCGGCTTCAGCACTCATGCGAATGTTGCCGCCCAGAGAAGTACAGATGCTTTCGTATTCCCGTCCGCCCATGAAACGTGCGCAACTGACCGGGTTAGAGAAAATATCCACGTTGGCCAGGGTATCTTTATAGCTGGCAAGTTTGCCGGTGTTACCGTTTGCCTGCATCAGAATGGTCCAGGTTCCGGTAGAAATCACGTTAAAACTCTCACCGCTTTTCGCCAGTGACAAATAGCGCAGCAGGCTGGCATTGCTGTCGTGGATACCGGCAAAAATTTCGCACTGTTCTGATAATCCGGTTTCCTTTGCAACCTGTGCAGACACGGTGCCAAGACAATCCCATGCGTTTTTAAGTGCCGGCATTTTCTCCCGCCAGCCACACTTATCTATCAGCGAAGAGTAGTCTTTTTTCTGAGGTTGCCACATATCGGTATGACATCCCAAAGATGTTACTTCTGCAGCCGGTGAGCCACCGAGACGCCAGGCCCAGTACTGCGGGTAAAGCAAAATGGTTGAGGCTGAGTCGAACGCTTCTTTATACTTTTGCTGTAACCAGAACAATTGTTTACCGAGGTTCAAACCTGCTGGCAATGCGGGTGACAAGGTTTCTGAAAAGTCAGGATGCACACTTTCATAAGCATCAGAGCAACTCTCTACGCCCTGAAATTCATAATCAAGGACCGGCAGTGCCAGTTGATCCCCTTCAGGGGCGTTCGTATTCACTAACGCAGCCGTCGCTCCGTGAGTGGTGACGACAAAAGCGTTGATATCAGGCGTAAGTGTGCATGAGCGTAAGGTTTCTGCCAGCCAGTTCCATATGCCTTCCACATCTGCCTGAGGATACATGCCGGCAATGGGCGCATTCTTACAGCTGAAGCTGGCGCATTCTTTACCGTTATCTACCAACAGCAATTTAATGTGGGTTTTGCCTATATCCAGAACGGCTTTAAGCATGATTTTTCTCCTGCATTTATTGTGTTCCGTCATGTTGCTTTCGTCAGTACTCAGGCCATTATTAAGCCTTACTTTGAACGACAAAAGGCGGAGTCTGCAGACTCCGCTTTCAGTTCATGCACTGAATTACATCTTCAGATTCAGCCCCAGATAAATAACACGGCCCAGTGTTGAACCACTGATAAAGCCGTTTGCATCATCATAGTAAACTGCATCTTCGTCGAACAGGTTGTCTACGTTTACAGTAACAGATGCTTCTTCCACAAACTCATATTCGCCTAAATCGTACTTACCGAACAGATTTACTGTGGTCAGAGAGTCTGCTGAAGCAACCGCGTTTTCCCAGCCATCGGTGTGAAGAATACGCACAGTACCCAGCATGTTTTCGTAAGTCGCACCTACCTGAGCTAGCAGATTGTAGTCACCACGCTCATCGGTACCTTTTTCATCCTGATACGCCGCGCCCTGTACAGGCTGGAATGTTCTGTCCAGTGTATAAGAGCCGGCAACGCTGGCATTCACGCTACCAAAGCTGGTTTGCCATTCTTTAGCGATGTCGAAATCGATACCCGACAGTTTTGTGGCCGTCATATTTTTACGGCGGGCATCGAAAAGGACGTAGGCTGAATTGCCGTCAGCGTAAAGACTCTCGATTGACTGACCGTCAATGCGCATGCCGTCAGCCGCTGCCAGCACCTCATCCAGTGTTGGATTGATTGTGTAGTAATCCGAGTAACCTTCCGTGCTGAACAGTACGCTTGGCGTATAGAACGGCGCAAGGCTGATAGCACTTGAATAGTCCACATCGAAATAGGTCATGCTGACTTTCAAACCCTCAGAGAACTCTGGTGTCCAGTCGAAACCTACGCTGTATGACTCAGATTCTTCAGGCTGCAGCCCGTCGCTACCACCGGCCAGAATAATAGTACCGCGATAGAAATCGCTGGCTTCGCTATCTGGTGCCGTCCAGGGGCTCACACCCAGAGTAATAGCGCGGGTATCAACGGCTGCACCGGAGTCTGCCAGACTTGGCGCCTGGAATGAGGTACCCCATTGTGCACGCAGACGTAAGTTGTCAGTAGGAGAATAATCCACACCAATCTTCGGATTAGTTGTACTGCCCACATCGTTGTAACTGTCGTAACGGATGGATGCAGTAAAGTCGATAGTACCGGCATCGATGTCGTCCATCACCGGCACAACCACTTCACTGAAAACAGACTTCACGTTACGTGATGCGGATGTTTCTGTCATTTGCAGGGCATCTGCTGCGCCACCGCCGAACGACACGTCGTAGTTTTGCTTAAAGTATTCGGTACCCACAGCCAGCATCACATCACCGGCCGGTAAAGAATAAATAGCACCATCCAGTGTCAGACGGATCTGATGGTGAGTTTGCTTGGCATCGCCCAGTGTACCGTAGTAAGAAAGGATACTGCTCAGTACCGCAGGATCTGTTGAAGCTACATCGTACGGGTTCAGCGCTGTAGATACATCCGTTCCGGCCAGCGCAGTAGCAACGGCAGTCGCATTTACGCCGGTTTCTTCGCCGTGGGTTTCCGCCCAGCCGTAACTGTATGCGGCTTTCAGACGCCAGTAGTTCGGTAATTCTACGGTCAGCTCCGGCATGAAAGAGAATGCTTTAAAGTCGCTGCTGTTTTTCGCGCCCGGGCCAACTACGTCAGAAAAATTGAAGTCGACAGTTTGTGAAGTTTCATCACCGATAGCAGTAAAATAAGGGTTATCTGATGTAATTGTGCCTGAAGCACCCAGATCCGTTAACGCGTTGGTCGCATCGCCGGTAATATCCACGCCCCAGTCACTGTAGTACGTGTTCAGATTAAGGAAAACGTTGTCAGAAAATTCCTGCTCCAGAGCCAGGAAAATGGTGTCCTGCTTTTGCTCCGGTACATAAGAAATACCATCGTTAGGATCACATAAGTTACTGCCTTCGGTCAGCGTGTCCATGCGGTAACTGGTCCCGTTTGCCGTGATATTGCCCGGGCTGCACTGACGGGTACGGTAGTCACCGCCGCCGTTGCTTGTACTGTCAGCAGTAATAAAATCACGCTCAGAGCCCATCACATCACCGTTTTCCGCATGATAGAAAGACAACATCGCCGCACCGGAATCCCATGAAGTGCCGGCAGTCAGGTTAAGGGAACCTGCGGTATAACTGTCACCGAATCCACCTTCGAGGTTTACGGTCACACCATCTTTCGGACGCTGGGTGATAAAGTTAACCACCCCGGCAATGGCATCAGAACCGTAAATGGAAGAACCACCATCCATTACCACTTCTACCGTGCTTAATACTGATGGAGGAATGGCCGCAGCATTTGGTACGGTTTGGATAATACCGGAACCCGGTAAACGTAAACCGTTCAGCAGTACCAGTGTCGTGCTACCACCACCGGTACCGATATCCCGCAGTTTCGGCATTGGCATGCCCTGACCAATATCAGTCGCCATAGTAGGACGGCTGTTGAAGGTGCTGGTCATTTGCGGAATTTGTGCAAGAAGTTCGTTACTGTCAGGCACACCAATTTCAGCAACATCTTCTTCTGAAATCCCTACAACGTTGGTACCTACCGGTGTTGCACCGCGGATAAGGGTACCGGTTGCTGAACCACGAACTTCAATGGTTTCTACCATTGGATCCGGTTCAGATTGTGCAGACTCTGCTTCCTGTGCAACTGCACATTGAGAAAAAGAAGCAGTGATAAGTGCCGCGAGTACAGAACGGCGGAAAACTGGTGTGGTTGTCAGTCCTGAAAATGAAGCCATTTTCAACTCCTTGCGTGGTTGTGTCAGTGATTTATCTAATTTTTGGCAGCGTGTTATTTTTATTAAAACTGCTCGATATTAATTAACATCGAGGCAACAAAGTACATCGACAATCATATACAGTCAATAACAATCACAAGCAAATACGATTAATACCAGCTATTGATAAAATTCGTGAATAAAAAACAACCAATTTTTTATGGACTGACAGATTGACGCAGAACTGAATGTAAAGTTGATAAAACACGCTTTGCAGCGGACCTAAAATGCGCTAATCACTCTACAGAGCACTACACCGGCGCGGGTTATTCAGTCCGGTTGGTACCACTCACACGCCTCCAAAACCTTTCGTTTCCGGTGACCCGCCGTTAACACATTGACAACATCTATGTGCTTAGGGCAACATGCCAATCACTTTCAATCATAAGGTTTCAGAAAAACTGAAGAGGAATTCAGTTTCACCTGAACAGATTGCCATCAGGTATGTACCGGAGATTTGCATGCGCAAACTTATTCTCACCCTTGCTGTTGCAGCACCCGCCACGTTACTTTCAGCTTGCGGAGGAACTGGCAGCGTTGGAAGTGTTACTGATCAGTTTGATCTTGCAGCACTGAAAACTGAGTATCGCACCCGACCCATAGGCATTGATGTCACCGCGCCCCGATTCAGTTGGCAGATGTCTGCTAAAGGCGGAGCAAAAGGTCTTAGCCAGTCGGCCTACCGGATCCGCGTGACAGATGAAAACGGCGTGCAGGTATGGGACTCTGGCAAACAAAACTCCTCAGAAGCACTGCATATTACCTATAAAGGCAAGCCTTTAAGCCCCCGTACACAGTACATCTGGCAGCTCACAGTATGGGACAGCAAAGGCGATGCGAGTGAGGCCACATCTACTTTTGAAACAGGCTTACTCGATACCTCTCTGAATGCCTGGAATGGGGCGACCTGGATTGGTGGTGATGACAACGCCCTCCCCCTGTATGGCGATTATCTGCCTCTCTTCCGTATCGGCGCAGACATCACGATTGCAGAAGGTGGTACAGCCGGTGGTATTGTTTATGCGGCTAATGACCCGAGAATGATGGATAAGTATAAGAACATCTATCAGGTAGAAAGCGGCGAAGACGAGAGTTATTTCAAGATTGAGCTGGACGTGGAAGGTGTTGAAAACGGTGAACCGGCGACGCTGAACTTTTACCGTACCGGTTACACGCCGGATGACAACGCAGATACGCCGGTTAAATCCTTCGATATTAAGCAATCATTGATCAATGCTTACAACCGTTTTAAACCTCACCACCTGCTTATCAACAATGAATTCGGCAATGTCACCGTTCAGTTAGATGGCAACCCTGCATTCTGGGTGGGTGCGGAATCTGAAGAAAAATCAGGATTCCAGATGATGTTTCCGCCACTGGTGGAAGGGGCAACGGTACAGCTGAATCCTCTGGGTCACAACCACGACTATGTTACCTATGGCATGCTTAACGATATCGGTGTAGCGGCAGATGCTGGTACAACCGTCACAGTAAGCAACCTGACGGTCAGCAACATGCACACGCCTCACAGTGTGCTGTTTAATGGTGCTGAGCATGGCGCTGAATTCGCAGAAAAATCTGCGCAGGTCAGCGATACCAAAGCAGGGATTACTTTCACCGGTTCTGATGACAGCCAACTGGTTGTTGTTGATACCCAAAGTAATGGTATGCCTCAGTTACGTACTGAGTTTGATGTGGCAGAAAAGGCCGTCAGCAAAGCCCGTTTGTATGTGACCGCCCGGGGCATTTACGAATACTACGTAAACGGTGAAAAGGTGAGTAACGATTATTACAACCCGGGCCTTACCCAATACAACCTGACCCACCTTTATCAGTCTTATGATGTCACCAGTGCCATTCAAAAAGGTGAAAACGCCATGGGCGCACGGCTGGGCGAAGGTTGGTGGAGCGGTATGCTGGGCTTCGGCAACACCTGGAACGGCTTCGGCGATCGTCAGTCATTGCTCGCGCAACTGGTCATTACCTATGAAGACGGTTCTGAGAGTATTGTGGTTACCCAACCGGGCAGCTGGCATTTCAGCGACACGTCACCGGTAGTGTACGGCAGTTTGTCTATGGGTGAAGTATACGATGCCCGAATCGCAGAAGCGCAGGCTGGCTGGGCGACCCCGTCGTTCGAAGGCGAATGGGAACCGGCAGCCGAAATTTCTCTTGAGGAAACAAAAGCGCAGAATGTGCAGCCAAATATGATGCGCCCTGCACAAACGCTGTCGTACGACAATATGAAGCTTATCGGCCAAATCGGTGAACCGGCCCGTGAATTTACCACCGTTCAGGCAAAAAGTGTGGAAGAGGTGAGACCCGGCGTGTTTGTCTATGACCTTGGACAAAATATCGTTGGCGTACCTCGTCTGCATTTCCAAGACGGTAAATCAGGCGAAGCCGTTACCGTGCGCTTTGCCGAAATGCTCTATCCGGACTTACCGGAATCAGGCCCGAACGTGGGCATGATCATGACAGAAAATTATCGTGCCGCACTCAGTCAGGATATCTACATCATGGCGGATGGCGAGCAAACCTTTGCGCCACATTTCACTTCTCATGGCTTCCAGTACATTGAAGTAACAGGCATTGAAAAACCTCTGCCCCTTGAAGCGGTTAACGGCGTTGTTGTGAGTTCTGTACAGGCGCTGACTGCCAGTTACGAATGTTCAGACGACAAGGTTAATCAGCTATGGTCAAACCTGACATGGTCTAACGTAGATAACTTTCTGTCTGTACCGACTGACTGTCCCCAGCGAAACGAACGTATGGGCTGGTCCGGCGACATCAACGTGTTTGCCCCTACCGCAACGTATGTGAGTGATGCCTCACAGTTTATGCGTCGCCATTTGCAAGCCATGCGGGATACTCAGGCTGACAGTGGCCGGTATGCAGACGTTGCTCCTGTTGGCGGCGGCTTCGGTGGTGTGCTGTGGGGCGTAGCCGGTATTACCGTCGCGTGGGAAACCTACTATCAATATGGTGATAAAGGCTTACTCGCTGAACACTACGCGTCTATGAATGAATACATGACATTCCTGCATGACTCCATCGACAGCGAAACCGGCTTAAGCACTGACTCAGGTTTAGGAGACTGGTTAGGCCCGCAGAACAATCAGTTAGGTGCAGATTATCTGGCTACTGCTTATCACATTTATGCGCTGGATATTATGGCGCAGGTAGCAGCGGTACTGGGCGATGATGCGCAGGCCCGCGAGTACCGCAAACAGTATGATGAACGTAAAGCCTTCTTTAACGATAAGTTCGTTAATGATGAACAGCAAACCGTTGGTCTGGTAGGCGGCCCAAGTATGTTTAATCTGGTGGCTCCACCGGCAGAATGGGCAGTAGCAGACACCCAAACCTCCTTTGCGGTTGGTCTGGCAATGAACGCATTCAACGAAGACAACGCTGCAGCGATGGCAGAGAAGCTGACCCGTTCGGTATCATCACAAAACGTTGACGATGCAGGGAAAACCCGCCCCGCTTACTCCCTGATGACCGGCTTTATCGGCACGGCCTGGATCAGCAAAGCGCTGTCTGAGAATGGCTATACCGGTGATGCATACCGCTTATTACTCAACGACCAGTATCCGTCGTGGTTGTATCCTATCGACCAGGGTGCGACAACAATTTGGGAACGCCTGAACGGTTACACGGTTGAAGACGGATTCGGTGGCAATAACAGCATGAACTCCTTCAATCACTATTCATTCGGTGCTATCGGTGAATGGTTAATCAGTCACTCAGGCGGTATTCAGCGACTGAGCCCCGGTTTTAAAACCTTCGCGTTGAAGCCGGAGTTTGATCCGCAGAATGAAATTGACTGGGTAAAAGCAGAATATGATTCACCTTATGGAAAAATTTCGAGCCACTGGCAAGTAAAAAATGGTAAGTTTAACTACTGGGTAACCATTCCTGCTAACACGACAGCAACAATATCGTTACCCGGCGCGCAGCAAGCATTGAAGATTGACGGCGAGAATGTGAAAGCCAGTAAGTTCGTAACTAACGTTTCCCGTGCTGATGAAATGAACACCTTTTCTCTCGGTTCAGGTACTTACCAAATCACAGGCGCCGTTAACGAATAATTATCCGGTCAAGGAGACGATTAATGAAAAAGCATACAGCAACATTGGGTAGTGCCTGCCTTATCACTACCGCTATGCTTACTGGTTGTGGCGAGAAACCCTCGCCCTCCCGGGTTGAGCAACCGAAGAAAGATTCCGCCCCTGTAAGCCAGGTGGCGGTAAAAACCACCAGCAAAGCGGTTATCGAACAGGACGGCCAAACCTTCCGCGATTTGAATGCCGATGGCAAACTTACCCCGTATGAAGACTGGCGTTTGCCGGTTGAAGAACGTGTGGCCGACCTGGTTGCCCGCATGACGCTGGAAGAAAAAGCCGGTGAAATGGTGCATGGCACCCTTCCGGGTAAGAACGGCTTTGCCGGTTTTTCTCAGGATGGATATGACATCGATGTCGCCACATCATTATTCAAAGACAAACACATCGGCAGTTACATCAGCCGCCTGAACATGTCTCCGTCAGATCTGGCCGTTGAGAACAACAAAGTCCAGGCGCTGGCAGAAACCACCCGGTTGGGTATTCCTGCCATTATCAGTACCGATCCACGCAACCACTTCCAGTACGTGTTAGGTGCTGCCGAGTCTACCGATGGTTTCACCCAATGGCCTGAGCCTCTTGGTTTTGGTGCGCTGAACGATCCTGAAGTGACCGAACAATTTGGTGACATTACCCGTCAGGAATATCGTGCAACCGGTTTCACCATGGCGTTATCACCGCAGGCTGATTTAGCCACCGAGCCCCGCTGGCCCCGTATCATTGCCACCTTTGGCAGCGATGCTGGTGAAGTGAGTAAGCAGGTGGGCGCGTACATTCGTGGTTTCCAGGGCAGTTCTGATGGCATCACGCCGGAAGGCGTATCAACCGTTACCAAACACTGGGTGGGTTACGGTGCTGCGGTAGAAGGTTTTGATGGTCATAACTATTACGGCCGCAATGCCCAACTGGACGATACCAGCTTTGAAGATCATATCCGTGCATTTGACGGTGCGTTCGAAGCAAAAACCACCGGCATTATGCCTGCTTATCCTATCTTACACGGCATCACTGTAGACGGTGAACCGGTAGAAGCAGTAAGCCCGGGCTTCAACAAACAAATACTGCAAAACCTGCTGCGCGGCGATGCCGGCTTTAAAGGCGTTGTAGTTTCAGACTGGGCGGTAACCCGGGACTGTAGTGAAGAATGTAAGGCACCGACTAAACCACATGGCGTGCGGGAAATTGCGACGCCGTGGGGTGTGGAGGATCTGACTATTCCTGAACGTTTCGTAAAAGGTATTACCGCAGGTATTGACCAGTTCGGTGGTGAAGACCAGCCTGAAATCATCGTTAATGCAGTACACGAAGGCAAACTGACAGAAGCGCGTATCGATGAGTCGGCCACCCGTATTCTTACACTGAAGTTTGAGCTCGGCTTATTCGACAACCCTTATGTGGATGAAGCTACGGCAGCATCGAATGTGGGTAAACCGGAATGGCGGGCACTGGCACGGGAAGTTCAGGCTAAATCTCAGGTGCTGCTGAAAAATGCAGATAAGCTGCTGCCACTGGCAGACTCGATGAAGAAAGTGTTCGTTGATGGTTTAAATGCAGAGGCACTTACCGCTCGTGGCTTTGAAGTTGTGACCGATCCGGCCCAGGCCGACTTCGCGATTTTCCGTTTCTCAACGCCAAGTGAAAAACTGCATCCGAACCACTTCTTCGGCAGCCGCCAGAATGAAGGCCGCGTGTCATTCCGCGAAGATGATGAGAAGTATCAGCAAATGTTGGCCGTTAGCCAGCAAGTGCCAACTATTTTATCCGTCTTCCTGGAACGCCCCATGGTCATGGGTGAATTGAACAATACCGCAGGCGCTATTCTGGCTAACTTCGGTAGTGCTGACGATGCCGTGATTGATGTGCTTACCGGCAAGGTATCACCCACCGGCACCCTGCCACTGGAAATGCCGTCTTCTGATGAAGCTGTAGAAGCACAGAAACCCGGTTACGCAGACGACAGCGAAAACCCGCTGTACAAGCGCCGCGCGGGACTGACGTTCTAATCCTGATGTTTAAGCGCTAATGAAATAGGCAGCGTTCATTCGCTGCCTTTTGGTTTTTAGTGTTCTTCATCCCGCAATGTAAGCACTTCGAACCCGGTTTCAGTCACCAGAATGGTGTGCTCCCATTGTGCTGAGAGTTTTTTGTCGCGGGTCACCACTGTCCAACCATCTTTCTTCTGCTTGGTTTTGTAAGTGCCCTGGTTAATCATCGGCTCTATGGTAAATGTCATGCCTGACACTAAATGCATGCCTGTGCCCTTGCGGCCATAATGCACAATTTGCGGTTCTTCATGCATTTCACGGCCAATACCGTGCCCGCAGTAATCCCGCACGACACTGAAGCCTTCTTTTTCCACATGTGACTGAATGGCATGACCAATATCCCCCAGCGTCGCGCCTGGTTTTACCGTTTCGATGCCTTTCCACATGGCTTCGTAAGTCGTATCTACCAGCTTTTTCGCAATGGGTGATACTTTACCGATGCAATACATTTTGCTGCTGTCGGCAATAAAGCCATTTTTCTCCAGCGTGATGTCCACATTCACGATATCACCTTCCCGCAGCTTCTTTGCCACCGACGGCACGCCGTGACAGACCACTTCGTTTACCGATGAATTAAGCACATATTCATAGCCATACTGCCCTTTGCTGGCCGGTCTTGCCTGCAAAGTATCAGTGATGAATGCATCGACGAAATCGTTCACTTCCATGGTGGTCATGCCGGCGTGTATTTCCTTGTCCAGTGCATGAAATACGCTCGCCAGGAGCCGGCCGGATTCGCGCATCAGTTCGATTTCCTGCGCATTTTTTATCGATACATTACTCATGAACCAGTCTCACTGTTGATACGTTTTGCTGACGTTTTTCCTGTTCCAGAATTTGTTCATACGTAAGCGTGGGATTTTGCTCGGCCAAACGCCCTATTTTCATCCAGAACTCTGCCTGTGAATTGATAGAACGCTCCATCACCACACTGTTTTTACGCACTTCTTCATGAAGTTGGTCGGAGATTTTGACAATGCCCATGCCTACACCAATAAAATATGATTTGCTACATATTGCTACACATTATAAAAAGAATCAAAAGGAAGTCTGCTTAGTCATTCAAAGCCGTATTTCACGATACCTGCATTCGTCGAACCAGTAGTCATCCGGGTTCAACACTCTCTTCCCCCCAGCCTTGCTTTACCAGCCGGAAAACCGGCATAGTACTGACTTGAACGCAGAAAGATTGCGTCCCTGCCGCGATTTAGCTGATAATTTTTGAACGCACTAAATGACGGTGAAAAAGTCGCTGGAGTACCTGCTTTGGGTGTTATGAAGAAACTACTGGTCTGGTCGCTGGCCATTGTGTCGCTGCTGTTTGTCAGCGGTTTTTTATTTGTGAAGTTGTCGCCGGTATTTGGTGGTAAGCCTGATGATCAGACCCGGACGCGGATGCTGGCTTCCGATAACTTTAAAGACGACATTTTTGTTAACCGCCACCCTGTTTCCGACGATCCCGACAGCCCGAAGCCTCCCATGGGAAAGTGGCTGAATTCGGTTATCTTCCCGCCGGCGGGTAAGCACCCTTCCGGCTTGTTGCCGGCAAAATTGCCGGATTTTGTTGCACAGCAAACACTGTCGTTTACCTGGTTCGGACACTCCACCATTCTTATCAATACGGGGTCAATGACTGTACTGACAGATCCTGTTTTTTACCGCGCTTCACCTGTGTGGCTGATTGGCACACCATATCCGGCAGATAAAAAGCTCACTATCGACGGCCTTCCGTATATCGATGCGGTGCTGATTTCTCATGACCACTATGATCATCTGGATGCGAAAGCCATCGCTGAGCTTGATAGTAAAACGGGTCACTTCTATGTACCCCTTGCTGTGCGTGCTCATTTACTGAAATGGGGTATCGATGACAGTAAAATTACTGAGCTGGACTGGTTCAGTGATGCCATGCTGAAAGACACGCGGTTTATATTTACGCCGTCGAAACATTTCAGCGGACGCAAACCCGGACAACGCAACGACACACTGTGGGGCTCGTGGGTTATTCAGGCACCTGAAGTGTCGGTGTATTTCAGTGGCGACGGTGGTTACAGCCCTGATTTTGCCGAAATAGGAAAACGGTTTGGTCCTTTCGATATGGCATTTATGGAAGACGGTGCTTACAGCCCCTACTGGCCGGAAATTCACATGTTGCCGGAAGAGTCCGTGCAGGCATCGCTGGATGTAAAGGCGAAGAACGTGATGCCAATCCACTGGGGTAAGTTCGACCTCGCTTTTCATGACTGGAACGAGCCGATGATCCGGTTCACCCGGGCTGCCGAAGAAAAGAACCTGAATGTAGCAACACCGCACATTGGCGAAACTTTCACACTGGAATCGCTGCCGCAGCAAAAATGGTGGTAATGTCCTAGTTGCTTACACTGGAAAAACATATCATTTAATATTTTAAATAAACAAAACTATTGCGATATAGTTAGTCGATCCACACCTGTACCCGAGACAAAAAATGCCACACTCCCCGGATGTTTCAGTTTCCATTATTCGATCAATTGATTCTGTACCCCACATTTTAAAACTCGTAGCTGAAAGTACGGGAGTTGGCTTTGTGTGCATCGCGCATGTGACACCCGATAGCTGGACCGTATGCGCGCTGCACGATGAGGTCGATTTTGGTCTCGCAGTGGGTGGCAAGTTAGATGTTACCTACACCTTGTGCAATAGTGTCAGGGCTATGAATAAAGAAATTGTTATCGAGCATGCGGACGAGGATCCGTTATATGCAGATCATCCTGTTCCAAAGATGTTTAACTTTCAAAGCTATTTTTCTTTTCCTCTTTATGATGGAAATGGAAAATTTTTTGGGACACTTTGTGGCCTGGACAAAAAAGCTTTAACACTAAAAAGCGACAAAGTATTAAGTATGCTAGATTCCTTTTCTACCCTTCTTACCAGGCAGATAGAGAACGCAGCAGCATTTGCGGACGCCAAAACTCAGTGGCAGCACCAAAAAGAAGCTGTTCAGTTGCGCGAACAGAACATAGCAATACTTGGTCATGATCTACGAGCTCCGCTCTCTACTATTTCCGTTGGATTAGATGTAATAGAAAATATTACGAATGAACCTCAGACTGCGAAAATAGTTAAAATGATGAGAGCGAGTACTTTTCGCATAGAGAGATTAATTAGCGATGTAATGGATTTCGCTCATACCCGGGCTAGCCAGGGCGTTATCGTGCAACGAAGAAAGACGGATGAATTGGGAGACAAGCTTTCTCATGTAGTGGACGAATTATCGAATAATTATCCCGCCGCGACAATTACCGGCGACATTATCATTAATGATGTGATCTACTGCGATCCGGATCGACTTTCGCAACTCTTATCCAACCTTCTGATTAATGCATTGATTCATGGTGAAGATGGCCGCCCCGTAACTGTTAGCGCTCAAGCTGAAAAATCAATGCTTTGTATTGAGGTGGCAAATTATGGCCCTACAATCCCGGCGGAAGCCATTGACAGATTATTTCAACCTTTTTGGCGGCAAGAAGCCGGACGGGAAAGTGAAGGTTTGGGATTAGGTTTGTTTATAGCCTCAGAAATTAGTAAAGCGCATGATGCAAAACTATTCGTGAGCTCTAAATCTGCTCGCACAGTATTCTCTTTTCATATGCCGGTACTACCAGCTTCAATGACCACCACAAACGATAATCACTAAGTCTCACACAGCGTTATTAGTAAAACTCATTAATGCGCGGTGATCCTTCGGGTCGATTTACCGGAGCAAAAATGCCACACTAGACGTTTTGCAATGAAAGCCTCACAGCCATGAAAATACATCGAATTAATCCCACCCGACGCTGGTCTGAAGTCACTGTTTTTAACGGTATCGCGAACTTTGTTGAAGTACCGGAAGACGAAAGCGCCACCACTATCGAAGCACAGGTAAAAGCCGTGTTTTCTCAGGCTGAAGCCATGCTGGCACTGGTGGGCAGCGACAAGTCCCGAATTCTTACTGTCACTATTTACATCACCGACTTTGCCAATGTAGACCGCCTCAATGCGGTATGGGACGAATGGTTTGACGAAGGGACAGCCCCCAGCCGCGCCTGTGTGAAAGTGGAACTGGCTGATCCGGACTGGCTGGTAGAAATGGCGTTTACGGCTGCAGCCGGTGAAGACTACCTGTAAATCCGCCACCCGTTTACCCTCTGAGTGGTGCAAATATGTACCACTTTCTTCCACAACTGACCCGTCACTTTTTTTGCAGTTCTGCTTTTTAGCCACTACGCTTTTATCAGGTACAGCAGGCGACATATGCTCCTCTGCTTTTTGGTTCTGAGCACTGAAACTGAATTGACGTACATGAACAAAGCATTTGAAAATTCATCCTCTCAAACAGATCAGGAAAAGCAGTTTGAATCTGAAAAAATGGATGCAGTGGGCGGACTGGTCGCCGGTGTTTCCCACGAAATCAACACGCCCCTGGGTGTTAATATTGCAAACTGTACGCTGTTGATGGAACTGCTTGACGAACTCAAACAGGACTTTGACAACGGCGAGCTTGATACCGATAAATTCGCAGAGTTCCTGGAGACTTCTCAGGACATCACTTCCAGTATGCTGAAGAACATGCAGCGCGCATCGAAGCTGCTGACCAGCTTCAAGAAAGTTGCGGTTAAAAAATCTGAAGAAGCCAGCCAGCTGGAGCAGGTAAACGTATCAGAACTGGTCACAGAATTTATTGCCTCCTATGAGCATCATTCTCAGAATAAAACCATTACTTTTATTCCAAGATTTCCACCCAAAATCATCGTCACCACCTACCCGGCCGTGCTTATTCAGATCCTGACGGCACTCACATCCAATGTGATGATCCACGCCTCAGGCCCGGGTCATGAGCATTGCAAAATTACCATCACCATTGCCCCCGGCGGCGATGGATATCAGTTTACTTTTGCCGATGACGGTGTGGGGATCACCGAAGAAGAACTCAAAAAAGTGTTTGAGCCTTTCTACACCACTAAACGGGGTGCAGGAAACGCGGGCCTGGGACTGAGTGTGGTGTACAACCTGGTAAAAGTAACACTGGCCAGCGACATTTATAATGAAAGCACGCCGGAAGGCGGGTTTGTTGTGTCGTTTAAACTACATAACCTGATGGCGGAGTAATCACTCCGCCTGAGGCTTAATCACTCCGCGACCACTCCCCACCAGACATAACGATACCAGCGTCAGCACCACACTGCCTGCAAAGGTCACATTGATACCGAAACCGTCCAGTAATACACCGCCGACTGCTGCACCGAAAAGTATCGCCGCCTGAATAGCTGCCACAATAATACTGCCCGCCGCTTCTGGTGCATCATCCACATTCTGACTGAGCCAGGTCATCCAGCCGATGGACATAGCCGTGTTGCAGATGCCCCATAAAGCCAGCAGCACACCTACCATGAATACAGAACCGCTTAATCCGATCAGTCCGGCGGTTACCACACTCATCACCAGCGGCACCCCTTGCAGAAAGCGTACGGCGTGATCGTTTGCGAATTTGCCGCCAAGCCATGTGCCAACGAATCCGGCTACGCCGAGTAAAAGTAACAGGAAGGTAAGCAGAAGAACGTCCCCTTTCACTTCAGATTCGATGTAGGGCCGCAAATACGTAAACATGGCAAATGCACCGGCATAAACACAAACAGAGGCAATGATGCCGCGGGCAAAGTAGCCCCGTTTCAGTAATCCGAACATCTCACTAAAACCTTGTTTTTTATCTGTGGGCATGGAAGGCAGTGAAATCATCTGCCAAATCAGATTAACTGCCACCACAGGTACCAGTACCCAAAACACGCCGCGCCAGCCAATCAGATCGCCCAGGTAGCTGCCAAGCGGAGCAGCGAATGCAGCAGCCACGGCCTGCCCTGAATACATGATTGCCAGAGCCTTTGATACACTGTCTGCCGGTACCAGGCGCATGATCACAGCAGTCGCCAGCGACCAGAAACCGCCGACACAAATTCCAAGTAACGCTCTCGCTACCATCAACATGATGAAGTCAGGCGCAAGGGCAATGAATACCAGTGACAGCAGCATACACCCTGTCATCGCCAGCAATACCCATTTCCGGTTTAGTTTGCCGGCAACAGTACTGGTTAACAGACTGGCGACAACGGCAAAAAAACCGCTGACTGAAATTGCCTGACCGGCTTGCCCTTTGGTCGCATCCAGGCCATCTGCAATAGGTGTGAGCAAACTGACAGGCATAAACTCAGAGGCAATCAGCATGGCAACACACAGTGTCATTGAGAACACTGCACTCCAGTAACCGGCTTTGTTGTTGTTATCATTTTGATGAGTTCTATTCATTACAACCTGCTCAATAAAATACATGTTAATTATATTTTCGTTGTTTACAGGGAACAATTGGCTCACTGTCATCTCAACCATGAATTTATTTCATCAAAGAAGATGTTTTTTATGCTGACACTGCGTACACTGGCAGGCACATTAGCGAAAGAGATGATGTGATGATCAGAGATGAACTGGGCGATTTGTCACTTTTTATGGTGGTCGCAGAAGAAAAAAGTTTTACCCGCGCAGCTGTAACACTGGGCGTATCACAGTCGGCAGTAAGCCACGCGGTGAGAAGACTGGAGGCTTCGGTGGGGATCCGGCTGTTGCACAGAACCTCACGAAAAGTGTCGGTAACCGATGCCGGTGAGAAGTTACTGGCTGCTCTGAAACCCGGTATCAGCCAGATCACTGCCAGAATAGAAGAGCTGCGGATGCTTGGCGATGCGCCCAAAGGAACGGTGCGGATTTCAGCCAGTAAACCTGCGGCCCGTTTTCTTTTGTGGCCGAAGATATCGGGTATTGTCCGGGATTACCCCGAAGTGAATATTGAACTGAACCTCGACAGCCGTCTGAATGACCTTGCTGCGGAACGTTTTGATGCCGGTGTCAGGCTGCGTGAATTTGTCAGCCCCGACATGATTGCGATAAAAATTGGCCCCCCTGTATCACTGGCAGCAGTCGCTACGCCTGACTACTTCCGAAAACATGGTGTCCCCGAACATCCCGACGAACTTGACCATCACGCCTGCCTGTCTCTGCGGTTTAGTGCGCTGGCACCGGCCTATGACTGGGAATTTGAAAAGGACGGTATTGAGATCGTGAAAAAAGTATCAGGCCCGTTCATTTTCAGTGAAAGCGATATGTGTATTGATGCGGCACGTGAGGGCCACGGCATTGCCTTTGTCACTGAACAGGAAGTAGAAAATGAAATAGAAAGCGGTGCATTACGCCGTGTACTTGCGGACTGGTGCCCGCCTTTCGACGGCTACCATTTGTGTATTTCCAGCAACCGGCAGATCAGTTCCGCCATGCGACTGGTTATCGACCGGTTGAAATATCAGGAATAAAGGCGCGGTGATATTCACTGTCACCCCGCCTGCAAAGTCCTTTTTTCGCCTTCGATGATACGCCACTGCGCTTCCACATCCCGCTTCGGAGAGTTACCAAAATACCGCGAATATTCACGGGAAAACTGGGAAGGACTTTCATAGCCCACACGGTATGCGGCGTCTGAAGCGTCAATTTGTTCGCCTATCATAAGACGTCGGGCTTCCATCAGTTTAAGGCTTTTCTGATATTGCAGCGGACTCATAGAGGTGAGCTGTCTGAAATGATGATGGAAGGTGGATTTACTCATTTGCGCACGTTCCGCCAGCTCTTCCACGGTATAAGATTGCGTAAAGTGAGTTTTCAGCCAGTCAATGGCTTTCGCTATCCTTAAGCCCTGACTCCCTGCTGAAATAATATGACGGAGCCTGTCCCCCTGCTCCGAATTCAGAACCCGCCAGTAAATCTCTTTTTTAATCAGCGGAGCCAGCACTGAAAGCGATGCCTTATCGTCCAGCAGACTAACCAGACGGTCGCATGCATCCAGCAACTCCGGCGTAGTATTACCAACGGACATACCACTGTTAGAAGAGGCCAGGGTTTTGGTATCTGCAGACGCTTGCATGAGCAGTTCGCTCATTGTGGTGAAATCCAGCCGCAGCGCCAGACCGAGATACGGTTCAGCACGCTCTGCTTTTAAAATTTGCGCCTGCGCCGGTAAGTCCAGTGAGGTAATTAAAAAGCGGTAGCGGTTATAATGAAAGATATCATTACCCAGCGCCATCCGTTTTTCACCCTGCACCACCAGCGCGATACTTGGTTCAACAAAGCAGGTTGTACACTCCGTCGGCGCATCTTTGCGATAAAAACTGAGTCCGGCAATGTCCGTGATCACATTTGACTGACCGGCGGTGTGCCGGCCAATCCGGTCAGCAAGTTTATCGCTGATAATATCGATGGCTGCAGAGTGAAGCATATTCCTGATCCCGGGTGATAAAAAAACGCTGTTTATAACGTTATTTTTAGCACAAGGCAGCCAGAAACGGATAACGTAATTGTCCGGTTTTATTGCCTGATTGTCCGGGACTTCGGATTTTAGTTACTTTGAATTTCTATCCGTATGAGTACTATTTATTCCGCTCAGTCAGCTCGAACAGCTTCGCTTCTTTTAAAAACGCATACATAGATTCAATGTACGCGTGGGCCAGTCCCCGCTTGCCGGACATGAAATGCCGTTTGAACAGGTAAGTTTTTAAAAATGTCAGCGGGAAAACCAGCAACAATTTCAGCAAAGACGGCTTTTTGTTGCTGTTAAATTTCTGCTGCGCTTTCAACGATGAATAACTGTTCTGTTTATTCATCAGCAGCTCGGTACTGCCATAGCCATAGTGCATGACCAGCCCTTTAATATCGCCGGTGGTGGTCCCCTTTTCCAGGTTCACATTCTCATGCACCATGCGATCTTCAGGGTATCGGGCAGTGCCCTGTCTGAACAACCGCACAATATGGCGCTTTGATGCTTTAGACGACATGGGTCTGCCCCAGAAAATATCTTCGAAGTGCAGACGGTACGCACCGTGCGACGGGTTTTCGCCGGTAACTACTGTTTTAACGTGTGCTGCGGATTCTTCACTCAGCACCTCGTCACCATCAAGGTTCAATAACCAGGGCTGAGTACACTGACTCATCGCAAAGGCCTTTTGTTTAGCAAAGCCGGGCCAGTTCCGGTGAATCACTCTGGCCCCGTGACGCTCTGCAATCATGATAGTGTCATCGGTACTGCCGGAGTCCACCACAATAATTTCTGCAGCAAAGCTGACAGCAGAGAGCACCTCGTCCAGCCTTTCAGCTTCATTGAAGGTAATCAGATAAACACTCAGAGGACACGGGTTACTCACCGGCACTTCCTTCTCTGTTCATGGCCCACAGTGCGGCGTATTTATGAAACCCATACTGGGCAAGAATAATGGCCATCATCAATCCGGCTCTGCCATCCAGAAAGCCACCGCGAAGCACATACTGTTGCAGAAAATCGGTAAAGAAACGCAGACAGGCATAACCCAACGACGCCTTTTTACCACGGGCAAATTTATCTTTTGCAGACAATACCGCGTACTGCACATGCTTATCGATAGCGTGTTTATAGTTACGCCAGCTGTAATGCAATAAAGGTGATTTAAGCACCAGTACCTGCTCTTTTTCCAGGATCAGCGATTCATGCACGCTGGCTTCTTTGAACTTCGCACCATGCTTTAAGAACAATTTACCCTGCGGCGTGCTGTAACGTCCGTGCTTCAGCACAGAACCCAAAAAGACAGTATGCCATGGGCATTTTATGAAGTTTGCAGACAGGTGCTCTGAAGACAACACAGCCACAATTTCATCTCTGAGAGCAGGCGTGACTTCTTCATCGGCATCGATGTTCAGTACCCAGTCATGTTTGCAATAAGTGAGGGCACGGTTTCGTTGTACACCGTAACCCGGCCAGTCTGTTTCGATGACCTCGTCTGCATACTTTTTGGCGATACCGACGGTATCATCAGTACTTCCTGAGTCCAGCACAATGAGTTGATCGACCCAGCCATGCAGTGATTTCAGGCAACGCTCAATTCTGTCGCCTTCATTTTTGGCAATAACAAAACAGGATAACTGCCGTTTAGCTGGCATGAAGCTTCCTCTCAGGACCCGGGATGAAAGGCGCTATTTTGTCCCATACAAGATTATTGTCAAACCGCATACTGCTGTTTACGACACAAAATAAACCGTGTCCGTTCGGGGCGAAGCTTTGCTCTGCCTGCCAGGCTTCAAAAGGGTGTGAATCGTGAATTAACAGCGCCTGAGGATTTTCAGCTGTGCAGGCATCCACGTGGTATTTCTCCAACATTTTGCGCTTGTGCGCCGTCAGATAATACAGAGAATATTCGGTCCATCTGCCACGGCGATGCCGGTAGAGGGTCCAGTTCGTCGGCGATTTCGGATTATGCAGACCGCATAATTTATCCACCCACGACCCCTTGCCTCGCAGGTTAGCGGCAATTTCTTCGCCGGTAGCTTCGCTGATGTCACTGGCCATCAGCGCCGGTGTTACTGTCATGCCCAGCTCAGGATTCCCCACATCGCCGGACATTTTTAAGATGCGGGCAGAAGACTTCCACCACTTGGGATGCTGCGCCCGCTGCTCGTACTGGATTAGCGCTTTGCCGCCGGGTAATAAAAGCGATTCAGTCAACGGACGCAGGCAGATAGCGTCGGCATCCAGTGTCAGATAATAAGGCGTGGTAATTACTCTCGGTGCTGCCAGCTTGACGATTTGCTGCTTACGCCAGCCGCGGACATGACGGTGCTTTTCAAATTCCGGAATAAGCGCTTCTTCGGACATCACGCGAATAGAAAATTCTGACCACTTCGCAGTGCGACGGCGAATAATATCCACTTCATCCGGAGGACAGACTATCAGAAACTCACTAAAAACCTCAGCGGCATTAAACGCACTGAACGTGGCAAATAGAATTTCCGTGCGGCCCAGATCATCAACACCGTAACTTCCCTGTATGCATAATGGCAAAACTGCTGTGATAGCCATAGTGATGAAAACCTCCTGTTTATAAAATATCTTAAATCTTTATATCTTTGTTCTGCTTTGTGACGGAGCACAAAGATGGGTTTAAAAGAGTTTAAAAGAGAAAACACCATCAAACGCAAACAAAAAGACACGGTGACCATTGCCCGGTTCATATTTTTACGCTTCTTTTTACAGTATTAATATTTTCTGAAAGGAAGCGTCAGTCAAGTGTATGTGTTTGTACAGATTACGATGAAAGACTCTGTATGCTCAGAGTATATGGAAAGGCTGCGATACCATATTCGACGAACGTAGGAGTGGGTCGGGTAACTTAAAGAAGAAACGCTTAAAATCGTGAATATACTGACGCACATTCACGATTGAGTTTTTCAGCATTCTACAGATCCAGCACTAAGCGTCCGCTTCTGGCCCGCGAACAGCAAGGGGTGATCAGTCTCATCTGTTGTTTTTCTTCGTCGGTGAGAAAAACATCGCGGTGCTCAGCTTCGCCATCCAGCAAGCCGGTGACACAGGTGCCGCACACCCCTTCTTCACAGGAAACCGGCACAAACACGTCATTTTCTTCCAGCACCGAGAGGATTGTGCTGTCTTTATTCACGGTGAAAATGTCACCACTGGATTTGAGTTCAATCTCAAATGCTTCATCTGATGAGGTATCTGTTTCTGCTGCGGTGAAAAACTCGCGGTGCAGTTGTGAAGGCGATAATCCGGCGTTCTTTGCGGCGCTTAGCACATCTTGTATGAACGCGCCCGGCCCGCACACATACACCTGTGCTTTATCAGGGGCACCATAAAAACAACTGTTCAGATCAACCCGCTTACCGGCGAATGCAGCCTTACTGATAACGTGCACACAGGATGCCGGTCCGAGCCGGTCTGCATACACGGCCCGTTTGTCGTTAGCAACTGCATAGAAAACACGGAACGGCCGCCCTGCTTTCTGACAGGCTTCAGCCATGGTCACAATGGGCGTAATACCAATACCCGCAGCAAACAGGTAGCAGGGCGCATCGCTGTTATCGAGGGCAAAGTGATTACGGGGCTCACTGATGATCAGCGTGTCGCCTTTCTGCACTGTTTCGTGCACGCTCACAGAGCCGCCACGGCTTTGTTTATCTTTTAGTACGGCGATGGTGTAATGATTATCTTGCGGCTGACCGCACAGAGAATACTGACGGGTGAAATCACCCGGCAACTGCACATCAATGTGTGCACCGGCTTGCCACTCAGGCAACCGGAGGCCATTTTCAGCCACCAGCTTTAACTCACATACCGAATCATTGAGTAATATTTTAGAGACGACTGTCGCTTTAATCATGCCACCTGCTCCGCAACAGAAGACTCCGATTCAAGCTCGATGGCTTTTGTGATCATGCGTCTTGCCTGCACACCACCTGCGTCGATATCCAGTTTCAATAGATGGCGTTCAGGATAGCGGCTGAGGTTCCGTTGCTGGCGTTCCAGCATTTCCTGATCTTCGGCAAAAATTTTACCCTGCCCCTCGCGAATTTTATCGGTCAGCGCCAGATCCTGCGGTTTGAATTTTCTGGCCATGCCCCAGAAGTACAGAATAGAAGTGTCGGTCGCCGGCGTGATGAAATCCACCACAATACTGCTGGCTTTCACCTCATCGGGTGCGTGATACCCGCCTTTACCGGCCAGAGCTACGCCCACTTCAATCATCACGTGACTGGGTAAGTCGAAACGGCAAATTTGCCAGCGATCTACCGGCGCATTCTTATCCAGCCCGTTCATCTCCATTGCAGCCTGCCAGAATGGCGGAGGCATAATATTTTCCATAAACCGGCTGGTCACCACCTGCTTACCTTCCATAGTGGTTTTTACCGGTGTTTCATCAATTTCTTTTTGTCCGATACTGGTGGCATGCACATAGGTTTCGTGCGTTAAATCCATAAGATTGTCTATCATCAGCCGGTAATCACAGGCGATTTCATACAGCCCGCCGCCGTACGCCCACTCAGGACTTTCTGCCCACTCGAGATGAGGAATGTCAGTCACACAGGCTTTTTCTTTGTCGCCGGGCCATATCCAGATATAGCCATACTTTTCCTCAACAGGAATAGCGCGGATGCAGGGAAAACGTTCCGTTCTCTGATTAGGCATAGAGTGGGTTTTACCGGTTTTGTCCATTTGCAAACCGTGATAACCGCATACCAGCTTGCCATCTTCCACATAACCCAGCGACAAGGGAGCTCCCCGGTGAGGACAGAAATCTTCAACGGCCTGAATTGCCCCTGTTTCATCACGATAAAAAGCAATGTCGATATTGCATACGGTTCTGCCAAGTGGCGCAGTGGTATTGACCTCGTCAGCCGCTGCCGCCACATACCAGGTATTTTTCATAAACGTCGTCATAGGAACACCCTGAAATTGGATCCAATGTTAAAGTAAAGTAACGGTATTAACTCTACACTAACTTTGATATTGGATCCAATAGTTCATTATTCGGACTAAAAAATAGCGATAATCCGGTTTCACAAACAAGAATGGATCCAAAGGATGAAATGCGCGTTGTCTCACGGAGTACATGATGTTTTTCGCGGGGGCGTGTATGCTTGTGTCAGTTTGTACAGCATAAACAACAGGTTCATTGTGGTTACAGGTAAACACGCTGTTATCAGTATTCTGAGAAACAAAATCCTTTCCGGTGATTTTGCTCCGGGTGAGCGACTGGCGGAAATCCCCACCGCGGATGCGCTGGGTGTATCACGCACACCGGTGCGTATTGCATTCAGACAGTTGGCGCAGGAAGGACTGCTTACCAAACTCCCGCGACGTGGTTATCAGGTTCGTCATCTTAATCAGGAAGACATAAACGGTTCTGTGGAAGTGCGTGGAGTGCTGGAAGGACTGGCCGCGCGGCTGGCGGCAGAGAAAGGCCTTAGCGAAGCGCATCAGGCACAATTAGCAAAATGCCTGCATGAGGGCGATGAGATTTTTGCTGACGGCGAACTCACCGATGACGATGTACAGCGTTATGTAGAAATGAACAACACCTTCCATTCGGTGATCCTTGAAGCCAGTTGCAATCCTGCCATTGCGGCGGCATTACAGCCCAACGAATTTTTACCCATGGCCTCGGTCAGCGCCATGGTGTTTGATCCGAAAGACAGCGCCAGGGAATATAGGCGCCTGCTTTACGCACACCAACAGCACTATGCCATTGTTGATGCGTTGCTAAACCGTCAGGGAGCGCGTGCCGAAGCCTTAATGAAAGAACACGCCCATGCTGCACTGGTGCGGTTTGATGCAGTGCGGGACTCTTCATCAGTGAAAGTGTACCGGTTAGCCGGGCAAAAGTGAGCAAAGAGAGGCCGGCAGAGATGTGACTCTCTTTACTGATGATTTCACATATCCTTGTCCGGCCTTACCCGCATAAAACTGGCAAACCTGGGCAGACCTTTTTGTGTTCTGCCGTAAAATTTGTAAGTGATCCAACTGCCCACCGGTGGCGGACTGGCGCGGTCTGCATCGCTCAGGCCACTGCCTATTTTGAAAGTCAGGCCATCGCGACTTTGCACGATGAGCGAGCCGGTCAGTCCTGCATATTTGCCTTTCCCGGGCACATAGCCAATCACTTTTGCTTCATCATCTTCGTGACGTTTCAGTTTCAGCAGCAGCTCACTGCGACCATCCTTATACAGGGCCCGCCTGTGATGCAGCATAAGCCCTTCACCACCCGCATTAACGACCTCATCCAGCCTTTGCTCCAAAGTTGCTGCACTGGCAATCTGCTCCTGTAGTACAGCTTTAAGCGTAATGTTGTTTGTACTGGCCACCAGCTTATTGATTAGTTTTACCCGCTCAGCAAAGGACTTTGCAGAACCCGGCAAGTCGAACACCATCATGCTGATTTCCTGCCACCGTTCATCCGGCGTATCACGCAGCACTACCGATGCAATACGCTGAAAATCATTACGCTTCGTCCACAACTCCCCGTCCAGCGTCTGCGCCGGCCAGTTTGCAGTAAACCACTCAGGCGCATATATTTTATTGCCGTTTCGCGTTTTCAGTTCTGTACCCGTCCACCGGGCCCGGACGCCATCCAGTTTTTCACTTACCAGGTAATTTTGAATATCTATCGAATCTGAGTACTGTGAAGCGAGTTGAAGAGGCATGTTTTCTTCATCAACAGGCTTATTTGCCAGCGCATCAGCAGAGAAGACAGTGACAATTATGAGCAAAAAAGCACGGGCGGGATGTGTCATTCAGGTAGTCCGGTAAGGTAAAAGACTCAGACTACAGCGCGGCCCCGATAAGAAAACCGGGCTTACGGGCAGATTAGGGGCGGTTTCAGAATGCCCTAAATAAAAAGGGGCGAAATGGAAGGCGCATTTGATGAAATGCGCCGCGGCATTCAGCTTACTTGATAATGCGCTTTAACGGTGTCGATGAAAGCCTGCCAGGTTTCATTAGGTTGCCAGATGGCATCCAGGTCAGCCTTCGCCTCAGCTTCAGACTCGCCCAGTTGGGTGACACGGTACAAATAGGTAAACACAGCACCACGCCAGTTCAGTTTACAATGGGTCAGCGTTGTTCCTTCCCGGCTCTGTGCCTGCTGCATATAACCCACGTACTCCTGAAAATTTTCCAGCGTCGGGTTATCCCACACCACCTGCACATTTTCGTACGCCAGGCCGGTATCCAAAACAATTTCCCGTTCCTCACTTCTGTCACCGGGGATCAGGTCAATCACAGTGGTCACGCCCTGCGCTTTGAACACATCAAAATGAGGCTTTGACGGCAGGCCGGAACTTACCATATTTTCAGTATTTACCTGAAAATTCTTCAGCGGCGGCAGCTTTTCAAAGTTACCGCTGTCAGCAGCCTGAGCAAGTGTAGTAAACATCAGAGTAGTCAGTAGTAACAGGTGTTTGAATGCGTTCATCGTTCCCTCGTTGGCGAATGGTTCGGGCGGCTTCAGTAAGCTCACTATAGGGGTTAACGCCGCGCCGTACTACCATTCTTTTAGTTGCTGGAAATCTTTAATTCTGTCCCGCTGCATCACCATGGCTTCGAATACGTCTGAAAAACTGCGGTTTGCGGCACTTAAATTAGGAAGAGACAGGTTAGCCTGAATAAAAAACTCATCAGCCTGATCCTGCCAAGCCTGCTCCCACCATCCGGTAATGACATGCCGGCTATTCATCATCCGCAAACTCGTCGGTAACTTATCGGATTTTTCAGCATTTATCTTTGATTGTGCCGGTAAAAGATTCCAAAGATCGTTATTAGGCCAGCGTGCAAATGGCATTGCGTGATCAACAGCGTAACTGTTTATCCTGATAGTCTTGCGGGACCAGCAGCATTTCACTTCTTCCTGCGTCAGCAACTTGTCTACACGGCCCCTGACTCTGGCTGTTGTTCTGACAGGATCTTCCCAGCTCAATGCACGGAGTAAATCCCCTTTAGATACCGTGCGGTTTTGTCTGGTCATGTAGCTTTCCATCAGCGCTACCCATTCATTCACCAGCGACGGTTCTATCCAGACGCTGAATCGTGAAAGGGAATCCCAGTTGCGTTCAGGCACATAGAATTTACCCACAGATGCAAAATAAGCCCCGTCGAGTGACAGGTTGTCCTTAAAACGGGGATGGCTAAGAGTGACATGAAATACACTGTCTTTTGTACCGGGAAGCGTGATGTATCTGGCCGGCATATCTCTGATAACGGTGGCCACATCCTTTATGGTGCGATGAACGGCGCGGGCACTCAGAGGGTCTGAGAAGTTCGCCCCGACATACAAATCATTGCCGGAAAATGAAGCCAGTTTTTCCCAGCCATCTTCTTTCAGGAATCCGGGCTTTTTAGTCGGGTCGCTGTTCTGCGGGAGATTAAAATGATCGAGGAGAGGCTTAAATAAACGGATCCAGTACAACGCCACCAGTCCCGCCGGTAATACAACATACCCGTCGGTACGGTCGATAACCGCTCCTGGGTGACCCTCCGCTATTCTGAGCAGGGTTCTGAGTAAGGCGACTTTGTATGTCGACGACTTACTGTCGTTTACGATGATATTTCGTAGTAACGGAAATGCACCGGAGCCGTCGTCCGGTAGCGTGAGTACCACGGTTTCCCATGTTACGTCACTACGTCCAAGTTCATCAGGTTTTGCTTTTTTGTTCAGCAGCCTGAAGCTTAATCCAAACCGCTTTGCCAGCGCTGACAGTTCATCTGCGGAAACCGGATACATCGTGCGCCCGTCATCAACTGCGCCACCATGGCGAAGAGAGATAACAATTTTGCCATTGGCTTTTAGCAGACCACTGACTTTGCGCAGGCAGCGCTCCCGCTCAGAAGGCACAATGTGCATCCAGACCGCGCTGAGTAAGATAAGATCGAACCGGGCAGACAGGTTAAACACTTTTTTGAGTTCCGGCAGACTGTCATCAAGCCAGTGAACAGGTTGATTTACGGCATAGTGTTGTGCCCGCTCGCGTATGCCGCCGGCTGGCTCAACTGCAACAACACTTAACCCTCTGGACGCCAGATAGCGTGCATCACGACCGGAACCTGCGCCAATATCCAGCGCAAAACCCTGTTGCGGTATTTCATCCAGCCAGTCCTCATGCACCTGCTCGAAAGACACACTGTTGTACTGCGCAGTCAAACGCTCAGCATGCTTCGAATAATAGGAGATGTTGTCAGACAAGCAGCGTTTCCTTCGCCAGCCATTTGCAGGATGCAATTGAATGAAACAGGTATATCAGCAAGGCTGGGTTTGGCACAAGGGAGAGATACTCAGCAAACTGGCCTTGCGGGAAAATTACAGGTGTTGACTCATGTAGGCCAGAGCAGTTTCAAATGCTGACTTTTGGAAACCTTTTAAACCAGTCTCGCTAAACTCTACGTACATCTGGCTATCTTTTAATGCTGCTTTAATTTCGGTCGGCGGCATTATGATAACTTGCACCCCGCTTAGTAATTCCAGCGCCGCCTCCAATTTGAAGCCAATGGCCCCACCGGCAAACTTGCCTTTCATCGGACGCTGGCGGATAACGATTATTTCGATTTTGTAATCCTGCACCAACTGAGCAAAGGATTTTTGGAAATACTTAAGCTCATGGGCAGTAGCGGCTTTTTGCAGGCTCAATTTACGAGTGCGGCAATCAGGAAGCCGGAACATATCGTTCTCAAGATTCAACAGGGCAATGTTTGCATCATTTCCCGCCAGTTCAACACCACATACACGCATTACAAAACTCCACCTTAAAGTACCGATCCGGATTATACCGGATTTACTGACTTATCGGCTGGTTTTTCTCTTTATAGATGACTTTCTTTTAGCTAATTTCTTGATCTAACGGCCGTCAGGGAAACCTCTATCGGTATTCAATGAATTACGCCAGGCTGCCTAATTTCGCGAGTGGTGCACTTCGGAGTTGAATTCGCGGGTGGCCAAATTCACTATGCCACTACAAGTTGCATTAAGTAAATTTACAAATTTTGATGGTATAGAAGCATTAGTTTGTTTCAAATCATCTAAAGCGTCACGAACAGTAATAGTCTCTCCATTGACTAATGTTGCTAGAAATGAATTTCCAAATAGCTTTAAATCAGCGGGTTTTGTTGCATCAAAATAGTTTAAGTGCCCAAAAGGCAAATCACTACCAACTTTTTTAACGAGGTTATAAAAATCTAATGAGTTAGAGAATAACTCTGTATTGGCAGAATCATCATCGAACTTTTGTAAAATGCTTTCGAGGTAGTCAAATTTAACAGCAATCATGATGACAATACAGGTGTCGTTAAAACACTGCAGCATACATCCTAAGGTATGCCCATTCGTCTATTAGCAATTGTTGATAAGCAGAGCCGCGAACTTAGCGGCTATTCATTCTTAGATACAGAATTATTGTTCATTGACCGCGTCCAGCACTAACACCCAGTCATTACCTTCTTTAATTTCACCTGGCGGATCAAAATGCAATATACCATTATTAACAAACGTTTGCTGCGGTGAATATTCGCCATTGCGGGGGTTGAACCAACTGGTTTTTATCATCTCTCCCTCGAATTTACCGGTATCAACCGCAAAATTTCGTCCAGTATAGGTATAAATAAACGCATAGTGTTTACCACGGGTAGCCAATACATAATCGTACTCGGTACCGTTGTTACCAGCAATCAGTGACTGATCGGGAACGCGTTCAAAGAAAGGGCGAGATAACATCAGCTGCTTTAAGTATTGCATTTGCCCGGCACCGGGTTCGTGCATGGCTTGATCCCAGTAGTTACGCACACCGAACGAACCTTTACCGCTGTTTGGTTTGTGCATCTGCATAACGGCATTGTTCCCGAATGTATGGCCAAAGGCACCGGCAAAAACCGCCCAATAGGCATAACGGCGGGTCTCGGTCGCCGTCCAGTAACCTTCTTCAGGATTGTGTAATCCACGAGGAATATTTTCATAAGACGGCTCACCATCAATCGTCGGTTTTACTGGCTGCATAGCGTAATCTTCAGCCACATACCGCCAGTTGTCTTCACCTTTCCACGTAGCGGGATCGTCAGCACCGATTTGGTCGTATCGGCGATGGCCGGATTGAAACATATTAAAATCTAACCAGTCACTATTGTGAAACCATGTCGAGGATTGCGTGCGGCCACGGGGATGAAAGGTGATGAGTTGTTGGTCGGCATGTTTATCTAAGGTTGTGCCCATTTTCTCCCACACTTGGGGAATTTCGTTGCCATAAATATCACCGCCGTTAAGCCAGATGATGTTGGGTCTATGAGCAAATCGTTGACCTAACCAATCGGCATATTGAGCTGCCCATTCACCATCTTCTGGCTGTTTTTTGGCGATAGTTCCCCAAGCGGGGACCATGGCCAGATATAAGCCTTTTTTTGCGGCTAAATCGGCAATGTAGTCAACGTGATCCCAGTAGTCGTATTGTTCTTCATCGGTGAATGAAGACCCTTTAGTGACTTTAGGCTCAGTAAAACCTTCGCCATTAAACGCATAGTCACCATAAAAATTAACTGCCGGTAGGTCATGGATCACCATGACTTGAATAACGTTAAATCCTTTGTCTTTTCTGTCGTCTAAATAACGTTCTGCTTCTTCTCTACTGAGTTTTTGAAACAACAACCAAGCTGTATCGCCCAACCAAAAGAAAGGTTGTCCGTCTTGATACTGTAAAAAACGACCATTGGTAGAAACTTGTAATTCCTGCAGTACATTGCCGCTTTTAACGGGTGTATGAATGAGGCTAGAACAACCACTCATCATTAACAAAGTGGCAATCAACACATTGGCAATATAGCGCATTTTTAAACACATAAAATGTCCTCTACCTTAAAATAAAACAACTTAATTAGAATCTGGCTTACTGAGTGCAACAAGAGAGGGGCAGGCTAAAATTAAATTCAGTAAAGTCCGCATAATGTTGCTCTGCACGAGCTTGACTTTGCTCCAAGCGAGCAAATAATCCTACTTTAGCTCCGACCCAACGACCGGCCCTCGCCTGAAATAATTCATCAAAGATTTGAAAACGTCCCTGACTATCTACATAACCTGAAGTCACTACACCACCGGCTGACACAGTAAAACGTATGGTCACTGTATCGCTCGACCATTCAACTTGGGCTTTAAAATTTTCTGTACAATCTTGGCGGGTATTTTTACATTCGGCAAAACCTAACATGGTTTTACCCTCAGTTTTTTGGATGCCAATCCAACGATAGTCTTCACCAAACATAATGAGTCCGGCACTGATATTGTCGCTATTAGGGCCAATGTTCATGGTGGTCTGTACGATAAATTCTGGGGCAGGGAGTTTTTGCAATAAGATGGCTGGATTCAACCATAGGTTATGGGTTTCAGGTGCGATATCAGGCTGAGCAAACAACCTCAGCTGACCTTTATTGGCAGAAAGGGAATACCAATCCTCCTCATAATTGGCATTCCACTGCCACTGCAAGCTAAGTTTGCTCGCGCTAAAATCATCGCTAAATGGCAAGTTGCTAATGCTTTGCACTGGTCCTTTAGGTTTTGCATAATAACGCACTGGATTGCCAATGCCATCATGGTCAGCATCTACTCCAATCACCGGCCAATCATTTTGCCAGCTCATAGGTTGCAAATGCACTATGCGCCCATAGGCTGTTTTAGACTGAAAATGTAAAAACCAATCCTCCTTGGCGGGTGTTGTTACCCAAGCCCCCTGATGGGGTCCATTAATTAAGGTATCACCTTGTTCCATAACAGTTTTATGCTCATAGGGGCCTTGAATGTTAGTGGCACGAAATACGGTTTGCCAACCAACGGGGACACCGCCGGCGGGAGCAAAAATATAATAGTAGCCATTACGTTTATAAAATTTAGGGCCTTCTAAAGTTTTATAGCCGGGGATTTGATGACCATCGACAATGACCTTTCCTTGAGGTTCTACGGCACTGGCATCAGCCGTCATCTCATGTAAGGTCAATATATTGTTAATACCCGCACGGCTTCTGGCCCAGCCATGCAATAAATAGGCTTTGCCATCGTCATCCCATAGCGGGGTGGGATCGATCAATCCCTGGCCGGCTAGAATTAAACGGGGTTTACTCCATTCCTGCTTAGGATCTTTGGCTGTTACTACATAAATACCAAAATCGGGAGCAGGATAGAAAATCCAAAATTGTCGGTCGTGATAACGGATATTGGGTGCCCATACCCCTCGCCATGGCGCGGCTGCGAAAAATGCGGCTCAGGCACTTGCACAGGCAGTGCGTGATTGACCAACTGCCAATTAACTAAATCTTTTGAATGTAAAATAGGTAAACTAGGGGCTGCATTAAAACTCGAGGCTGTCATGTAATAATCGCCATCGACAGCGACGACATCTGGATCAGAATAGTCAGCGTACAGAATAGGGTTTTGGTAGTAGCCATTGCCTAAATCAGCCTGCCAAGGTGCTGCAGTTTGTTGCCTTGGCTTGGTGCACGCCACTATGTTTAGTAGCAAAATAGTGACGATAGTTAGTATTAGACTAAGTCGTAAGATCATGGTGTTACATCCACTATCACACGTTGATAACGAGTTAATCGTGGCGTGCCATGGTCGGTCACCGCCAGAATGAAATGCATGGTGCCGGTACCGGGTGGCATCACCCGAGATGTTTTGACATTAAACCAGGCTTTCGGCTGATCAAAGTTTTGGATATCGTGTTTTAATCCGCTGCGGGAATTGGACATTCCACGCGTACCGGCTTCTTCATACACAAACCAGTGATATGATAAAGCATCACCATCAGGATCTGTTGAATTAGACGCATCCAGCTCTACACGTTGTCCCGGTTTGGCAACAATGTAAGCGGGATGATTGAGTTTAGGCACTGGAGGATGGTTAGCTTCTGCATAGGATTTAATTGTCCAGTCCATCCGAGCTGAAAAATCATTCTGGTAAGCTTCGCGCCAGCGCCAAATGGTCGCGTGATTGGTGGTATGCCATTCACCATCATTGCCAAGCACTTCATCCTGCGCATTAGTCCAGATGGGGCGGGTTTCTTCTTCTAAAAACCACTTTTCCTTTTTCGGTGTATACAACTCGTAACGGCCGCCCCAGCCGCCCCAGTTAGGATTTTCAGGGTTGTTTAATCCATTGTTGACTAAGTAGAGAAACGCAGGAGAATCCCCTTCCATCATAAAATGCCAGAATGGGTATTTCGTTCCAAGTGGTCCTTTACTGCGAACATGGCGACCTAACCATTCATTCGTCACCAGCTCAAAATCAGCTCCACCAAAACGCCCATGAAACTTATCCCCACCGATGGCAATCCAGGTAGCATGATGAAAACCACCACCGGCATTAATACCCGGTGTGACAATATAAAACAATTCCGGAAATTGATTACGGATCCAGGGGCCACTGTTATCCTGGTCAGAAATCGCATACACCCGCAATTTTGATATAAATGCTTTAAGCTCTTTTTCGCTTCGTGTTTCCCTGACTTTCCATAAAGCCTGAGCCAATACATTTGGGCCACCCCAGACATTTACCCACAAAGGGCGGTTATCATCGCGATCCACCGCACGAATCAGCAACTCAGAACCGCTGGAATCCTTACCCTTACCTACTGCATTCATATCGTGAATAGGTAAGCTTTTAGCGATCACTTTTTGTAAAGCCGACGCTGTTGGATAACCTGGTTCGTGTAATACCAGATTATCACGGACTTCACCGTAAGCAGCGACGATATCCTCAATATAATGCGGTTCGACCTGATCCGCTCCTTGAGGCGTAGCGACTAACCCTTCTATGTCAAAGTGATTTGCATACGTCAGCAATCGCACTAACGACATTTGGTCATCAGGATCACCACCAATATCTGTTAACACAAACAAACGTTTTTTTTCACCAATGCTTATGCTTTCTTCTGCAAATGCTTGATTGATACTACCGCAACAGAGCATTGTCACCACCAGTCCATGTCGGATTAACCTAGTAAAATTTTGATTCAAAAACTTCTTACTCATATTCAACATTTTTTAAATACCTGGTCTTTATTTTATCTAGGGTTGTACATCGACAATAACGCGCTGATAGCGGGTTAATCGAGGCGTGCCGTGGTCAGTCACGGCCAGTATGATGTGCATCGTTCCATTGCGCAGGACGCGAGCTGTCGGCACATTGAACCAGGCTTTGGGCTGATCAAAATCCTTAATCACTAATGGTTGCCCTGAACGTGCACTTGAAACGGTAAATGAGCCTGGCTCTGCGTAGTAAAACCACTCGTAGGAGAGCGAGTCACCATCTGGGTCACTGGAGCCCATCGCCGATAGTTCAACACGTTCACCGGGCTTAGCGGAAATGTGGTTAGCATGATCCAATTTAGCGATAGGAGGATGGTTGGCATCTTCGTAAGGCTTGATTGTCCAGTCCATGCGTGCCGCAAAATCATGCTGAAAGGCTTCTCGCCAGCGCCAGATAGTGGCGTGGTTGCTGGTATGCCAGCGGCCGTCATGCCCCAATACTTCATCTGCGACATTGGTCCATAATGGCCGCGTTTCCGGTTCAAGAAACCACTTCTCCATACGCGGTGTATACAGCTCGTAACGGCCACCCCAGCCGCCCCAGTTAGGGTGGTCCATATTATTCAGACCATTGTTAATCAGCCCAAGAAAGCTCGGTGTATCCCCTTCCATCAGATACTCAGTATGCGGATGTTCCGCTCCAAGCGGTCCTTTGGAACGGATGTGCTTGTCTAACCACGGGTTATCAACCAGTGAAAAATTAGCGCCATCAAAACGCGCATGGAAGTTATCCCCAGCAATCCCGCTCCAAGTTGCATTGTGGTAGCCGCCACCAGAGTGGAAACCGGGACTGGCAATGTAGTGCAAAGCTGGGAAATTTTTGCGTATCCACGGGCCGGAGTCATCTTGGTCTGAAATGGTGTAGACCCGAATTTTATCTACAAACTTAGCCAGGTCAGCCGAAGATCGGGTTTCGCGTACTTTCCAAAGTGCTTGTGCTAGCACGTTAGGTCCACCCCAAACCGTAACCCACAAGGGCCGAGGATCGTTTTTATCCACCGCTTTGATTAGGGCTTCGGATCCTGCGGAATCCATGCCTTTACCAACTGCGTTCATACCGTATTTAGGCAATCCCTCACCCACGATCGATAACAATTGCTGCTCAGTGGGAAAACCTTTTTCGTGCAGTAATAAATTGTCCCGCACCTTGCCATAGGCTTTTACAATACGGCGAATACGCGGAGCAGCGGTTCGGTTTTGTTGGTGAACAGAGGTTGTGGCAATCAAACCTTCTACATCCCACTGATTCGAATATACCAAGAAACGCACTAATGACTGCGCATCATCCGGTTCATTTTCAATATCGGTCAGCACAAACACTCTAGGCTTCACCGTAAGCTCATCCGCTTGAGCCATCATTGTTGTTAGCAATAAGCCGATACAGCCCATACTTATCATCAATGCTTTCGCTACATTGCCAATCAACGTATTCCACTTATTAGCGATTTTTGTCATTGTAAATCTCTCTATCCCGTCTGTTGTTAATTGGTTAACGCAACGTCATCGGTTATCAGGTCGATTCATTACTATTCAGGCTTGCGGCGCACTACAATGCTCACATCATCGATAAAAAACTGCTTCTTTTGGCTTTTTAAATGACCATCAGATAATTCATGGCCACCACTACCGCGACGACGATATTCACCAGTACGCAAGATCAGCCGCTCCACTGTCGGTACCACATCACTAAAATAAGCGGTGCGGTATAACACTTCTTCACCATTGATAAGCAGTTGATAGCGATCGATATCACTCTCAGGATTCACATCCAGCTCAACATCCAGCCACTCATTTGCCCGATAACCTCCAGCGGGCTTCCAAATCCCTTCGTGTTTTGCCTCCACCCTGCCATCCTCTGTAAAAGCAATTTGAACTGGCCGTTGCCCTTCAGCGTTAGCGACATCAATTTCAATTCGTCCGTCAATTTGCGCGGCGAGGAGCTTAAATCGGATCAGTGCGGATAAACTCGTCGGAAACACTCGGGTTGCACTGGCGTAGTCATAGGGGTCTTCATCCACCAAGGATAAAACTGCGCCTTGTTGACTTTGTGTTTCGACTACAGAAACCGGTGCCCAAAGCGGGCGGTAAATATTCCAACCTTTAGGTAAACCAAGGGAATCGAGTGTATTGAAACCATCCTGAATATCTGACGTTTCGGAACTTTTTGTATCAGTTGGTACCATACTGACCCAAATATCTTCTTTGTTAACACTATAGGTAAGCCAAAGGTTGCCATCTGGCGATTGTCCATTTCCTTCAACAATACCGCGAACATACTGTGGTCCCATGTTTTTGTATTTACCGGGATAACGCTGCACCGGGAGTTCACCATGCACCGCTAATAAATCACTGAAATGCTGACCGTCGTCACTGATCACCATTGCTAATGGATGGCGCAAGCGAGTGGTAGGATTAAATACCAATGCATAGCGGCCATCTGCCATTTTCTGCCCCCAATACTTTGCCGCACTGGCTGGCAAATTCTCGGCACGACCCAACGATTGCCAAGTGAGCGCATTATCTTTAGTAATAAAAGTGTTCCCCCCTTTAACAACGCCGATAGTGTCACCAGAAGGCAGTGTAAAATACGATAACGCTTGCCCTTGTGGGCCGTACAATCCAGTTTCATCCAACCTATCTTCTTCCCACCATTGCGCCGTGACCATTCTGTTAGTCAGCAGGCTCTCACAGGCTTCGATAAATCCGTTGTCACTGCTACTGGTATACACCGGAAAATGATTTTTATCGGCGTCTGTCCATTGGGTGTGTTTGTTAAGTCGTATGTAATAGATAGGGCTTAATGAGCCATCCTCATAGATTTCACGCACCGCTCGCCCCACACCTTCGCCCATATGAGGGTCTGGATAAGACCCATAAAAAGCGGTAGTTAACAGTCTGCCGTTGGGGGCGATATAAAAACTAGCGCGTTGATGATTCAGGCTGTCGGTACCATCGGAAAGCGTATAAGCCGGAAAAATAACCTGTGGCCCTTGCCAGTGAAGACCATCTGTTGAAGACATCAATGAGGTTGATGTGTGGGGATCGTGCTCATTGACCGGCGCATGCAAGTAATTTAAATAAAATTTGCCTTTCCAATGTGCCAACATTGGTGCGTGACTATAAGTGTCATTCACCTGATCCAAATGCATAGGTTGCAGCCGATTTGCCCGAAATATTTGAATATTCCGCACTCCAATAACGGGCTGTAATCCGCCATCGGCATTAGTGCTCACCTGTGGCATCTTGTCCAAGCGAATATTGGTTGCAATAGGTTTATCAGCTGCGTTCTGAGTGCCAGTTTGATTAGCACGCTGGTCATTGCCACAAGCAACCAGCAGCAAGCTACTGACAATCATTCCTACCTTCAGGCTATAAAATGGCTTATGTTGTACAAACACAGTCATTAGAACTCTCCCACTTTGAGTTTTTTATATTGCTTGGCTAAGGTGCGGTTTGTACCCAGTCCATGCGTTTGGCAAAATCTTGCAGGTACGCCTGACGCCATTGACTGACTGTTTTCGCACCAATATGTGGGCCTTCTGAGAACTCTGGTGCCGGGTTATCTACCCACCAGTTTGGCCAACGGTTATCAGGGTTAAGAGCTTGTTGTGGTGAGGTCGGCAGGGCGTTAATTTGCCCTGTCAGACCATCCAGCGATTGCACATTGCTCGACAGGGTATAGCTAAATAATTTAGATGCTTTGGGTGAAAAGCGGAATCGTACCTGACCTTGTTTATCAAAAAAACCATCCAGTAATTGGTTTTCGACACTCATCTGTGCGACAGGCTTGTCGATACCCGTTACATCTGCAGCTAGCTGAATTTCCAGAATACCAAACTCTTCAATTTCATCCTGCGCGGTAGTGATACGTTTAAATAGCTTATAAGGGCGTTCCCAGGCTCGCACATACTGCCCTCCCCAGCCGGGCTGGGTTGGATCTTGCATTTTGCCATTAAGTACCCAGCCTAATGATGGCGTATCACCCATTTTAATTTCACCGCCAAGTTGGGTAATAAAGAATTCCCCTAAAGCACCATGGCCGGCAACATGTTGACTCACAAAAGAAGTATTGCCCATATCTCCTGACTGGTCTCCACCAACAAACCAACCACGATAGGTGGCGTTCGATTCGATGATAAATAACTCAGGATGATTTTCAGCAATGTACTGATAAGCATTCGGCCCCCATTTTTTATTCGGGCCACCGATGTAATACACTCTTAATTTGGGCAGAATATCAGGGGCATCATGTAATGCCTGGGCTACATCTTCAATACCGCCCCACACCAATACATGGAGTGGTCTGGGGTCATCGATTCGCGCACGCTCGATAATCCACTGGGATCCCTCGGTTGGTCTTCTAACACCTTGATAGGGTGATATCTCCGTCTCCCCCTGCTTGGTCAATGCCCTTAACTCATCCGCAGTAGGATAATTCGCGGATATCGCGCGCAAGGCTGGATAGTCGCGTTCATAGTAGTCAATCACATCCAGAATATCCTGTTTACGCCCAGGTCCAAACGGTGATGACACCAATCCTTCTAAATCCATTTCGTTGATATATAAAAATAAGTGTGCCATTGACTGGAAATCATCCGGGTCTGTACCACCAATATCAGTAGAGATAAGTACTCGATGTCGTTGAGTATCGGCTTTCTCTGGCGTCGAAACAGCAGTGGTTTGGGAGGCAATAGGCTCGTTACTATCTACGCAACCAGTTAATAGAATCAATGAAATGCTTAGCTTTAGGGCAGCCAATAGCCCGCCTTGTAAGCTGTTGTACAGATAAAAATCTTTCATTCTTTTAGTCACCATGTTTACTGTTGGCTTTATCAATGGCCACTGCCGCCAAAATCACCAATCCTTTAATTACCTGTTGCCAGAATGGAGAAACATTTAACAGAAATAATCCGTTATTCAGCACACCAATAATCAGGCACCCTAAAACCGTTCCCCAAACAGAGCCGCGACCGCCAGCCAGCGACGTACCACCAATGACCACTGCTGCGATACAATCCAACTCATAACCTAAGCCAGCATTCGGCTGTGCTGAATCAAGACGCGCAGTCACCAACAACCCTGCCACGCCGGCAAGCCCGCCACCTAGGGCATAAACCCAGATTTTGATATTGTTGACATTTAAGCCGGTTAGTAACGAGGCTCGTTCATTGCCACCGACGGCATACAGATAGCGACCGAAACGGGTTTTCAACGTAATCGCCACAAAAACCAGCACCAAGGCCACGGAGATCCAAACCGGCATAGGTATGCCAAGAAGTTCTCCGGTACCAATAAAGCCAAAATCTTCCCCTAAACCGGTAATAGGAAAGCCACCGGTCCACAGCATGGTTAAACCACGAGCGATACTAAACATACCCAGTGTTGCCACGAAAGGAGGGATTTTGAAACGGGTAATCATCAGGCCGTTAAACCAGCCCAGACCAAATCCAACCAGAACACCGACAATAATGGCGCCAGCTAATGTCACCTGAATCAACACGTCGAACATCGGTATCGCAATACCATTTTTCAGGATGCCTGCCGCCACAGCACCGGCCAATGCCAGAATGGCGCCCACAGAGAGATCTATTCCGCCTGATAGGATGATCAGCGTCATACCAATGGATAAACACAAATTAACCGATATCTGACGCATAATGTTCCAACCGTTGTCGAGGGTTAAAAACGAGTCAGATAACAGTGACATCGCTATGACCATCACAACCAACGCAATCAGCGACTGTGATTTAGCCAACAACTCTTTGGTAGGTAATTTATTCGTGCTCACAACTTATACTCCTTTTGGCAATGCCGCCGCCATAATTGATTCTTCGTTAGCCTGCGCACGATCAAACTCAGCCGTTTTCTGACCTTCGCATAACACCATCACTCTGTCGGTTAGAGCCAAGATTTCTGGTAATTCTGAAGACACTACAATCACGGCTAAACCAGACTCACCGAGTTTGTGAATTAAACTGTAAATTTCATCTTTGGCATTCACATCAATCCCGCGGGTTGGCTCATCCAACAGCAGTACCAATGGCTTATTGGCGAGCCATTTACCGAGGATAACTTTCTGTTGATTGCCACCACTAAGATTGCGAATGGTTTGATGAATAGACGGGGTTTTAACACTGAAATCACGAACTATTTCATCTGCTAGTTGGTTTTCGGCTTTTTCATCCGTAAAGCCAAATCTGCCGAGTCGCCCCAAACAAGCCAAACTGGCATTTTCTGATACCGACATCCCTAAGATCAGCCCTTCATGCTTGCGATCTTCAGGGGCAAGTGCCAAGCCCAAATCAATAGCCTGTCGTGGTGATGTAATCTTAACGGGCTCACCGTTAACGAAGAAGGTGCCACTTGCCTGAAGTGGATGTAATCCAAATACGGTTTCCAGTAATTCGGTTCTGCCGGCTCCCATTAAACCAAATATGCCCAACACTTCTCCGCGGTGCACGTTAAAGTCAATATTCTTTAAAAGGTATTCTTCTGGACGCTCAGGATGAGCCAAAGACAAGTTTTCAATACGCAGCGCTTCGGCACCTTTTTCAGTACTTTGACGCTCGGTATAGGACTTCATTTCGCGTCCGACCATCATACGTACAATATCACCACGACTTAAGTCAGACAGCGGCGCACTGCTAATCAGCTTGCCATCTCGCATGACAACAGCGTCATCACCTATGCGCGTCAGCTCTTCAAGCTTGTGGGTAATATATGCAATGGCAACACCTTGTTTTTTAAGGTTCTCGATAATGCCAAACAGCACGTCAATTTCGTGTTCGGTAATGGCTGAAGTGGGTTCATCCATAATCAGCACTTTGGCATTGGTAGAAATGGCTTTGGCAATTTCCACGATTTGCTGTTGACCTACGCGCAAGTGACCTAATGGTGTGGTCGGCTCCACATCCAAATCCAACCGCTTAAGTAGTACGGCGGTGTCGCGGTTCATTTTCTCGGAGTCAATTAAACCAAACCGATTTAGTGGCTCGCGACTAAGGAAGATATTTTCAGCCACCGTTAAATTGGAGACTAAATTCAGTTCCTGATAAATCATGGAAATCCCGGCGTCACGTGCTTCTCGCGGATTAGCGAAATTAACTGCTTGACCAGATAACCTCACTTCGCCTTGATCCTGGTTGAACACACCTGCGACAATATTCATCAATGTCGACTTACCGGCGCCATTTTCACCCAGTAGCGCGGTTAAACGTCCGCTGCGTAATGTCAGGCTGACATTATCCAGAGCACGGACACCGGGGAAACTCTTACCTATTCCTTGTGCTTCCAGCACAATTTCTGCTGATGTTGTCATAACACTTCAACCACAACAGGTACCACTAAAAATGAGTCTGGAACGCCGTCGTAATCAGAAATATCCACCCCACCGGCAAAACGAACTTGTTTGCCGACAAGGTTATCAGCTTGCAAGATGGGTAAAACCTGTTGCTCCACTCTGCGATTTAGTTCTTCAGATAAGGCGTTGTAATCCTGGGTATTGGAAAAATCACTGATATTAAACAAACCTGAACCATCGCGAATAGCATTACCGAAAATAGGGCCTATTTCGATAACTGCGATTTCCTTTCCGTCTGGCATCAAGGCAATGCTGACGCTATCAGCCTCGGCCGAGACAATATACCCCTGACCAGAGACAAAATAGGAGGCGGTACCACTAAGACCCAGCCTGTTACCATAATCGTTAGCCGCTTGTTGTGCGTCCTGCTGAAATGCTTGATGTAAAGTTACTACATCTACCGCATTCTCAGCGGCTTCTAATAGAGCGCCTTGCCAGATCTCACCGACATAAGTTACTGGGTCAAAATTCGCTGCTAACGCTTTTTGTTGCGCTTCTTTTAAAGACACTACTTTGAACAGTGGCATCACATAAAACAAAAGTGCCAAGCCGATAACCACAATAATCCAAACTTTTAGCTTTGCACTTTTATAAGACATAGAACTTGTCATTCAATACACCTACTACTTACGACCATAATCACCAAAGTTGCTGACATTTTGCTGTGTCACCAACTCTACCGACACCGGTGTTTTCTGAGGAAAATCACGTTTACCATTGATGTATTGGTCGGCACTTTCTGCTGCTGTCTTTGCCATTACTTTGGGGAATTGCATACCCGTCGCGGTAATCTTACCCTCAGCAATTAACTTCACGACATCGTCGGCACCATCGAAACCAAAAACCTTAACCTTGTCCGCTTTGCCGGCGGCTAACAGAGCTTGGTAAGCCCCCATGGCCATCGCATCGTTGCCGCAGAAAACAGCATCGATGTCAGGATTAGCCTGCAATACCGATTCCAGAACATCGAGTGCTTTGGCACGGTCAAAATCGGCGCTTTGCTGCGCCACCATTTCTAATCCAGGATAACGGTCAACCACACTGTGAAAACCTTTTGAGCGATTCCAGGTATTGTTGTCACCAACCAAGCCTAATAACTCGACATACTTGCCCGTTTTTCCAACCGTTTTAACAAAATACTGACCGAGCGCGACGGTGCCGGCGTAATTGTCAGATAGAATCTGCGACACTGCCGCATCGGTGGCATTAATCTCCCGATCCATACCAAATACCGGGATATCCGCTTTCTTGGCACGACGTACATTGGCAATAGAGCCGTCCGCATCGGTAGGATTAAATAAAATGGCGCTGTAGCCAGAGGCCACAATATTTTCAAAATGTGCCGCTTCTTTGGATGGGTCATTTTGCGAATCAAAAATGGTCGCTTCATAACCGAGTTCAATTGCACGATCTCGAGCAGCCTCAGCTAAGATCACAAACCAAGGATTGTTCAGTGTCGAGACCACAACAGCAATGCGTTTACTGGCTGATTCTTTTTGCGTCTCAACTCCTTGATTATCAGCCTGTCCACAACCGGTTAATAACAAGGCAAACATCATCAAGGCAGAAACGAGCACTGCCGGTATTTTTGTTATTTTCATTATGAGTGTCCTTCATTTTTGTTTTGTTTACTGCCGGATAACACTAGATGCATCGCATCTCGCCATCCAGAGTGTAGAGTATTAACCATTTCAGATGGCATATGCGGGTGATACTGTTTATCGTTGCGTGGTAACGCTGCAATTTCATCAATAGACTGATATTTTCCTAGCCCCATTGGTCCCATCATTGCCGCACCCAGTGCTGAACAATCAGGAGCGGCTGAAACCGCCAGGTCAGTACAGGTAATATCCGCAGTAAATTGCATTAACAACTGATTTGCCGACGGTCCACCATCGGCGTTGAGCAAGGTCAATTTCACGCCACTTTCCTGCTGCATCGCCTCCAGTGCATCTTTTAACTGATAAGCAATGGAATTTAGTGCGGCACGAGCGACATGTTTTTTATTGCTATATCCGGACAATCCAACTATCGCGGCACGCGCATCCGGATCCCAGTAGGGTAAGCCCAATCCCGAAAATGCCGGAATAAAATAGACCCCTCCTTCATCTTCTACTTGAGAAGCCAGCTCTTCTAGCTCACTAACCTCTTGAATAAGCCCAAGTTGGTCCTTAAGCCACACCAATGTTGCCGCGGAATGGATAATAATGCCTTCGTATGCATAGGTGGGTTGACCATTAATGATCCAAGCTAATGCAGTCACAACGCCCAGTTTTGAAAACTGTGGTTGATTGCCAATATTCAACAAAACTGAAGAGCCAGTACCAAAAGTGACTTTGGCACTACCGGATTCAAAACAACGCAGGGCAAATAAAGACGCTTGCGAGTCTCCGATAACGCCGATAATTGGGCATGGTTTTGATAAAACACCGGCAATCTGGGTTTCACCAAACGACGCGGAACTCTCCCGAACCTCCGCCAACGCATTCATTGGCACTTGCCACAAATCACACAGTGACTGACTCCAAGACAGGCGATTAATATCGTACAACAATGTGCGACTGGCATTGGATGGGTCGGTTGCGAAGACCTTTCCTTGGGTTAGCCGATATATAAGATAGGTATCTACGGTACCAATTAATGCTTCACCCTCAACCAGTTTTTGTTTGAGACCATCATAATGCTCAACCATCCACTGCAATTTTGAACCTGAAAAATACGGGTCAATTCGCAGACCTGTCGCTGTGCTTATGATGTCACTATGGCCGTGTTCGATGTGCTGCTTGCAAATTCTGTCGCTACGTCGACATTGCCAAACGATTGCCGGATACAGCGGCTTGCCTGTGTCTTTGTCAAAGACCACGATCGTTTCCCGCTGATTGGTAATACTCAACCCCAGCAGTTGATCCGCCCTATGTGCGTTCCGCGTAATTAAAGACTGGGTAACAGTTAACAGATTTTGCCAAATTTCTTCGGCATCATGCTCCACCCAGCCCGGTTGCGGATAAAATTGCTGATGGGCAGCAGACTCTCGATCAAGTACCTCCCCTTGACTATCAAACAGCAGTGCTTTAGTTGCAGACGTACTTTGGTCTATCGCTAGAATACAAGGCATAACGCTAAACGCCCAATAGACGGCGCATGGCCTGCGCCAAACCTTCCATTGATATGCCGTAATGATTAAAGATGTCTGCTTGGCTACCCGTCACGGTATATTCATCTGGAATGCCGCAAACTTTAAATTTAGGCGCAATAGCCGTTTGAGAGATTACCCCCGCACATGCCTCTCCTAAACCACCATTCACCATATGCTCTTCTACAGTAACAATAGCCCGACATTCACTTGCCGCAACAAGAATGGCATCTGTATCTAAGGGTTTAATAGTAGGCATACTGATAACTCTACAATTGATACCTAAGGCTTCATGTAAATAGCCCGCAGCTAAAAATGCGTGAATTACTGTTTCGCCGTTGGCGATAAAAGCGGCATCATTACCTGCTCTAACCACTCGTGCTTTGCCAACTTCAAATTTATTAATAGTGGGTAATCCATAGAGAGGAGCTTTGCCAAATCGTAAATAGACTGGCGTTGGCCATGTAGCCGCCGCTTTTACGGCTTCGATGGCTTCATAGTTATCCGCAGGTGAAATAATGGTGATATTGTTCACTGCTCTTAACGCAGCAAAGTCATGTAACGAATGGTGAGTTGTACCTAAGGCACCGTAACTGACACCAGCACTAATTCCCACTAAAGCCACCGGATTATCAGAGTAAGCCACATCATTCTTAATTTGCTCAAAAGAACGAGCAGTAAGAAAACAGGCGGGTGATACGGCAAACACACTCTTACCAATAGACGCTAATCCGGCCGCGACACCGACCAAGTTTTGCTCTGCAATACCCACTTCCACTATCTGATCTGGATAAGCTTGCGCAAAAGGAGCAAGTTTACCCGACCCTCTGGAGTCACTGGTTACAACAGTGATCTGAGCATCTTCTGAAGCCAGCTGTTGCAGTGTTTCTGAAAATACTTCGAGATTAGGTTTGCCTAATTTCAGGCCAAATTTTTCTGCATACGCTTTCGCGACATTAGAATACATTGATGGCGCTGGCGCACTCATGCTAAAGCCTCCTTAAATGTGGCAAGATTGAAGTTAATTTCCGCTAATGCGCGCAAATACTCTTCATCATTGGGAACACCATGGTGCCATTTTCCTACATCTTCCATAAAACTCACTCCTTTACCTTTTACAGTACGAGCGATAATGGCTGTCGGCTTTCCTGGCTCAAGTGGCTTTTCTAAAACGCTTATAAGCTGATCAAAATTATGACCATCTATGGTTTTAACCGCCCAACCAAATGACTCAAACTTTTCGGCCAGAGGTTCATTGTTCATCACATCACGAGTACGGCCGGTAATTTGCAGCGTATTGCAGTCAACGATAGCGGTGAGATTGTCAAGTTTATAATGTGATGCCGCCATTGCCGCTTCCCAGTTAGAACCTTCAGCAATCTCACCATCACCTAATAAAGTAAATACCCGAAAATCAGACTTATCCATTTTTGCACCAATCGCCATCCCGGTGCAGATTGGCAAACCATGCCCCAGAGCACCTGTATTCTGCTCTACACCTGGAATTTTTCGCGTGGGGTGACCGACAAAGTGAGATTGATATCCACATAAGGTTTCTAATTCAGACTCTTCAAAAAAGCCTTGGTCAGCTAACACCACAAACAAAGCTTCAACAGAATGCCCCTTACTTTGCACAAATCTATCTCTGTCAGGAGCAGAAAAAGTGTCTGGAGAGACCCGCAATATGCGGTTGTAGAGCACGTTCAATATATCCACACAGGACAAACTTCCCCCTGTATGACCAGCTCCAGCATGTTTGATCCATCTAATGATATCGCGACGATACTCTAACGATTTTCGAGCAAGTTGACCATTCGTGTTCATGATTACTATTCAGGTACTTTAATTAATTTTTAAATACTATATAGTGTTTATTAATTTATCGCCAGGTATTTTCGTAAGAATTTAACTTTCGTTCACTTTCGAATTGCAATTAATGCATCAATAGAAACGAAAAACAAATGAAGTTGAGCTCAATTACGTGGTAATACATAAGCTTTGTTTACATCACCTGGCAGAGAATTGATTTATGCAAGAAAACAAGTTCAAGGGACGACAATTTGGTGAGATCCGCCGCACTAAAATGTTGGACTGGCTAAGAGAAGAAGGTAGTGAGCGTGTCAGTGTTTTCGCTGAAGCGTTTGGCGTTTCTGAGGTCACGATACGTCAAGACCTGGAAAAATTAGAAAACGATGGACACATTGTTAGAGAGCATGGCGGTGCTTTCTTAAAATCGGTACCCGATCAAGTTCGCTCGATGGCATTGGAACATCAAGAAAATATAGACGTTAAGCAGAAAATAGGCAGAGCAGCCGCCAAGCTAGTGGAAAATGGAGAATCAATAATTATTGATTCCGGCTCGACGACGACAGCAATGGCCTCACATTTGTTTGGGAAGAAGAACGTAACAGTGATAACCAATGCACTTAATATTGCGCTTATGCTCGGGGCTGAGCCAGAGTTTGATGTGCATATGAGTGGAGGTCACTTTAAAGCCCCTACTTTGTCTTTAAGTGGTGATAGATCGGCTGATTACTTTGATGGACTTTTTGTACAAAAGCTATTTTTAGCTACTGCCGCCTTAGATGTAGATAGTGGGCTGACTTATCCCTCTATGTCTGATATCGCAGTGAAAAAAGCCATGATGAATTCGGCGAAAAAAATCATCTTACTGGCGGATTCGAGCAAGATAGGAGAGCGTTCCTTCTGTCATTTGGACCATCTAAAGCGAATTAATATTTTAATAACAGATTGTGGAATTCAAGAGAAAGACCGCATCGCAATAGAAGAGGTTGGAGTTGAAGTCATTATTGCAGATTAACTCTCCAACTAAAATTAAACGTAAGTAAAGTCAATGCTTTACAGATCTCTGGAGATATACTTTTTATGAAACAAAAGCAAAAATTTGGTGCTGGAATATGGCACTTTGCCACTTATGTGGACCGCTACGCTACCGATGGTTATGGTCCAACAAGAACGCTTCTAGAGATGATTGACTTAGCTGGGCAAGTAGAAGATTTATCCGTCGTTGATATTAATTATCCTTTTGTGGATTCCTCATTGTCGCTCGATACTGTAGAAGAGGCGCTAAAGCGCAATAATTTGTCAGTTATTGGTATTACACCGGAAATTTATACCCGCCAATTCTCAAAAGGCGCGTTTACCAACCCGGATCCCGGTATCCGCAAATTGGCTAATGAAATGGTGAATGATGCGGCAAATGTTGTACGCCGTTTTGGCGCTGACTACGTCAAACTTTGGCCAGGACAAGACGGGTGGGACTATCCATTTCAGGTTGATCATCGCGAATTATGGAAACTAAGTGTTGAAGGTATTGCGGAAGCTGCAAGCCAAAACCCTGACCTTAAATTTGTTATTGAATATAAACCCCGTGAACCACGTGCACATATGAGCTATGACAGTGTCTCTCGAACCTTATTGGGTATTGAAAAGATGGGGCTTCCAAATGTAGGTATTCTGCTCGATTTTGGACATTCACTCTACGGTGGAGAATCGCCAGCAGATGCGGCTCAACTGGCTATTGACCATGGTCGTTTATTTGGTATGGACGTAAATGATAATTTTCGCGGCTGGGATGATGATCTAATAGCGGGTTCAGTGCACCCTATAGAACTATTCGAATTTTTCTACACTTTGCGTAAAAACAACTGGCAAGGTGTATGGCAATTAGATCAGTTTCCATTCAGGGAAAATGCTGTGGAAGCAGCCAACAGCGCGATAGGTTTCTTAAAGGCAATTGAACGCGCATTGGATAAACTGGATTTTGAAGCAATGCGCGAAGCTCAAAGTAAGCAAGACGCTGTAACGGCCCTTAATTTAGCCCGTAAGGCATTATTTAGTTCTTTCGAGTAGTAAAAGATATGAGTAGATTTCAGTTTTAATGCAGAAATCTACTCTTCTCCGACTTTCTGGAAATTACACTAAGCGCGTTTTTTTTGTTCTATCTGATGGGACTTTCGATAATCCCGAGGAGAACATCCACAGGAGCGAACAAAAGCATCATTAAATCGACTGATAGTAATAAAACCTGACTGAATTGCTATTTCAGTAATTTTCAAACTGGTAGTGGTCAATAAACGCTGTGCGTGTGAAATCCTATGTTGAGTTAAGTAGTTAATTAACGTCGTACCATAGGTTTTCTGGAACAAATTCATTGCATAATTAGGGTGCAAATCTGCAAACTCACTGATTTGTGCAGCGGTTAATTTTTCTGTGTAATTTTGAGCAACATAGCAAGCCATTTGTTCAGCCTTATTGAGGCCAGAATTTTTTATTGAAGTAAAACACTGGCTGTTATCATTGGCTGGTAAGTTATAAGCTAAACGCGTTAAACGAGCTTGCATTTCTAACAGCACGGGTTTTTCAATTTCTTCAGTGCGAGATTGCAAATCATTCACCCAATGCTCAAACAGCCGCTCATCAATCTGTGCGCGATTCGATGTTTGCTCACTGACAAATTGACCATGCATTAATTGTTGAACAAAAGACTCAGGAAGTTGCCAGGCTAAAAAGTTTTGCAACGGTATTGTTGCAACGTAATAAACGGTATCAGGTGTAAAATCAATAATTTGATGCGGTATCGCCGCCCAAAAAACACTTAATTTTCCGACTTCCACTGTCGTTTTTTGTCCACCAAACAAATAGGTAACCGAGCCTGACTTAAGAAAGTTTAGCTCTACTTCACTATGGTGGTCAGGACGCGGCATTGGAGATGGTTTCCAGTGCACACAAGTTAATCCATAAGGAGAAAAGTCTGGACGACCTGGATCAAATGAAAGTGGATGAATTTTTTCAGCCATTTTTAACGCGAATTCCTATATTATTACGGCACTTGAAATATGGTGAGTATTAAAAGCCTAACATTAGATAAGTAAAACAACTCGCGAATTCAACTCCGAAGTGCACCACTCGCGAAATTAGGCAGCCTGGCGTAATTCATTGAATACCGCTAGAGGTTGCCTGAAGCCGAGACACTTTCTCGGTCTGGCATTTAATGCCCGTTCAATTTTAGCAATTTGCTTGTCCGTTACTGTCCGTAAATCCGTGCCTTTACGGATGTACTGGCGCAGCAGGCCATTGAAGTTCTCATTCAATCCGCGTTCCCATGAAGAGTATGGGTTAGCGAAATAGATATCCGCTTTCAACTTTTCTGCTACCTGCTCGTGGTCACAGGATTCACTGCCGTTATCTGCTGTAATAGTACGGACGTGACGGCAGTACCGCCACAGCATTCCGACCATGGCCCGGCTTACATCAGCCGCGCTTTTGGCTGGCACTTTACGTATCAGGTACAGCTTGCTTTTCCGCTCAACTAGGCTGACTATCGCGCCGATTCCTTGCTTCCCTAAAACCGTGTCAGCTTCCCAGTCGCCAAACCGCTTCTTTCTGTTCACGATGGCTGGACGATGCTCAATGCCCACGCGATTCGGGATAATGACCCGCTTCGCCCGACTGCCTTTACGGTATCTGCGTCGACTCTGCCGCAACTGCTTATACAGCTTGCCACCGCGTAATTTATCCCGCTGTGCATAGCCATAAATCCATTCGTGACTGACGGGATGGCCTATGATTTTACCCACGCCAGCAATTTGCTCAGGACTCCATTTCTGGTTCAAGCCAAACTCAACAAACGTGATGGTCGATTCCGGTACATAATACTTGGCAGCCTGGCATCGTCGTTTTTCTGCTTTCGCCTGAGCGACTTCCGGCAAGTAATGGCTATCTCGAATTCGATTGAGTCTGACTTCCCGACTGATAGTGCTATGACTTTTCCTCAGCCGCTTTCCTATTTCCCGATAACTGAAACCCTCGCGTAAGTAGGCCTCTATCTGGTATCGTTGTCCCTCGATCAACTGCTCGTAACTCATGGTAACTACTCTTGTTTTTTGGCGATTGCAGAGTACCACCAACAGGCAGTTGATCTCTCCTCACCGTTTAACCATAAGTGGTGCACTTATTATCTGAATTCGGGCTGCTTTAAACTAGAATACCTCAACATGCCAATAAATACCTTATTTAAAAGAACTTTCACGTTAAAAAAAACCCCAACGCCCTGCAATATTAGCATCCTTAGGTATAATATACTTTCATTATCACACCTACCATTAACGAGTCTTTGAGTAATTTGGTAGGCAGTACTTAACTAACGAGTAATGTATGCAACTAAACACGTACAAGGAAATTATCGAAGATTTCCGTCAAGGCAAAATGGTGATCTTGCTTGACGATGAAGATCGTGAAAATGAAGGCGATATTTTAATGGCTGCCTCCCTAGTGGAACCCAAAGACATTAATTTTATGGCCACCCACGCCAGAGGGTTAATATGTCTGACCTTAACAGAAGAACGCTGCCGTCAACTCAATTTACCGCTGATGGTGCACAATAACGGCAGTCAACATTCCACCAACTTTACCGTTAGTATTGAAGCAGCATCAGGCATTTCAACCGGAATATCCGCTGCAGATCGCGCCCACACAGTACAAACAGCAGTAGCAACTACTGCTAAACCTCAAGACATTGTCCAACCTGGGCATATATTTCCAGTGATGGCCCAGGCTGGTGGCGTGCTGAGTCGCGCGGGACATACCGAAGCAGGTTGTGATTTAGCCCGTTTAGCGGGGCTGGAGCCAGCTGCAGTAATTGTAGAAGTAATGAATGAAGATGGCTCTATGGCAAGACGACCTGAGCTAGAAGAATTTGCCAAGCGACATAATATTAAAATTGGCACCATAGCCGGACTCATTCAATACCGGATCGCTACGGATCGCACTATTGAATGCATTAAACAACGACAAATAAATACTGTACATGGCAAATTTGAATTAAGAACATACCTCAATAACACAACAAATGAGCATCACTTTGCACTTATAAAAGGAGATGTCTGTACTGATGAACCCGTGTTAGTTCGTGTGCATGTAAGCAGTACAGCTAAAGATGTATTAGGCATATATAGTGAAGAAACTAGCAATTCATGGGACTTTAGGGCAGCTATGCAGCATATCGCTGATGTTGGAAATGGCGTATTAGTTTATATATGTCACACAGAAACCACTGAAGATATTGAAAATAGTATTGATGAATTAGTTTTAGGCAAAAAAAGGCGTCCCAGAACAGATATTGGTTACAAGCAAGTAGGTGCAGGCTCGCAAATATTACGAGATCTCGGCGTCAAGAAACTAAGACTATTAAGTGCCCCGTTAAAATTCAACGCATTATCTGGGTTCGATCTTGAAGTTGTTGAATATATTAGTTTTGATAACAGTAACAATTAGTTGTTTTACTTCAATCACTGAATTAGCGTTAATTATTCATCCCACTGTTACTATTAACTATATGGAAACCGTGGGATGAATATTGCTTTGTCGTTTTTTTGTTACCTTTGGCATAACGCTACCTGCACGACTCTACTAAACCTAAAGCCCCATTGTCGCCTGTTTATTCTTTCATCCGTGCAATTTTACTAAATAACTGTTCTTAAGTGTAGAGCACCCCATAGGGGAACTCAGTGTGATTTCTGCGATCAGATCAATCGCCAAAAAGAAATTACCGAG